>JAEUKK010000166.1 GCA_016792625.1 Deltaproteobacteria bacterium | reverse complement strand
GCTTTGGGGGTGGGGGGGGGGGGGCGCGCCGCGCCCCGGTTGGTGCGCCGGGGGGGGGGGGGGCGGCCCCCCCCCGGGGGGGGGGGGGGGGGGGGGGGGGGGGCCCGGGGGGGGGTGGGGGGGCCCCGACCGGGGGGTGGGGGGCGGGGGGGCGGCCGGCGCAGGGGAGACTGGTGGAGAGAGGGGCGGCGCGGCGCGGGGCGCCCGGTCGAGGGGGGCCCGCAGGAGGGGCTCGGCGCTCGGCGGGGGCTCGAGCGCGTCGGCGGCGAGGGCGCCGACCGCGGCGGCGCCCCCCGCGGCCGCGACGGGGGCGGCCCAGGACGCCGGGCCCGCGGCCTCGGCGGGCAGGGGGGGCGGGCCCGCGGGCGGCGCGGCGCTGGCCGGCGCGCCGGGCCAAGCCGGGCTGGCCGCGGGCGCGGCGGGGCCAGCGGGGGTGGCCCAGGGATCGGGGGCGGGCGCCGCGGCGGTCGGGCCCGCCTGGGCGCCGGGCGGGGTCGGAAAGGCGCCGGCGCGCGCGCCGGGCAGAGGCGGAGGCCCGCCGCCACCGGGGGCGGGGAAGCTGGCCGCCGCGGCCCCCGGCGCGCCGATGCCGGGCGGCGGGGGCGGGAGCGCGCCCGTGGGGGCCGCGCCGGTCGGGGCCGGGCCCAGGTAGCGGTTGAACCACGCCTCGGCGGTCGGATCACCGCGCCAAGCGCGGGCCTCGCGGGCCGCGCTGAAGATGGCGGCCTCGGCCACCCAGCGCAGGCCCAAGAAGCGGTAGACCGGGAGCACATCAGCGGCCATCGCGACAATGTCGCCGGCGGTGTCGCCGATCATGCCCGCGCCGGGCAGCTTCTCTTCGGCGGTGCGGGCCAGCGGGTCGAGGCGCTCGGCGCAGGCGACGACGAGGTTGTCGATGAGCGGCACCAGCCGGTCGAGGTGGGTGACCGCGCGGTCTGCGGCCGGCTGCCCGATGAGCGCGGCGAGCTTCTCGCGCTGGGCCGCGAGCTCGGTGGGCAGCAGGTGACCGGCCAGCACCGCTTTGCCCTGGGGGCCGCGGGCGGCGAGGCTCTCGTCGAGGAAGGGCAGCCCGATCTCGGCCGCCGCCACATAGGACAGCAATGCGCGCCCGCTGGGCAAGGCGGCGAGGCTGCGCACCGGATCGGCCTCGCCGGGGTGCAGCCGGTCGAGCAGGTGGGCGACGGCCAGCACCTTGAGCACGGCGTCGGCGCGCTGGTGGGTCGTCCAGCCGGGCGGCGGCGCGCCGCCCCGCTTGCGGTTCATGTAGAGGGCGAGGCCAGAGCGCAGCGAGGAGAAGACGCTGAGCACGCCGTCGCCCGCGTCGAGGCCGGTCAGCACCCACAGCGCCTTCTGGCTGTCGTCGGCCCCGGCCCGCAGGCAGGCGGCCTCGAGCACGCTCGGGTGGGCGTGGGGCACCAGCTCATGAAAGACCGCGGCGAGGCTGGCCTGGGGCCGCACCGGCTCGGCCGGCGGCAGGGCGCGCAGCAGCGCGTTGGTGGCGACCACGGTGGGATCACCCGCCGGCAGCCGAGCGAGGCGCTCATCGAGCGCGCTGGGCGCCGCGGCCCGGGGTGCGCCGGGGCCGCCAAAGGGGCCGCCCGACCCCGCCGCGCTGCCTGCTGGGGGCAGCCCACGCCGCCCCGCGTTGTCCGCGCCTGTGCTCATGCGGCCGACCTCCCCCGGCGCTGCTATCCCGTCGGCTGGGCTGGGTCGGCCGGCGCTGGCCGGGCAGGCTGGCCTTCAGGTCGGCCCTGGCGGGCCGATAGCGGGCGCGTCGTGTTCTCCGACGCTCCGGCGCGCGGCCGGACCCTGCAGGCCCCGCGCCCTCCCCCTGGTCCCGATGGAGTCCCCATGCCCAGCTCTGTGCCCGTCGAGGTCGTCTGCACCGCCGGCCCCATGCCCTTCGTCGCCCAGGGGCGGGTCCGTGAGGTCGAGGGCAGCCGCTACACCATCGATCTCGACCAGGACGCCGGCCAGCTCAACCCCGGCGCGCGGGCCATCGTCAGCTTCGCCGACGGCGCGGCGGCCCGGGTGATCGGCCGGGTGGTCGAGGCCCGCGGCAACTGCGTCATCGTCAGCCAGGACGGTGTGCGCAACCGAGAGCGGCGCTCCTTCCCGCGCTTGCACGCGGGCATCCCCATTCGCTACCGCAACCTTGGCCCGGGCTCGCACGACTTCGAGGCGGCCACCTGGGCGCGGGGCGACGCCGGCCCCGCCGGGCGCGGGGATTGGCTGCGGCCCGGCGAGTTCATGAACTTCTCGGTCACCGGCCTCAAGTTCGACGCCCCGGGCCCGGTCGAGATTGACGACCTGCTGCTGATCGAGCTCGGTGTGCGCGGGCGCACCGAGACCTGGCGCTGCACCGGCCGCGTGGTCTTCGTCGAGCCCGGGGCCGACGAGCTGCCCAGCGCGGCGGTCGAGTTCGAGCACATCCCCGAGGGCGCCCAGGCGGCCCTGTCCGACCTGACCCTGCAGATCCAAGAGGCGCTGCTGGAGTAAAGACGCCGCTGTCTGTACGCGGGCGCGACGCCCAACAGTCCTGTGGGGAGCGGAAGCTGCCGGCCCAACCTGCGATTGGTCGCCGCTCTCCGGAGCGGAGCGGCGGATGGCGGGTGGCGGACCTCCGCCCCTCCAACGAAATTGTCTGGTCGTGCGCTCCGCCGACGAAGTTGTCTATCTCCGCCAACGAGATCGTTGGGAGGCGTGCTGCACGGCCCTGGCCGCGTCGGTGCGGGCGCTGGCGCTCAGCCGCCGCGGAGAAGGTCTTTCGCGAAGCCGGCCGCCATGCTGCCATACCAGCGGGGCTGGAAGCTCATCGTGGTGCGCACGCAGGTCTCGAAGGTGCAGAAGCAGCCGGTCTCTTTCACCCAGCGGCGGAAGCGCTCGGCCTCACCCGAGCGCCAGAGCGCGTCGAAGTCAAAGTCCACCGCGCGCAGGTTGCCGAAGCTCTCGTCGAGCACCTCGCAGGGCCGCAATTCACCGGTCTCGCCGATGATCGCGGTGAGCGTGCCGGCCATGCAGCCGGTCATCTTGCGGCGGCCTTGGCTGTGCTCGGCGATGATCTCGCGCTCCACCCGCACCCGCTGGGCCAGCGCGCGCCGAAACCGGTCCTCGCCGGCCTTCTCGAGCTCCATTTGTTGGAGCAGGGCGCTGGCCTTGCGGTACTTCTCGACGTCGACCTCGCCCCAGTAGGCCTCGTCGATGGTCTTGCGCCGCACCAGCACCATGTCGAAGTGCGGGTTCTTCAGCTCATCGCGCACGAAGCGCCAAGTCTCTTCGAAGTGGTCCTGGGTCTGGCGCGAGAAGGTGTAGTTGAAGCGGATGCGCAGGCCGTGGTTGCGGTCCTGCAGGGGGCGCAGCGCGTCGTGCGTGCGCATCAGCTTTTCGAAGCTGCCCTTTCCACGGATCTGGTCGTGTTTGTCGCCCACCCCGTCGATGCTCAGCTGCAGCTCGAGGATGAGGTCGGGGCGCGGGCCGAGCAGGCGCTCGGCCAGATCGACGATGCGGTCGGTGTGCGCGCCGGCCGTGGGGATGGTGATCTGCCGCGCCTGGCTCTGGTTCTCGTAGAACTTCTCGGCGATCTCCACCAGATCGGTGCGAAGGAAGGGCTCGCCGCCGGTGATGATGAGCTTGGGGAAGCGCGGCAGGCGCCGGGTCATCCGGTCGTACTCGTCGAGGGTGAGCTCGTCTTTGACGTTCCCGGCGAGCAGCTCATCGCGGTAGAAGCAGTGGCCGCAGGACAGGCCGCAGCGCGCGGTCACAAAGACGGTCAAGAACAGCGGCTTGCGCGTGAGCACCCGCGACTCAATGCCCTCTTTGGCGTAGCGGAGGGCGTACTCAGCGAGCGGAGGCTCGTGGGGCGTCGGCCGGTCCATGGCTGCCTCCTGCGGCGCGGAGCGTGGCGACCGCCCCTCGCGCCACGCCCAAGAGGTAGGCGTGGCTCTCTGCCGCGGTGAGCGGCAGGGCGAGGGCGGCGGCGGCGAGGCCGTCCTCTTTCGCCACGAAGCGCAAGAAGCCGGCGTTGTTGGCGATGAAGGCGCAGGAGCCGAGGCCAAGGCCAAGCCGGCAGCCCGGGAACCCGAGCAGCGCGCCGGGCAGCAGGGCCCAGGTCGCGGCGGCCAGCGCCGTGTTGAGCGGGTAACGCAGATCGAGCAGCGCGCTCTGCGGTTGGCCGCGCAGCGCCCGCCGGTTCGCCGCCACCGAGCCCACGAAGTGAAAGCCCACGTTCGCCCGGTGCCGCAGCAGCCCGGCCAAGGGCACCACCTTGTCGTGGGCCACGCGCGCCTGCTCGACCTGGGCGAGGCTCTGCGGCGGCAGGACAAAGCGGGTGGCCACGTCGTCGGCGTAGCGGCTGACCGCCCGCTCGTCGAAGCCGCCGAGCTGGAGCAGGGTCTCGCGCCGCATCAGGCAGAGGCTGGTAAACGCGCTGGCCACCCGCGGGCCGTGCTGGCGCAGCTGGTAGCGCAGCGCGGTGTTCACGAAGGCCGAGACGGGGTCGGGGCCGCCGCGGCTGGGCGCGAGCTGGCCGTTGGCCCCGCGCAGGGCGGGCTCGGCCTCGAGGGCGGCGAGCAGCAGGGCCAGGGCGCCGGGCTCGATGCGGGTGTCGGCGTCGAGGAAGACGACCAGCTCGTGATCGCAGGCCCGCCAGCCCGTGTTGCGCGCCGCCGAGGGGCCGCCTTGGACCGGCCGCCGCAGCAGGCGGACGCCGTGCGCGGCCGCGACCTCGGCCGTCGTGTCGCGGCTGGCGTCGTCGACCACGATGATCACATCGGGCAGCACGCTGCTCTGCGCGAGCGCGTCGAGGCAGGGCCCGAGCGTGCGCGCCGCCCCGTGCGCGGGGATGACCGCGGCGAGGCGGGGCTCGACGCGCGCGGGGGCCCGGTCGGCCACCGCTCAGCCGCCGAGCAGCTTGGTGGCGATGGCCTTGGCCAAGGTGCCGTCGAGCTCGTCTTTGTGGGCCTTCATGATCAGGCCGAGGACCTTACCCAGCTCTTTGGGGGTGGTCGCGCCGGCGGCGGCGATGGCCTCTTGCACCCAGGCGGTGGTCGTGGCCTCGTCGGCGAGCTTGGGCAGCAGGCCCTCGATCACGTCGAGCTCTTGCTGCTCGGCCAAGGCGAGGTCGGGGCGCGCCGCGGCGGTGTAGGCCTCGATGCTGTCTTTGCGCTGCTTGGCCAGGCTGCGCAGGGCCTTGATGCAGCGCTCATCCGAGAGGGTGTTGGAATTGTCGGCCTTCATCTCGACGATGAAGGCGGCGCGGATGCCGCGCAGGCCGCGGGTGCGGTCGGCATCCCGCGCCTTCATCGCCTCTTTGAGCTGCTCGTTGACGGTATCGAAGATGGACATGGGGGCTCCTTGCCGCGCGGGGCGGCGGCCCGGGGCGATGGGCCACAGGCGGTGGCCGCGCCTAACCCCAGGGCCGGCCCCCGTACCGGCGCGCTCAGCCGGCGGTGATCGAGACGTCCTCGACGCGCAGGCCGGGCAGCAGGCTGGTGCCCATGAGCAGGCAACGCTCGGCCGAGATGCCCGAGATGGCCTGCAGCGCGGCGTAGAGGTTGCCCGCCACGCTGACCTCGGCGATGGGGTGGGCCTCGCCGTCGATGAGCAGGGCGCCGCCCTTGACCACGCCCGAGAAGTCGCCGCTGGTCGGGTCGACGGTGCCGGCGAAGCGGGGCACGAGCACCGCCCGCTGGGCGGCGCATAGGGTGGACCAGGGCTGGTCACCGGCGGCGAGCGAGAGGCAGGCCGCGCCGACCGCGGGGGTGGAGGAGGCCGCGCCTTGGCCATGCCCGGTGCTGCGCTGGCCAGGGCGGCCCGAGCGCCAAGCCTCGGTGTCATCGTAGAGGATGTGCCGCAGCACGCCACCTTCGACGAGGGGCAGGCGGGCGCGGTGGGCGCCGTCGCGGTCGAAGGGGGCCAGCGCAAAGTTGCTGAAGCCGGGGCCCTCTTCGGTCAGGGTGAAGTCTGGCACGGCGATCTGGGCGCCGAGTCGCTGGCCGAGCGTGCTCTTGCCCTGACGCACCCGGTCGGCCGAGAGCAGCTCGAGCAGGGGGTCGAGGAGCAGGTCGCTGACGCAGTCGGCGGGGATGAGGATGGTGCCGCGGAAGCTCTCGCCCCGACCCGCCCCCAGCGCCGCCGTGCACTTGCCCACGAAGCGGCGGGCCACCCCGTCGAGCGCCCCCTCAAGGGCCGAGGCCGCCCGCACCCGGTCGGCGTCCCAGGTGAAGCTGCCGATCTCGGCGCCATCCACCGCCATGCCGATGAGCGAGCCCCCGGCCTCGGCCCCGCGCCAGGAGCGGAGCCCGCCCCCACTGCTCAGCATGACCCGGTGGGTGCTGCTCAAGCTCAGCTCACCCGAGTCCACCACCACCCGGGGATCGAGGCCGCGCGCGGCCTGCAGCCAGGCGACCGCCTGGGCGGCGAGCGGGCCGCCGCCTGCGGGGCCGAGCAGGGCCTCGATCACCGGATCAACGCCGTCGTCGTCAATCAGCGCGTCGGCGAAGGTGGGCAGCCGCAGCCCCTCTTCGGGTGGGCTCTGGCGGGCCAGGGCCACCGCCTCGGCGGCCAGCGCCCGCAGCTCGGCGGGCTGGTTGGTGGTGGCAAAACCGCTGCGCGCGCCCACCCGCACGCGCAGGCCGAACACGAGGTCCTCCTCGCTGCGAAGGCTCTCCAGATCGTTGTTTTGTAGGCCGACGGTCAGGCTGCGGCTGGCGTCGGCGATGACCTCGACGTCGTCGGCGCCGGCGGCGCGGGCCGCGTCGAGGGCCTCGGCGCAGCGCGCGAGCAGTGCGGTGGTCTCGGGGGAGGTGGGCATCAGGGCACCAGGCGCAAGCAGGGGAGGGGAGGCGGGACCGGAGCGAGGTCGGCGCTCAGGCCTGGGCGCCGGCCAGGGTCAGCGTGCAGCGCAGGTAGGGGCCCCCGGCGTCGACCTTGGCCGGCTGACCTTTGCCGCAGTGGCCGGAGCCCAAGTCCCAGGCGAACTCGCGGGAGACGGCGTCAACGGTCTGCAGCACGTCAAAGGCGAGGCCGGTGACCGTGACGCCGCGCATGGGCGGGCCGAGCTTGCCGCCCTGGATCTGCCGCGCCTGGGCCACCCCGAAGGTGAACTCGCCGGTGGAGTCGGCTTGGCCGTTGCGGGCCCCCTCGAGCAGCCAGCCCTCGGGCGTGCCCTCGATCATCGCGCCCAGCTCACTCTCGCCGGGCTCGATGTAGGTGTTGCGCATGCGGATGAGCGGGGCGTCGGAGAACTCCCAGGCCCGCGCGTTGCCGGTCGGGGCCACCCCGAAGCGGGCCGCCGACTCGCGGTTGTGGAGGTAGCCCGTCAGCACGCCGTCTTCGATGATGGTCGCCGTGGTGCTGGGCACGCCCTCGTCGTCGACCGGCTCGGTGCCGCCGGCCCCGGCCGCGTGCACGCTCGCGCCGCTGTCGCGCAGGGTCACCAGCGGGCTGGCCACCCGCTCGCCGAGCTTGCCCGTCGCCACGGTGCCCGACTGCACGAAGTCGGCCTCGACGGTGTGGCCGATCGCCTCGTGCACGAGCAGGCCGACCAGATCGGGGCTGAGGATGACCTGGGCGCGGCCGCCGGCCGGCACCGGCGCGTCGAGCAGCTCGACCGCGCGCCGGGCCGCCTTCTCGGCGAGCTGGGCAGGGTCGCGCACAAAAAGGCAGGACCAACCGCCCGTCGCGCCGAGGCTCTCGGCTTGGGCCATGCGCTGGCCGTGATCTTCGGCCACCGCCGAGATCGACAGCTCGGGCCGCACGAGGCGCACGGTGCAGGCGGCGCCGTCGCTGGTCACGATGGCCTTCTCGCTGCGCAGCTCGGTGAACGTGGTCGAGGCGCTGCAGATCTTGGCGTGGGCGCCGCGGGCGTGGGCGGCGAGCCGGAGCACCAGCGCGATGCGCTCGTCGAGGCTGTGCTGCTCGTCGACGTCGTCGACCGCGAAGTCGCCGACCGCCAAGCGGGTGGGGGGCGGCGGCGCGCGGCGGTCGCGCCTCAGCGCCGCGCTGCCCAGCGCGTGGGCCCGCGCCGCGGTGATCGCCCGGGCCACCGCGGCGGGGCTGGCCTCGCTGGTGCAGGCAAAACCCCAGGTGCCCCCGGCGAGCACGCGCACGCCGACGCCGCTGCGGGTGCGGCTGAGGCTGCGCTCGAGGCGCCCGTCGCGGGCGGTCAGGGTGCGCAGCGCCTTGTGGTGGTAGCGCAGCTCGAGCAGATCGCCCTCATTGGCGTACTGCAGGCTGTCTTCGAGGATTTGGCGGATGGCGGGCAGGCTTGGGGCGGTCATGGGCGGGCCTCCGCCGCGGGCCTATCGCGGGCCGCGGCGGGGGAGCCGGGCGAATCAGCGCGGCCCTTGGGCGGCCCCCACGCAGAGCCCGGCGACGGCGAGGCCGAGCAGGCCGAAGATCGACGGCGCGGTGTGCTCGGCGAGGCGCGCCGCGGCGAGCACCCGGTCGGCTTCGGCCGCGGCGCCCGGCACAGGGGGCGCGGCCACGAAGGCACCGTCCTCGCCGGCCACTTCGCGGACAGGCGCGGCCTCGGCGCGCAGCTGGGTCACCGCCTCATGGTCGATGGCCGCGGCGCTCAGGGCGGCCCCGAGCAGGGGCAGGGCGAGGGCGGCGGCGGTCAGGGCGAGGGAGGACGTGGGCATGGGGGCTCCGGCGGGTGCGCCCGCCAGAGGACGGATCGGCGCCGGCCACCCGCGAGGCCCCCGGCGCGCAGCCGCCCCAAAACGGCCACAGGGCCCGGCGAACCGGACCCTGTGGGGTGGACAGGAGACCCGTGGGTCTCGGGCCGGAACGACTCAGTCGTTCTTGCCCTTGCCCTTGCCCTTGCCCTTGCCCTTGCCGGCCTTGCCGCCGTCGCCATCACCGCCGCCGCCGTTGTGGCTGGGGGCGTTGTGGCTCGGGCCGCCGCCGCCGTTCCGCTTCTTGGCCTTGGCCTTGGCCTTGCCCTTGGCGCGGCCGAGGTTGGCCTTGCCGCCCTTCTTGGAGACGACGCGCTCCTCTTCGGGGACGCCATCCAAGTCCTCGAAGTAGACGAAGGTGAAGCCATCTTCCTGGCCGACCGCGAAGCCGAGCTGCTGCGTGTCCTTGGTGAAGAGGATCGCGGTGAACTCGGGGCTGGAGTAGTCGTCGGCCTTCTTGTAGCCGGCCTTCTCGACCGCGGGCTGGTACGACGCGGTGTAGGTGCTGATGGCGCCCTCTTCGTAGGCGATCAGCAGGGCCTTGCTGTCGGACAGCAGGATCTGGCCGTCGTTGATCGGCAGGCCGAGCGCGGCCCAGTTGTCGGAGAGGGGGACGGTGAGCAGGTCGCCCTCGGCCGGGGCGGGCTCGGGGGCGGGCTCGGCGGGGGCCGGGGCGGGCGCCGGCTCGGCCGGGGCGGGGGCCGGAGCCGGGGTCGGGGCGGCCTCGTCACCGCCACCGCAGGCGAGGATCGAGAGGCCGAGCACGCTGAGCGTGACCAAGCTGATGCGCTTCATCGGGTGTCCTTTGCCCGAGCTCGGGCAGGGGAGAGGCGTCGGGCTGCGGCGCCGGTGGGGAGTGCTGGAGAGCTGGAGAGCTGTGGCCGTAGGGCGCGCAGCCGCGGAGGCGGAGCGAAGTTGACGTGCAGGTGGTCGCCCTCAACGGAAGGCGAGACCTGTGGGCTGGCGGGCTTTTGGGGGCCGGCCAGCGACCGCGCCGCTTCGCGCGGGGCCCGGTCGTCCAGTCCGGCCGAGCGTAACGAAGGCGGGCGAAATTGTGTACTGCCCCGGTCCCCGGCCGGGCCCGGTCAGGTGAAGGGGCCGGCGGAGGACCGATGACCCCTGCCCCGTCGACCCCGCCCGCCGCCGCGCTCCCGCCCGCTGTGATGGGCAGCCGCGCGCTGTTTCCATCGTTGCAGACGCCATTTTACCTCAACCACGCCGGCGTGAGCCCGCCCAGCGCCCGGGTCGCGGCGGCGGTCGCCGCGATGGTCGAGGCCTACGCCACCCGCGGGATCGGCGGGCTGGGCGCCTCGATGCCCTTGCGCGAGGCCCTACGCGCCGACGCCGGGCGTTTGATCGGGCTGCCCCCCGCCCAGATCGCGCTGACCGGCGGCGCGACCCGCGCGATCATCGATCTGGCGGTCAACCTGCGCTGGCGGCGCGGGGATCGGGTGCTGCTCTTCTCGGGGGAGTTCCCCGCCAACATCACGCCCTGGCAGCAGGCCGCGCGCGCCGAGGGCCTCGCGCTCGAATTCCTGCCCGCCGGCGACTTTTGGGGCGGCGCGGGCATCGGGCTCGCCGCGGTCGAAGGTGCGCTGCGCCGGGGCGGGGTGCGCCTGATCGCGGTCAGCGCGGTGCAGTTCTCCACCGGCCTGGCCATGCCCCTCGCCGAGGTGGCCGCCCTGGCCCACGCGCATGGCGCGCTCATCGCCGTGGACGCCATTCAGGCCGTGGGCGCGCTCCCGGTCGACGCGGCCGCCCTCGACCTCGACATGGTGGTCACCGGCGCGCACAAGTGGTTGATGGGCATGGAGGGCGCTGGCTTCTGCGGCCTCTCGGCCCGGGCGCTGCAGGCGCTGGCCCCGCGCACGGCGGGCTGGCTCAGCCACGAAGATCCCGTGCGCTTTTTGCTCGAGGGCGCCGGGCACCTGCGCTACGACCGCCCGATCCGGGCCGAGGCCGCCTGGATGGAGGGCGGCGCCCCGCCAGTTTTGGGTTTCGCCGCGTTGCAGGCGGGCATGGCGCCCCTGCTCGAGCTGGGTGTCCCGGCGATCGCCGCCCACATCGGCGCCTACCTCGACCGCCTCGAGCCGGCGCTGCAGGAGCGGGGCTTCGTCAGCCTGCGCTCTCCGCTCGCCGCCCAGCGCGCGGGGATCTTGTCGGTGGATCCGCCGCCGGGCGTCGATCCGGTGGCCCTGCAGGCCGCGCTGGGCGCCCGCGGCCTCGCCTGCGCGCTGCCCGACGGCCGCCTGCGCTTCTCGCCGCACTGGCCCAACGCGCTTGACGAGATTGACGGCGTGCTCGGTGTGGTGGACGAGGCCCTCGCCGCGCTCCGCCCCGCGCGACCCGCGCCGGCCGCCCGCTCTGCGCCGGCCGCCCAGCGCAACCGCGGCCCGCTGCTCGCCGTGCTGGCCCGCCACCTGGGCCCGCGGGGCCGCCTGCTCGAGCTGGCCTGCGGCACGGGGGAGCACGCCACCTTCCTCGCCCGCCACCTGCCCGGCTGGGCGCTCCAGCCCACCGACCCGACCGAGGGGGCCCGGGCCAGCGCCGCGGCCTGGGCCGCCTGGGCCGGCGCGCCGGGGCTGCGCCCGCCGCGGGCGTTGGACGCCCGCGACCCCGACTGGGGCGAAGCCGCGCTGGACGCCGTGCTCTGCGTCAACATGACCCACATCTCGCCCTGGGAGGCCACGCTTGGCCTGCTCGCCGGCGCGGGCCGCCACCTGCGCCCGGGCGGCCACCTCTTCCTCTACGGGCCCTTTTGGGAGCAGGGCCTCGCGCCGGCGCCGAGCAACGTCGACTTCGACGCCGACCTGCGCCGCCGTGACCCGTCGTGGGGCCTGCGCGCGGTCGAGCAGATCACCGCGCAGGCCGCGCACCAGGGCCTGCGCCTCGTCGAGCGCGCGCCCATGCCGGCGAACAACCTCACCCTGGTCTTTGTGCGCGAGGGCTGAGCCCGCAGCGCCGCCCGCGCCCGGCCGACCGGAGGGCGGCGCGCACGCGCCGGTCGCGCAGCGACCAAGCCCGCGCGGGCGGCGATCCCGCCCGGGCCTTGGCCTGGGCGGAGCGCCGACCGGGGCCGCGGGCGCGCCCGCAGGGGGGCCGCAGGCGCCCAACCGCCCCGGCCGCCCAACCGCCAGCTGGGCTCAGCGGGAGCTGGCCTCAGCGGGAGCTGGCCTCAGCCGCCGGTCTTGGAGAAGTGCTGGTAATCTTTGCTGCTGCGCCAGCGGCCGCCCCACTTCCAGCCGATCTTTTCGAAAGCAGCGACCACCACGCTGCCCTCGACGGCCATGCCCGGGCGTTGGTCGGCGCGGTCGAGGTAGGCGGCGCCGGCGGGCGGGGCCACCTTGAGGCTGCCGTCGGGCCGCGTGCGCACGTAGGGGTTCTCGACGGTGTTCAGGTCGATGGCCAGGCCGTAGGCGTGCTGCGACCACTTGGCGCTGCCGCCCACGCCCCGGCAGTTGAAGCCGCTCGTGTTGTCATCGGCCATCGACTTGTCGTCATCGCCGCCGTAGTGGTCAATCAGGCGCACCTGCTTGATCGGGAAGCGGGCGGCGTAGAGCTCTTCAAAGACCGAGAGCACGGCGGCGGCCTCGTCTTTGTGAATGATGAGCTGGCCGGTCTTCTCAGCGCCTTGCATGTCGACGTGGCGCAGCTCGATGAGCGCGAGCTGCTCAAGCGGCACCGGGCAGCCCTCGCGCCAGCTCACACCGCGGGCCTGCGCGACAATGGCGTCAGGTAGGGGATAAACGACGCGACCCGCCGGCAGCTCGGCGTGGGCGGGCGCGGCCACGAGGCAAAAGGCGGCCAGCTGGGCCCAGCGGAGGGCCCAGCGGAGGGGGGCGCGGCCCCGGGGCGCGGCGGTGGAGGGGCTCATTGGGGCAGCTCCGCGGCGGTGACCGGGCCGGCGAGCCAGTCGGTCGGCTTGTTCTTCTCGGTGAGGCGGGCCCGCAGCCAGTCTCGGACCGCCTCGACGCCGATCGGCGCCTCGGCCAGCGCGGGCAGGGGGTCGAACGCGCAGCCCACCAAGCCGAGCTTGCCGTCTGCGGCGCCCAGCTGCAGCTTCTCGCGCACGTCGTCGAGCATGCGGCCGCGGTCGGCCGGGCGCAGGGTGTCGATCTTGTTGAGCACCACGAGGCAGGGGCGGCCCTGGGCGCGCACGCGGCCAAATTCATCCCGCTCACGCTGGCGCACGCCGCCCTGGGCGTTGACCATATAGAGCGTGAGATCGACCTGCTGCAGCACACTCCGGGTCTCTTCGGTCAGGCGCTGGTCGACGTCGCCCAGGCCCGGGGTGTTGACCAAGCAGACGCCGGGGTGGGCGGGCAGCTCGAAGAGGGTGACCTCTCGGGTCGAGCCCGCGACGGGGTCGATGTTGCCGGTGTCGACGCCGAAGATGGCCTTCATCGCGGCGTCTTTGCCCACCGAAGGCGGCCCCATCAAGGCGATGATCACCCGCCCCTCGACCCGCTTGCGCAGGTCGTAGAGCTCGGCGATGGCGGGCAGCAGCAGATCTTCGCGTCGGCGCCCCAGCCAGAGCCCGACGAGCAGCCCGCCCAAGGGCCCGAAGACCACCCGCAGGGGCGCGGTCAGCAGCACGATGAGCAGCCAGTGCACGCCCCCCGTCTTGCGCTTGGGCCGACCGGGAGGGGCCAGGGCGGCGAGGCGGCGCTCGAGCTCACCCGGGCTCAGGCCGGCGGGCAGGTGCAGGGCGCGGGAGAGGTCGGAGAGCACGGCCTCCCACGGTGGGGGTTGGCCGCCGCGGCGCACCAAGTTGCTGAGATCGTGGGAGCCGACCGCGCGCAGGGCCTTGTAGACCGCCGCGGCCAGCGCGTCGCGGCCCAGCCTCGAATGCGCGACCCCGAGCTGCTCGGCGAGGGGCAAGAGCTCGCGGCGGTGGGCCCGGCGGAGGACCTCGGCGGCGGTGAGGTGCGAGGCCAGGGCGGCCCGCTCGGCCGTGCTGAGGAGGGCGCCCTGCGGCTGGGCCTCGCTCATGGCTGGCCGTCGTCGTCGGGGTCGGGGAGGGAGGCCTGGGCCGCGCGGAGCGCCGGATCATCGCGGCGGAAGGCGCGGGCGGCCTTGTCGAAGACCTCGCGCAGCTCACCAGCGGTCGGCGTCTGCCCCGCGGCGGCGGCCTCGAGGTAGCGCACCGCGGCCCGGCCCACGCCGAAGGTTGAGGCGGCGGCGACCGAGGCGCCGAGCGCGGTGGCGGCCAGCTCGCCGATCTGACCGCCGGGGATCCAGCCGCCGGCCTTGAGCGCGGTCACCGCCCAGCGCGCAAAACCGCGGCCCGCGCCGGCCAGGGCCTCGCCGGCGATGAACAGGGCGACGTCTTTGGTGATCTTCTGGCCGTAGACCGCGGCCAGATCGGTGATCATCCGCGTCTGAATGGCGGTCACCACGGTGATGTCGGCGCCCGGCACCGGGATCGCGCCGGCCAGCGCCGCCTTGCGCGCCGCCGAGCGGATCACGACCTCGCAGGCCGCGGCTTTGTTGCGCAGCTGCTTGGCGAAGAGCAAGCCTTTGCCCTGCTCATCAAGGGTGCGCATGATGCGGTCGCTGACCTCGGCGACGCCGATCGGCTCTTCGCTGAGCGCGGGCAGGGGGTCAAAGGCCGTGACCACGGCCTCGGCCGGCGCGACCCCGAGCTGGGCCAGCGTCTTGTGCACGAAGACCTCGCGCTGGGCCGGCCGGATGAGGTCGATCTTGTTGAGGCAGACCAGCACGGGGCAGCCGCCGGCGCGGATGGCCTCGATCTGGGCGCGCTCGTCGGCGGTGGCGCCGCCGTCGCAATTGACGAGGTAGACGGCCAGGTCGATCTGGCCGAGCAGCGAGCGGGTCGCCGCGTCGACCTCGGCGCGCAGGTCGCCAAAACCGGGGGCGTTCACCAAGATCACGCGACCGTCGGCGTCAAGCGGCACCGCCCGCAGGGTCGAGGTCGAGCCGGGGATGGGGTCGACCTGGCCGAAGTCGACGCCGAAAATGGCGCGGATTGCGGCGTCTTTGCCCGCGCTGGCCGAGCCGAGGAAGGCGACGACCAGCTGCTGGCCGAGCGCGGCGTCGAGCTCGCGGCGGGCGAGCTCCCACCGCTCGGTGGGCAGGGCGGGGCGGAGGAAGGCGCCGCCCTCGGGCCCCGTGGGCTGCGGCGGGAGCGGTCGGGCGGGCACCAGCGCGTCGGTCATGTGGCCTCCAGGCGGCCCCCTATCCTCTCGCCGCGCCCGCCCCCGCTGCCGGCTCAGGCGGTGGGCTCGACCGCCGCCACGCCGGGCCGGAAGGTCGCGTAGACATAGACCTCAGCGTCAAGATCGCCGAGGTGCTGGGTGAGCAGCGGCTCGACCTCGGCCCAGTCCAGCCCGCCGACGCCGGTGGCCAAGCGGGGCAGGGCGACCGACTTGAGGCCCTCTCTCTCGATGGTCTTGCGCAGGGCCTTCAGCGCGTGGTTCACGTTGGCCAGCGAGGCCTTGCCGGGGTGGCCGCCGTGGCCCTCGGCGTCTTGGGTCAGCAGGTTCACCACGCGCACGCCGTGGCTGGACCAGGTCCACGCCTCGCCGGCCTTGGGGTGCTCTTGGTGGCACCAGTGGCGAAAGTCTTTGACCATGGCCGGGTAGCGGTCGCGCAGCGCGAGCGCGAGGCCCTGGGCGAAGTGGTCGGCGGGGGCGACCCCGTGGGCGATGGCCTCGGCCTTGGACAGGAGCAGGTCGCCTTCAAGCTGGTGGATCATCGGGTTCTCCGCGGCCAGACGCTGGCCGGTCTTGGTGGGTGAGGGGAGGGGTGGCGCCGGGCTCCGCCGTCGCCCGGGGAGGCCCCTTGTTCAAGGAGCGTGCCAACCCTCCCCGCCGCGGGGATGCCCTCTGCTGCGTCATCTTCATCGGGAGGCCCCCCTGGTCGGGCCGGGGCGCACGCCGCCCTGTGGGATTTGCCACAGCAGGAGGAGGGGGCGCCCGACCCCGCGCGGGGACCCCGCCGCCAGCGCCCCCAGACGCACAAAAACCGCGCCCCGGGGGAGGGCGCGGCTTGTGGTTTGTGGAGGAGGGCCGGTCGGCCGGCGGGCTCAGCTCACTCGGTGACGACCTTCTGCACGTCAAAGACGTACTCGAAGGCCTCAGCGCCCGTCCAGCGGCAGTCGTCAGAGATGACGTGCGCGGTCAGCGTGGCCGTGCCCGAGGGCGCGGTGATGCGCATCGAGGGGCAGTCGTAGCTGCCGTGCGAGCAGCGGTAGCTGCCGTAGGTCATCGCCTCGAGGCAGCTGTCTTCGTCGGCCACGTACATATAGGAGTAGGACGCGCTGTCGGCCGCGATCGTGTCGATGCTCAGCGCGTACTCTTCGCCGGCCTCGACCTCAAACTCCCACGAGTCGGCGCCATAGATGCCGCAGGGGATGTCTTCGCTCTCGATGGTCTCGCCGAGGTAGCCGGTGCGGCTGCTCGCCGACCAGTCGTAGGCCCCGCAGTAGGACCAGAGCGAAGGCGCCGAGAGGTAGGTGTCGTAGGACTGGCGCCAGGTCCAGTCGAGGCGGTCGCCGTCGAGGGCCACGCTGCCGTAGCGGCTGCCGTCGTAGGCGATGGTGCGGAACCAACCGCCGCCGTAGTAGTAGCTGCTGGTGTACTGGTAGCCGACCTGCAGCAGGTTCGTGTAGGTGCGGCCCGAGGTCTCGTAGCCGTAGTAGCTGTAGTAGCTGCGGGTGTACTCGGGGCGGAAGACGAGGACCATGTCTCGCGAGCCCGAGCTGCCGCTGAGCGCCAGCATGTTGTCGAAGTAGCAGTCGCTGCGCGAGGCGTCGCGGGTGCGGGTCGAGCTGTCGATGGTGAAGGCGAAGTCGCAGCCCTCGCAGTCACCGGTGTAGGGCGCGCCCTTGAACGACACGTCGAAGTCGCAGGAGAGCTCGCCGCCCAGCGTGACCTGGTAGCTCAGGCGGCCGGTGAGCTGGTCGTCTTCGACGTAGGCGAAG
Organism: Deltaproteobacteria bacterium; assembly: GCA_016792625.1. Lineage (GTDB taxonomy): Bacteria > Myxococcota_A > UBA796 > UBA796 > UBA2385 > JAEUKK01. The sequence goes on along the minus strand of JAEUKK010000166.1, from coordinate 1,816 downwards.
CCCTCGACCTCGGACACCCGGCTGACCCGGGTGTAGCGCTCGTAGTCGTCGCGCACGAGGCGGACCGACACGTCTTCAAAAACATCGGCGTCAGCGTCGGCGTCGCTGTCGGCGTCACTGTCGCTGTCGGCGTCAGCGTCGCCATCGGCGTCACTGTCGGCGTCGCTGTCGGCGTCGGCGTCAGTGTCCGCGTCCTGCTCTTCGAAGAAGGGCTTGTCGTCGGGGGTGGAGTCACCAGCGCAGCCGGCGAGCCCGAGCCCGAGCCCGAGCAGCAGGGAGAGGATGCGGGGGGAGGTGGTCACGGCAGCTCCGGGGAGGGGCGCACAATCGCGAAGGGGGAGGCGGCCCGACGGGCGCCAGCGCTCGGACGTTACCGCCGCGCCCAGCGAGGGTCAACGCGCCCCGGTGGCGATCTGGGCGGCCCGCCTTCGCCCGGACCGCGCGCGCCGCAGCCCCAAACGCCGCAGCCCCAAACGCCGCGCCCCCGCGCCGGGACGCAGGCGCGTCTCGGGCGGGGGCGGTGGGTGAGCAGCGCGCGAAGGTTCAGCGCGGCAAAACTTTGGTGCGCCAGAGGTTCAGCGCGCCAAAACGTGGGCGCGCCAAAGGTTCAGTGCGCCGGGGCGGCGGGGGCGGCGGCGCCCTCAGCGGCCGGGGCGGCGCCCTCGGCGGCGGGGGCGTGGCCCGCGTCGTGGTGGCCCGCGCTGCCGTAGAGCAGGCCGATGAAGCCGACGCCGGTCACGATGCCGGCCAACCAAGCCAGCGCGCCGGGGTATGCGAGGGGGCCGCTGGCCGTGGGGCGGACGGAGTGCGCGCCATGGTCAGCGCCAGCGTGATCGGCGCCGTGGTGGTCGTGGTCGTGAGCCATGGGAGGAGCCTCGTGCAGAGCGGGATCGGGGACGTCGCCGCAGCCTATGCCGCGTGGCCGGCCACTTCAAGGCCGGGCCGCGCGGCGCGCCGGCTGCGCTGGGGGGCCTTCGCCTTGGGCCTGCTCTTGCGCAGCCCGGCCGCCGCGGCCCTGCCCGCGCCGGCCCCGCGCGCGCCCGCGCCGACCACCACGCTGGCCGCGCGCTTCAGCCTGCGGCTGCCCTTGGCCGACACCGCTGATCCGCTGCCCTGGCCGCTGACGGACCCGAATCCGGTCCAGGGCGGCTCGCGCCTCGACCTCCAAGGCGGCCTCGCGCTGGCCCTCGACCGCCCCGTCGAGCTGAGCCTCGACCTGCGCTGGTCGCCTTATGGCCTGCTGCTGGCCGACCAGCAGGTCGTCTTCGGGCAGCGCGTGGTCACCGAGCTCGGCGGCGTGGTCTTCGTCGGCGAGCACGTCGAGCGCGGCGCCGATGGCCTCTGGTCGGGCGGTTTTGTCGACCTGCGGGTGGGCGGCGAGCTGCTCGGCCGGCGCCAGCCCGGCGACGCCCCGCTGCTGCCAGGCACCGCCCAGGCCGCGCTCGGCTACCGCAGAGAGCTCAGCCCGGGCGTGGCCGCCTCGCTCTCGCTGGGCGGCGGGGCGGTGCTCGATCCGGGGCGGGCATCGGGCGGCTTCATCGTGCTGGTCACCATTCTGTCAGAGCGGGCCCTGTGGTGAGCGCCGGCTCGCCCTGCTCTGCCCCGGCCGGGCTGGGCGCGGGTACCCCCGGGGGGTATAGATGGGGCCCGGAGGCCCCCCTGCCCACCCGCCTGCGCCACGCCTGCTCCGCCGTCGCCGCGCTCGGCCTCGCCCTGCTCGGCGCCTGCGCCGGCGACCCGCCCGCGGCCGGGCCCCCCGCCGGGGCTGCGGGGCCGCGGGCCGCCCTCGTCGAGAGTGACGCGCTGACCGACGCCC
>JAEUKK010000142.1 GCA_016792625.1 Deltaproteobacteria bacterium | reverse complement strand
GCGCATCGAGCAAGTGGCAAGGAGAAAGGGGAAGGTACCGATGGCGCGCACCCTCGCCGCCTGTCGCTTCGCCTTCCTGCTGACCAGCGTGCCCGAGGCCGAGGCGAGCGACGCGACCATGGCCGACCTTTACCGGGTCCGGTGGCAGATCGAGCTGACCTTCAAGCGCTGGAAGTCGCTCCTTGGGCTCGCCGGCCTTCGCGCCGACGACCCAGACTTGGCGCGCGCGTACATCTACGCCAAGTTGATCGCCGCCGTCCTCGCCGACCGAATGACCGGCCAATGGCGGGCTTTTTCCCCCTACGGCCTCCCTGTTCGCGATGGGGACCTGGCGAGTTTGGCAGAGCTTCGTTGAGGACCTCCGCGTTGCCATCCGGGGCTACCTGCGCCTCCAGCCATTTCAGCGGGCTCAGAGTAAGGCTGCGTTCCGCTTCCCAGAAGCCAGGAGGAAGCGACGACATCAGCGAATACCGAAGGGTTCCTGGATGGGTCAATGTTAGCGCTTGTGGGCCGGCGGCCCCCGGCATCGACAACAAAGAGCCGATGGGTCAGCGCGAACAAGGTCGTCAGACCATGCGGCCCATAGCCGCAGACGCGTCTGAAATCGACCACACAAACCAAAAATCAGCACCACGGGCGATCAGCCAAACAGCCAAACCCCCGCAACAACCATCGGCACAAAAGCCCACACCACCGTCAAAAGAGCCCCGCCGCGACGCCCCCGCCCAAGCCCCTGAAAAACAACCCCCACCAATTGATGTCCCCCCTGGGCGCCCAACAAAACCAAGCCCACCGGCCCCGGCGCCGCCCACAGCGCCGCAGCGAGGCCCGCCAGACGGGCGCCCGCCCCTGACATAGCCGCGGCCTCGCCCAGCGCCCTGGCGACGAGAGCAGCGTCCCCAACGATATTCCAGAGGATGGCCCCCAGGGCCAGCAAGGCCACCTGCACCACCGCGCCCGCGGCCAGCGGCGGCGCCTCGGGCGCGTCGGCCGGCCCGATCCGCACCCAGGCCCCGAGCGGAAAGGCCCGCAGCTCGACCTCAAGCCCGCCGAGGCGCAGGGCCCCGAGCCGCGGCCCGGTGCCCAGCCCCCAGGTGAGGGGCCGCGCCTCGCCCGCGGCGCACAGGCCGGCGACGAGGCCCGACCAGAGCGCGGCGTGACCGAAGAGCAGGCCAAGGGTGAGCAGGCCACCGGCGAGGGCGCTGTGGAGCATCCGATCCTCCCCGGGGGTGCGGACCGCGTCGGGTCGATAGCCACCCAGCCAGGGGCGTTGCGGGGGGCGGCGAGCCCCCCGCCCATCGCCTGCCACCCCGTACGTTTAGCGGGGCTCGATGAGCAGGCGCAGCGCCGTCTGCAGCTGCACATCCGGCGGGAGCTGGCCTTTGGGGCCGGCCAAGGGCAGCTCGAGCGGGCCGCTCAGCAGGTCGGGGCGCAGGCCCGTGCCCGCCCAGCTGCTGCCGTCGGGCGCCCGCAGCAGGTAGTCGGCGACCTGCAGCACCACCTCGTCGTTGAGCTCGCGCCAAGCCGGAATGGCGACCTGGCCGCCGGTCTCGGTGCCGACCACCCGCACGCGGGCCTGCGCGCTCTGGCGCAGGGCGGCCACGAAGGCCTCGGCCGCCGCGCGGGTGCCGCGGTTCACCAAAACGACGACCCGGCCGGTGTAGGGCTCGGCTTTGGGCACCACGACCTGCTCGGCGGGCTGCCCCCAGCGCTGCTTGCTGCCGAAGCGGGCGCCGGGCTCTAAGAACAGCGCCGCGCAGGCCACCGCCTCGTCGAGCAGGCCGCCCTCGTTGCTGCGCAGATCGATGACCACGGCCTTCTCGTCGCGCACCTTGTCGACCGCCGCGGCCAGCGCCCGGCCCACACCCTTGCCAAAATAGGCGACCCGAAGGACGGGAACGCCGTCTTGCTCGGTGATCTGCACGGTGCCTTGGTGCCAAGTGCCCCGGGGCACGGCCACGCGCTGCAGCGTGCCGCTGCGATCGACGTCGAGGCGGACGCGGTCGCCGGTCGTGCGGGCCAAGAGCTCATGGACTTGGCCGATCGACAGGCCGGTGAGCGGGCGGTCGTCGAGGCCCACGATGAGGTCGCCCCGCGCGATGCCCGCCGCCTCGGCCGGGCCGCCGGGCACCACGTCGGTGACCACGAGGCCCTGGCCGGGCACCACCACGAACTCGAGCGCGATGCCCCGGCGCATGCCGGCGAACCAAGCTTGGCGCTCGCGGGCCTCGGGCGGGCGCAGCGCGGCGTGGATGGCCACGCCGGTCTGGCGGTCGAGCTCGGCCATCATGCCGTTGATCGCGCCCCACTCTAAGACCGCGGGGTCGGGCAGGGTGGGGTATTGGCGCTCGAGCAGGGCCGCCGCCTCTTCGACCGCGGCGCCCAGCTCACCGGCAGATGCGCGGGGAGAGAGCGGCGCGAAGACCATCACCAGCGCGATGATCTGAAGGAGGGTCGCCATGCGGGCGCCCCGCCCCGAAACGGGCGCGTGGTTGGGCGCCGTTGGGGGCGGCGTGCGCGGCAGGCGGGTGGTCGGGCTCAGAAGTGCCCCCGCTCCGGCGTGTAGGAGACCGTGCGGTAGAGCGCGGGCTCGGCGGGCGGTGGCTGCGCGATGAGCCGATCGGCGCGCTGCAGGTCACTCTCGAGGCGCTGGACCTGGGCCTGGGCCGCCGAGAGGGCCGCGCTCTGGCGGGCGCCGAAGGCCACGAGCAGCAAAAGCGCCGCGGCATAGGCGCAGATCGCGGGCAGGCCGACCGCGTGCTGGCGGCGCCAGAGGGGCGGGGCCGGCGGGTGGCGGGCCTGCTGGGTCGCCCGAAGCTCCATCGCGGAGAGCTCGGCGTCGAGGCGCTGATCCATCGACGCCCAGAAGTGATCGGGCCGCTGCAGGGCGGCGGGCGTGGGGGCCAGCGCGGCCAGGGCCTCTTGCTGCTCGGCGAGGGCGGCGGCCCGCTCGGCGCAGGCGGGGCAGCGCTCGATGTGCTGTTCGAGCCACTGGCGCTCGGCGGGGGCCAGCTCGCCGTCCAGCCAAGCCGCGAGGCGGTCGGCCACGGTCTTGCAGTCCATGCGGTCCACGGGGGCGGGAGGGGGAGGGCGCGTGGGCCGCAGGGTAGCGCAGGGGCGGGCGGCGCAGGCGGCCCCGGGCGCGCCGCGGGGGCGTGGGCGCGCGGCGGAGGGGGCGGCCTGACGACACACGGCCCGCGAGCCCCCTTCCAAGGAGTGGGCTGCGGGCCGTGGCGGCGCGGCTGGGGCTCAGGCGGGGGTCATCAGCGAAGGGTCGCCGCCCATGACCTCGAGCAGGCGCGCGCGCGCGCGGGAGAGGCGGGACATGACCGTGCCGAGCTTGATGTCGAGGACCTCGGCGATCTCGGCGTAGGACAGGTCGTCGTAGTAGCGCAACATCAAGATCTCTTTGTGGTCTTCGGTCATCTGCTCGATGGCCGCGAGCACCTCGGCCCGGCGCTCGCCGCCGAAGATCACGTCGACCTGGTCGGCGTGCGCGCGGTCGGCGAAGGGCACGGTCTCGAGGATGGCGCCACGGCGGCGGCGGTCGCGCACGTGGTTGAAGCAGAGGTTGCTGGTCACCCGGTAGAGCCACGCCTTCATGCGGAACTCTTCGTCAAAGAAGCGGGTCTCGCGCATGGCCCGGATGAAGACCTCTTGCACGAGGTCATAGGCCTCTTGGCTGTCTTTGACGATGCCCGAGGCGTGCCAGAAGAGGCGCTCGCGGTGCTTGCGGATGATCATGTCCATCGCGAGGCGCGGGTTGCTGCGGGCCAGCTCCTTGATCTCGGTCTCGGACCACTGATCGGCCTGCGCGGGCGTGACGAGGCGGAGGGTCTGGCTCATGGCATCTCCTGGCGGGCCGCCGCGGGTGCGGCGGAAGGCCGCGGTGTGGCGGCGGTTCTCTGTCGACGCGGCGCGGAACGTCCGCGGATGCCCTGACCTTGCACCCTCGAGGGAAGTTCCTCGAAGGTGCCGTCCAGGAGGCCATCCTTGGCGACCGGCGGCGGCTCGTGGACGAGGCGGCGCGCGCGCCCATTCGCCCACCTGCGCACGGCCCACCCCGCTGTCCTGTCAACAAGTGTCTCAGCCGGGAAGATGGCGCCGAGCAGCCGGCGCGCTCCACGCACGAGGATCACGCCCCCGCGCGGGTCCGGCGCGCCCCCGGCGGTGTTCCACGGCGCCGCCGCGGCTCAGCCCGGCGAGAGCGGGCCCTCGAGCACCTCCCACGGCGGGCGCGTGCCGGGCTGCAGCGGCCCGCCGGCCCGCGCCTCCTCCACCGTCCAGCGGCCGCCCCGCGGGTGCGCGAGGTCGCCCATGCGCGCCGCCGGGTTCCAATAGACGACCAGCGGCGGCTCGGCGGGGTCGCGGGGCAGCAGGTGCGGCGCCAAGGGCCCGCCCAGCGCCTCGACCCGCTCGGCGGCCAGCGCCGCGGCGGGGTGCTCGGCGGGGCTGAACAGCTCGAGGGCGAAGCTGAACATCGCGCGGGCGTCTTCGCGCTCGCGGCGGCCCTCTTCGGCGAGCAGGCCGAGGCCGAGCCAGGCCAGGCCGAGCTCGACCCGGATCACCAGCGGGGCCTCGACCGGCAGGCCGGCCAGGCGCCGGGTGACCTCGACCCAGGCCCGGTGGGCCCGCGGCAGCTGCCCGACCGCGCGGGCGGCCTCGGCCAAGCCGCCCAGCGCGCGCACCACCCGCAGGCTGTGGGGGCCGTCGAGCTGCTCGGCCTGCTCGGCGGCCTCGGCGAAGGCGCGCAGCGCGTCTTCGGGGCGGCCTGCGGCCCGGTAGGCCGAGCCCAACATCAGCGTGCTCATCGCCCGCTCTTCGGGCGCGTCGAGCCGCGCCGACAAGCTCACGCTGCGCTCGAGCACGGCCACCCCGTCTTCTGCGCGACCGACCCGTGCGAAGATCACGCCCAGCGTGTGCAGGTCGCGGGCCACGGCGAGGTGCGCGGGCCCAAAGGCCACCTCGTCGAGGTGCAGGGCGGTCTCGGCCTCGGCGAGCGCCGGCTCAAGCGCGCCCCGGCGCTCAAGCAGCACGGCCCAGCGGTGACGGGCGGTGGCCTCGGCCCCTGGCGCGTCGGCGGCGGCGAGGGCGCGCAGCACCCAAGCCTCGGCGGCCTCGAGGTCAGCCTGCTGCAGCGCGAGATCGCAGGCGGCGATCGCTTGGCCCCAGGCGGCGCGCAGCGCCGGGTCTTTGGGCTCGCCCTCGTCGATCATGGCGTCCTCCGCGGCCGATCAGGTGGGGACCGCGTCGGCGGGCTATCCTGCCCCAGCCCGCCGGGCGCCCGCCGCTGGGCGGCGCCCCGCTGGGCCCACCCCCTGGAGCTGCGACATGCGCCCCCGCCTCCTCCCCGCCCGCCGCGCGCTCGCCCTGGCCCTCGTGGCGGCGGCCCCGGGCTGCTACCTCTTCTCCTCCGCCAAGATCGATGAGACCTGCGAGGCGCTCGAGGGGGGCTGCGCTGGCGGCGATGGCGCAGACGGCGCCGATCCCACCGATCTCGACGGTGATGGCTACACGGTCGACCAGGGTGACTGCGACGATGACGACCCCGACGTCTCTCCCGGGGCGGTCGAGGCCTGCGACGGGGCGGGCGTCGACGAGGACTGTGACGGCCTCATCGACGACGAAGATGACGCCGCCGAGGGCAAGCTCACCCACTACGCCGACCAAGACGGCGACGGCTGGGGTGACGCAGCCGACGCGGCTGAGGCCTGCGCCGCCCCGGCGGGGCGGGTGGTCCAGGCGGGGGACTGCGCCGATCTCGACCCCGGCGTCTCTCCCGGCGCGGTCGAGGCCTGCGGCGACGGGCTCGACAACGACTGCGACGGCGTGGGCGGCTGCACCCCTTTTGAGGGCGAGCAGCGGGCCGACCGGGCTGCGGGCGGCGGCCTGCTCTGGCCCAACGGGGGCACCGGCTTCGGCATGCAGCTCGGCGACATCGACGGGGATGGTCGGGTCGAGGTGGCGGTGGCCGCCCCCTACGGCGGCGCGGGCTACGGTGGCGTCTACATCGGCCAAGGCGCGCGGGGCGCGGTGGTCGACCTGAGCGCCGACGCCTGGGGTGCGGTGATCGGCGAAGAGACCACTTTGCTGGGGCATGGCGTGGCGCTGGGCCGCTTCCTCGAGGGGGGCGACTGGGGCGTGGTCACGCTGAACTACTACGGCGAGATCTACCTTTTCGGCGCCGAAGACATGCGCGGCGCCACGCTGCGCCCCGGCGACGCACGGCGGGTCGGCACCGGAATTTACCCGGGCGCAGAGGATGGGCAGACCTTCGCGGTGACCGACTTTAGCGGTGATGGCGTCGACGAGCTGGTTGTGGGCGCCGCGGGGGTGAGCCACAGCGAGTACGCCGGCATCGTCGCCACTTTTCGGGGCGGGGCGCGCGACGACCTGAGCACGTCGGCGGCCTATGGCGTCATCTTCGGGCGCCGCGCCGGCTCGAGCAGCTATGGAAACAGCGTCGGGGTCGGTGACCTGACCGGCGACGGCCTGCCCGAGCTGATCGCTGGCGATCCCTGGGGTTATGTGGCCGAGACGGGCAACTATGACGGCTATCTCACCGTTTTCGACAGCAGCGCGGTCCGGGGGGTCAGCAGCTCCGAGGACGCCGAGCTCACCCTGGTCGGCGCCGGCCTGGGCGAGGGCGTCGGCTGGCAGCTCGGGGTCGCTGATGTGAACAACGATGGGTACGGTGATCTCTACACCTCGGCGGCGAACCTGGGCACCACCTTCGTGTTCACCAGCTTGTCCAGCGGCGTCATGAGCGTGTCCGAGGCCGATCTGCGTTTTGAGTCCGACGAGCCCACCGGCGCGAGCGGCATGTGGGCAGGCGATCTGGATGACGACGGCGACGCCGATCTGGTGCTGGGCAGCCTCTACGATGACCGGGGCGCGGCCTACGGCGGCGCGCTGGCGGTGCGCTACGGGCCGGTGCGGCCGGGGGCCTACGAGCTCACCGTCGCCGACGCGGTGCTCTATGGGGCGACCGAGTACGGCTACTTCGGCTTCCGCTCGGCGCTGGGCGACGTCGACGGCGACGGCGGGCTCGACATCGTCGCGCGCGGGGCCGAGGGCACGGCCTTCTTCTTTGGCGGCAGCTTTTAGGCTGCGGGTATCACGGCGGCCGAAGGGGTCCGGTGGGCGGCCCAATTGAGCGCGCCCCGGCGGGTGGGGCCGGGGCGCCTTGGGGTCGCGCTGCGGTGAGCCGGCGGCGGGCCCCGCTCAGTCGCAGTGCTCGTTCTCAAGGCCCGGCGAGCCGGTCTCGGCCATGCCGCTGAGGCGGTTGAGCTGGCTGCACCAGTTCGCGCCGTCGTTGTTGGCGCCCAGCTCAAGGTAGTCGGGGTCGACGCCCGTGGAGTAGGCGGGCACGTACCAGTCCTCGGTGTAGTGCAGCCAGTCGATCTCGACGCCGTCGGGGCGGGTCAGCACCAGCTCGTCGGGCCCGTTGGCCAAGGCGATGCCGCTGCCCGACCATTCCCGGTAGAACCAGCCGTCGCAGGGCACGCCGCCGTTGGTGCGGGGGTCGGTGTTGGCGCAGAGCACGACATAGGAGCGGGGCTCGACGATGAGGGTGGCGAGCACCCACTGGTCGAAGTCATCGTCGTGGAAGCTGTAGCCGCCGAGATCGATGCGGTAGTCGGACGTGTTGTACATCTCGATCCACTCGCCGATCTCGTCTTCGACCGCCTGCGGGTTGACCATCATCTCGGTGAACACGAGGTCGCCCTCTTCCGCCGGCACCGGGTCGGGGTCAGGGTCAGGGTCAGGATCGGGGTCAGGGTCGGGCTCACCGGTGTCGATGACCGGCTCGGCCAGGGTCACGGTGATGGTCGCTGCGCCCGCGTCGCCGTCGCCGTCGACCACGGTCAGCGTGATCTGGTGCTCGCCCTCAGACAGGGCGGTCGCCACGAGGATGCTGCGCCCGTCGGCGCTGAGCGCGCCGCTGAGCGGGCCGTCGACCGAGCTCTCCCACGAGAAGGCGAGGTCGGCGGCGGGGGTGGTGGCGTCGGTGGCCAGGCCCTCAAAAGTGATGCTGCTGCCCGGGGTGGTCTCGTAGCCGTCAAAGGGGCTGACGATCTGGACCTCGGGGGCGCTGATGGGGCCCCGCACCTCCCACTGGGCGGTGTCTTCGCCGAGCTCGCCGTCAATGTCGACCGCGCGCAGGGTGGCGGTGTAGGTGCCGATGTCCATCCCGAGCACGGGGAGGTCGAGCGCCACGTTGCCCTCGTCATCGACGTCGGCGGCGACCTCGCGGCCGTCGGGCAGCAGCCACGAGACGGTCAGCTCGGTGGGGAGGTCGTGCTCATCGCTGACCACGCCGCGCAGCGGGATGTCGAGGCCACCCTGGCGGAAGACGTCGCCCTCGGCCGGGCCGAGCACGTCGGCCACGGGCGGCTCGAAGATGCGGTTGAGCTTCTGGCTGCTTTGGCAGCCCGCGGCGAGGAGCAGGGCCACGGCGCTGAGCGCGCGGACCGGCGAGGGGGTGGAGGACGACCAGATCGTAGGCATGGACCACTCCTGGCGGGAGGGTATCGCAGCCCCCGCGGACCCGCCCTGGCATCTGGCTGCGCTGCGCCAATTGTTCACCTCGCTGCCGCCGGGCCGACAGGCAGCCCATCTTGACGGCGCGGCCCACTTCTGGGCGGCGCGCGGGCTGGGCTGGGCTAGCGGCGCGCCGGAGGTCCCATGTCCCAGACCATCGTCCCCCGCGCCCTGCGCGTGGCTGCGCCGCTCGCCGTGCTGTTGGCGCTCGGCTGCGGCGCCGCCGACGCCACCCCCAAGACCAGCGCCTCGCCCACCCCCGCCGCCGGAGCCGCCGTGACCGCCGCACCCCAGTCCCTCGCCCTGACCGCGCTCAACGGCCAGCCCCTCGACAACAAGCTGCTTGAGGGCAAGGTCGTTCTTTTCGTCAACGTGGCGAGCCAATGTGGGTTCACGGGCCAATACAAGGGCCTGCAGCAGCTCTACACCGACTACAGCGCCAAGGGGCTGGTGATCGTCGGCGTGCCCTGCAACCAGTTCGGCGCCCAAGAGCCGGGCAAGCCCGAAGAGATCGCCAGCTTCTGCCAAATGAACTACGGCGTGACCTTCCCGCTGCTCGAAAAACAAGAGGTCAACGGCGCGGGCCGCAGCGCGCTCTACGCTGCCTTGGTCAGCAGCCCGGCGGGCGGCGGCAAAGACATCGGGTGGAACTTTGAGAAGTTCTTGGTCGGCCGCGACGGCAAGGTGATCGGCCGCTACTCCAGCCGGGTCGCCCCCGACGCCGCCGAGCTGAAGACGGCGATTGAGGCCGCGCTCGGGGCCTGAGCCCTCGGCGGGCGGCCTTGGGCGCCAACGGCCCCCCTTCGCCCGTCGCCGGGGCCCCGGTCGGCGCTCCGGGCCCTGCGGGGCCCGGGATCGCCGACCGCCCGGCTTGGTCGCCGCGCGCGGGGCGCGCAGCGACCGGCGCTGCGCGCCGGGCGTCGGTCGGCCGGGCGTTTTCGCTGGCGCCGGTTGGCTCTTTCGAGGCCGATGATGCCGGGGGCCGCCGGCCCCCAGGCCCCCGGCCAAGGGGCCCGCGGGGCCCCTTGGAACCCCCCCTTTGCCGGTTCTTGAAGACCGGGCCCCCGGGGGCGGCGCGTTTTGGGGCTTTGATGGGCGATGAGGCTGTCGCCGCGGAGGCCTCGGCTCTTGTGGGTCAGGTGCCCTTGTGGGTCAGGTGCCCTTGCGGGGAGCGGCGGTCTGGGGTCGGTGGTCGGCGGCCCAGAGGCTTGGCAGGGCGTCGCCCTCGAGCTCGGTTTGGTAGGCGTCGAGGAAGCCGTGCACCACGTTGTGGAGCGCGGCGGTGGCCTGGAGGGCGGCCTGCAGGGGGCCCTCCCACGGGGTGCTGCGGGCGTCGGCGTAGGCCCGGCGGGCGTCGGCGCAGATCCAGGCCTCGCGGGGTGAGTCGTCGAGCGGCGCGAAGGGGTCGGCGGGCACCTGGTCGTAGTACTCGCGGAACATGCCGGTCGGGCCGAAGAAGCGCCGCAGGCCGTGATCATCGGCGAGGGCCGCCTGCATGCGCTGGCATGCGTACTCGCGCAGGTCGTCGATGTCGTCGAGGGGGAAGTCCCAGTCGCGGTCGTCGTAGCTGTCGAGGCCGTTCGTGATCCAGTGACAGAGCTCGTGAAAGACCATCTGGGCGAGCGTGTCGTCGGGGTCGAGGGCGTGGCGCGGCCCCAGGGCCAGCAAGCCGGTGCCGTCGGTCATGCTGAAGATGCTCTCGTCGCGCCGCACCACGAGGCCGAGGCGCCGCGCGGTGGCCAGCCAGACCAGCTCGAGGGGGTCGACGTAGCGGCTGTGGATGGGGCGCTCCCAACCCGGTGAGATCGCTGGCGTACCCGCCATCCTCGGCGGCGCGGGGCGGCGGCGCACCGCGGGGCCCTCGGGGAAGCTGCGCCGGGCCTCGGCGGGGCTGATCGGCAGGGCGGCAGGGGCGCGGTCAGGTGTGGCGGGGCGCATGGGGCCTCCAGCGGGCGGGCCGCGCCGCTATCCGTCGGCCCGGCGCCGCGGACCTGCGCGGGCGCAGCGCGGCGATAGGCGCCCCCAGACCGAGGTGCCCCATGTCCGCCCGCAACACCGGCCTCTTCCTCCCTGGTCACCTGAGCGCCCAGGCCCTGATTGACGCGCTGGTGGCGATTCCCGGCGCGCCGCTGGCCGAGTTGGTCGGCGAAGAGGCCCCCCGCCTCGGTCATGGCGAACGCGGCGGCCTGCGCTTCACCCACGTCGGGCTGCGCCTTTTTGAGGTCGCGGGCCTGCGGCTCCTCGACGAAGACGACGTGCCTGGGGCTGATGACCTCGAGGTGGCGCTGGGCGCCGCGCTCTCGCGGGCCGGCGGCCGCGCGGTCTACGCCGTCTATGAAGAGGAGCAGGGCTACGGCGGCGCCGCCGTCTTTGAGGCCGGCGCCCTGCGCTCGCGGCTGTGTTTTGACGCCCGCGGCACCGCCCCAGTGCGCCGCGACATGTCGGGGGCGACCGTGCTGCGCGGCCTCGACCCCAGCGACTGGATCTGGCGCCCGGCCAGCGAGGCCATCGAAGCCGCGCTGCTGCCGGTGGTGGGGCCCGGCGTGCGCACCGACGACGAGCTGCTGGCCCTGATCGAGGCCGCCGGCGGCGCGCCCCTCACCCTGCCCCGCACGCCCACCCCACCCGCCCACCGCCCGCCCGAGCCCGCCGCCGCCCGCAAGCGCGACCGCCTGCTCGGGCTGGCCAAAGGCCTCCTCGGCCGGCGCTGAGGCGCCCGCGCGCAACCCGCGAAGCCGTCGCCGCGTCTCACCCAAAAGTCGCCGAAGGCCGAAACAGCAGCGACCCGCCTTCGCGGGAAAACAGCGGCAGCGGGCCCGAGGGGCCGCGCAGCGGGTCGCGCAGCGACCGAGCGCCAGCGAGCCCCGGCGGCACGCGGCCCGGCGCCCTGCGCCGGGGCCGCCCAAGCCACCAAAACAACGTCAACGACGTTATGGTGCGAGCTCTTTGCTCAGCGCGCAGCCCTCGGCCTGGCCCAGGCGGCAGGCCTCACGCGCGCCCGCCGCGGCGGCCCGGCGCTGCTTCTCGTCGCCGCTCGCGGTGGCTTGGTCGCGCACGCAGCGGGCCCGGCCGAGCCAGGCGGCCCCGTCGCCCGCGTTGTCTTGGATGAGCAGCGTGTAGGTCGAGACGCAGGCCTCGAGGTCGCGCTGGGCGGCCTGGACCCGGCCCAGGCGGTGGCGCTCGGGCGCGCGGTCGGGCTCTTGGCCGAGGATGAACAGCAGGTCGTCTTTGGCGAGGTCGAGCTGACCGTTGGCCTCGCGCAGCTCGGCCCGCAGCGCCGCCGCCTCGAGGTGGCGCGGGTTCTCGCGCAGCAGGCGCTCGACGATGGCCGCGGCCCCCTCGGGATCACCGCGGCGCGCGAGGTCTTGGGCCTCTTTGAGGTCGGGCGCGCGCTTCTCGATCTGGCGCTGGGCTGCCGCAGCCTCGGCCTCGGGCAAAAGATCGATGGGGGCACTGCTCTCGGGGGTGAACAAGAGGCGCGTGAAGCGGACCCCCGCCGCGTCGGCCACGCCGTCGGCTTCGAGCGCACCCACACCCCGCTCGCCGCTGAGGTTGACCGACACCTGGGCTTCGCTGCCACCTTCGCTTGTGCGCAAATCACCGCCCCACATGCCGCTTGTGCGCACGGGCACGCCGATGTGCTCTTGGACCGCGGGGCTGGCTTTGGCGACGGCCAGCGCCTCGACCGAGACCGGGTCGGCGCTGATCTTCTCGTTGATCATCCACAAGACCCCGGCGATGGCGCCGACGACCGCGAGCAGGGCGGCGAAGGCCAGCCCGAGCAACAGGGGGAGGCGGCGCTGGCGCTCGCGGGCGGCGAGCTGCTCGCGGGCCCGCTGAACCACCGGATTGACCTCGGGCGCGCTGCTCTCGGGGCGCTGGGGCATGGTCGGCTGGGTCATGGCTCCTCCCTCTCTGGGTGCTCTAACCGGCCCCGCGGGCCCCCGTCTTCGCTGAGAGCAGCGTGCTGTAGATGACTTCATCGTTTTGCCATCAAGTTGTCGCGTCGCGGGCCCAAGGATGGCACGGCCGGCGGGTGGTGCCCCGGCAGGGCCCGGCCTAGCCTGCCGCGCAGCGAGGGTGGCCTTCAGGTCGGCGCTTTGTCTCAGCGCGCCGGCGCACCCCCGCCCTGTCCCCCGCCCCGAGGCACCGCGTGTCCATCAGCTCTGCGCCCCCGAGCAGCTCGCCCCTCGTCGACAGCGGCGTGCGCGCGAGCGCGCCCCGGTCGAGCCTGCGCAGCTTCTACGACCTGCTGTACAAAGAGAAGGTCTTCCTGGTCGTGATGACCCTGTCGGTGATCTTGACCGGCGCGGTCTTCGATCAGCCGCAGATCGCCATGTGGGTCGGCTTTTTGTTCGCCGGCTACTCGGCGGTGGCCAACGACAGCATCCAGACCATCGGCACCTTCATCTCGAGCAACCGCGGCCGGCCCTGGTGGCAGCTGTGGCTGTTCATCGGCGGCATCTTCGTCGTCACGATGTTGTACGGTTGGTTCGCGTACAACGGTGATGTGTCGTACGGGCGGCTGAGCAGCAAAGGTTTTGAGACCGCCCCGGCCTCGTTTGAGTTCTTGCACGTGGCCGCGCCGCTGGTGCTCATGTTGCTCACCCGCATGCGCATGCCGGTGTCGACGACCTTCTTGTTGTTGTCCAGCTTCGCCAGCACCGGCAAGGGCATCTGGGACATCACGCTCAAGAGTGTGTCGGGCTACGGCATCGCCTTTGCGGTCGCCATGGCGGTGTGGATGGCGCTGGGCCCGTACATGAAGCGGGTCTTCGTCGGCGAGGCGCACCCCGGCTGGCGTATCGGCCAGTGGCTGAGCAGCGGCGTGCTCTGGGCGGTTTGGCTGGCCCAAGACGCGGCGAACATCGCGGTCTACCTGCCGCGCCAGCTCGATGTGGTGCAGCTGACCGTGTTCATCGGCTCGATCTTCCTCGGCCTCGGCCTGCTGTTCTGGCAGGGCGGCGAGCGCATCCAAGAGGTGGTCAACGAGAAGAGCGCGGTGGTCGATGTGCGCCCCGCGACCATCATCGACTTCGTCTACGCGATGATCTTGCTGGTCTTCCAGGTGTGGAGCGCGGTGCCCATGTCGACGACCTGGGTCTTCGTCGGCCTGCTCGGCGGCCGCGAGCTGGCCATGGCCCTGCGCAACGCGAACGAAGACGGCCGCAGCGTGGGCGCGGCCTTCAAGATGATGGCCCGCGATCTGGTCTACGTGACCATCGGCTTCGCGGTCGCCCTCGCGGTCGCCGCGCTCAGCAACCCCGTGGTGAAGGACGCCCTCTTCGCAAAGTGAGCCGCGCCTTCCTCGCGCCCCGGCGCCTGCGGGCTGCTGGGGCGCGCGGCGTTTTGGGGCCGCCGCGGGCTTCGGCTGCGCGCCGGCCTCACCTCGGGGTCACCGCAAGGCCCCGCAATTGTCAAAACTGTATCCACCGGTGAGTACAGGTGCGTGGCTTTCGCCCGGCTGGGCGAAGGCCCGTGGTATTGTCGGCGCCCCCGGAGGCTCTGATGATGCGTCGCTCGCCCCTTCTCTCCTTGATTTTGCTCGCCGCCTGTGAGCCGACCATCCCCAAAGATGAGGGGGCCGAGCTCAGCGGCGACGGGCTCACCGACGGCTCCGACGCGGGTGACGGCGGCGCCGACGGCCAGGGTGATGCGGGCGACGGCGGCGATGGGCAGGGTGACGCGGGCGATGGCTCTGATGGCTCCGATGGTTCCGACGGCGCAGATGGCGGCGATGGCGGGGGCGATGGCCCGGTCGACGCCGATGGTGACGGCGTGACCGCCGAAGACGACTGCGACGACGGCGACGCGAGCAGCTTCCCGGGCGCGCCCGAGCTCGAGGGCGACGGCGCTGACAATGACTGCGACGGCTACACCGACGAGGTTGAGGTCTGCCCCGACCTCGACGGCGAGCTGCAGGCGGCGATCGACGACGCCGACGACGGCGCCGTGCTCGTGATCTGCCCCGGCGAGTTCGCCGGCGGGCTCAGCCTCTCGGGCAAAGAGGTGACCCTGGTGGGTGCGGGCAGCAGCGGCGGCCGCGAGGGCACGACCCTGCGGGGCGACGGCGCGGGCCCGGTCATCACGGTCAGCGGGCGGGGCGAGCTCGGCTTGGTCGGCCTCAGCCTCGTGGGCGGCGGCGGCGCCTCGGGCGGCGGCGCGCTCTGCCAGTCGGCCACCATCACCCTCGAAGATGTGCGCCTGGCCGACAACTTCACCACGGGCAACGGCGCGGGCCTCGCCGCCGAGCGCTGCGATGTTGAGCTGGCGGGCAGCCGCTTCGAGAACAACAACGCCGGCGGCTATGGCGGCGGCGCGCACCTCAGCGGCAGCAACGGCGAGGTCCTCGGCTCGACCTTTTTGACCAACGTCGCGCTTGAGGGCGGCGGCCTGTTCATCACCGGCGGCAACGTCGACGTGCTCGAGAACACCATCGAGTCGAACCAGGCGATCGGCGCGTCCGAGACCGTCTTCGCCCCCGGCGGCGGCGGCGGCGGCCTGTGGACGGCGAACAGCCGCACCGTGCGGGGCAACCGCATCGCCTACAACAGCTCGAACTACAACGGCGGCGGGGCGGTCTTCTACGGCGGCTCGCCAGACGTCGAAGACAACGTGGTTGAGGGCAACCAGAGCGGCGAAGACGGCGGCGGCCTCTACTTCAACCAGATCGCTGGCGCGGTCTCGGGCAACACGGTCACCGGCAACGTCGCCTCCGATGACGGCGGCGGGCTGCGCTTCTACATCGGCTCGGCGGCGATCGTCGGCAACACCTTGATCGGCAACGAGGCCGCCGACGACGGCGGTGGGGTCAAGGTCAGCCACTCTGAGCACGAGTTCCACGACAACGTGCTCGAAGACAACGTCGCCGGCGACGCGGGCGGCGGCCTCGAGCTCGACAACGACAGCAGCGCGGTGCACAACTGCACCTTCCGCAACAACCGCGCCCACCGCGGGGCGGGCTTGCACAACTGGCGCACCGAGCGGCGCTTCACCATCTCTGACTCGGTGTTTGAGGGCAACGAGGCCTCGGACTGCGGCGGCGGGCTCAGCTTCGACAACAGCCCCTACACGATCAGCCTGCGCCGGCTGACCCTGAGCGGCAACGTGGCCGGCGACGGCGCGGGCATCTGCGCCGATCTGGTCTACCGCGCGCCTGAAGACGTCGGCGGCGTCGAAAACTACTACCAACGCAGCATCCTCGACATTCGCAACCTGCTCTTCGTCGACAACGCGGCCAGCTCTGAGGGCGGGGCCATCTACGCCAAGGCTGCCGACGTCGTGGTGTGGAACATCACCGCGGTCGACAACAGCGGCAGCGGCGCGGTGGCGGTCAAGGGCGCCGCTTTGACCCTCAACAACGCCATCCTCGCCGACAACGCCGGCGAGGGCCTCTACACCCTCGACATCGAAGAGGCGGCCACCTCGCTGACCGTCCGCTACTCCGACCTGTGGGGTAATGGCGCGGCGGTGGGCGGCACGGCGGTCGATCCCACGGGCAGCAGCGGCAACATCGCCGCCGACCCCCGGCTGACCGCTGACCACGCGCTCGGCTCGGGCAGCGCCTGCATCAACACCGGCGACAGCGCCGTGCGCGACGCCGACGGCAGCCGCTCGGATATGGGCCTGACCGGGGGGCCCGACGCGCCATGAAGATGAGCTGGACGCTGAGCGCGCTGCTGTTCACCGTGGCCTGCGCGCCGACGGTGGGCGGGGCGAAGATCGACGACGGTGGTGGTGATGACGCCACCGATGGCGCCGATGGAACCGATGGTTCTGGTGGGGCGGACGGCGCCGATGGTGCGGATGGTGCCGATGGCTCGGACGGCGCCGACGGCTCTGATGGCGCGGATGGGTCTGATGGTTCGGACGGCGCGGATGGCGGCGGGCAAGAGCCCTTCTTCATCTATATCAACGAGCTGATGGCCAGCAATTCCGGCCTCGCCTTCGAGGGCGGCCCCGATGGCACCGACCCGTGGACGCCCGACTGGCTCGAGCTGTACAACCCGAGCGGGCTCGACCTGCCGCTCGACGGCTACACGCTGTCGGATGACCCCGAGGTGCCTGATCTCGCGCGGCTCGACGGGCTGGTGCTGCCCGCCGGCGGGCGCCTGCTGCTCTACGCGGCCGGCGAGGCGAGCGCCCCGGGCTGGCTGCCGTTCAGCCTGAGCGCGGCGGGTGAGCGCCTCTCGCTCTACGACCCGGCGGGGCAGCCCCTCGATCAGGTCGAGTGGACCGACATGCCCACCGACTTCGTCGCCGCGCGTGTGCCCGACGGCGGCGCCCTGACCTTGACCAACCAGGCCACCCCTGGCGCCACCAACCCGGAGTCGCTGTGAACCGCGCCATCCTGCTGACCGCGCTGCTGCTCGGCTGCGCGCCCACCATCGGGTCGGGAGAGGTCAAGGGCTCTGTGGACTCGGCCGGCAGCGCCGACGGCCTCAGCGGCGACGGCGCCGATGGTTCAGACGGGTCGGACGGCTCCGATGGCTCCGATGGCACGGACGGCTCCGATGGCACGGATGGCGCGGACGGGGCCACCACGCCCAGCCCCGACACCGGCGTCGACGGCGTGACCGGGCCGGCGACCGACAGCGCGGCGCTTTTTGACGAGGCGCGCATCCCCGAGTTTTACCTGACCGTGAGCGACGCCTCGCGCACGAGCCTGCTGCGCGAGCCCTACGAATATGTCGAGGCCACGCTCACTTTTGAGGGCGTCACCTACGGGCCGATCGGGCTGCGCACCAAGGGTGAGAACTCGTGGCGGCCGTTCAACGAGAAGGCCTCGCTCAAGTTCGACTTCAACCGCTACGACAGCGGCCCAGACCGCTTCTTCGACCTCAAAGGCCTGACCTTTCAGGCCATGAACGAAGACTACAGCATGATGCACGAGCGGGTGGCCTACCGCATCTACCGCGAGATCGGCGTGCCGGCGGTGCGCGCCCACCACGCGGTCATCTACATCAATGGTGAGCTGTACGGCCTCTTCACCATGCTCGACTCGGTCGACGACGAGTTCTTGGAGCGCAGCTTCGTCGACCCCAGCGGCTCGATGTGGGAGCAGCACGACGGCGAGTTCGCCGACCCCTACATCAACCTGCCCAGCGCCAGCCGCCCAAGCGAGGGCTTCTTCCACGAAGAGGGCGTCGACGACCGCACGAAGCTGCAAGCGTTGGCCGACGCGCTTGAGGGCGCCGACAAATTCAACGCCGCCAGCGCGCACCTCGATTGGGGCAGCTTCCAGCGGTACTGGGCCGGGAACGCCCTGGTTCGTAATTTCGACGCCTACCCGAGCCGGTACGCGGGCGACGACTGCCACGTCTACATTGACCCCACCCAAGACCGCATCGTCTACATCCCGCACGGGGTCGACGAGAGCTTCTACTACGACACCGACTTCCTCAACCTGGGCGGCCTGCTCGCCACGGTCTGCGCCGCCGACCCGGCCTGCCGGGCCGAGTTCACCGAGGTGACCTATACGGCCCTCGATCAGGTCGAGGCGGCCGAGATCGCGACCTGGGCCCGCGAGGTCCAGGCGCAGATCCAGCCCTGGGTCGACGCCGACCCGAACCGTTGGTACAGCGTGCGCGAGGTCAGCGCCTACCAGGGCGTGATGATCGACCTCATCGACAACACGCGCCCCTACGTCGCTTCGGTGCTCGGCCCGCGCCCCTGAGTCGGGGGATGGGCGGGGCGCCAGCGGCCCCCCTCCGCCCGTCGCCGGGGCCCCGGTCGGCGCTCCGGGCCCGGGGGGCCCGGGATCGCCGCCCGCCCGGCTTGGTCGCTGCGCGACCGGCGCTGCGCGCCGGGCTTCGGTCGGCCGGGCGCGGCTGGGCGGTATGACGTGCAGTGCGCCATCTTCGACGAGGGGCGCGCTCAGCGGCCCTCGATGTAGCCCAGGGCCTTGAGCGCCTCTGCTTGGTCGGCGCTCAGGTCTTCTTCGCGGTAGGGCGGCGCGGCCTCGTCCCATGCGGAGAGCGCGCGCTCCAGCGCGTGGGCGGGCTCTTCGGTGTCGACCGGCGGCTGGCCCGGCGCCCGCAGGTGCAGGGCGGCCCGCGGCTCGGCCGGCCAGACCACCCAGTGGTGGGCGCCGTCGGTCGCGCTCCGGGCGGTGCGCAGGTTGTTCCACCGGCCGGGCGGCGGGGCTTTTCCGCCCTTGGTCGCCTCGGCGAAGTGCACCGCGGGGGGCAGGCCCGCGCCCCAGGCGGCCCGCAGGTCGCGGCCGGCGCCCACCGACGGCAGGCCCGCGCAGCCGGCCACCGCCGGGGCCAATTCACTGAGGCTGACGGTGTCTTCGATCACCGCGCCGGCGGGCCCACAGGCGAGGCTGCCCTGGCCGGCCAGGATGAGCGGCACGTGCAGGTTGACCAAGTGCACGTCGAGGCCGTGGCCGTAGGCCCGCGCGGGCAGCTCGTCGAGGGTCTCGCCGTGGTCGCCAAAGAGCACCACGAGGCTATCTTTGGCCCGGCCGCGGCGCTCGAGGCCGGCGAGCAGGCGGCCCAGCGCCCGGTCCATGGCCGCCACCTCGGCGAGGTAGAGCGCCCGCGCTTGGCGGCGGTCGTCGACGCTCAGCGTGCCCGCCCGCGCCGAGACGACGAGCCAGTCAGCGTTCTCGCTGGTTCCGGTCACGGGGCCGGTGTAGCCTTCGACCCCGATGAGCGCCTGGAGATCGGGCGGCGCGCCGTCGTAGGGCGAGTGCGCGTCGAAGAAGTGCGCGAAGGCGAAGACGGGCTGGGCGGCGGGCACCGCGTCGATCTGCTGCAGCAGGCGATCCACCACCTGATCGGCCGGGCGCTCGAAGCGCTTGCGCACCCGGGTGGTGATCTGGTCGTCGTAGGCCTGAAAGCCCCGCGCCAGGCCCTGATCGGCGCTGAGCACGCTAGCCCCGACCGTGGCGACGGTGGCCCAGCCGGCCGCCGCGAAGCGCTCGGTCAGCAGGGGCACCCGCTGTTCTACGGGGAACCCATTTCTAGGAACACCGTGCTGATGCGGATCAAGGCCAGAGAAGACGCTGGTGTGTGAGTTCAGCGTGGTCGGCGCGTGGGCCAGGGCCCAGGCGAAGCGTACGCCCCGGGCGGCCAGCTTGTCGGCGTGCGGCGTGCGCGGCTGGGGGCGCAGGTTGGGGTCGAGCTCGAGGCCCCAGTGCGCCTCGGCGGCGTAGGCCCCCAGCGCGTCGGCGCGGGTCGTGTCCCACGAGATGAGCAGCACCGTCGGGCCGGCGGTCGGCGCGCCGCAGCCGGCGAGGAGCAGCGCCAGCGCCGCGGCCGCGCGCATCGGCGCTCAGCGCTCGCCTTCGCGCCGGTTCAGGGAGCCCGAGCGCTCCTCTTCGCCGGGGCGTGGAAGCACCTTGCACAAAAAGAGCCGCCGGTCGGTGCTCACCGCGCCGTCGACCCGGCGGGCGGGGACCTCCATGTAGACGCCCATGTCTTCAAAGCCGAGGCTGAGGTACATGTCATACGAGGAGTTCCGCACGGCCGAGGTGCGCAGCACCACGTTCGAGTAGCGGGCCCGGTCGACCAGGGCGAGCCGCAGCTGGATCAGCTCGTGGCCGAGGCCGCTGCGGCGCCAGGCGCGCAGAACGCCCAGCTCGGCGAGGTAGTAGCTGGCCTGCAGCGGCAGCAGGCCGTGCAGGGCGCGGGTCACGTCGGCTTTGGCCAAGGCGGGCACCGCGATGCCAAAGCCCACCACCTGGGTGTTCCCGCGCACGGCCAGCAGGGTGATGTTGTCGGGCACGTCGAGGAACTGCCGCAGGATGCCCTGCGCCTCGGACGGGAAGAAGCGCTCGTTGTAGGGCGGCTCGCTGAAGATGTCTTGGTAGGCGCCCGCGAAGGCCGCCCGGTAGGGCATGGCCTCGTGGTTGTTGCGCACCCGCAAGATCCGCACGCCGTCTGGGCGCTCGACCAGCACCTGTGGCTGCGGCAGCCGGAAGGTGTCGTCCTCGTGCGCGTTGCCGCGCTCCCCGCCGTTGCTCATGGGCTCTGCCCCTCTGTGCCCCGCGGGCTGACCCCCGTCCCGGCCGCGCACGGCGCGTCGGTCCCGGCGGGGGAGGGCGCGGGCCCGGGCGTTCTATCGCGCCCGCCGCGCCTGTCCCGGTCGCCGGCCCGCCCGGCGGCGGCGCGGGGCCGACCCATCAAGCCCCGCCCTGGGGCACGGCGAGGCCCCAACCTTCGGGCGGCGCCGGGGGGCGGCGCTCGTCGGGGGCTGGGCCGCGGTCGAGCAGGCCGAGGCCGCGCAGCCGCAGCACCGAGCCCCCTGGGCCGTCGACATCAATGTCGTAGAGGCCATCTTCGCTGAGCTGCACCATCACGCCCACCGGCAGGCCGTCGGCGGGCTGCTGGTCGAGCTGCAGCCGCGAGATGGTGACCGGCTCGGCGAGGCGGCCCTGCACGGCGAGGTGGTGCAGCAGCGCCGCCTGGATCGCGTTGGCGAGCACGATCGGCGCCGCCCGCAAGGCGCCCCCGCCCAGCGGGCGGTGGTCGGGCAGCAGCTCGGCCAGCAGGCCGTTGGTGGCGATGGCCCCCACCTCGCTGAGCCCACCCAAGAGCGGCCCTTGGGGCAGCAGGGTGGCGAGCTGGGCGGCGCTCAGCGGCTCGTCGGAGAAGAAGAACAGCGCGGGCAGAGCATCGTAGGGCAGGCTGTCCCCGAAGAGGAGCAGGGCCTCGGCCGCCCGCAGGGGCGGGCCGCCCTCGGCGGCGCAGGCGAGCACGCAGCGCACGCCCCCGCTCGGCTCGAGGCTGGCCCGCAGGTCGAGGCGCAGGCGCGCGCCCTCGGGCGTCGGCCCGCCCGTGCCGCCGAGGCCGCCGTCGTGCAGCACCACCGGCGCGTCGAGGCTCAGGTTGATCGCGCCGACGAAGTCCTGGCCGGGGCGCAGGGCGGCGGCGGTGGCGGCCATCACCTCGAGCACCAGCGCCGGCGGCAGCTGCAGCGGGCCCTCGGCGGGGCTCAGGCCGCGCAGCCGCTCGGCCGAGAGCCGGCCGAGCCCGGTGGCCACCGGCGCGCCGCGCTCGTCGACCGCGAGGCGCAGCCGCTCGATGAGGGGGTGGGCGCTGCGCAGCAGGTGCTCGGGCACGGCCGGGGCGAGCAGCAGGCTGCCGCTGACCCCGCTGGCCACCAGATCGACGCAGCTATTGGCCAAAGCAGCGCCGTCGAGGGCATCTGCGCAGACATGCAGGCTGCGGGGGCGCGAGAGGCAGACCCGCCGCAGGGTCTCGTCGACCGCCGCGTCGGCCGCCGCGGGCGCCTCGAGCTCGTAGCGGTGCACGGTGAGCAGCCAAGCGGTGCGCTCGAGCTCGCGGGCCAGCGTGCGCACGGGCAGGGTGGCCGCGGTGTGGGCGGCCAGCAGCTCGAGGTCACCCGGCGGCGGGCCCTCGGCCACGGCCACCGCGCCGTCGAGCAGGCCAAAACGGCGCCGGGCCTCGACCAGGGCGGCGCGCAGCCCCGCCGGGTCGTGCGGATCGGCGGGCAGCACCATCAGCTCGACGCCGAGCGCGTCGACCGCCTCAGACAGGCCCGCGTCGCCCTCGGTGGGCGGCACAAGCACCAAGCGCACCCGCCCGCGGCGGGCCAGGCTGAGCGTGAAGTCGCCGGCGAGGCCGGCGGGCTCGCCCACGACCACGATCACCGGCTGCTCGCGCAGCACCCCGCCGACGGGGGCGGCCGGCTCACGCTCCAAGCGCGAGACCCGGCGCTCGGGGCCGTCCAGCCAGACCTGGGGCTCGCCGTCGGCGCGGGCCAGCTCGCCGACCAGCAGCGCGGCGGCTTCGGCGTCGTCGAGCATGGGATCGACGTCGACCACCTGCACGTCGGCGCTGGGCCACCGGCCGCGCAGGCCGGCGGCGAAGCCCGCGCGGGCCCCGTCGACCTGGCCGACCTCGGGGTCGATCCAAGCCGGGTCGGCGCCGAGGTGGGTGCAGCAGACCCAGCGGGCGGGCGGCGCGCCGTCCAGCGCTTCGGCCTCGCGCAGGCTCTCAGCGATGCCGCTGCCGGCGTCGATCACCACGGTGGGCTGGGCGTCCTCGGCCCCGAGCAGGCCGCGAAGGGCCTCGGCGAAGGGGCCCTCGCCGAAGACCCGCGCGCGCGCCGGGCGCGGGCCCGGGGGCTGGCCCGGGGCGCGCACGGTGAGCGCCCGCCAGAGGGTCGGGCCCAGGCGCTCGGCGTCGGGCGCTGTGGCGGCCGGGCCGGTGGCGCCGAGGTGGGCGCTCAGCGCGTCAATCAGCTCGCCGACGTTGAGATCGCCGTCGGGCGGCAGGGGGCTCAGCCCGAACTCGTCGGCCACGTCGCGGGCGATCTGCTCGAGCGTGTCATCTTCGAGGCCGAGGTGGGCGTGCAGCAGGTGCGTGGGGGCGACCTCGTCTTCGCTGAGGCCGGTCGCCTTGCCGATGCGCGCGCGCACCGCCCGGTCGAGGCGGGCCCGCAGGTCGCCGCCGGGCCCCGGGGCCGCCGGCGGCTGGATGCCCAGGGCCTCGGGCGGGAGGATCGAGGGCTCCTCTTCTTCGAACATGCCCTCGACCACGCGCAGGACGCGGCCCGACCACACCAGCAGGGCCTCTTGAAAGCCGGTGGTCTCGGCCAGCCAGGCCGCCCGCCGGGCCGCGTCGGCCACCCGGGCGTCGCCGTCGGCCTGCCGCTCGAGCAGCACGAGCACGGGCGCGCCGACCACCGACTGGGCGACGGCGTAGCGGCGCAGCTGGCCGGGCGCGGGGAACTGCAGCGCGCGCAGCAGCTGCACCAGGGCGAGGGCCGGGCGGTCGCTGAGGGCGAGGCGCAGGGCGGCCTCGGGCTGCTGCAGGTGGCTGAGCACCGGCGAGACCGCGTCGCTGATCACGAGCTGGGGCCCGCGGCGCTCTTCGCCCACGCTGCCGGCGAGCAGGGTCGCCGCGGCCTCGGCCAGATCGGCCCCGCCCTCAGACCGCCGCCGCAGCGCGGCGATCGGCACGGTGCCCCGGGCCTCGCAGCGGGCGCGGGACTCGAGCAGCACCGCCGCCGCGTGGCCAGGCAGGGTGGCGGGTGCGCCCGGCCAGCGGGGCAGGCCCGGGTCGTCGGGGGCGTCGGCCCCGGCCAGCACCACCCGGTCGACCACGCCCGCCTCGATCCACTGGGCGGCGAGCGCAAAGCCCTGCAAGAAGCTGGCGTCAGGCCCGCCGATGCGCAGGCGGGGGCCCTGGGCGCCGAGCTGGGTGGCCAGGGCCGCCTCGAGCGCGGGGCCGGGCGGGGGCGCGCCGGCGGGCGGGTCGGCGGTCAGGCGGCGCACGAGGCCGCCGAGGCCGGCGAAGCGGCTGACCACCACGACGCCGGTGCGGCCGTCGAGCAGGGCGCTGCCCTGGCCGGTGCGGGCCCGCAGGGGCAGACCGGCGTCAGCGACGGCGATCAGCGCGGCGCCCAGCGCGAGGCGGCCGCCTTGATCGAGGCCGTGGCCGACCGTCGGGGGCAGGCCCCAGCTCGCGAGGTCAAAACCGCTCGGGCCACGGGGGCCGTCGGCGGGGCCGAAGGGGTCGACGAGCTCGGGCAGGCCGCTGGCGACGCCGCTGATCACGACCTCGACGGGCGGGGGCCCCCCGGGCGTGCCCTCTGCTGGACCCGACATCGATCACCCTCCGGCGGCGCAGGCAGGCCGCGCCGGCATCCTACCTATCAGCGGCGGGCTCACCTTGAAGATGACGTGAGGGGTGGGATCTTCGGGGACAGGGGAGGTGGATGGACGGCGCGCGGGCCCTCCCTCCCCGTGGGGCGGAGGGGCCGGCGGTGGGCCCGCTCAGGCGCCCCCGCCTTTGGTCAGGTAGAGCGCATAGGCGGCGATCAGGAGCAAGATCATCCCGATGAAACCGATGATCAGCACGCTGCAGCCGCAGCCCCAGAGGGCCTTGCTCACCTCGCGGCCGGCCATCTTCTTCACGTTCTCTTCGACCGAGCCGCCCTGCCCGGGGATGAGTGGCCACAAGAAGCGGGGCAGGTAGCCCTTCACCTGCGAGATCACCGCCCGGCGGGCCATATTGCCCGCGACGTCCTTCGCGCCTTGGGTCAGCGCGCGGGCCGCCGCCTCTTGTGGGGTGGGCGGCAGCGCGGCGGCGCCCGGGCCGGGCAGCGGGGCCGCGCCGGGATCGACGGGCAGGCCGACCGCCCGCAGATCGGGCCCCCCGTCGCGGGCGAGGTCGATGCGCAGGCCGACCAGGGCGCCGGCGGCGTCCCGCAGCGCGAGCACGGGGAAGACCCCATCTCCCCATGAGGTCATGGCGCCAAAGGCGATGCCGCCGGCGAGCGAGAGCTGGCCGACCTCCTCTGGTTTGGCGCGGATCTGCCCGAGCAACATGAAGGGGTGGGAGTGGGGCCGCCAGTCGACCATCAGCTTGAGGCCGCGCTCGGCCTTCAGCCCCTCGAGGTAGCGGAACCACGGCTCACCTTGGTCGAGCGGCACGTCGGCCCAGCCCCAGACGCCCTCGGGCAGCTTCTGGGCGCCCACCTCGGCCGCCACCTGGTCGGCGTCGCGGCCCCAGAAGGCCAGATCGGCCCGCCCATCGGCCGGCTGGTCGTGGGCCCAGGCGTCGAGCGCGGGCAGGGCGCAGATCATCAGCCGGGCCTCGTCGACGATGAGGTCGCCCAGCTCGCTGATCTGGGCGATCACCGCCCCGGGCTGGATCAAGATCTCGAAGCTGCGCCAGCGGCTCGGGTCGGCGCCCCGCGTGCCCACCACCCGGTGCGTACCGTCGGGCACGCCGCCGACGACGATGACGTTGGGGCCGCCAAAGTCGACAGAGCCCCCGCCCGCGCGGGCCGCCGCCTGGGCCGCCGGGCCCCGCCCCGCCGCCGCCCAGCCCCGCAGCAGCCCGAAGTCCACGACCGCCAGGGCCCCGCCCTGCACCGAAACCACGCCGAGCTCCACGCGCATCGCCCACCTCCGCTTTCGCCGCCGCCTATTCCCTGCGGGCCCCGCCGCGGGGCGCCTGTTGGCCCGGGTTGGTCGCTCCAGCGCGAGATCGGCGCGTGCGGCTGGGCCGCCCCGACGGGCAACAGGCGGCGACCGCGCGGCGTAGCGGGCGGCGACCAGGGGGGACCATGCGGTTTTGGGCGGCTTTTGACCTCGAGGCGGGCATCAAGGCGGCGTGGCAGGGGCTGCGTGCCGCGCCCCTCCCCTTGCTGCTCGGCGGCGCGCTGATGACCATGTTCACCGGCGGGCAGGCGGGCGGCGGCCCGGTTGGGCCGGGCAGCGGCGGTGGTGGCGGGGGCTCCGGCGTCGACGGCGACCTCGGCAATGACCTCGGCGACGGCTTCGGGCAGTTTTGGAACGACCTGCAGGCTTCGCTCAGCTCCGTCGACACCTGGGTGCTGCTGTTCGGGATTGGCTTACTGTTCGTTGTTGTCGGCTTTGCGGGCCTGCTGTGGGCGGCGGCCTGGGCCTTCTTGCGCGGCGGCTGGCTGCGGCTGCACGAGCAGGTGCTGGTGACCGGGGCGGGCGAGGTGGGCGCCTTGTTCTCGGGCGGGCCCCGCTTCCGCCCGATGCTCGGCCTCAAGCTGCTCACCGGCTTGGTCAGCGTGTTGATCTGGATGGTCTTGGCCTCACCGGGCCTCGGGCTGCTTGTGTTCGGCCTCTCCCGCGAGAGCTGGCCGATGGGCGTGGGCGGCGGGCTGCTGGCCCTGCTCCTGCCCCTCCCCGCCTGGATCTGGTGGAGCCTGCGCACCTGCTTCGCCGAGCACGCGGTCGCCCTCGACGGGCTCGAGATCGGCGCCGCCCTGCGCCAGAGCGCCGCGGTGGGCCGCGGCCACCAGCTCAACCTGCTGGTGTGGTTCTTCGTGATGCGCATCGCCGCGGGTTTTGTCGGCTCGGCGGGCCTGCTCCTCTGCTGCGTGGGCGTCGTGCTCACCCTGCCGGCGGCCCAGGTCTTCGCCGAGCTGCCGCTGACCCGCGGCTACCTGCTGCTCAGCCGGGGCGAGGCCGAGCGCGCCCGCCATGTGCTGCCGCGCTGAGGGCCTCGCCGCCTGGGGGTCGGGTCAGCGGGGCTCAGGCCAGCTGGCCCCGGGCCCGCGCCGTCTCGGGGTTGTGCTGCTGGTACGCGATGTCACCGACCAGCGGCAGCTTGTACCACCGGCCGTTGCTGGCCTCGACCGTCGCGACCACCTCCCAGATGATGTAGGCGACGACGGCGATCGCGCCGACGCCGCAGGTGAGCACGACGACGGCGAGGAAGGCGAGCCCAAAGTAGAGCGACTGCAGGGCGTGGAAGGCGACAAACTCGCTCTGGTCGCGCTTGACGACGTAGAGGATGAGCGGGCCGATGATCCCGCCCTCGATGAAGCTGAGGCCGTGGCCGATGGCGGCGAGCTGGCGATCTTCGCGGCGCAGGCCGTTGATCCGGTCATCGGGGGGCGCGAGCTCGGTCATGGGGGCCTCCTGCGCCGAGCCTATGTCGTCGATTCGCCAGCCGCGCCGGTCGGTCAGCCGCGCCCATCGGTCAGCGCCCGGCCGTGGGCCGCGCTGCTGGTGATCGGCTTGTGCAGCACGAGGCGCCCGCCCTCTTCACGCCCGGCGTCATAGGCGGCGGTGCGGGTGGTGCTGCTGGACCGGCCCTTGCGTCGGTGGGGGTGGCGCTGGTCGATCCAGGCGGCGAGGCGGGGGTCGCCCACCCAGACGAGGCCGGTGGACTCGGATTGGGCCCGCTCCCGGCGCAGCTTCTCAGAGAAGCCGCTCAGCAGGCCGGCGAGGAAGCGCTGGCGCTCGCGCTCGCCGCGCAGGCCCTTGGCCGCCGCCTGCAGCCAGAGGCGCTCGCCGACGCCGGTGAGGAAGTCGTAGACGTAGTGGGCCATCTCGAGGTTCTCGGGCGTGCCGGTGATCTCGATGTAGCGGCCCTCGGCGCAGCTCCTCGGGTCGTAGCCGATGGCCAAGATGGCGTAGACGAAGAAGTGCTCGCCCAAAATGCCCGCCAGCGCTTTGAGGTGCAGGGGCATGCGGGCCATGACCGGCCCGAGCTGGCGGCTCTCAAAACGGCGCTGCGCGTCGTCTTTGATGACCTGGACGTTGTACTCGCGCATGAGCTGCGTGGCTTTGGCCATCGCGGCCTCGGCCTCGTGCAGCTCGGGCGACTCGGCCAGGGCCAGCAGGTTCTGGATGCGGCGCAGCACAGCCGGCGGCGCGGCCTCGGCGCCGGGGTCGCTGACCTCGGGCAGGCCGGCGCTGGCGGCGTCGATGCCGCGCTCGGCGCAGACCTGGGCGAAGGCCGCCCCGTGCTGCTCTTCGGGCAGGCCCAGCACCTCGTGGCAGTACTGGTGGGCCATCTCGTGCTTGAGCACCTCGAGCACCACCCCCCAGGGCCGCTCGAAGACCAGGGCCTGGTCGAGGGTGATGGTGCGGGTCGCCGGCGTCCACGCCCCGAGGCGGCGGCCCAGCGGGCGGATCTCGAGGGTGGCCGGCGAGAGCTCGTTGTCAAAGCTCGTGTGGCGCAGGCCCAGGTAGGCGCGGATGAGGGCGTGCTCGGCCGCGTGCAAGAGCTGCGCCTGGACGATCTTTTTGAACTCTGCCTCGTGGGTGCTCATGCCGGCTCCTCGGCGGTGGGCGGGGCCCAGGTCGAGGCGAGCATGCCACAGGCCGAGCGCTGGTCCTGGCCGACCGAGTAGCGGCGCACGACCGGCGCGCGCAGCACCTGCAGCGCGTCCATAAACGCCTTGCGCTCGGCGTCGGGCGCGCGCCGAAAACCGTCGGGCCGCGCGTCGTTCACGTCGATGAGGTTGACACGCAGCGGCACATCCCCGAGCAGGCGGGCCAGGGCCTCGGCCTCTTCGGGGCCAGTGTTGACCCCCGACATCAGCACCCAGGCCACGGTCATGCGCCCGCCGGCCGCGGCCTGGTGTTCGCGCAGGGCCTCGGCCAGCTCTTCGAGGCTCCACTTTCCGGCGATGGGCAGCAGGCCCTCGCGCCGCTCGGCGATGGCCGAGCTCAGGCTGACGATCAAGCGGAACTTGTGGCCCTCGGCCGTGTATTGGCGGATGCGGGGCACGAGGCCGACAGTGGAGATGGTGATCGCGTCGGCCGAGATGCGGCCGCCGCAGGGGTCGCTCAAGATCTGCGCCGCGCGGATCACCGCCCCGTAGTTGTGCAGGGGCTCGCCCTGGCCCATGAAGACCGCCCCGGTCACGCGGCCGCCGTTCTCGGCCCGCACCTCGTCGCGCACGGTCATAAAGGCGGCGACCATCTCCCAAGCGGCGAGGTTGCGCTGCAGGCCCAGGCGCCCGGTCGCGCAAAAGGCGCAGCGCATCGCGCAGCCCACTTGGCTCGACAAGCAGACCGAGTAGCGGCCGGCCTTGTGGAGCGGGATGCGGACCGCCTCAGACGTCGCCCCGTCGGGGTGGCGAAAGAGGTAGCGCACGCTCTTGTCGGCAGGGTCGACGAAGCGCTCCAGGATCTCGAGGCGCTGGTGGTCGAGGCGGCTGTGCACCGCCGCGCTCAGGGCTTTGGACACCGGCAGGCGCATGCTGCTCAGGTGCGGCTCGCCGGTGCTCACGAGGTGGCCCAGCACCTTGCGGGCCTCGGTGATGCCCCCAGGCACGCCGTTTTGCTGCATCCAGGCCAGCAGGTCAGCCGGCAACATGCCGAGCAGGTGCGGGCGGTCTGCGCCGTCGACGCCCGAGACGCCGTCGGGCGCGCTGTCCGCGACCGCGCCGCCCAACGAGGCCCCCACCGGTCGGCTCCGCGGCCCTGCCGCCAAGTGCTCGCCCATCCGCCCTCCCGCGGCGCCTGGGCCGCCGCGCCCCGATAGCCCCGGGGCCGCGGCCCCGCGAGCCCGGCCGCAGGAGGGCCCCCTGTCCACGCCGGCCATGCTCCCCCAGCTCAGCTTTTTGACCCTGCCCGTGCCCGATGTGGTCGCAGCGGCGGCCTTTTATGGGCGCCTCGGCTGGGGCCCCCTGCGCCAAGCCGAGGACTACGCCTTCTTCGCGCTGGGCGGCCTGGTGCTCGCCTTGGTCAGCCCGGCCCGTTTTGTGGCCGAGGGCGGGGCAGGTGGAGGAGGGGGCAGCGTGGCGGAGATGGCGCCGCTGGCGCTGCTCTCACACAACGTCGCCGCAGAGGAGGAGCTGGCCCCCCTCATCGCCGCCTTCTGTGCGGCGGGCGGGACGCTGCTGCGCCCGGCCGGGCCGACCCCCTGGGGTGGCGCGCGGGCCCTGGTCGTCTGCCCGAGCGGCCTGCGCTGGGAGCTGGTGTGGAACCCGCGGGCCCGCCCGGCGCCGGGTGGGGGCCTGACCCTCGGGCCGCGCGGAGGATAGGCGCCCGCCCCCGGAGGCCCCGATGCGCAGGCGTTTTGTGACCAACAGCGAAGATCGGCTCGAGAAGCAGATCGCGCTCCACACCGACCTGTCGCGGCGGCGGGCCCGCGCCGCCATCGAGCGCGGCGGCGTGCGGGTCGACGGCAAGGCGCAGAAGTTCGCCAGCACGCTGATCCCATCGGGCGCGGTGGTCGAGGTGCGGTCGAACGCGGCCCCCGACAGCACGGCCCTGCTGCCCATCCGCTACCACGACACCAGCGTCGTCGTGGTCGACAAGCCCGCGGGCATGCCCTCGCAGCCCACACGCGAAGGCAAGGCCCACCACGTCTTTGGCATCGTGGCCGCCCGCGAGCGCTACGCCGGCCTGCACCACCGCCTCGACACCCCGGCCAGCGGCCTGATGCTGCTGACCACGCACCCCGCGGCGAACCCGGCGGTCGCCGCGCTGTTCGCAGAGGGGCGCATCGTCCGCGAGTACCGGGTGGCGGTGCTCGGCGACCCGGGCCCCGAGGGCCGGTGGGAGGGGCCGGTCGACGGCCTGCCCGCGGCGACACGTTTTGTGCGCGAAGGGCAGCGCGGCGCCTTCAGCTTCTTGCGCTGCACGCTCGAGACGGGGCGCACGCACCAGATCCGCCAGCACGCCCTGGCCGCGGGCACCCCGGTGGTCGGCGACCGGCGCTACGGCGGGGCAGCCGGCCGGGCTTGGCCGCGCCTCGCCCTGCACGCCGCGGTGCTGCGCTTCCCGCACCCGCGCACCGGCGTGCCCGTGCAGGTGCTCTCTCCGCTGCCCGCCGATCTTTGCGCGCTGTTCGGTGAAGACCCGCCGCCGGTCGAGCGCCAGCGCCGCAGCGCCGAGCGCGCCGCGAAGTCCGGCGCCACGGGAGGCGCGGACGCAGAGGTCGACGATCTGGATGATGATCTCGACGATCTGGACGATGATCTCGATGAGGCCGGCGAGGAGTAGCCGCCCGAGACGCCGCCGCCGCCCCCGCGCCGGTGAAGCGGGGAGGCAGCGCAGGCAGCGCGCCGCTGCGTGACGATCCCGGGGCTTTTCCGGCGTGTCTCCGGGGCGATTCGTGGGCCGCATCGTGCGTCGGACCGGGGCCCAGGGTCAAGCGGCCCTGGCGCATGAGGTCCAGGCCCGAGGTCCAGGCCCTCGGTCTAGGCCCGCGCGCAGGAGCTGCGGCGGTCGACCAGCTCAGCGCGCGCCGACCACGATCAGGGTCGCGCCCTGGTCGGCGGGGGCCTCGAGCTCGACGGGCTCGGCCTCGGCGGAAGCGGCGTCGCCGGCGGTGTCTTCGCCGCCATCACTGCCATCGCTGCCGTCGCTGCCGTCATCGCCGCCCACCGTCCAGTCGACCGTCGGCTCGGTCTCGGAGGACTCTTCGTTGGCGACCTCTTTTTTGCAGCCGACGCCGAGCGCCAGGACCAGCAGGGGGAGGAGGGCGCGGAGGCTGCGGAGGTCGCGGGTGCCGGTCATTCGGGGCTCCAAGGCGGGGCGGGCGGGCCCCGCAGCGGGTGCGGGGGCGAGCGCGCGGATGCGGAGGGGGAGACGTGCGGAGCGGCGACCCAGCGCGGGCCCCACACAGCGCGACCGGCAGCCTAAACCGCGCGGGCCTCGGGGGGTAGCCCCCCGCCATCTTCGCCGTTTACCCGCGCCGTGTCGCTGGATAGGCCGCGCGCCCCTCTTGAGGATCTCCCTGCTCATGGCCGAACACACCCCTGACCCCGTCGCGCAAGAGCTCAGGCGAAAGCGCGCGGTCTCCCTGCTGGTGCCCCTTTTCATCATGTCGGGCGCCACGTCGCTGGTCTACGAGACGCTGTGGGAGCGCCAGCTGCACCTCGTGGTCGGCACGAGCCAGGTCTCGGTGATCACGACTCTGGCGGCGTTCATGACCGGCCTCGCCGGCGGCGGCTTCATCGCCTCGCGGGTCGCCGACCGGATCAAGCGGCCGCTGGTGACCTACGCGGTGCTCGAGGGGGCGATCGGCCTCTACGCCCTGCTCTTCCCCACGCTCGTGCAGCTGCTCGTCCCGGTCTACACCGGCTTTTGGGAGGCTTTTCACCCCTCCCCGACGATCTTCGCGACCTTCCAGTTCCTGCTGCTCGGCTTCTTCCTCCTCCCCCCGACCATCTGCATGGGCGCGACCCTGCCGGTGCTGGCCCGCTTCTCTGCGCTGGCCAACGACGAGTCGGGCAAGGCGGTCGGCGGGCTGTACGGCGCCAACACCATGGGCGCGGTGGTCGGCGTCGGCCTAGCCGGCTTCGTGCTGCTGCCCGGCTACGGCCTCTCGGCCACGACCTGGATCACCGCTGGCGGCAACCTGCTGCTCTGCGCGATGGCCGGCGGCCTCGGGCTCTTCGTCGGTGATGTGGCCGGCGCGGTCGGCCCGGCGGTCGAGAAGAAGGCCGAGGTGCGCGCCCCCGCGTGGACCTACGCGCTCCCCGCGCTCGCGCTGATCGCCGGGTTGAGCAGCCTCATCTACGAGGTGAGCTGGTTCCGCGTGATGGTGCTGACGCTCGGCGGCAGTGCCTACGCCTTCTCGGTCATGCTGCTCAGCTTCTTGCTCGGCATCGGCACCGGCGGCTGGGCGGGCGGCTTCTTGGCCGACGCCGCCTGGAGGCGTGGCCAGGTCCCCGCGGTGCTCACCGTGCTCGGCGGCCTTCAGCTCATGGTCGGCCTGCTCGCCTATGGCGTCATGTGGCAGTACAACGAGCTGCCCTTCTGGTTTGTCGACCTCTACAACATCATCGTCGACCACCCCGACTACCTCTGGCCGGCCAAGCTCGCCCTCTCGGTCGCGATCATGGCCCCGCCGGCGTTCTTCATGGGCGCCACCTTCCCCGTGCTCGTGCGCGCGGCCTCCGTCGGCGAGGCGCTGGGCGCGCCGGTCGGCCGCATCTACGGCTGGAACACCGTCGGCAGCATCCTCGGCGCGACCTTCGGCGGCCTGCTGCTGCTGCCCAACCTCGCGGTCACCCAGACCGTGCTCATCGCCGTCTCGCTGAACCTGTTGGCCATGGGCGGCGCGCTCTGGGCGGCCAACGACGCGCGGGAGAAGAAGCTCGCCATGCCGAGCCAGCTCGGCGTCATTGGCGTGGTGATGACCCTCATCGGCTTGGTGAACTGGGCCAAGCCGCCCTGGGACGCGCTGCTGATGACCGCCGGCATGTACAAGTACGTGTCCGACATGGACCCAGAGGAGCGCAACCGCGAGGGCGTGCTGCAGTTCGCGGTCACCCCCTACGAGCTGCTCTACTACAAAGAGGGCCTCAGCTCGGTCGTGACCGTGGCCCGCCAGAAGGGCGGCAAGAACATCTGGTTGGCCAACAACGGCAAGGTCGACGCGAGCACGCAGATCGACATGCCCACCCAGGTGCTCTGCGCCCACCTGCCCTTCGTCTACGCGCCCGAGGCCAAAGATGTGCTGGTCATCGGCTTGGCCAGCGGCATCACCGCGGGCAGCGTGAGCTTGCACAGCAGCCCCACGTCGATCGAGATCATCGAGCTAGAGCCTGCGATCGTCGAGGCCAGCCACTACTTCGACGAGCACAACCACCGCGTGCTCGAAGACCCCCGGGTCAAGCTCATCGCCAACGACGGCCGCAACCACTTGTTCTTGCAGCCGGATGGTCGCTACGACCTCATCGTGTCCGAGCCGAGCAACCCCTGGCTGACCGGCGTGAGCAACCTGTTCACCGCCGAGTTCTTCGCGATGAGCAAGCGCAAGCTCAAGAAGGGCGGCGTCTGGTCGCAGTGGGTCCAGCTCTACGGCATGGACCATGAAGACCTCCGCTCTCTTTTCAAGACCTTCGCCACGGCCTACAAGTACGTGCACCTC
Source organism: Deltaproteobacteria bacterium (assembly GCA_016792625.1). Classification (GTDB taxonomy): domain Bacteria; phylum Myxococcota_A; class UBA796; order UBA796; family UBA2385; genus JAEUKK01. The sequence continues at coordinate 128,052 of JAEUKK010000142.1, read as the reverse complement.
TACAGCACGATCGAGGACGCCGACACCGTGCTCATCGGCAGCGACGAGCCGCTGAAGCTCGACGCCGACGCCGTGGCCAAGATCATGGGCAAAGACCCGAAGGTCGCCGCCGACTTCGCGGTGATCGACGTCACCGAGCCCGAAGATGTGCTCATCCGCTTCCTGGTCGACCAGAACAAGATCCTCGAGTTCACCCAGGACGCCGAGCTCAACACCGACGACAACATGCGCATCGAGTACGGCGCCCCGCTGCACCTGCACGAGGACACCGCCGACGACAACTTCGCCCGCCTGCTCAAGGCCTGGGACGTGCGCGCCTACATCGCGGTCGACAAGGTCGAGGGCGTCGAGGGCATGATCGCGCTGGCCGAGGCCTACAACCGCGCCGATCAGCCGCTCAAGGCCTACCTGACCATCCAGCGGGCCATCAAAGAGGACCCGGAGAACGTCGAGCTGACCGAGCTGCTGCCCGCCTACGCCATGCGCTACCGGCAGATCTTGATGCGCGAAGAGATGGAGGATGCCGAGGAGGAGGGCGAAGACGAAGAGGAGGAGGGCGACGCGCCCAGCCCCCAGGACGCCCCGGTCGAGGTCGCCCCGACCGAGGCCCCCGGCCTCGAGGGCCCGGCGGCCGACGGCGCGGCCAAGCCCGCCGGCGAGGGCACCGATCCCTTCGGCGGCGCGCCCGCTCCGCAGTAAGGGAGGGCCGGCGGCCCGCCGCCGATCTTCGGAAGCAGGGAGGGGTTCACGCCCTCCCTGTCGTCGTTTTGGGGCGTGGTCTGTCGATCAGCCCCGCTCAGGACCGGCGCAGGAAGGCCGTCTTGAGGAAGATCGCCGTGCCGTTGACCTTGCCCTCGACGTGGGTCGGGTCATCCCCGAGGCGGATGCCCTTGACCACGGTGCCGCGCTTGGCCACAAAACCGGCGCCGCGCACGTCGAGGTCTTTGATGATGACGACGCTGTCGCCATCTTGGAGCTGGGCCCCGTTGGCGTCGAGCACGCGCGCCGCCGGGTCGGGCGCCTCGGCGGCCTCGGCCTCGGCCCAGGCGGCGACCTCGGGCTCGAGCCAGAGCTGGGCCCGCAGCTCGCTGGCCCAAGCGGCGTCGAGGCGGCCGAGGATGCGCCAAGCGACGACCTGCACGGCCGGCTCGGCGGACCAGGCCGAGCTCTGTAGGCAGCGCCAGTGGTCGGCGTCGAGGGCCACCCCGCCGTCGAGCTGGGCCCGACAGGCCCCGCAGCAGGGCAGGCTGCGGGCCTCGGCGGGCAGGCCGGCGGGCGCGCCCGCGGGGGAGAAGGGGCCGAGCGTATCGGTGGCGCCGCAGAGGGCGCAGCAGGGGTCGGCCATGGGGCCTCCAATTCGAGAGGGGCGGGCGCTCAGCTCGTGGGCAGGCTGGCCTTCGCCCGGGCGAGCACCGCCTCGGGGAAGGAGACCACCGGCGGCCAGGCCCGCACCCCGCGGCCACGGCGGGCGTCGCCGGGCACCTTGGGCGCGCAGGCGAAGGCCACCCGGTCGGCCTCGGACCGCAGCACCATGTCGCGGCCAAAGTCGCAGCCGGCCAGCCAGTGGAAGAAGGGCGCCACCGGGTCGTGCAGATCGACGTCCCTGCCGAGCACGAGCACAAAGGGCAGGGGCCCGCAGCCGTGCGCGGCGGGGTCGAGGTTCAGCGCCGCCTCGGCCACGGTCAGGTCGAGCTGATCGCGATCAACCTCGCCCAGGCCCTTGTCGACGCTGATCAGCAGCCAGCCCGGCACCTGCTCTTGCACGTGGGCCTCGCGCACGCCGGGCAGGGCGCGCAGGGCGCTGAGCAGGGCGCCGGCCTCGGCGAGGGTGCCGGGGCTGCGGCCCTCGTCGGCCTCGACCGCCACCCCGTGCGCGGCCTCGGACGGCCACTTGCGGGTGCAGTCAAAACCCAGCTTCTCGCCCACGCCGAGGGCCGGGGTCGCGTGGTCGAGGATGTCGACCGGGCCGACCACCCGCTCCAGATCGCGCGCCGGGCGGCAGCGCTCGGCGGCGCGGCGCAGCACCGCGGGGGTGTCGTGCACGTCGATGTCCTTGTCGACGACCATCACCACCTTGGTCCAGGCCATCTGGCCCGTGCCCCAGACGCTGTGCATCATGCGCCGGCCCTGGGTGGGGTAGGCCTTCTCGATCTGCATCACCGCGCAATTGTGAAAGGCGCCGAACATGGGCAGATCGTAGTCTTCGACGTCGTGCACGGGGATCTTGAGCAGGGCGCCCATCACCCGCTCGGTCGCTTTGCCGAGGTAGTAGTCCTCTTGGGGCGGCAGGCCGACCAGGGTGGCGGGGAAGATCGCGCCCCGGCGGTGGGTGATCGCGGTGACCTCGACCAAGGGGTAGCGGTCGGGCATCGAGTAAAAGCCCGTGTGGTCGCCGAAGGGGCCCTCAAAGATGGCGCCGGCGCCGAGCGGGCCGGCGGCGGGGTCGCGGGGGTCCCACCCGGGCATGCCGGCGCGGTGGCTGACCCAGCCCTCGATCACGATCTCGGCGTTGGCCGGTACGCGCAGCGGCACCGTCTTGCACGGCACCATGGGGATGCCGCCGCGGTTGAGGAAGCCGGCCATCAGCAGCTCGCCGATGCCGGGGGGCAGCGGGCAGGTGGCGGCGTAGGGCATCACGCTCTCGCCGCCGAGCACGATGGCCACGGGCATGCGGTCGCCGGCGGCCTTCCAGCTGCGCCAGTGGCGCGCGCCGTCGTGGTGCATGTGCCAGTGCATGGCGAGGTGGCGCTTGCCGATGAGCTGCACCCGGTACATGCCGATGTTGTGGCTGGATGGCCGCTCTTGGCCGAGCTCTTCGCGGTGGATCGTGTGGATGCCCGCGAAGGTGATGTACCGGCCGCGCCAGGCCCGCGCCCACTCCTCAGCTGACAGCTTGGGGTGGCCGACCGCCTCGACCCCGTCGTTCACCCCCGGCGGGTAGCCCAGCGCGGCGAAGTCGCCGTCGTGGGGCCAGCAGCGCAGCATCGGCAGGCGGGTGAGATCGACGTCCTGCTCGCTGATCACGACCTGTTGGCAGGCGGCATCGCGCACCGCGCGGGGCAGCACGCGCAGCAGCGGCAGCAGCTCGCGCCCGCGCTCCCAGGCCTCGCTGAAGTCGCGCGGAGGCTTGGGCTTGGTCAGGCTGGCGATGCGCCGTGCGATCGCCGCAAAACCGCCGGGGCTGTGGCCGCCCTCGTGGCAGCCCAACGCCATCTCCATCCGCCGGTAGCTGCCGAACGCGTTGATCAGCACCGGGAAGTCGCTGCCCTCGACCTGCTCAAAGAGCAGCGCTCGCCCGCCGCGATCCCAGGCGCCGGGGTCGGCCGCGCGGGCGGCGGTGGAGGGGGGCCGGGCGGCCCGCGCCTTGCTCTCGACCTCAGCCATGGCCGAGATCTCGAGGACCGGAGAGACCGGCTGGCGGACGCGGAGCAGCTCGCCGTCGGCGTCCAGCGCGGCCAAGAAGTGGGGCAGGTCAGCGTACATGGGCACCGCTAACGCGCCCGATCGGCTTGGCCCGGGCCCATCGGCCGCCCGCCGGGGCCCGCTGTAATCCGGTGAAATCCTGGGGCCCTCGGCCTGCGGTAGCGTCGGGCAGCGGCCCGGGGTGGGTCGCCGGGGCCCCGGCGGGCTCCGCGATCAGCGGCGCCGCCGCTTGAGGAGAGCACCATGCACCACGACGTTCACGAGCTCCGCGCCTCTGACTCCATCGACTCCAGCCTCGCCCCGCGGCGGATCGCGCTGCTCGTCGGGGTCGACGCTGCCGAGGGCCCGGCGGGCCTGCTGGGTGCCAACTCTGACATGGACGGCTGGGAGGCCATCCTCAACGCGCTGGGCGTCGACTCCGAGCAGCGCTGGCGCCTCGGCGGCGGCGACCTCCCCGCCACGCGGGCCGGCCTGCAGGCCGCGCTCGACGAGCTGCGGGGCGTACCCGCCGACGAGCTGCTCGTGCTCTGGTCGGGCCACGGGCTGCCCGGCGCGGGCGGCCTCATGCTGCGCCTGCACGACGGCGAGATCGACGCCCACAGCCTGCTGGCCGGCCTCTCCGACGGGCGCCGGGTGCGGGCGGTGCTCGACAGCTGCGGGGCCGAGGGCCTGGGCGCGCTGCCCGGCGATGGGCTCGCCTTGGTCAGCGGCGGCCTCGGCGGCGAGGCGCAGCGGGTGCACGTCGAGGGGCGCTGGCGCGGGCTGCTGAGCTGGGCGCTGCAGCGCGCGCTCGAGCAGTGGCTGCCCGTGCAGGGGGCGGGCCCGGCGGCCGTGCGCTGGACCACCCTCGCCGAGCGCGCCTCTTCGCTGATGGGCGGCCTCTGCGGCCGCGGCCTGCACGCGCGCTGCATGGGCGAGGCCCGCGGGCAGACGCTGGCCGGCGGCTTCGCCGAGCTCGAGACCACCCGGCCGCGGCTGGCCGCCCAGATCGACCACGAGTGGACCTTGCTCTGGCAGCGGCCCAACGGCACCGACCTGGGGCTGGCCGACTCGGTCTCGCTCACCAAGCTGAGCTGGGGGCTGGCGGTCAACGCGGCCAGCTCGATGCCGGCGAGCTTCACGATGACCGTGGCCTCGGGCAGCGCGTCCACCTCGGGCTACGCCTACACCTACTTGAGCGACAACTCCGACTTCAGCACCACCACGCAGGGCCCGACCACCAGCGGGGGGCGTCTGTACAAGGCGGCTGTGGCGAACCTCTGGGTCAAGGTGCGCAATGACACGCAGCGCATCAGCTTCTACGTGGGCAGCACCCTGGTGAGCAACGGGCGCCTGGTGGCCGGCACCTGGGAGCTGGCCGAGATCACGCAGGCGCCGACGACCCCGCCGACGGGTGGGTGGTACGTCTGCGTCGACGAGCTGGTCTAAGCAAAGGGGGTGGGCGGGGGCTCTGCCCCCGCAACGCCCCCGGTTGGCGGCTTGTGCTGCGGCGGGGTTCGCGCGTTTTAGGGGGTAGAGGGGCCGGCAAGGCCCCTCTTTTTTGTCGTTTTGGGTGGGGTTGTCGGCGGTGACGCTGTTTTGGCCCCAGTGCCGGGGGTGGCCCGGTCGGCTTCGCGGGTTTTGGTCATTGTTGCCGTTCTTGACGCTGTTTTGGCCCCAGTGCCGGGGGTGGTCCGGTCGGCTTCGCGGTTTTTGGTCGTTGTTGTCGTGTCTGACGCTGTTTTGGCACCAGTGCCGGGGGCGGGCCCCGCCCCCGGGCCCCCTGGCCAAGGGGCCCGCGGGGCCCCTTGGATCCCCCGCCAAGGGGGGCAGCGCGCAGGCTTCGCGCGGCGCATGGCAGCGCCGCGCGCCAGCGCGCAAAGCCCCCCTTTGCCGGTTCTCCAAGACCCGGCCCCGGGGTCGGCGCGGCCCGCTGCGGCCTTGGGCGATGAGGGGGTTTGCCGCGAAGGGCTGGGCTTTGCTGGTGCTGGAGGGTCGGCGCGGCCCGCTGCGGCCTTGGGCGATGAGGGGGGTTGCCGCGAAGGGCTGGGCTTTTTGAGGCAGCGGAGCTGCGGAGCTGCAGAGCTGCGAAGCTGCGAAGCTGCGAAGCTGCGAAGCTGCGAAGCTGCGAAGCTGCGGAGCTGCGGAGCTGCGGGGCTGCGGGGCTGCGGGGCTGCGGTGATGGCGGCGCTGGCGGTCGTTGCGCAGAGGGCCGGCGCGGTCAGCGCTCGAGGAGCAGCGCGCACTCGAAGGTGGCGATGGGCAGGGAGCCTTCGAGGCGGTCTTCGCCGTCCCAGTCGAGCACGCCGGGGTCGCCGCAGTCGGCGGCCCAGGCCTCGCCCTGGGCTTCGAATTGGCAGTCGGAGAGGCTGAGGTCGACCGCGTCGTCGTCTTCGACCACCGCGACGGCGGCGAAGCTGTAGGTGGCGGGCTGGCTGAAGTAGGTGAGCTCGTCGACCACACCGACGCCTTGGTCACCCTCGTCGCCGGCCTTGAGCGGCAGCTCGACCGGGTAGCTGCCCTCGGCCCCGCAGTCGGCGGTGCCCGACCAGCTGCCCTCGAGGGGGCCGCCACCGCAGGCGGCGGTCAGGCTGAGCACAAGCAGAGAGAGGCGGCGCATCGGACCTCGGGTGGCGCGGGCGGTGGGGGAGGGCTCGGGCGGCCCGCCCGCGCGGCGCCCAAAGCTACCCGGGGCGCGTGGGCCTCGCCGTGGCGCCTGCGGCCTAGAAGGGGATGTCGTCGTCGGCGCCTGCGCCGCCGCCACCGCCCCCGTAGTCGGCGTAGTCATCGCGGGCCGGCGCGCCGCCGCCCCGGGGAGTGCCACTACCGCCGCCGCCGCCGCGGGGCGCGCGGGAGCCGCCGCCGCCGTCGTACCCGCCGCCGCCGCCACCGCCACCGCCGCGGGAGCCGCCGCCGCCACCACCGCCCCACTGCTCGGTGGACTCGTCACCGCGGCTCGCGCCGCCGAGCAGGCGGATCTCGTTGGCGATCACCTCGGTCGACCAGCGCTTCTGGCCTTCTTTGTCGGTGTACTCGCGGGTCTGGATGCGGCCCTCGACGTAGAGCTGCTTGCCCTTCTTGCCGAAGCGCTCCATCAGGTTGGCGAGCTTGTCGAAGCAGACCACCGAGTGCCACTCGGTGTGGTCTTGCCAGCTGCCGTCGGCCCCCTTGCGGCGGTCGGTGGTGGCGAGGCGCAGGTTCGCCAGCTGCAGGCCGCTGGTGGTGTTGCGGATCTCGGCATCTTTGCCGAGGTTGCCGACCAGGATCACCTTGTTGACGGTCATCGGGGGACTCCGTGCGCCGGGTCGCGCCGGCGCGGTTCGTGGGCTGCGGGTGCAGCGAGGGCGGGAGGGGCTGGAGCGCGCGGCGCGGGCGACCCGACCGGGCCGCGGGGCGGGGCGACCGCCCCTCCCCCTCACCCGCGCAGCATCACACGCCGCTGCCCGATGATCAAGGACACATATTGTCCGCGTCGCGCGATCTCGCCGGAGGGGGCTCCGCGGCTCACCAGGCGGCGCGCCCGATCAGCACCACGCCCTCATCCCCATAGGTATCGCCGCCAGGCACGCCGAAGATGACGTCCTTGAGGCCATCCCCGTCGACGTCGCCCAGCGCGAGCGCGCTGCCCACGCCGTCGCCGGCGGTGGTGCCCGCGAAGGAGACCGGCACGTCGGCCAGGGCCCGCGCCCCGGTGCTCAGCTCGGTGATCAGCCACGCGGCGCCCGCGTCGGTGGCGAGGCCGTCGGCCCCCGGGCCGCCCACGAAGAGGTCATCTTTGCCGTCGCCGTTGACGTCGCCGGGCATCGCAAAGGCGCTGCCCGCGCCGTCGCTGTTGCCCGTGCCGCCGTAGTTGACCAAGGACAGCGTCGAGATCGCGCGGCTGCTCAGGGGGGCGATGGTGCGGAAGGCCGCGCTCATCGTGACGTAGACCTTGCCCGCGCCGCTGGTCGCCCGCGGCAGGCCGATCGCGAGGTCGTCGGCGCCGTCGCCGTCAAAGTCACCCGCGGCCAGGGCCTCGCCGGCCCGCTCGCCGAGCACGGTGCTGGTGAGGCGCAGGTGGTAGGCGCTGGCCACCGGCTCGCTGGCCAAGCTCAGGTCACCCGCGATCAAGTAGACCGCGCCGGCGTTGGTCTGGTAGCCGGGCGCGCCGATCAGCAGGTCGCCGCGGCCGTCGTCGTCGTAGTCGAGGCCGGCCACCGCGGTGCCCAGGCGGTCGGTCGCGCCCTGGGCCGTCCAGCTCGAGTCGGCGTCGGCCACGTTGTAGATGACGCGGTTCGAGGTCGGGCCGAGGGTCGAGGACAAGAAGAGGTGCGCCGCGCCGCCGCTCGCGCCGGGCGCGCCCACGATCACCTCGGCGAAGCCGTCGCCGTCCATGTCGGGGGTCGAGGCGACCGCGGCGCCGAACTCGGTGGCCGTGGCCGAGACCGCGCCCTCGAGCGTCCAGGTCGTGGTGAGGAAGCTGGTCGCCGACTCCAGCGCCGAGTTGCGGAAGATCCAGACCTTGCCGATCTGCTGGGCGGATGCGTTGACCGCGCCCACGCTGGTGATGGCGAGGTCGGAGCGACCGGCGGGTGAGCCGCCGATGTCGCCGAGGAAGACCACCGCGTCGAGCTGGCGTGCGGACTCATCCGGCCGGATGGTCGCGGTCGCCGCCCCGGCGGTGGTCGAGCCGAGCAGATCGGCGGCGTCCCAAATGGTGACCTGGCCGTAGGGCAGGTCAAACTCGCCGATCACCGGCGTGACCGCCTGCAGCGCCGCGATGTCGTCGAGGCCGTCGCCGGTGAAGTCACCCGCGGTCACCGCGGCGCCAAAACCGCCCCCCTCAAACTCGCCGATGACGCTCAGCGCGCCAAAGTCCTCGTCGATGGTGAGCTGGTCGCTGCGGCCGTCGCAGTTGCTGTCGGCGCCGTCGAGCTCTTCGGCCACGTTGGGGAAGACGTCGGGGTCATCATCGGCGCAGTCTTCGCCGCCAGCGACCAGGGCCGCGTAGCCGTCGGCGTCGGCGTCGTAGTCATCGTCGCCCAGGCAGTCTTGGTCGATGCCGTCGTACCAGACCTCGACCGCGCCGGGCAGCACGGCGTCGTCTTGGTCGTCGCAGTCGCCCCCGCCGGCCTCGAGCGCCGAGGTCACACCGTCGGCGTCGGCGTCGAAGTCATCGTCCTCTGCGCAGTCTTGGTCGACCCCGTCGTACCAGATCTCGTCGGCGCCCGGCCGGATGGCCGCCAGCGTGTCGTCGCAGTCGGGGCCCCCGGCGGTGGCCGCGGCGAAGCCGTCGCCGTCGGCGTCATCGTCGTCATCGCCCGCGCAGTCTTGGTCGACGCCGTCGTACCAGAGCTCGTCAGCGGCGGGGGAGATCTCGGGGTCGTCGTCATCGCAGTCGGCGCCGCCATAGTCGGCGCTGCGCACCCCGTCGCCATCGGCGTCGAAGTCGTCATCGCCGCCGCAGTCGCTGTCGACGCCGTCGTACCAGACGTCGGGCGCGCCCGGGGCCACCTCGGGGTCGCTGTCGTCGCAGTCCTCGTCGGAGAAGACGCCGTCGGCGTCCTCGTCGACGCGCTCTTCGCCCTCGGGGTCGGGCTTGGGGTCGGCGCAGGCCGACAGCGCCGCGAGCAAGAGTAGGCCCCCGCGGAGCGGGCGGGCCGCCTGGGCGCGGGCCGAGAGGGCGAGGAGGAGCTGGGGACTGCGCATCGTGAATTCCGCCGGGGGCAGAGACATCACCGCCGGTGCCCCTGCGAACAGGGGCCCCCCGCGCGGCCGCGCCCCCCGGGTACGGCCACCTCCGCACCATAGACCGCGCCGGGGGCAGGATCAACCGGCGGGCCCAAGCGCACGACCAGCACGTTGTCCTCGCGTGGCGGGGCGCGAGCGTGTGCGACGGGCGGCGCGCGGTGGCCCGCTCGCCCGCCCGGTCGGGTCAAGCTGACCCACCCCCCGCGCCCACCCTCGGCGCGGGGCCCGACGGCGGAGGGCCGCTCCGACGGGCTTCTCCGCCGGGGCGCGCGCGGCGCGGTGTGTGGCACGCGCCTTGCTTCTCCGGTCGCCATCCCCCGGAGCCCGCGATGCCGACCCTCCCCCTGCTGCTGCTGCTCTCCTCCACCGCCACCGCCGCAGAGGCGCCCCAGGTGAGCCTCTATGGCGCGCTGCGCCCCACCCTGAGCTTCGCCGACGGGGCCGTCGCCTCCTACGGCCGGCCCAATGAGGCGGCGATCACCTCGGCCGCCAACCCGCGGATCGTGGCCGACGCTGAGGCCGCGCGCCTGTCCTGGCAGGTCGCCCAGTCCCGCTTTGGGATGCGCGCCAAGGCCGGCCAGGCCACCGGCGTGCTCGAGCTCGACTTCATCGACTTCAACGTCGCCAGCCCCACCGTGGGCGCCAAGCCCCGCCTGCGGGTGGCCACCGTCGACTGGGCCTTTTCGGCCGCGACCCACCTGACCGTGGGCCAGACCTGGGACGCCTTCGCGCCGCTCAACCCGCTGCACCGCAACCTCGTGGGGGGCTCCTTTCAGGCGGGCAACGTCGGCTTTATGCGCCAGCAGGTCATCCTCGACCACAAGGCCGAGGCGGTGCACCTGACCGCGGCGCTGGGGATGGCCGGCAGCAACAATGGCCTCGCTGACGGTGGTCTCGAGCTGAGCCCGGCCCCGAGCGCGACGGGCCGCGCGGCCCTGCGGGTGGGCGAGGCCGGCGAGCTCGGCCTCTCTGGATTTTGGGCCCGGGTGGGCCTGCAGGACGCCGATGGCGTGGTGCAGCACACCCCGGCCTGGGGCGCCCTCGCCTCGGCCGAGCTCAAGCCCGCCGCCCGGACCCAGCTGCGCGGCGAGGCCTTCGTCGGCCAAAACTTGCAGAGCACGGGCATGCTCAGCTTGGCCCAGGCGCGGCTGGGCCCGAACGGCGGCCCCATCGACCTGCAAGAGGTCGGCGGGTGGCTCAGCCTGCGCCAGGGCCTCGGCCCGCGCTGGGGGCTGAGCGCGACGGCCCATGGCGATGTGGTGCTCGACGCCGATCAGGTCGCCGCCAACTACCTGCCTGCCGAAGACCCCGCCGCGGTGGCCGCGCTCGACGTCAACCTCGGGCCGGGCCTGCGGTCCAACCTCGGCGGGCGCCTGGGTCTCGAACGCCAAGCGAACGAGCACCTGGTGGTCTTTTTGGAAGGTTTTGGCCTGCGCAGCAGCTACGCGGCGGCGGCGGGTGAGGGGAGGGGCGGCCTCGACCCGCTGCGGCTGGGTGCAGAGCTGGGCGCGCTGTTCAGCTTCTGAGCGACCGGGGGCGGTCCGTAGGTCAAAAGATCGGGGCGGGGGCTATTGCGGGGGCCGCGCCCTTCCGTTGCGGGGGCGGGAGGCAACCAGACCCATGACCCCGCCAAAGAGCCGCCGCGCGCCCCTGTTCCTGATGTTCACCACCCTCGCGGCCCTCGCCGGCTGCGACGAGGCCACCCCCGAGGTCGGCGCAGACTTCGAGGCCGAGGCCACCGGTGACCCTGCCGAAGAGGTCAACGAAGCGGGCACCGGCGCCGCCCAGGTCCGCGCCAACAACGTCCGCAGCCGCAGCGCCGGCGCCGACACCTCCCGCCCGATCATCCAGGGCCTAAACTTCGGCGACCAGGATGGCTGGGTGCGCCACAACACCGTCCAGGTCGTCGTCGACGCCAAGGACGACGTCGACGTCGAGCAGGTCTGCATCACCTGGCTGCGCAGCTGCCGGGACTGGGTCGACTTTGACCCCGAGGGCGTCGACTTCTTGCTGCCCCGCGGCATGGGGCCCCACACGGTCCGGGTCTGGGCCCGGGACGCCGCGGGCAACATCTCGGCCATGGCGCGCGGCTCTGTGGGCATTGACGCCCGGCCGCCGGTCGACGGCACGGTCTCCGCCACCCCCATCGCTGGCGGCCTGCGCCTCGACTTCTCGGGCTTCTCGGACCGCGAGAGCGGCGTGGTCGGCTACCGCGTCGTCGGCCGCCAAGACGGCGCGGCCCCCCGCTGCTCGGTGATGAGCGCCATCTACTGGGAGGGCGTCGAGGCCGGCGTCACGCTCAACGGCCTGCAGGCCGGCGATCACGCGCTGCGGGTCTGCGCGGTCGACGCCCTGGGCCGCATGTCGCAGGGGACCACCCTCAACGCGGGGCCGCGCGCCGAGAGCGACGCCCCGCAGGTCACTTCGGTCGTGATCGACGGCGGGGCAGAGTGGGTGTCCGACCGCGAAGTCGACGTGCAGGTCGAGGTTGAGGACGCCTCCTCGGTCGAGCGCATGTGCTTCTCTGAGGGCCGCTCCTGCTCCGCCTGGCAGGACTTCCGCGCCGAGACCACCGTGCGCCTGAGCGCGGGCACGGGCATGAAGACGGTCTACGCCTGGTTCGAGGATGCTTTTGGCAACGTGTCTGAGCCGGTCGGCGTGGACGTGGGCCTCGACCTCAGCCCGCCCACCGACGGCACCCTCAGCCTGAGCCACGCGCCCTCGGGGGTGGTGCTGGCCTGGCCGGGCGCGGCCGACCCGCACAGCGGCATCGCCGAGTACAGCGTGCGCATGGCCGTGGACAGCGCCCCGAGCGACTGCCGCAGCGGCGCTGAGATCTACCGCGGCCCCGACACCACCTTCACCCAGACCGGCCTCACCTCGGCCCAGCGCTACGGCTTCCGGGTCTGCGCGATCGACACGAGCGGCTGGACCAGCACGGGCCTGACCGGCACGATCACGCCCCTGGCCGAGTACGACAGCCCGGTGGCCACCCGCTTCGTCATCAACGACGACATGGTCGAGACCTACGACCGCTACGTCGAGCTGAGCCTCAGCGCGACCGACGCGACCGGCATCGCCCGCATGTGCGTGAGCAACACGCCGACCTGCTCGACCTGGCTGGCCTACCAGACCACCTTCAACCACACGCTGGCCACCGGCGATGAGGGCACCCGCACGGTCTACCTCTGGCTCGAGGACAGCCTCGGCAACCGGAGCGCGACGCCGTTCACCGACCAGATTGACTTCCTGGCCGACTGATCGGGGGAGGGAGGTGGAGCCGCGGTGGGCACGCGCTCACCGCGCCTGCCCTGCGCTTAGCGCTCTCGCGCAGCCCGAATGCGGAGGATCGCCCGCAGCAGGGTGATCCCACCAAGCGCCACCAGCAGCGCGGCGCTGGCTTTGCCCATGGCCTGCGGGTCGCCGTCAAGGCGCGGGAAGAGCGCGCCGAGGAAGGGGAAGGCCAGGACGGGGCCCCGCCCGCTGGCCACCGCGGCCGCGTTGGTCGACCAGACATAGGCCGCGGCCCCCCACAGCAGGGCGGTCGGCAGGAGCTGCGAGATGATGCGCATGGGCGGCGCCTATCCAGACCTGGTGGGCCGCGGGGGCCCGCGGTGAGCGGCGCGGCGACGCTGCCGGCGGGCGAGGCCCTCCGCCGGGCGCTGGTGGCCCTGCTGCTCGGCGCCGCTGCGCTCACCGCCGGCGCTGCGGCCGACCGGCAGGGCGACTTCGTGCACCTCTGGCTGGGCGGGCGGCTCGCGGCGGCGGGCGGCGGGCCGGCCCTCTACGACCCGGTGGCCCAGCGGCGCGCGCTGGACGCCGCCTTGGGCGGGTCGACGCCCGACCGGCTCTGGGCGCCCCGGAATGACGCGCTGGGCACCTTCTTCTACCCTCCGCCCGCGGCCTTGGCCTATGCCCCGCTCGGCGCTTTGCCGCTGCGCACCGCCGGGCTGCTGCACGCCCTGCTCCACGCCGCGGGCGCCGCCGCCGCGGGGCTGCTGCTCGCCCGCTGGGCCGGCCTGCGGGCCAGCGCCGGGGCCCTGCTGGTGCTCACTTGCCCAGCGGCCTTCTTCGGGCATGTCTTGGGCCAAAACGGCGTCTGGGCGCTGCTGCTCATCGCGGCGGGCCTGCTGCTGCACCAGCGTGGTCGGCCGGCGCTCGGCGGGCTGCTGCTCGGCCTGCTCGTCGCCAAGCCGCACTGGCTCGTGCTGCTCGCCCCGGCGGCCCTGGCCCTGCGCAGCGCTCGGCTCGCGGCGGGGGCGGCGGCGGGCGCGGCCGGCGTGGCCCTGCTCAGCCTGCTGCTGCTCGGGCCGGCGCCTTGGCGCGACTGGATCATCCAGCTCGGCGCCCTCGCCCAGCTCTCGGCGGCCGAGGGCGCGCCCCTCCGCCTGCTCTATGGGCTGCCGAGCGCCGCGCTGCGGGCGGGCGCCCCCAGCTGGGGGCCGGCGGTGGCGGGCCTGCTCCCTTGGGCGCTGGCCTGGGCCTGGGCAGCGGCCCGGCCGGGCCCGACCGCGGCGGCGGGGGCGGTGCTGCTCGCTGGCCTCGCCTCGCCGCACCTGCACCCCTATGACGTGGTGGTCGCGATCCCCGCCTTGGCCTTGGTCTGTGCGCGCCGACCGGCCCTGGGGCTCGGCCTCGCCGCCTTGCACCACGGGCTGCTGGCCGCCGAGGGCGGCGGGGGCAGCGGGATGATCGTGCCCTGGGCGACGTTGGGGCTGTTGGTCGCGCTCGGGGGGCTCGGCGCAGCGGCCCTTTGTGGAGGCGAGGCCGCGGCCCACAGCGGCTGGCCGGCTGGCCTGCGCTGGGCCCGCCTGCGCTAAGCTGCGGGCCGCCCTCGTCTGTGGAGCTGCCGATGCCGCGCTTGATCACCGTCGCTGCGCTCGCCCTCGCCGCCTGCGCGGGGCCGAAGGCCGACAGCGCCGGCGGCGCGCCCGATGGCGACACCGGCGCCGGCCCCCAGCGTGAAGAGAGCGTGCCTGACGGTGATCCCAACACGCTCGGGCCCTATGCGGTCGGGGTGAGCACCTTCGCCATCGACGACCTGCTCGGCCAGGGGCGGGTCGAGGTCGAGCTGTGGTACCCGGCGGCCGCGCCTGGCGCCGCGCGGACCACCTACTCGGCGCTCGACGTGCTCGAGCTGCCCGCGGGGGCCTACCGTGACGTGCCGCCCGACCCCGAGGCCCCGGCCTTCTTGGTGGCGTTTAGCCACGGTCTTGGGGGGATCCGCCAGCAGAATTACACGATGGCCGAGCGCCTCGCGAGCTGGGGCTACGTCGTGGTCTCGGCCGATCACCCGGGGACGACCACCCGCGACCTGCTCAGCAACTACGGCGAGCTCAAAGAGGCGCTGCTGCGCCGGCCCGGCACCGTGATCGCCGCGGTGGACGCTGTCTATGCGGGGGCGGTGCCCGCCGTGCAGCCGCGCGAGGGCGGCTATGGCTTCGTCGGCCACAGCCTCGGCGCGGTCACCGGGATGATCGTCGGTGGGGCTGTGATCGACCCCGAGGCCTACCAGCGCGCCTGCGCCGCCGACCCGCGCCCGGTGGCCTGTGAGCTCATCGGGCCGATCGACGCCACCCCCGAGGAGCTGGCCGGCATCGCGCCGCCTGACCCGCGCGTGCAGACCTTCGTGCTGCAGAGCCCCAGCGGCGGTTTTGCGATGGAGCCGGCCTCGCTCAGCGAGATCGCCGTGCCCTTCATCCAACACGGCGAGCGGGACGACCCGGCGGGCACCGCGCAGCCCATCTTCGACCTGCTCGGCGGCGACCCGTCGATGGCCATCTACGACGGCGGCGGGCACAACGCGCCGACCGACATTTGCAACATCAGCGTCGCGGCCGTGGTCGCCCCAGACTGCGATGGGCCCGCCGCCGGCTACGCCGAGCCCGACGCGGTGCGCGCCCTGAGCGTGGCCCACACGGTGGCCTGGCTGGGCGTGCACCTGGGCGGCCAGCCGGCCCTCGCCGCGCACCTCGGCCCCGGCCCGGGCCTCGTGTGGACCGGGGGCGCCGCCGACAGCCGCTGAGCACGTCGAGGATGACGTGCAGGGCGTCGATGTGCGCCCTCCGGCCCCTCGCGCTGCAGCCGAGGCGGCGGCCGCGGGGCGGCCCTCCGCTCAGTCCTCCGCTCAGCCCTCCGCGCCCTTGTCCTTCTTGCCCTTCTTGCGCTTGCCGCCCTCTTCGGCCGGGGTCGGCGCGTCAGGGGCCGGCGCGGCGCCCTCCGCCGGGCCGCTGCGGTCGTAGTCGGGGGCCTCGCGCCGACGACGCTTGCGCTCCTCGACCTCGTCGGGGCCCTTGTCCTCGATGATCGTCGCCCAGCGGTCGCCGCCCTCGCGGGTGCACAAGGTCTGGTCGACCTTCCTGGCCGTGCGGCTGTAGGACAAGATGAGGCCGAAGGGGTCGGCCTCGGCCTCGGCGTCGGCCGAGCGACCCGAGACCGCGAAGGCCCCGCGCCCGTCGACCACCTTCATCATGCCGCCGACCTTGCGCTGGGCGCCGTCTTTCTCGGCCTTGTTGTCGTAGATGCCGACGGGCAGGTCAAGCTCACCAAATGGGATGTCGGTGATGATGCAGCCGCGCAGCAGGTAGGTGCCGCCCTCTTCAGGCTCCAGCGCGTACTCGAGGCGCACCTTCGGCACAAAACCGCCGTGGACCCAGTAGTCGAAGAAGCTGTCCAGCACCTGCCCGCTGGTCTCTTCGAAGGCCTCTTCGAGCAGCTCGGTGCTGATCAGCCCGCCGTTGTGGGTGTCGGTGAAGCGGTCGAGGGCCCGGAAGAAGGCCTGGTCACCGACGCGCTCGCGCAACATGCGCGCCAGCACGTAAAAGGCGTAGTCCTCGAAGACCTTGGGCCGCTCGGCTTGGTAATTGCCGCGGCCGGTCAGCGAGATGAAGCTGCCCTCAATCGGGATCTTCCCGGTGGACTCGACGCGCACCTGGGGGTTCTCGAGGCTCTTGCGAATGTACTCGAGGCGGTTCTCGAAGGCCTCAAAACCGGGCTCTCCCTGGGCGGCGCGCACGTAAAACATGCCGTAGGCGCTGCTGACCGCGCCCAACATCCACCGGTCGGCCTTCGACGCCGGGGTGAGCTGCTGGCCCCAGAGCTGGGTGGTGAGCTGGCGGGCCAGCTCACTCTGGGCGAGGAAGGGGTTCTCTTCGCGCAGCTCGGTCGAGGCGCCGCCGACCTGATCGCCGACCTTCACGCGGTTGATGCCGACCATCCCCGCGCGGGCGACCTCGTTGCCCTCGATGAAGCGGCTGGTGGTGATGTCGGCCGCGTCTTGGAAAACGTCGAGCTCAAACTGGTCGGGCAGGCGCATAAAACGCCGCAAGAAGGTCAGGACACGCCGGGTCTCGGGCCCAAATTGCTGCAAGGACCAGGCGTCGTTGGGGAACATGTGGACGCGCACCGCCGGCAAGCCCGCGGCGGCGGGGTCAAACTTGGTCTGCCACTTGCCCAGGGCCACTGAGGCTTGGCGGGCGTCGTAGCCGTGGCTGCGCTGCCAAAGCCAGCCGCCTTCGTCGACCCACTCGCGGCGGGTGTCGCCGCTCACCGCCACGTCCATCGCGCGGGGCGGCACACCGACGGTGATCTCAAAGTCCCAGGAGGTGCCGCCGGCCACCGGCAGCAGCTCGGGCAGCACCCGGCGCGGGCCGGTGGTCGTGCCCAGCGGGCGGTAGGCGTTGCCGCTGCTGCCTTGCACCACGGCGAAGTTGGCGTAGGGCCACTCGGCCGTCCAATCCAAGGCGATGTCGACGGTCTCGCCGCGCTTGAGCGGCGTGGGCAGCACGATGAGCAGGTCGGTGGGCGGGCCCATGGCCTCGCCGAGCTTGACCGACGCCTGGCCGAAGGTGCTGTCGAGGTTGGTGTATTGGGTGCTCGCGTCGACGCCCGAGGCCATCTGAATGCGCTGGGCGAGGTCGGTGCTGCGGCCCTGCTCGAGCTCGAGCTTCATCCAGTCGACCGGCCGGCCGTCGGCCAGCTCGAGCTTGGTGACCTTGAAGCTGCCCTTGTGGGTATCATCGCTCGGCAAGCGCAGAGTGAAGTGCTGGACGCCATCTTCGGTGGCCCGCAGGGTCAGCTTGCCGCTCACCAGCGGCCGGATGGCGAGCCGGCGCCGGGTGGGGCGGGCGTCGACCTTGACCTCGGCCCGCACCGCCTCGATGCGCGTGGGCGGGCGCGGGGCCTCGGTCGGGGCCATCGCGGCGAAGCGCTCGGTGGAGAAGCGCACCAGGTCACGCTGCCCGTTGCGTGGGTTGATCCCGTGGGCAAACGCGGTCGCGCGGCGGCCGGTGTCGCTCAGATCGGCCCCGTCGCGGAAGCAGGTCAGCCACTTGTCTTCGGGCGCGGCGCGGTTCTCGTCGCGGTTGGCGACAAAGAAGCGGGTCTCGGTCTGAAACTCGGCCACAAAACGCAGCTCATGCCAGGGCGTGGCGAGCAGATCGTGCACCATGCGGTCGTACTGGAGCATATCGACCGGGTCGAGGCCGGCCTGGGACAGCGCCGCGCTGCGCGCCGGGAAGACGTTGGCCGCCTCGATGCGGGCCTTGAGGTCACCCTTGGTGTCTTTGACGACGAACTCCTCCATCACGCCGCGCAGCGCCGGGTCAGAGATGTCGACCCGCACCGCGCCTGAGCGCACCGGGTCGAGGCGCAGCACCAGGTCGGCCATCTGGCGGTCGGCGGTGAGCACCATCGCGCGGGTGAACTTGTTGTGGAAGGGCTGCTCGCCGTGGGCCACGGGGCGCAGGTCTGGGGCTTTGGCGCCCGCCTGCATGACCATGTGGTTGCCAAAGCCAATCGCGTCGGCTTTTTCGGGGAAGCGCATCTCGACGTCGCCCTCGCCGAAGAAGACGAAGCCGACCACCCGCGGCCGCACCTCTTTGCGGCCCGACAGCACGGGCACCACGATGCCCTTCTTGAAGACAGCGCGGCAGACGCCATCCTCGATGAGGGTATTGTCGACCCAGCGGGCCGTCTCGTCGAGGCGCAGGTTGCCCATGTCCGCGAGCATCTTCTGCACGCGGCCGCTCTCGCGCACCTCGGCCAGATCGAGGGTCTCGTTGAACAGGTCCTCGGCGCCGCCGGGCGGCGGGGGCTCGTCGGCCCCGGCTTCGGGAGGCGCGGGAGGCGCGGACGGAGCGGGCGGTGCCGGCGGAGCGGGCGGCGGCGCAGGCGGAGGAGCCGCCGGCTCGGGCGCGGCCTGACCCTGGGCGGGGCCGGCCGGCACGAGGCAGAGGGCGCCCAGCAGGCCGATCAGGGGGAGGGCCCAGCGGGGCGCGGGTGAGGACCAGGTGCGGGGGGACATCCAGGCTCCGGGGGGCGCAGGCCGTCGCGCGGCGACGCTCAGGAGGGCGCGGGCAGGTGTTCGGGGGCGAGCCCGGGGTAAACGACGGCGTGCAGGCCGAGCGCCCGGGCGGCGGCGGCCAAGGCCTCAAGGCCGGGCAGGTCGAGCGGGCCCACGCGCGGATCGGCGGGGCGGCGGGCGATGGTCGTGACCTGCACCTCGCGGAGCTGCGCGCCCGCGGCGATCAGCGCGGCGAGCCGCCCGGCCCAGGCGGCGCGCTCGGCGGCGTCGGGCCCCTGACCATCGAGGGTCGGGAAGAGGCACTGGAGCACGACCGGGTGGTCAACAGCGACCATCGCGATGTTCTCGACGATGCGGTCGAGCGAGAGGCGGGTGCCATCCACCCGGGAGAACCACGCTTGGCTGCCCGCGTCGAGCTTGGCCCAGACCTCGCCGCCCCGGCGGTGCAGGGCGTCGACCCCCGCGCGCACCGCCGGGCGGTGCAGCAGGGTCGCGTTGGTGAGCAGGTGCAGCTTGACGCCATTCAGGCCGTGGGCGGTGGCGGCCCGGTCGAGGCAGGCGCCCACCACCTCGACCGCCTCGGCGAAGCAGCGGGCGGCGGTCGGCTCGCCGTCGCCGGCGAAGGCCACGTCGTTGACCCGGCGCAGCGCGGGGGCGGCGGTGTCAAAGGGGGCCCGATCCCAGAGGGTGCCCGCGCCGACCTCGGCCAGCAGCGCGTCGAGCTCGGCGGCCAGCACCTCGAGGTCGACCGGGCGATCATCCCCGGGGACGTGCCGGTCGACCTGGCAGTAGGGGCAGTCGAAGTTGCAGACCTTGTCGGGGTTGAGGTTCACCCCGATGGACAGGCCGCGGCTGCGGCGCGAGACCACCGCGTAGATGTAGCGGTTGTCGTCGAGGCTGCGGCGGTGATCGGCGAAGTCGAGCCGGCGGGGTGTGGCCGCGTCTGGGGTCATGGCGGGCGGTCTAACGGGCCAAGGCGCCGTGGGGGCGGTCGCAGGCGTGGCCATCGCCCAGGGCCGCGGATACCTGCCGGCCCGCTTCACTCCGCGCATCGCGACGGCGCTGTCTCTGCCCTCGCCGAGATCATCCTTCGCCAACCCGCTTCATCCAACCCGCCTCATCCAACCCCCGGGCGCCGCCGCGCGGCGGTCCCCTCTCGGAGTCCCCCTTGCGCCGCTTCTCCCCCCTCCTCGCCGTCCTCGCCCTCGCCGCCTGCGAGCCCCCGCCGCCGCCCCTGCCGGGCGCGGTGCCGGCCGGGGGCCAGGTGGTGTCGACCGTCAACGGCAACCCGGTCACCCAAGAGATGGTCGACGCGACCATCAAGCAGCTGCCCGAGCAGCTGCGCACCCAGCTCGAGAGCAGCGGCCAGCTCTCTCAGGTCAAAGAGCAGGTGGTCATCGGCGAGCTGCTCTACCGCGAGGCCCTGAAGGCCAAGCTGCACGAAGACAAGGTCACCCAGGTCAACCTCGCCCTGGTGCAGCGCAACGCCCTGGCCGATGCGCAGCTGACCAAGATCGTCGAGCAGCGCGCCGACGCCGCCCGCATCCAGAAGTGGTACGACGACCACGCCGTGCAATACAAGCGGGCCCAGGCCAAACTTCGCCTGATCGCCCTGCCGAGCCTCGAGGCCGCCGCTGAGGTCAAGGCCGCGCTCGACGCCGGCGGCGACTTCGCCAAGCTCGCCTCTGAGAAGTCGTCCGACCCGAGCAGCAAGGGCAAGGGCGGCGAGATCGGCTGGGTGGGCGAGCGCGACATGCCCCCGCAATTCGGCGGCCCGATCTTCGCCGCCACCCCCGGCTCGGTGGTGGGCCCGATCGAGGCCGGCGGCAGCCAGCTCCTGTTCAAGGTCGAAGAGCGCCGCGACGCGGTGCCCCTCGACGAGGTCAAGGACCAGATCAAAGAGCAGCTCCGCCAGGACATCATCAAGGAGTACATCGACGAGATCAAGGCCGCGGCCACGATCACCGACGGCGCCGGCGGCGCTTCGGTGGCCGCGCCGACCCCGGGGGCTCCTGCGGGCGGCGCTCCGGCGGGCGGCGGCGCGCCTGCGGGCGCCCCGGGCGCGGCTCCGGCCGCGCCGGCGCCCCACTAAGCGGCGAGGGGCCCGCGGCGCGCCTCGCTGCGTGCCTCGGGCCTGCTCTCCTGCGCCCGCTCCCGGTGAAACCGGCGGCGGGCGCGTTCTTTTGGTGACCTGTTCCCCGTGGAGCCCCTCATGCACCCCCGCCGCTCAACCCTCCTCTCTGTGGCCCACCTCCTCCCCCTGCTGCTCGCCCTGGGCTGCGCGGCGGGCGGCAAGGGCGCCGGCGCTGGCGGCGGCTCCGACTCGGGCGGCGTCGATGACAGCGGCGGGGCGGCCGATCCCGCGGCGGCCGACGCGGCGGCCCTGCAGGCGGCGATCGACGGCAGCCTCGACCCGGCCGAGGCCCTCGCCCAGATCAACCGCGGCGGCGGGCTCCCCATCGACATGGGTGAGGGGCGCTACCGCTTCGCCTGCCTGTGCGGGCCCGGGGCCTGGCAGCTGGCCGGCGATCACGACGGCTGGGCGGGCGCCCCGATGAGCCAGGCGGGCGCGCTCTGGTGGGTCGAGGTCGCGGTGCCCGCGCCGGACGGCAGCCGGTACAAGCTGCACGACGCCGATCAGGGGCCCGACGCCGGCTGGATGGCCGACCCCCGGGCGCGCCGCTACCTCTACGATGAGCTTGGCGAGATCAGCCTCGTGCAGGCCACTGCGGCGCATATTGAGCGCCACCTCGACGTGGGCGGGCATGGCCTCGCCCCCCGCGAGGTGCGGGTCTGGCTGCCCGAGGGCGGCGCGTTCACCCACGCGGTCTACGCCCACGATGGCCAGAACCTGTTCGATCCTGGGGCGATCTGGGGCGGGTGGCGGCTGAACGAGGCGCTGCCCCCGGCGGTTCTGGTGGTGGGCATCGACAACACCGCCGAGCGCTTCGCCGAGTACACCCCGACCACCGACCAGATCGACGGCCAGACCCTCGGCGGCGCGGCAGACGACTATGGCCTGCTCATCGCTGATCTGCGCGAAGACATCGAGGCGCGCTACGGCGAGCCCCGCGCCCGGGCCCTGCTGGGCAGCTCGCTCGGCGGCTTGGTCAGCCTGCACCTCGGCCTCGCTGACCCGGCGGCCTGGGACATGGCGATCAGCTTGTCGGGCACCGTCGGCTGGGGCAGCATCGGCGCCGACGGCCCGACCCTGCTCGACGTGGTGCAGGCCGGCGGCCTGTCGGGGCCCGCCCTCTTCGTCGACTCGGGCGGGGGCGGCCCCTGCGTGGACAGCGACGGCGACGGCCTCGAGGACGACGGCCCTGACGCGCGGGACAATTACTGCGAGAACCGGCAGCTGGTCGATGCCCTCGCCGTCGCCGGCTGGACCTGGGAGGAGGACCTCTGGCATTGGCACGAGCCCGACGCCCCGCACAACGAGGCGGCCTGGGCGGCCCGGGTCGGACGGCCGCTGGCCCTCTTCGCCGGGCGCTGATCTGGCTGGTGGAGCGCGCTGGCGCGTCACCGCCCGGGCGGGCCGGCGTCGAGCTGGCGCGCGCCTGACACCGCCCGCGGCGCGCAATAGAGCGCGGGCCTCGCCCGCAGCGGGGCCCGGGCCTCTGCGCCTGCCCCCGCCCTCTCTGCGCCCCGCTGCCTGGGGCCCCACTGGAGCCCCCATGCCCCGCACGTTCTTGGCCTTGAGCGCGCTGCTCTCGCTCGCCGCCTGCGAAACGAAGATGACCGAGGCGCCCGCCGCTGAGGCCGCCAAGAAGGCCGAGCCCGCGCCGGCGGCCCCGGCCGCCTCGGGCGGCAGCAAGGGCACCGACCCTGCGGCGGTGGTCGCCACCTGGAACGGCGGGCAGCTGACCTACGCCGACGTCGAAAAAGACGTCAAGTCGCAGCTCATCAAGCTCGAGGTCGACTACCTCACCAACCGCTACCAGACCGAGAGCCAGGCCACCGAGCAGGCGGTGATGAAGGCGGTGCTCGAGGCCGAGGCCAAGGCCAAGGGCGCGGCCGACGTCGACGCCCTGCTCAAGGTCGAGGTCGAAGACAAGGTGCCCGCGCCCACCGAAGACGAGGTCCGCGCGCACTACAACGTGCTGCAGCGCAACCTGCGCGGGGCGCCCTACGAAGAGGTGGCCGACCGCGTGCGCCAAGACCTGCTGCGCCGCAAGCAGGGCGAGCGCTTCGGTGCCTACTTTGAAGAGCTGAAGAGCCGCTACGGCGTCAAGACCACGCTGCCCTTCCCCGACATGCCGCGCATCCCGATCAGCGTGGATGACGACCCGAGCAAGGGCAACGCCAACGCCGCGATCACCATCGTGCAGTTCGCCGAGTTCCAGTGCCCCTACTGCGGCCAAGCCGACAAGGTCGTCGAGCAGGTGCTCAAAGAGTACGACGGCAAGGTCAAGATGGTCTTCCGCGACTACCCGCTGGGCTTCCACGACCGGGCCGTGCCGGCCGCGGTGGCCGCGAACTGCGCAGGTGAGCAGGGCAAATATTGGGAGATGCACACCCTGCTGATGTCGAACCAGCGCGCGCTCGAAGAGGCCGATCTGCTCGCCCACGCCACCACGCTGCAGCTCGACCTCGGCAAGTGGAGCACCTGCCGCCAAGACCCCAAGCAGGCCGCAGAGGTGCAGAAAGACTTTGAGGACGGCAGCGCCGCCGGCGTCTCGGGCACGCCCGCCTTCTTTATCAACGGCATCTTCCTCTCCGGCGCCCTGCCCATCGAGGAGTTCCGCTCGGTGATCGACCGCGAGCTGGCCAAGGGCTGAGCCGGCGCAGGTCTCGGGCACGACCCTGGGGGCTGCGCGCGCGCAGGGGCCGCCCTCCCGCGCTACCCTCGGCCGGCCCGGGACTGGCGCGCTCGCGCTGGGCCCCGCCTGAGGAGCGCCTTGAGCCAGCCAGAAGCCTCCGCGCCGCCGCCCCGCCCGGTGGACGCGCCGCAGCCCTCCCGTCACCCCGCGCCGCTGCCCCGCGGCGGCTGGCAAGAGGTCCTCCACGAGGTCTTCGGCCTCGACCTGCGCTCGCTCGGCCTCATGCGCATCCTGTTGGGCGCGATGCTGCTGCTCGACACGGCGGTGCGCAGCACCGACATCTCGAACTTTTACAGCGACCAAGGCGCCTTTCCCCGCACCGCTGTGCTCGAAATGGGGTGGAGCCAGTGGCGCTGGTCGCTGCACATGGGCACGGGTGAACCGAAGCTGATTGGCGTGCTGTTCGCCATTCAGGCCGTGTTCGCGGTCATGCTCATGGTCGGCTACCGCACGCGCCTGGCCACCATCGCGAGCTGGATCTTCGTCGTCTCGCTGCACGCCCGGGCCAGCCTCGTGCTGCAGGCCGGCGACATCCTCATCCGCCTGATCTTGTTCTGGTCGATGTTCTTGCCCCTCGCGGCCCGCTTCAGCGTCGACGCGCTGCGGGGCGCCGAGACGCCGCGCCCGCCCCGGCTGGCCGTCTCGCTGGCCACGGTCGGGCTGATGCTCCAGATGGCCTACATGTACCTGTTCACCGCCATCATGAAGTCAGGTGGCGTGTGGCAGAACGGCATGGCCGTCTACTACGCCCTCTCCATCGACCATTACGTCAAGCAGCCCCAGACCAGCTGGGTGATGCAGCTCCCGAACTTTATGAAATTCCTGACCGGCTCGACCATGGTGCTCGAGTATGCCGGGCCGGTGGCGCTGTTCTCGCCCTTTTTGCGCGGCCCGATCCGCACCTTGGTGTGCGCCGCGTTCATTGGCCTGCACATCGGCTTCTTCACCTTTATGGAGATCGGCTTCTTCCCCTGGATCTGCATGATCGCCTGGGTGGGCATCCTGCCCGGCTGGCTGTGGGACAAGCTGTCCGATTGGCAGATCGTGCGCCATGGCCCGCCCCTGCGCGTGCCCCTGCCGGTGAACGCCTTCCTCGCGCTCTGCTTGGTCATCGTGACCTGGTGGAACATGTCGACCATTCACAAGCAGGTCGGCCGGTCGATGGCCGTGCCCGAGCAGATCCGTTGGATTGGCAACGTGCTCCGCCTCGACCAGAAGTGGGACATGTTCGCCCCCTACCCCATGAAGGATGACGGCTGGTACGTGCTCCCCGGCCGGCTCTCCAACGGGCAGTCGGTCGAGCTGTGGCGCAAAGAGCCCACCCGGTGGGTGCCGGTCGACACCAGCGATGGGCACGTCCCCATCCTCAACGAGCTCGACGAGAGCCTCGAGCTCGAGCGCTTCAAGCCCGCCGAGGCCAGCTCTGAGTTCAAGAGCCAGCGCTGGCGCAAGTACATGCGCAACCTCTGGGTCAAGACCAACAAGAGCTGGCGCCTATACTATGGCAAACATGTGTGCCGCGAGTGGAACGCCACCCACAAGGGCGGCGAGTCACTGCGCAGCTTCCGCATGGTCTACATGAAAGAGTACACGCCCAAGCCCGGCGGCAAGACCAAGATCGAGCCGGTCTTGATTTGGAAGCACGACTGCTTCAAGTCCAATGACCAGGTGAAGTCCAACAACGAAGATAAGCCCGCCGAGGCCGCTCCGGCGGGCGGGCTGGGGGCGCGGCCCGCGGGCGCTGCCCTTCCGGCGGGGGTCAACGCGCCCGCCGTGGGGACGGCGCTGCTCCCGCCGCCGCCGCCGACCCTCGCGGGCGGCGAAGAAGAGGCCGACCCGGCCGCCGAGCCGCCGGCGCCCATCGACCCCTGAGCCCCGCTTCAGTCCAGCTCGAGCTCGATCACGCCGGCCACCGCGGCAGACACGCCGCCTTGCGCGGTCGGCGCGCTGGACGTGCTGTGCGCGCTGGCCGCCGCCGGGGCCCGCGGGCTCGGCGGGGCCGCGGCCGCGCGCGGGGCCGGCGCAGGGGCGGCCGAGGCGACCCGCTCGGTGTCGCTGGCGCTCAACATCCGGCAGACCTCGGCGCTGCCGCGCAGCTTGCGGGCCTGGGCCTGGACCTGCACCACCGCGCGGTACTGCGTCCAGGCGGCCTTGTCTTTGCGGTCGGCGATCGCCTCGACCATGCGGCCGTGGGACTGGCCAGCCAAGGTCTGCAGCTTGCGGGCCTCGGCCACCTTGTCGTCGAGGCAGCGCTGGATCTCGGCGGGGCGGCGGTCGCGCCGCTTCTCGGCCAGGCCCTCAAGGTGCATGACCACGCCGTCCACCTCGGCCACCGCGGCGAGCGAGCGCTCGTAGTCGGCGGCCGGATCGACGGCGGCGGCGGTGGAGGCGCAGAGGCCGAGGGCGCCGATCAGGGCGGCGCGGGCGGTGAACAGGGCGGAGCGGCTGGGCATCGGGCCTCCGAACGGAGCGGGACAAGCCGTGGAACGGATCTCCTCCGATGCTGCATGAGGCCTGGCCTCGGCTGGCACTGAACTTGCTGCGGCGCTGGCCATGACCATCTTGGTCCCCATCGACCCCACGCGCCCCTCCCGCGCCGCCGTGCA
This sequence comes from Deltaproteobacteria bacterium, assembly GCA_016792625.1. Classification (GTDB taxonomy): domain Bacteria; phylum Myxococcota_A; class UBA796; order UBA796; family UBA2385; genus JAEUKK01. Next base: position 102,187 of record JAEUKK010000142.1, on the reverse strand, counting down.
CGTCGCGGCCCTGCTCGCGCGCACGCTCGACGATGAGCTGCTGCTGCTGCATGTCAGCGCGGCGCCCCCTCCGCTCGCCCGCCTCGCCGAGCTGCACGGCATCGCCGAGCCCCTGCGCGCCGAGGGCCTGCGGGTGCGGCTGCGCACCGCCCGAGGTGACGTGCTGGAGCGCGTGCACAGCTTCGCCCAGGGCGCCCGCTGGGTGGTGATGGGCACCCGCGGCACCACGCTCGGCGCTGGCGCTGGTGGGGACAGCGTGGCATGGCGGGTTTTGAGCGAGGCGCCCGCGCCGGTGGTCGCCGTCCGCCCGGGTACCTCTGGCGGCGGGGCCCTCCTCCACGATGGCCCGCTGCTGCTCGTCTCCCCCGACGAGGGCGCGCCGGCCCTGGCGCTGGCCGCCGCGCTCAGCCGGGCCACCGGGCAGCCGACCCGTCGGGTCTCCCCCGCGCTGGCGGGGCCGGGCTTGTTCATCGGCCAGGTGCCGCCGATGGGTCATCCCCTCGGCGGGGCGATCATCTCCTTCGACCCCGACTGCGTGACCCAGGGCTGGTGCGAGCGCGTGTTGGCGACCTTGCCGGAGCCCGTTCTGTTGGTCGGCGGCGGGCCCTGCGCGTGTGAGGCTGCTCCGCGGGGCGCAGCCTGAGCCCGCGGCGGCCCCGCGTGGTGTAGCCTATTGGGGTCAGCGGCGGTTCGCGGTCTGGCCCCGGGCAGCCGGCCTGCGTGCTGGGTGATAGTTCACAGGGGGTGTGCGATATCCCCCCAGGGCGCGGTGCCCCCGGGTCCGCTGCCGCCGGAGGCTCCCGCGCGTGTCGACCTTCACTGATGATCCGCTGGTCTCGCCGGGCGGGCCCCCCTCCGCCTGGGAAGAGATGCTCGCTTATGTGGGCTTTGGCCCGGATGACGCCGAGCGACTGCGGGCCCTGCACCCGGCCGTGGTGCCCGAGCTCCACGCCATCACCGCGCGCTTTTACGAGGCGGTGCTGCGCTTCCCCGGCGCCCGCTCGGTGCTGGCCAACGACGCCCAGGTCGAGCGCCTCAAGCTCACCCTGCAGCAGTTCGTGGTCGACATGCTGCTCGGGCCCCACGACGCCGCCTATTGGCTGCGGCGGCGGCGCATCGGCACGGTGCACGTGCGGGTCGGGCTGCCCGAACGGTATGTCTTCACGGCGATGAACTTGATCCGCCAAGACTTGTGCGAGATCGCCGCCCGCAGCCTGCCCCCGGCGGTCTTCTACGAGACCTGCGCCAGCCTGCACCGCATCACCGACATCGAGCTGGCCGTGATGTCGGGCACCTACCACGAGGCCCACGAAGAGCGGCGCTTGCGCTCGCTCCAAGACCTGATCGTGCGAAACCTCCCGGTCACGGTGCTCTGCCTCGACGCCGAAGGCCGGGTGACCTCGGCGACCCGCCCCTCGAGCCGCCTGCTCGGCGCCACGGCCGAGGTCGGCCGCCACTACGAGAGTTTTCTGCCCGAGTCGTTGATCCAGGCGAGCGACCTGCACAGCCAGGTGGGCCGGGCCTTGGCCACCGGGCACGAGATCACCATCCCACGCGTCATTCTGGGGCAGAAAGAGCAAGCACGCCACTTCCGCGTGACCTTGGTGCCGCTCGAGCACGAGCTGGCCCGCCTGCTCATCCACATTGAAGAGCTGACCGACGTTGTGCGCAACGAGCAGCGGCTGCAGCAGGCCGAGGCCCTGGCCCGCATCGGCGGGCTCGCTGCCCACATGGCCCACGAGATCCGCAACCCGCTGGCCGCCATCTCGGCCACCCTGCAGGTCATCGGCGGCTCGATGGGCGAAGATGACCGCCGCAAGGCCATCCTCGGCAAGGTGCAAGACCAAGTGCACCGCCTCGACCGCCTGGTCAGCGACCTGCTCGGCTACGCGCGCCCGGTGCAGGTGCGGCTCGAGCCGGTCGAGCTGGGGGCCGCGGTCCGCGACGCGGTGGCCGCCTCGGGGGTGCCCGCGGCGCTGGTGGTCGAGGCGCCCCTCCGCGCCCGCGCCGACGCCCAGCACCTGCAGCAAGTGCTGGTGAACCTGCTCCAGAACGCTAGAGATGCGCTGCTCGGCTCGGGCTACGCCGTCGAGGGCCGGGTGCGCCTGCGGGTCTGCTCGGGGCCGGCTCTGGTGGTCGAAGATGACGGCCCGGGCGTGCCTCTCGACGTGCAAGAGCGCCTTTTTGAGCCCTTCGTCACCACCAAGACCCGCGGCACGGGCCTCGGCTTGGCGATCAGCAAGAAGCTGGTCGGCGGCATGGGCGGCGCGCTCTCGCTCGAGGCCGCGGCGGCACCGATGCGCGGCGCGGCCTTTCGGGTGGCTCTCGAGCCGGCTGACCCGCCCGAGCCCAGCTGAGGGTCAGGGTAGGCTCGGTGGGCGGGGGCTCCCGCCCCCGCAACGCCCCCGGTCGCGGCGCGCAGCCCGGCGGGGCTCAGGCCGCGCCGAGGCCCAGCGCCCGCGCCAGCGCCAAGAGCCCCATCACGGTGAAGATGAGGGCGGTCGCCGTGCGCAGGGCCCGGGGCGGCAGGCGCGACAGCACCGCTTTGCCGGCCAGCACGCCGATCGCCGAGGTGACGCTCAGGCCCAGCGTGGCGCCGATCCACACGGCGATCGGGTCGCCGACCGCGCTGCGGGCGCCCACCGCGATCCAGGTCTTGTCGCCGAACTCGGCCACGACCAAGGTGGCGAAGGCCAGCGCGAAGATGGCGCGCGCGGTGGTCTTTTGAGGGTCTTTGACCGCCGCGTCTTCTTCTTCGGCGGCGTCGCGGCTGCGCCAGGCCTGCAGGCCAAAACCGAGGAAGAGCGCAGCGGCCAGGCCGGCGAGCAGCTGCGCGGGCAGCAGGGCGCCGAGGCCGCCGCCGAGCAGCATGGCGAGGCCGTCGAGCACGATGAAGGCGGCGATGGCGCCGAGCAGCACCGGCCAGGGCCGCGTGCGGCTGCCCAGCACCATGCAGGCGATCTGGCTGCGGTCGCCCATCTCGGCGATCATGACCATGACCATCGACTCGGTCAGCGCGGCGAAGCTCAGGTGGCCCCCTTGCCCCGGCGGGGCGGCGGGCGCCCCATGCCCCGCCGACCCGGCCGCGGCCAGGGCTGGAGCGGGGCCGCCGGCGCTCCTGTCTGGGTCCTGAAGCCCGACGGACATTGACGCTCCGCCGGGCTACGCCCCCCCGACCCCCACCCTGGAGCACCGATGTTGTTCAGCCTGCCGCTCGCCGAGCTGCCCCTCCACCCGGCGATCGTCCACCTCCCCCTCGGCCTGTCGATGGTCATGCCCCTGCTGACCCTGGCCCTGCTGGTCGGCCGCCGCTGGCTGGGGCCGCCCGCGGTGGCGCTGGTGGCGGGTCTGCAGGTGCTGGTGCTCGCTGGCGCGCTGGCCGCTGAGCGCACGGGCGAAGAGGCCGAAGAGGGCGCTGAGCGCCAAAACGTGCCCCACGACATTATTCACGAGCATGAAGAGCGGGCCGAGCTGTTCACCCTGCTCGCCGGCATCACCGCGCTCAGCCTGATCGCCGCCGCCGCGGCCAAAGAGCGCAAGCCCGCCCTGCCGCTGATCGGCGTGGGCGCACTGCTCAGCGCGGCGACCCTGGCACAGGGCCTGCGCACCGGCCATGAGGGCGGCGAGCTGGTTTTTGAGCACGGCGCCGGCGTCGAGCGCGTGGGCGACGCCGCGGTGGGTGAGCCCGCCGGCCGCTCGCACGAGGGGGCCGAGGGCGGCGGCGCGGTGCACTGAGGCCGCGCCCGGTCGGCGGGTCGGCGCTCAACCCCCGCGCACCAAGCGCAGGGCGCCGGCGCCCAGGGCCGCGGGGTCGGCCAGGGTCGAGCGCTCTCCGTCGGGCCAGCGCACCCGGACGGCGTCGGCCGCGGTCGCGTCGCCCAGCCCGACGTGCACCTCGGGGGGGCCCCCGGCGGCCATGCCCTCGCCGCCCGCGTACACCCGGCGGCGGTGCACCCGGCCGCCCACCTCCACCTCGATGACCGCGCCGATCGCGTCGGGGTTGGGGCCCGACTGGCGCAGAGACAGCACCAGGCCGTTGTTCTCGCCGCAGACCCCCTGCTCGACCCGGGTGGGGCCGTCGACCTCGCGGCGGATCAGGTCCAGCGTGCCGTCTAGGTCGAGATCGACGGCCAGCAGACCTCTCCCGATGCCTCGGCGGTCGAAGCCCCAGGCGGCCGCCTCATCGGTGAACCAGCCGTCGTCTCCTTGGATCCAGAGGCCGTCGGGCTGGTCCTCGACGTGGCGCACGCCGAGGGCCGCCGCGTCCTCGTCCTCGGTCGCCGGGTTGCCGACGATGGGCCCCATGGTCGCGGCGAGGTCGAGATCACCGTCGTTGTCGAGGTCTTGCAGCGCGCTGCCCCAGGCGGTCTCTTGCTCGACCGAGAGGGTCAGGCCGCGGCTGCGGTCGCTCCGGTAGAAGTCGCCGTTGGCGTCGGTCTCGACGACGGCGAGCTCTCCCCAGCTGGACATCGCGAGGTCCCACCGACCATCACCGTTGAGATCACCGACGCTGGCGCTCATCCCGAAGAGGGCGAGGTCGAGGCCGGTGGGCGTGCTCGCCAGCTCCCAGCCGGTCGCCGTGCGGCGGGCCAGCACGTTGGGCGTGGCGAAGCGGCCGAAGTCGTTGACCGAGTAGAGCTCGGGCAGGCCATCCTCATCGAGATCGACCGCCACCTCGACGAAGGAGTAGCCGTCGCGCGCCGGCGCGGGCAGCTGGTCGGTGACCTCGGTGAAGGTGCCGTCGCCGTCGCTCAAGTAGACGCGGTTGGGGTGGGCGGGCAGCCACGCGCCGGTCTCGATGAATTCGGCGAGGTGCTCGCCCTCCCAGTGGTTCGACACGACGAGGTCGAGGTCGAGGTCGCCGTCGAGGTCGGCCCAGGTGGCGTGCACCGTGTCCTCGGCTTCGAGGCCGAGGCCCGCCGCGGTGGTCACGTCGGTAAAGCGCCCAGCGCCGTCGTTCTGCCAGAGGGCGTTGGGGCCGTGCAGCACGAGCAGGTAGAGGTCTTGGTCACCGTCGGCGTCGTAGTCGGCGGGGATGGCGCCCACCACGAGGCGGCCGTCGAGGGCGGGCAGGCCGCTGCTCTGCTCGGCCCAGACCCCCGGCCCGCGCGAGAGCAGCAGGCGGTGCACGCCCGAGCTGCCCAGGTACAGGTCGGTCCAGTCGTCGCCGTTGAGGTCGACCGCGGTGACCCCCGCGCTGGCGTAGTTGGTCGCGGCGTCGTCGACGCCATCTTCGAGCAGGGTGAGGGTCGGCCAGGGCTTGAGCGGGGCCGCGGCGCGGGCCGCCGGATCGGCGCAGGCCGCGGTCGTGCGCCGCTCGACGGTGAGCGCGGGGCCAGCGGGCGCGCCGGTCTCTTGGCCGCCGGTCTCGACCCCGCCGCCGCCGTCGGTCGCGCCCTTGCCGGCCTCGGGCGCCGTGCAGGCCCAGGCCAGCGGAGGGACGAGGGCGAGGGCAGAGGGGCAGCGGCGCAGGCGGGGCGTCATGCCCGCAGGATAGCCCCCGGCGGCCCGGTGAGGCCGGGCAGGGAGGGTGATGATGGGCTTCCCGTGGCCGGGCGCGCGGCTGCGCACCACCCCGGGCCTCGTGCTGCAGCTCGACGGCTTCGGCGGCTGGCTCGCACGGCACAGCGTCTCGACCACCGCGGTGCCCGGGCTGCGCCTCGACCACCTGCGGGCGCTGCAGGCCCTCGGCGGGGGCGGTGACGAGGCGGCGCTGGTGGCGGCCCTCGCCGCTGATGGCGGGCCGCCCCTCGACGAGGACACCCTCGACGAGGTCATTGACACCGTGCTCGGCCATGGGCTGCTCGGGGTCGAGGGCCACGCGCACGGGGTGGCGGGCGGTTTTGCGCTGGCCAGCGCCCAGCTGCCGATGGTCGCCGACGCGGTGCGGGTGGCGGCCTATGGCGCGGCGATCACCGCGCACGCGCCGGGCAAGCGGGTGGCCGAGCTGGGCTGCGGCACGGGCATCCTGAGCGCGACCGCCGCCCGCGCGGGGGCGGCCCAGGTCTGGGCCTGCGACGAGGCCGATGTGATCGAGACGGCCCGGTCGCTCATCGCCGACAATGGCCTCGCCGACAAGGTGCAGCTCGTGCAGGGCCGCAGCTTCGCCCTCATGCCGCCCGCCCCGGTCGACCTGCTCATCCACGAGCTCTTCGGCACGGACCCGCTCGAAGAGAGCGTGCTGGACATCATCCGCGACGTGCGCGACCGCTGGCTGGCCCCCGGCGGCCGCCTGCTGCCCCGCGGCTTCACGGTGTGGGCGGCGGCCTATGGCGGCGCTGGCTTTGACGCGGTGGAGCCCCTCCCCGCGCGGCTGACCGCGGCCTTGGCCCCGCTGGGCCTGCACCCGGGGCCCCTGCTCGGCGCCGCAGATCACCCGGTGCGCCGGCCAGAAGGGGGCCTGCGGGCGCCCCCGGCTGCTGCCCTCCGGGGCCCGCCGGTGGCCGTGCTCGAGGTCGACCTGCACGACGACGCCCCGCTGCCCGCGGGCGCGCGCCGCCACCTCCTGCGCCTCGATGGAGATGGCCCGGTCGAGGCCATCCTCGTGTGGTTCGACATCGCGCTCGACGAGGTGCGGCGCCTGAGCACCGGCCCCGCCGGCCCGCCGACCCACTGGGGCTGGCAGGTGCACGATCTGCCCGCGGTGATCAACGGCCACGACGGTGATCTGCTCGAGCTTGAGGTCGAGGTCTGCACCGAGGACGGCCTCGAAGCGGTGCGCCTGCGCGCGCTGCGGCGGGCGGCGCCTGACCCCTCCTGAGCGTCGCCCGCGCCCGCCCGAGGCCCCCCGGTGGACGGGCGCCGGCCCCCATCGGTAGACTGCGGCGCCCACCTCTCCCTGCACGCGCCGAGCGACCCGCGCCCGGCGCCGAGGCCACCATGCGCACACCCGCTCGCCCGCTGCTCCTGCTCCTCCTCCTCGCGGGCGCCGCCGTCGGCTGCGGCGACAAGAGCGTCGGGGGGCTCGATGACACCGCCGCTGAGGGCGGTGGCGCGGGTGAGGGCAGCGATCAGGTCGACGCCGACGCCGACGGCTACCCCGCTGCCTTCGACTGTGAAGACGACGACCCGGCGATCTTCCCGAGCGCCGCCGAGCTCTGCAACGGTATCGACGACAATTGTGATGGCCGGGCCGATGAGGGCCTGCCCGACATCGACGCCGACGGCACGCCCGACTGCCTCGACGAAGAGGCCTGCGACGGCATCGACAACGATGGTGACGGCCTCGTCGACGAAGACCAGTCTGACGCTGATCTCGACGGCACGCCTGACTGCGCCGATGTGGAGGCCTGCGATGGCATCGACAACAACGGCGATGGTGTGGTGGACGAGGGCTTCGACAATGACGGCGACGGCTTCACCCCCTGCAGCGACACGCTGGGGGAGTGGGACTGCGACGACGATGACGACGCCCGCTCGCCCGACGCGCGCGAGGTCGCCGGCGATGACATCGACAACGACTGCGATCTGGTCATCGATCCCGAGCGCTGGGATGGCCAGACCATCGTCATCACCGAGATCTTGAACAACCCCGGCTACGTGCGCGACTCGCTCGGTGAGTGGATCGAGCTCTACAACCCCGGCGACGTCGCGCTCTACGTCAATGGCCTGCTCATCGACACCGGCACCTCGAGCTACCGGGTCGAGGCCGAGGCCCCGGTGGTCATCGAGGCGGGGGGCTACCTGGTCATCGGCGCCTCGACCGACATCCGCGAGAACGGTGGCGCTGAGGTCGATCACGCCTGGTCCGAGGTGCTGCTCGAGAACGAGGCGGGCGGCGTGTCGGTGCGCTTCGACGGCGCCCTGCGCGACGAGGTGCTGTGGGACCCGACCGGTGGCTGGATCTTGCTCGACGGCGCCTCGCTGAGCTTCGACCCGAGCCTGCTCGTCGACTTGGCTGCGTCCGACGCCGCCAACGACCCGCCCGAGGCTTGGTGCGCCGGCACCGAGACGCTGGGCCGCTCGCTGGACCTCGCCACCCCCGGCCAGCCCAACCCGCCCTGCCCGGCGGTCGACCGCGACGGCGATGGTTTCCTCAATGACGTCGACTGCGATGATCGCGACATTGACGTCAACCCCGGCGCGGCCGAGGTGGCCTACGACGGCGTCGACAATGACTGCGACCCGCTGAGCCCCGACGACGACGTGGACGGTGACGGCGCGGGTATCGCCACCGACTGCGACGACAACGACAGCTTGCGCCGGCCGGGCAACCCCGAGGTGCCCTACGACGGCGTCGACAACGACTGCGACGCCGCGACCCCCGACGATGACCTCGACGGGGATGGCAGCCTCGGCGCGTTTGACTGCGACGACAACGAGCCGCTCAACGCGCCGGGCTTCGCGGAGGTGTGTGACGGCGTCGACAATGACTGCGATGGCATGATCGACGGAGATGATCCCAGCCTGTCGAGCCCCTGCTGATCCTGCGCGGATCGGGTGCCGGTGGGCCAGGTCCTCGGCGCGAGATGAACGTCAGCCGGGCTGTAGCTGCGCGCGCGCTGTCCGAAGCGCCCCTTGGGGGTGCACATGGACCGCGCGGATGACCTGGGGCAGGGCCTGACCTCCTACGACCTGGACCAGCTCGACCGCGGCGCCGAGCTGCGGCGGCTTGAGCGCCAAGCGGCGGTGGCCCTCGACCGCGAGCGCGCGGCGGTGGCCAGCCTCGGCGTCGACCCGGGCGCCACGGTGCTCGACCTCGGCTGCGGGCCGGGCCTGATGAGCGCGCGGCTGCTTGAGCTGGTGCCGGCGGGCGCGCTCATCGGCGTCGACGCCGATCCGGCGCTGCTGGCCCGGGCGCGGGAGCGCTGCGCTGGGGCCGGGGCGCGGGCGCGCTTCGTCGAGGCCTGGGCCGACGCGCTGCCGATCGACGACCAGAGCGTCGATCTGGTGTACGCCCGCTTCTTGTTCCAGCACCTGCCGCGGCCGCTGGTCGTGCTGGCCGAGCTGCGTCGGGTCTTGCGGCCGGGCGGGCGGGTCTGCGTGCTCGACACCGACGACGGCAACCTGTTGGTGCACCCGGCGCCGCCCGGGCTCGACCACTTGCTGCGGGCCTCGGCGGCGGGCCAGCGGGCGCGCGGCGGCGACCGCCATGTCGGCCGCAAGTTGCGGGCGCTGCTGACCCAGGCCGGCTTCGCCCAGGTCGCGGTGCGCCTCGAGCCCTTCACCGCCGAGGCCGCCGGCTGGGAGGCCTTTGTCGACGTGACCATGGGATTTAAGCGCCAGATCGTCGACCCGGCGCTCATGTCAGCCGAGGAGGCCGACGTCGTGATCGGCGCGCTGCGCGCGCTCTCCGCCGAGGCGGGGGCCTGGGCCCAGACCGCGGCGTACCTCGCCGTCGGCGCCCGCCCAGCTGAAGCTGCATAGCGGTCAGAAACTGACCGGCGTGTTTTGTGGCCTCCGGTTAGCCCCGCGTTGATCCCGACCCTCCCTGGGGTCGCGGACGGGGCCCGGCATGCGCATCCTCCACACCTCGGACTGGCACCTCGGCCTCAGCCTCGGCGCGCTGAGCCTCGGGCCCGACCACGACCTCTTCTTGGCTTGGCTGCGCGGCGCCCTGCGCGCGCAGGTGGTCGACGCCCTCATCGTGGCCGGCGATGTTTTCGACACGATGCAGCCCAGCGCCGACGCGCTGGCCCGCTACTACCGCTTCCTGGCCCAGGTCGCCGAGACCGGTGTGCAGCAGGTCGTGATCGTCGGGGGCAACCACGACAGCCCCTCGCGGCTCGACGCGCCGGCCGAGGTGCTGGCCGCGCTGCAGGTGCACGTGGTCGGCGGCTACGAGAGCGACGGCCCAGACGACCGTTACCTCGTGCCGCTGCGCGGGCGGGGCGGCCAGGTCGAGGCGGTCTGCGTGGCTCTGCCCTATGTGCACGAGTTTCGGCTGGGCGTGCGCACCACCGAGCTCGACCCCGCGGCGGTGCGGGCGGCCTTCGGCGCACGTTTTGGTGCGCTCTACGCCCGGCTCTGCGATGTCGCGGCGGCGCGCTGGCCCGGCCTGCCCCTGGTCGGCACCGGCCACCTGACCATGGGGCCGGCCACCGCCGACGACTACCCCCAGGCCATCCACCAGGTCGGGTCGATCGACAGCCTGCCCGACAGCGTGGTCGACCCGCGGCTGCAGCACCTCGCGCTCGGCCACATCCACCGCAGCTACCCGGTGGCCGACCGGCGGGGCTGGTACTCGGGCACGCCGGTGGCCACGAGCTTCACCGAGACCAGCGCGCGCAAGGTGCTTCTGGTCGATCTCGACCCTGACCCGGCGGGGCGGGCCACGGTCCAGGCCCTCGAGGTGCCGCGGCCCCGGGCGCTGCTCAGCCTGAGCGACCGGCTGCCCGCCCTCTGCGCGGCGCTGCGGGGCCTGCGCTGGGCCGAGGCCCTGCCGCCCGCCCTGGCCCTGCGCGTGGTGCTCGACGGGCCACCCGTCGACCTGCAGGGCCAGCTGAATGACGCGCTGCGCGCGCACCCCGAGGGGGCGCGCCCGGTGGTGGCCAAGCTCGAGGTGGTCGCCCCCGCCGCGGTCGAGGCCGACGACGCGCCGGTGCCCGTGCTCACCGCGCTGCAGCCCGAAGAGGTGCTGCAGCAGCTCGCCCGCTACCGGGGCCTGAGCGCGCCCGCGCCGCTGGTCAGCGCCTTCGCCCAGCTCCGCGCCGCCTCTGACGAAGACTGGCGGGCCATGCTCGCCGCCGCCCAGGGGGGTGCCCTGTGAAGCTGCACAGCATCCGCGCGCACAACCTCAACAGCCTCTATGGCGAGCACACCCTCGACCTCGACAATGACCTCGGGGGCGCCTCTCTCTTCTTGATCCAGGGGCCGACGGGCGCGGGCAAGTCCACCTTGATGGACACGGTGAGCCTCGCGCTCTTCGGCTCCACCCCGCGCACCGAGGGTGTGGGCGCGGTGGGTGAGGTGGGCGAGGCGCTGATGTCCCGCGGCGCGGGGGATGCCCTCGCCGAGGTCGTGTTCAGCAAGCGTGAGGGGGCGGAGCGGGTGCGCTATCGGGCGCGGTGGATGGTGGCCCGGGCCCGCAAGCTGCCCGACGGCAGGCTGCAGGCGGTGCAGCGCTCGCTCGAGCGCTGGTCGGCGGCCACCGGCGCGTGGGACTTGCTCACCAGCGGCGCCAAACAGAGAGAGACCGAGCCGGTCTTCCGGGCCGCGCTCGAGGGCTTCACCGAGAAGGACTTCCAGCGCAGCATGTTGCTCGCCCAGGGGCGTTTTGACCGCCTGCTGCACGCGAGCGAAGACGAGCGGGCCGACATCCTCGAGCGTCTGACCGACACCGCGCACTACGAGGGCCTGGGCCGGCGGGCGGCCGAGATGAACCGCGCCTGGGGCCAGGCGCTCGCGGTGGCCGAGGCCGCGCTGGCCGGCCTGCGCCTGCCCAGCCCCGAAGAAGAGGCCGCCGATCAGGCCGAAGCCGCGCGCCTCGGCGCCGCCCGCGACGCGACGCGGGCCGCCGCCCAGGCCGCTGAGGCCGCCGCCCGCTGGGCCGAAGAGCAGGCGCGCGCCGCCGCTTCCGCCGCGCAGGCCGCGGATCGCCGCGCCGCCGCTGAGGCCGCCCGCGCCGCGGCCGCGCCGGCGCTCGAGGCGCTCGAGGCCCATGAGCGCGCTGCTGTCGCCTTGGCGGCGCTGGATGTGGCCGAGGCCGCCGGGCGTGAGCAGGCCGCCGCCGCCGCCGAGGTCCAGGCGGCCGGCGCGGCCCTGCCCCCGGCCGCGGCCGCCCATGACGCGGCCGCCGCTGTTGCCGCGGCGGCCACCACCGCCGACACCGCGGCCCGCGCCGCCCTCGAGGCGCTGCGCGCGCCCGCGGCGGCCGCCCAGCGGGCCGCCGCCGATGAGGCCGCAGCGCGGCGCAGCGCCGGTGAGGCCGACGAGGAGGCCCGTGCGGCGGCCCTCCACGCGGCCGCCGCGGCTGCGGCCGCCGCGACCGCCGCCGCGGAGCGCGACCAGGCCGCTGCCGCCGCCGTGTCTGCCGCCGCTGCCGCCGCGCCCCTGCGGCCCACCCTCGCTCATGCCGCGGCGGTGCAGCACCTCGAGGCTGACGCCCAGGGCCTCGACCGCGACCGGGTGACCCTCGCCGCAGACGCCGAGAAGCGCGCGGCGGGGCTGCGCGCCCAGGCCGAAGCCGACGCCGCCCTCGCCGCCGAGGCGCTCGCGCTCGAGGCGCGCGCCGCCGCCGCGCGGGCCCCCCTCGCGGCGGCCTTGGCCAGCGCGGCCGCTGGGCTGCCCGACGAAGATGACGCCCTGGACGCCATGCTGCGCGCGGCCGGGGAGAAGACCGAGGCCCTGCGCGAGCGCTACCGCGAGCTGAGCGCGGTCGGCGCGACCCTCGAGCCCTGGGCCACCGCCCAGGCCGAGGCCGCCTGCCGCGCCGCGGCCGATCGCGCCGCCCAGGCCGCCCTGGCCGAGGCCGCGGCTGCGGTCGGCGCCGCCCAGGCCGTGGCCGCCGGCGCCGCCGCTGAGGCCGCCGCCGCGGCCCAGACCTGCGCGCCGCTGCGCCGCCTCGCCGAGCTGGCCAGCCAGCGGGCCGCCCTGCAGCCGGGCGATGACTGCCCGCTCTGCGGCGCCACCAGCCACCCCCTCCTGCAGCACAACGACGCGCAGAAGGTCAATGAGGCCCTGCTCGCCGAGCTGGCAGGGGCCGAGGCCCTGGCCCAGGCGGCCGCGGCGGCCGCGGACCGTGCCACCGCCGTCGCGGCCACCGCCACCGCCGATCAGGCCGTGGCCGCCGCCGCCGCCGCCGCCGCCGCGGCTGAGGCGGGCCGGGCGCAGGGCGCCGCGGCCGCCGCGCTGGCCGTCGCCGACCTCGCCTGGGCGCGCGCGGGCCTGCCCCCGACCCCCGCCGAGGCGCGGGCCGAGGTCCTCGCCGCCGCGCTGGCCGCCTGTTTAGAGGCGGGCAAGGCCGCCAGGGCCGAGCACCAGCGCCTGACCGCGGCGGTCGAGGCCGCCCGGCGGGCCGCCAAGGCGCTGGCCGCCCACGACGCCCAGATCAAAGACGCGCGGGCCGATCTCGCCCTGCGCCAGGCCAAGGCCGCCGAGCGCGCCCGGGGCCTCGAGGCCGAGGCCGAGCGCCTGCAGGGGGTCGCGGCGGCCCTCGCCACGCGGGCCGCCGCGCTCGACGCCGCGCTGGGCGCGCTGGGCGAGGCCGAGGGCGCGGTGGCCGAGCGCCTCGCCCGCCTCAGCGCCCGGGTTCGGGCCGCCCAGGCGGCCGACAAGCTCGAGCAGCAGACCGCCCACGACGCCGAGCTGCAGGCCAAAGTCGCCGAGGGCAAGGCCGCGGCGGCCGCCACCGCCGCTGAGCAGGCCGCCCGCGCGGCCGAGGGCGCCGCCGCGGCCGCCGCGGCCGCCGCAGCCGCGGCCCGCCTCGCGGTCGAGGCCCGCGCGGCCTTCGCCGGCGTCTGGGGGGCGGCGCTCGCCCACGACGCGCCGGGCGAGGCGCCCCGCCCACCGGCCGATGTCGAGATCGGCGCGCTGCTCGCCGATCAAGAGCAGCGCGTGGCCGCGCGGGCCGTGGCGCTGCGCGGGGCGCAGACCCAGCAGGCCGCGGCCGGCGCCGCCCTGGCCGCGGCCACCGCCCGCGCCGATGCCGCCGCCCGTGCCCTCGAGGCCCGGGTCGCCACCCTCGCCCGCGCGCAGGATGACCTTCAGCGCGCCATCTTCGACCTGGGGCTGCCTGACGCGGCGGCCCTCGCCGCCCTCCGCCTGCCGCCGGCGCGGCTGGCCGAGCTGCGGGCCCAGGCCCGCGCCTTGGCCGCCGAGGGCGCCGCCGCCGCCGCCGCCGTCGAGGGCGCCGCCGCCCGGCTCGCCGAGCTCGAGCGGCGCCGGCCCGCCGACCTCGACCCAGCGGCCGCGCCCGAGGCCCTGCAGGCCGCGGTCGCCGCCGCCTTGGCCCAGCTCGAGGCGCTCGAGGCCGAGCTGCGGGCCGCGCTGGGGCGGGTCGAGCAGGCCGCCCGCCTGCGCGCCCAAGCCGCCGCCGCGCAAGCGCGCCTGCAGCGCCTGCGCGCCGCCGCCGCCCCCTGGCTCGACCTGCACGAGCTGATCGGCGTCAGCGATGGGAAGAAGTTCAAGCGCTTCGCCCAGGCGCTCAACCTCGGCCAGCTGGTCGACCGCGCCAACGGCCACCTCGCCCGCCTCGCGCCGCGCTACCGCCTGGCCCAGCGCCGCGACGACGGTGTCCCCTCGCTGGACCTCGTCGTGAAGGACCTCTGGCAGCCCGGGCAGGTGCGCGGCCTGCAGTCGCTCTCGGGGGGCGAGAGCTTCCTCGCCTCGCTGGCCCTGGCGCTCGGTCTCAGCGACCTGCGCACGGGCAGCATGCCCATCGAGACCCTGCTGCTCGACGAAGGTTTCGGCACCCTCGACCCGGCCACCCTCGAGGTGGCCCTCGCCGCCCTGCAGCAGCTGCAGAGCGGGGGCCGCCAAGTGGGCATCATCAGCCACGTGACCGCCCTGCAGGAGCGCATCCCCGCGCGGGTGCTGGTCGAGCCGCTGGGCGAGGGGCGCAGCCGCCTGCGGGTGCCGCGCTGAGGCCGCCCGCGGCCGGCGGGGGCGCCCGGTGTAGAGTCCCGACCTGCCCAGCCCTGGCCCCGACCGGCGAGGACCCGATGACCCACCGCTCTGCGCGCCCCTGGCGCCTCGCCCTCGCGCCCGCGCTGCTGTTCGGAGGCCTGGCCCACGCCCAGCAGCCCGCCGAAGATGGCCCACAGCAGGCTGTAGACAGCGAGGCGCCGCCGCCTGCCGAGACCGGCGCGCCGCCCGCGGCTGCGGGGCCCCCGCCCGCTGAGGCCAAGCCCTGGGATCGGTTCGGTTTTGGCTGGGGCGGCGTGCCGGCGGTGGCCTACAACAGCGACGATGGCTTTGGCTATGGCGTGCTGGCCAGCGTGTACCGCTACGATGGGGGCACGGCCCCCTACAAGTGGTCGTCGACCATCCTGCTCTACATGACGACAAAACAGGTCCACACCCACCGCATCGACCTCGACGTCATCGAGGTGGCCGACCTGCCGCTGCGCCTGAGCACCCGGGTCGAGTTCGCCAGCACCCGGGCGGCCAACTACTGCGGCACCGACCCGAGCCAGCCCTGCGACCTGGCCGAGGCCGAGGCCCTCGCCGCTTCGATGGGGCTCGAGGGGAAGGCCGCCGATGAGCTGGTCGACCGCTACCACAAGGTGCGCCTGATTCAGCCCAACGGCCTGATCAGCGCCCGCTACGCCATTGACCCCATGCCGCACAAGGTCGAGCTGATGCTCGCGTGGTGGGGCCAGTACCTGATCCCCGGCGACTTTGACGTGCGCGAGCCCTACCCCGACACGCTGTACGCGGCCGACTTCCCTGGCGGCGAAGAGGGCTTTAGCAGCGTGCTGCAGACCGGCGTGATGGTCGACAACCGCGACAACGAGCCCGCGCCCAAAGAGGGCTACTGGGTCGAGGCCACGGTGCGCGGCGGTGCCCCGGTCTGGGGCAGCGACTGGAGCTGGTTTGGCTACAACACCACCCTGCGGGGCTACGCGCCCTTCGACAAACGCGCGCGCCTGATCGGCGCCGCGCGCCTGGTGGCCGATGGCGTGGTGGGCGAGCTGCCCTTCCTCGACGAGACCCGCATGGGCGGCAGCCAGATCTACGAGAGCTTCGGTGGGCAGCGCTCGGGGCGCGGCGTGCGCCTGCGCGGCGTCGCCGGAAAAGTCCGCTTCATCGCCCAGCCCGAGCTGCGGTGGACCTTTTCGAGCTTCAAGGTCAGCAAGGCCAAGGTGGATCTGACCGCCATCGGCTTCTCTGACGTAGGCTGGCTGGCCCAAGACTGGCAAAACCTCGACAACAGCGCGCTGGTCGTCACAGAGGGCGTGGGCATGCGCTGGGCCTTCAACACGAACTTCATCATCCGCACCGACGTGGGCTTCTCGAGCCGCGAAGACTTCGCGCCCGGCGTCTACATCGACATCGGCAACCTCTGGTGAGCGCCACCGGTGCGGCCAGCCCCTGCGCCTTGGCCGGCCGCTGCGGCGGCTGCCCGTGGATCCTCCAGCCGCTGGCCGTGCAGCGCGCTGCCAAGATCGCTGCGCTGCACGCTGCCTTCGTCGATCAGGGCCTGGATGGGGCGCCGCTGGCCGGGCTGCGCCTGCGCGAGGCCGGCGCCTGGGGCCTGCGCGACCGGGTCGACGCCAGCCTGCGGGCCGGCCCCACCCGGCTCGGCTTCTGGGACATCGACCACCACGACATCCTCGACGTTGAGGCCTGCCCCTTGCAGGCGCCGGGCCTCGCCGCGGCCTGGGCCGCCCTGCGCGCCGACCCCCCGCCGCTGGCCAAGGCAGGCCTGCGCCTGCGCTGCGCGCCCGACGGCGCTTGGGGCCTGTGGATCGACGCCGCCAACGCCGACATCGGCGCGCTGCTCGACGAAGGGGCCTGGCTGCGGCGGGCGGCCCGGCGTTTTGTGATCGAGCTCGGCCAGCGGCGCAAGTCCTTGATCGTTCCCGGTGACGCCGCGGCCCGGCCCCGCTTGGGCCCGCCCTCCCTGCGCCCCTGGTCCGACGCGGCGCTGCCCGGCGCTGACCCGGCGGTCGTACCGCTCTGGGGCCCGGTCGGCGCCTTCTCGCAGCCGGGGGCGGCCGCCAACACCGCCCTGCTGCAGGCCGTCTTCGCGCTGGCCCAGCGCAGCGGCGCCCGCCGCTGGCTCGAGCTCGGCGCGGGCAACGGCAACCTGAGCAGCGCGCTGCTGCGCCTCGGCGCCGTGGTCACCGCGGTCGAGCCCGACCCGCTGGCGGCGGCCGGCCTCGACCGCCTCGCCGCCGACCCGGCCTGGGGCGGGCGCCTGCGCCGCGCGCCGGGCTCGCTCGACCGCTTGGTGCGCGACCGCGACGCGCTCTTTGCCGATCAAGACGCCGTGCTCGCCGACCCGCCCCGCAGCGGCCTCGGCGAGCTGCCCGCGGCCCTGCTCGCGGGCCCCGGCCCGGGCTGGCTGCTCGCGGTGGCCTGCGGCGGCCCGGCGGTGTTCGCCGCCGACCTCGCCCCGCTGCTGCACGCCGGCTGGGCGCTGGTCGCCGTCGACGGCGTGGACCTCTTCCCCCACAGCCCACACGCCGAGTGGCTGGCCCTGCTCCAGCGGCCAGGGCTCGGGTGAGCCCCGACCGCGCCCGCGCCCTGGACTACGTCGACAAGCTGCACCAGCTCGTTGATCAGCTCAGCGCGCCGCTCGAGGTCGCCCAGGGCCCCGCCCGCCAGTGCCGCCGGGGCTGCGCCGGCTGCTGCGTCGACGGGCTCAGCGTTTTTGAGGTCGAGGCCGCGCTGCTGCTCGCGCGCCACCCCGCGCTCTTCACCGCGGGCGCCCCGCACCCGCGCGGCGCCTGCGCCCTGCTCGACGCCGACGGCGCCTGCCGCGCCTACGCCGACCGCCCCTATGTCTGCCGCACCCAAGGCCTGCCCCTGCGCTGGGCCGAGGCGGGCCCCGCCGGCGCGCCGGTCGAGCGCCGCGACGTCTGCGCGCTCAACGACCCCGGCGGCGACCACCTCGTCGCGCTGCCCGCCGCGGCCTGCTGGGCCATCGGTCCGGTCGAGCAGCGCCTCGCCGCCGCCCAAGCCCTCGCCACGCCGGGCGAGGCCCCGAGGGTGACGCTGCGGTCGCTGTTCTCGACGCAGGGCTGAGTGGGCCGATGTTGACCCCGACCTTCACCCACGCCAAGCCAACGGCCCCCCGACCACCTGCAGCAGCCGAGGCCTTCGCGGCGACCCGCTCATCGCCTACACCAGCCCCAAAACGCGCCGCGCTGGGGGGTTTCCAAAGGGGGGCCATTGCGGGCTGGCGCGCGGCGCTGCCATGCGCCGCGCGAAGCCTGCCCGCCGGCCCCCCTTGGCGGGGCCCCTTGGCCGGGGGCCCGGGGGCCGGCGGCCCCCGGCATCCACGAACCTGAGGGTGTCGGCCCGCGCGATCCAGGCCATCGTCGACAGCAGGCCCATCGTCGACAGCAGGCCCATCGGCAAAGGATGGCCCATCGTCGACAGCAAGAGCCGCCTCCGGCGCAGCCAGAGCGCAACAGGCGCGGGCCGCCTTGGCCCGCAAACCGCCCAGCCGGGGCCCGCGGGGGCGGCCAGCCCCCGCGCCGCGGGGGAGTTGCGGGGGCGGCCAGCCCCCGCCCATCGGGTTGGGCTAAGCTGCGGCTGTGGCGCCGCTGTCGCCGCCTTGGGGGTCCAGTGCTGCGTTTTACTGCCCGCAACTACGCCCGGATCGCCGCCGCCGCGCTCACCCGCCGCGTGCCGGTCTATGCGCATTTTGGGATCACGCACCGGTGCAACCTCACCTGCAAGATGTGCGGCATTTGGCGCTACGGCAACGAAAAAGAAGAGCTGAGCGCTGATCAGCTCAAGTTGATGGCCGGGCGTATGGCCCGGCTCGGCGTGGTGCAGCTGTCGATCGGCGGCGGCGAGCCCTTCGCCTCGGCCCGCCTTGAAGACGCATGTTCGGCCTTTCTGGCCGAGGGCCTCAACCTGCGTGTGTTGACCAACGGCATCGGCGAGGGCAACGGCCGCAACGTGGTGCGCAGCTCGGCCTACCTTGATCGGGTCGACCGCGTGATTGACCTGGGTGTGAAGAGCTTTTCGGTCTCGCTCGACAGCCTGTACCCCAAGCGCTTCGATTATATTTGTGAGATCGACGGCGCGTGGGACGAGGCGGTGCGCACGATGACCCACATGGCCGGTCGCCTCGCCGGTCGCCCCGGCGCGCTGCCGACGATCAACTGTGTCGTCAGCAACCTCAACCTCGAAGAGCTGCCCGATATGGTGCGCTTCGCCGAGCAGATCGGCTTCGCGGTCAGCTTTTTGCCCATCGAGCTGCTGCCCGACCCCAAGGCGGGCCAGCGGAACTGGGAGGCGCGCTTCATCCGCTACCGGCCCGAGCTGGGCCTCAACATCGAAGACGCGGCCGACGCTGTGCACCGCCGGGTCGACGCCGCCTATGACGCGCTGATCGAGATGAAGGCCGCGGGCAAGCCCATCCTCAACAGCACGCCTTACCTCGAGGCCAGCCGGCGCTACCTCAAGACCGGCCAGTTCCCCGCCGAGGGCTGCGACGCCGGGCGCCTGTACTTCTCGGTCGCGCCGAATGGCCAATTTACCATCTGCCACCGCACCGAACAGCAGCACCTCGACTTCCTCGACCCCAACTTCGAGGCCTACTTTCACAGCGCCGAGTACGAGCAGGCCCGGCTGATCGAGGCCGGCGGCTGCGAGGGCTGTATGCGCGCGTGTTGGATCGACACGAGCAGCATGTTCCGCACAATGGAGGGCTTCTTTGAGACGGCCAAGCTGACCCTGCGCCCGCCCCGCACCGGGCACCCGGCCACCTTCGCCGAGGCCAGCCAGCTCGCGCGCCGCGACGAGGTCGACCTGCCCGCCGAGCTGATCGAGGCCGCCGCCGGCTGAGGCCCCTGGTCAGCGGTGGGCGGGGGGCTGCCGCCCCCCGCAACGCCCCCCGCCAGGGCGAGACGCCGCGCGCCGCCCCGCCTCCGCTATGCTCCGGCTCCCCCCGCGCCGGAGGCCCCCTGGACCCGACCCTGCCCCCCGGCGCCCTCGATCTGGCCGCCGCCAGCCAGAGCCCCTGCGCCGGCTGCGCGGCTTGGTGCTGCACCGTGCTGCCGGTGCACAGCTTCACCATCGACCGGTGGAGCGACCTCGACTATGCCCGCTACCTGCTCAATTTCGCGCGCATCGAGCTGGCGCTGATCGAGACGGGCACCTGGCAGGTGCACTACCGCGCCCCCTGCCGCCACTTCTTGCCCGAGACCCGGCGCTGCGCCGTGCACCGGCTGCCCGAGCAGCCCAGCGTCTGTCGGGCCTACGACGCCTACAATTGCGCCTACCGCGCCATTTGGGGCGAGCGCGGCCGCCCCGCCCTGCGCATGGACCGGGGCCGCTTCGAGGCCTGGGCCGCGATGCTGCTTTTTGACGAGCACCGCGAGATCATCGGCGTGCCCGACTTCGCGCAGCTCGGCCCGGCCCTGCCGCCCATCGCCCCGGTGGCCGACCCGCCGGTGCCGGCCTCGGCGGTGCTGGCCCTGGCCCTCGCGGGGGCGCCCACCTCTGCGCCTGCAGCCCGGCCTTTCGCCGCGCTGGCCGAGCCCTGCGCGGGCTGCGCCGCCTGGTGCTGCACCCGCCTGAGCTTCCCGCGCCAGGCGCCGACCTCGGCGGCCAACCTCGATCACCTGCGCTTCTGCCTGGGTTTTGACGGGGTCGAGGCCGGCGTCGACCGCGCTGGAAATTGGACCTTGACCCTGCGCACCAGCTGCGCGCACCGGGTCCTCTCCGCCGAGGGCGCGGGCCGCTGCGGCCTCTACGACGACCCGGCCCGGCCGCGGGTCTGCGAGCGCTACGACGGCCGCGCCTGCGCGTACAAGGCCCGCTATGGCCAGCCGCAGCCCGCCGACTTCGTGCGCATCGACCGCAGCCGGCTCGAGCGCCTGAGCGCCACCCTGCAGGTCGACGCCGACTTCCGCGTGGTCAACCTCCCCGACTTTGACGCGCTGGTGGGTATCCTCACCGCGCCGGAGCAGCCATGAGCACGAGCTCGCCCCATGCCCCGCCGACGGCTTCGCTCGACCACCCCCCGCCAGCTGCGGGGGGCGGCGGCGGAGCGGGGCCGCGCACGGCGGTCGATATCGGTGAGGCGCTCAAGTACCCCTTCGCCGACCCCGATTGGCCGCGGTGCTATGCGATCATGGGCCTGATCGTGCTGGTTCCGCTGCTCGGCTTCTTTGTGCAGATGGGTTGGCAGGTGCACGTGGCTGAGCGCGTGCGCGCGGGCACCCCGGGTCTGCCGGGGCTCGACTTCTGGCCGCAGCTCTCGGCCGGCTTTAAGCTGTTCATCTCGGTGTTTTCGGGATTTTTGGTCAGTGTGATCGCACTGATAGGGCTGCACGTGCTCGTTTGGAAGGGCTGCTCTTCCATCAATGCGCTGATCTTCGAGGAGAGCGGCGCACAGGGCTTCTTGGACCCAGCCTTTGTCTCGGTTGTGCTGTTGACGCCGGTGTACACGATCTATGGTTTCTTCACGAACTTGGTCATTCCTGAGGTCCACCGGCGGGGTTTCGCGGGTGAGCTCTTGCCCTTTGCCTCACCCGGCCCTTCGATTCGCCGCATCCGCAGAGCGCCGGTGGCTTTTTTCATGGCGGGGATCGGTGTGATGGCAGCGACCTGGCTCGCCAGCCTCGGTGCGACCTTTTGCCTCGCTGGCCTCATCTTCCTCATCCCCCCGCTCTATGTCGCGACCGCTCACCTGGTCTGCCAGTGGGAGGCCGTCTCGGGCGGCCCTGACATCGCGGTCTGAGCGCGCCTGACAGAGCGGCGGTGCGCCCTGTTGATCGTCCACCGGGGCGGTGCGCCGGCGCGCAGTTGGTGCGACATTGCGCGAAGCCGCGGATGGGCTGCTCGCGCGCCCCGACCGTGCTGGCCTCGACCGGCGAAGCGCCACCCTGCAGGTCGACGCCGACTTCCGCGTGGTCCACCTCCCCGACTTTGACGCGCTGGTGGGCATCCTCACCGCGCTGGAGCAGCCATGAGCACGAGCTCGCCCTATGCCCCGCCGACCTCTTCGCTCTATGGCAGCCCGTCGGCGGGCCAGACGGGCGGTCTCGGGCCCCGCACCACCATCGACATCGGCGAGGCGATCAAGTACCCCTTCACCGACCCCCAGTGGCTCAGCCGCAGCGCGATGATGGGCCTGATGATGCTCGTGCCGCTGGTCGGCCCCTTCGTGCTGATCGGCTGGATGGTGCAGGTCGCCGAGCGCGTGCGGTCGGGCACCCCCGGCCTGCCGCCGCTGGACTTCGGCGCCCAGCTGGGCGCGGGCTTTAAGCTGTTCATCTCGCTGTTCACGGTCATCTTCGTCAGCATCATCGGCGTGATGATCCTGCAGGGGTTGATCATGGGCGCGAGCTTCGGGGTCAGCGCGCTGATCACCGAGGCGGGCGGCCCGCAGGGGCTCGCCGCCGCCTTCTCGCTGGTCGGCACGCTGATCATGTTCGCGGTGCACATGCTCTTCGCGCTCGGGATCAACGTGCTGATGCCCGAGATCTACCGGCGGGGCTTCGCGGGTGAGCTCTTCCCCCTGGCCTCGCCGGGGCGCTCGATTCGGCGCATGCGCGGGGCGACCGGGGCCTTCTTCCTCACCGTGCTCGGCATCTTCGTCGCCGGGATGATGGGCGGGATCGGTGTTTTCGCCTGCTACATCGGCGCCTTCGTCAGCCTGCCGCTGGGCTATGCCGCCACCGCCCACCTCATCTGCCAGTGGGAGGCCGTCTCGGGCGGCCCCGACATCGAGGTCTGAGCGCGGCGAGAGCGGCGCCGCCCGGCCGGTGACGGCGCCCCCCGCCCGCGCTAGGGGCGCCGACCGTGGCGGGCCCGCGCGCGCAGCGGCCCGCAGCCCCGGGGGGACCTCATGCAGAACGTGCTCGCCATCTTTCGGCGCGAGCTCGCCAGCACCTTTGACAGCCCGCTGGCCGTCATTGTGGTGCCGGTCTTCTTATTCATCGTCGGCGGCTTCTCGTTGTTCTTCCAAGACCTGCTCGCCGGCGGCCAAGCCAGCCTGCGGCCGATGTTCTTCTGGGCGGCGACGGCCTTCCTGCTGCTCATCCCCGCGGTGACCATGCGCCTCTTCGCCGAAGAGAAGCGCACCGGCTCGCTCGAGCTGCTGGTGACCCTGCCGGTCACCGAGGGTGAGGTGGTGCTCGGCAAGTACCTCGCGGCCCTCGCGTTGATCTTGCTCGCGCTCGGCCTGACCTTCACCTACCCGCTGACCCTGCTCGTGCTCGCCGACCCCGACCCCGGCCCGCTGGTCGGCGGCTACCTCGGGCTGGCCCTGCTTGGCGCGGCCTTCTGCGCCATCGGCACCGCGGCCAGCGCGATGACCAACAACCAGGTGATCAGCTTCTTGGTGGCCCTTTTGGTCGGGCTCGTGCCCTTCGCCAGCGGCTACGCGCTCGGCCAGGTGCCCGCCGCGGTGCTGCCCGTGGTGCAGTACCTGAGCTTTGAGTATCACTTCAATAACTTGGCGCGCGGTGTGCTCGACACCCGCGACGTGCTCTTCTACGGCAGCGTCGTGGGCCTCGCCCTGCATGTGGCGGTCAGCGCGCTCGAGCGGCGGAGGTTGAGCTGATGGACCTGCGCCGCCGCCTGCTCGGCCACTCCTGGGCCCAGCTCGCTTTGACCCTGCTGATCGTCATCCTCGCCAACACCTGGGCCGCGGGCACCTTCTGGCGCCTCGACCTGACCCGGGACCGGCTCTACAGCCTCGACCCGATGACCCGGGCGCTCGCCGCCCGCCTCGACAAGCCGCTGACCGCGCGGGTCTACTTCACCGCCGGCCTCGAGGCGCCCTACAACAACCACGAGCAGCTGCTCATCGACAAGCTCGAAGACCTCCGCGCCTACAGCAAGGGCCTGATGGAGATCGAGGTGGTCGACCCGAGCAGCTCACCCGAGGCCCAAGAAGAGGCCCGCCGCTTCGGCATCGAGCCGGTGCAGTACCGCTTCCGCAGCGCCGCGGTCACCGAGATGAAGCAGGTCTGGATGGGCGTGGCCCTGGTCTATGGCGACCGCCAAGACGCCCTGCCCGCCGTCACGGTGCTCGAGACGCTCGAGTACGACCTCGCCCGCGCGCTCAAGCACCTCGTGTCCGACGATGGGCCGCGCACCATCGGCTGGAGCGTCTCGTTTGACGAGCCCAACCTGTTCGCCGGCGGCCAGACCCCGCTCGAGCGCATCCGGGCCACGCTGGCCGAGGAGTACGTGCTCAAGCCGGTGGAGCTCGGCGGCGCGGGCGGCGTGCCCGAGGACGTCGACGTGCTCTACGTGGTCGGCCCGCAGAAGCCGGTCAGCGAGCGGGCCCAGTACCAGATCGACCAGCACTTGATGCGGGGTGGCGCGCTGGCCGTCTTTTTGACCAACACCAAGCCCGATCTGCGCACGCTCAAGCCCCAGGCGGTCTACCACGGCCTCGACGGCCTGGTCGGCGCCTATGGCGTGCAGCTGAACCGCGACCTCGTCGTTGATCGCGCGCGCAACGGCATGGTGAACTTCCCGGTGCGCCAGGGCAAGCAGGTGGTCAGCGTGCCGCTGAACTACCCGCTCATCCCCAAGGCGGTCGACCTGCACAAAGAGCACCCCGCCGTGCGCGGCCTCAACGAGATGTTGTTCCCCTTCGTGAGCTCGCTGACCTTGGCCGAGCGCAGCGACGGGGTCGAGGTCAGCGTGCTGGCCGCCAGCTCGACCGACAGCAGCGGGCGCATCCGCGGCGTGCAGACGCTCGACCCGGGCGCGTTTCGGGTGGTCGCCCCGGGCGAAGAGCGCGGCAGCCAGCCGCTGCTGGTCGCGCTCTCAGGCAGCTGGCAGAGCGCTTTTGCCGCCCGCGAGGTGCCCCGGCCCGTGATTGACGGCCAGCCGGGTGATCCCGACGATCCGGGCGCGCGCATTCGCGAGGGGGCGCCGGCCCGCCTCGTCGTGGCCGGCTCGGCCGACTTCGTGGCCAACAACATCGCGTTCATGCTCAACCTCACCGACTGGCTGGCCGAGGACGAGGCCCTGATCGGCATCCGCACCAAGGCCATGCCCGCCGCGGCGCTCGAAGCCCCGCCGCCCGACCGCGCGCGGCTGTGGCGCTTGCTCAACCTGCTCGGGGGCAGCGCGCTGCTGGGCATCTTCGCCGGCCTGCGCTGGTGGAGCCGCCGCGTGGCGGCCGGGGGTGCCGCGTGAAGGCCGCCGCCAAGACCGGGGCGCTGGCCGCCCTCGCCGCCTTCTTGTTGCTGCTCAACCTCGTCGATCCGGGGGAGCAGGCGCGGGCGGTGGCCGCGCTGCCCGCCCTCGCCGCCGTGTCGAAGGATGAGGTGCGCCGGCTCGAGATCTCCAACGCCACCGAGAAGATCGTGCTGGAGGTCATTAAGGAAGAGCGCGCTAGCGGCGAAGCCGAGCCGGTCTGGCACCTGCGCGCGCCGATCACCGGCGACGCGGACCAGGCCGCGGTGCGGGCGCTGGTGCTCGGCTTCCGCAAAGAGCTGCCGCTCGACGTCAAGGTCGACGAGGTCAGCGGCGAGAAGCTGGCCGAGTACGGCCTCGACGCCGGCTCAGCCATCGTGGTCGAGCTTTTTGGCGAGGGGGCTGAGCCCAAGCTCAGCTTCATCCTGGGCAAAGACGCGCCCGGCGGCACCTCGTTCGTGCGCCTGCCCGGCAGCGACGCGGTCTTTCGCGCCCGGGTGGGCGGCCGGCACCGCTTCGAGCGCCCCGCCGCCGCCTGGCGCAACCGCGTGCTGCTCGGCTTTGTGGCCGACGAGGCCCGCACGGTGCGGCTCGAGCGGGCGGGGGCCGAGCCCTACAGCCTGACCCGGGTCGAGGGCGGGCCCTGGGCGCTGAGCCCGGCGGCAGACTTTCCGGTCGATCAGCAGGCGGTCGAGGCCCTGCTCAAGTCGTTGGGCGGGCTCAAGGCCGGCGAGCTGATGGCGCCCGACTTCGCGGGCGGCTTCGACCCGCCCGCGGCGGCGGTCGAGGTGGGTTTGGCTGACGGGCGCAGCCAGCGCCTCGAGGTGGGCACGGCGGCGGTCGAGGGCGCGGCTTTTGTGCGGGCCAACGGGCAGATCGGGCGGGTGGCCGCGGGGCCGGTGGCGCGCTTGCGGGCGCCGCCTGAGGCCTGGCGCGATCTGACCCTGTTCCGCTTCAGCCGCGATCAGGTCGATACGCTGCGCTTCGCCGCCGGCGCCGAAGAGGTGATCCTGCAGCAGGACCTCGCCAGCGGCCTCTGGCGGGCCATTCAGCCAGCGAACGTCGACATTGACGTCAAGCTGGTCTTCTTCGCCGTGAACACCATGGCCGAGCTGCGCGGCGAGCGGCTGGTCGCCGACGATCCGGTGGCGCTGGGCCTGAGCCCGCCCCGCTTCAGCGTGACCGCGCGCCTGATCGGCGGCGCCGAGCAGACCTTGGCCATCGGGGCGCCGCGCCGCGACGCCGAGGGCAAGCTGGTCTACCCGGTGCGGGGCAGCAACGGCCCCGACCTGATGGAGCTGCGCGAGGCCACCGTGCAGAAGCTGCTCGCCGCCTTCGGCCGCAGCGACGCCGGGCGCTGATTGTGGGCCGCCAAGGCGCCGCCGACGGCCGCCCCCACGACGATTGTGAAGCACCCGAGCCCCTCTGCGGGCCCCGAGCATAGCGAGGTGTGGGGAGCGGCCGCGGCGACGCGAGGGAGGAGGCGGGGGGCGACCCGAAGGTCGGGCGGGGTCCTGCCATCGGGCGCCCCCCCGGCCAGACCGTTGTAGGGCAGCTCGTGGGGGCTGGCGTTTCAGCGGATTACAGATTGACGATAGCGACGCTGTAAGCTCATGAAACAAAAAATCAGCCCGCCCCACATCAGGGTGGAAGCGGCCCGATCCCACCGCGCCGGACAGCTGCGGGGGGCTCGAGATATGATCGAGCTGGCCCATCCGCGGCCTCATCCGCAAGGAGCCCCCGTGTCGACCACCCCCGCGCAGGCCGAGCCCACCGCCACCCCCGACCAGGGCTCGCCGCCCGAGCTGATGCACACCCCGGCCAAGTACGCGCTCTTTGGCGCCGTGGCCGTGATCTTCACGGTGGCCGACCAGGCCTCGAAGATCTGGGTGCGGGCCAACCTCGCCGAGCACCGCGACGAGCTGCAGATCATCCCGGGCTTCCTCAGCTTCATCCACGCCGAGAACCCGGGCGCGGCCTTCAGCCTGCTGCGCGACAGCGAGTACCGGCTGCCGATCTTCGGCGGCTTCACCGTGCTGGCCGTGCTGATGATCGGCAACATGCTGCGCACCCTGCCGCCCCGTGAGCGCTTCCTCAACGTGGCCTTCGCGCTGGTGATGAGCGGGGCGGTGGGCAACGCCATCGACCGCGCGGTGCAGGGCACGGTGACCGACTTCATCCGCATGTACACCGAGGCGCCGGGCCTGAAGGCCTGGCTGGTCGCCCAGGTCGGCACGGCCGAGTGGCCGACCTACAACATCGCCGACATCGCCATTGTCGTCGGCTTGGCCATGGTCGCCTTCCACTCCTTGGTGCTCGACCGCGAGGGGCAGGCCGCCCCGAGCCCCGCGGCCGGCGCGGCGCCCGCGGCCCGCCCGCCCGCCGCGACCTGAGCCCGATGAGCGCAGAGGGGCCCGCGCCGACGGGGGGCGATGAGCGGAGCGATCCGGCCCCGCAGATCTCCACCCCGGGCCTCGGGGTCACGTTGGCCCGCGCCGCCCTGATGTGCGGGCTGGTGGTCGCCACCGATCAGGCGAGCAAGGTGTGGATCCGCGGCCAGCCCGCGCTGGTCAAGGGCCTGCGCCCCGCGCTCGGCGACTGGCTCTACTGGACCTGGGCCGAGAACCCGGGCGCCGCCTTCGGCATGTTCGCCGAGGCCGAGAACCGCGGCCTCTTGTTCGTGGTGGTCGGCGTTGTGGCGCTCGGCGGCGGCCTGTGGGCCCTGCGGGCGCTGCGCGGCCAGCTCGCGCTGCTGCCCGAGTTCATCGGCCTCATCGTGGGCGGGGCGATGGGCAACAGCCTCGACCGCGCGCTGCGGGGCAGCGTGACCGACTTCGTGGTCCTGCGGGCGCCGGCCGGGGCGCTGCGCGACGGTCTGCAGGCCCAGCTCGGCGGCTTCACCTGGCCCGCCTTCAACGTGGCCGACCTAGCCATCGTGATCGCGATGCTGGCCGCAGCGCCCCTGCTCCTCGCCGGTCAACGTGAGCCCGATGCACTGCCCGCCGCGCCACCCCAGCGGGCGCGCCTCGACTGAGCCGCGCCAGGGGCCGGCCCTTGGCATAGGGGCCGCTGCCCCCGCACGCCGCGCGCCCACCGGAGCCCCATGCACCCCGTGATCATCGCCCTGCCGGGCCTTCCCGCGATCTACAGCTACGGCTTCTTCCTGTTCCTCGGGCTGCTGACCTCCTGCTTCGTGGGCGTCTACTTGGCCCACCGCGACGGCATCGACACCGACCACATGTTCAACATCGCGATCATGTCGGTGATCACGGGCATCGGCGGCGGCCGGCTCGAGTACGTGCGCACCCACTGGGCCGAGAAGTTCGCCGACGCCCCGATGGACGCCCTCAACCTGCGCGAGGGCGGCTACGTCTTCTACGGCGGCCTGATCTTCGCCGTGGCCGTCGACTTCGCCTACCTGCTCATCCGCAAGGTGCCGATCGGCCGGGTGCTCGACGCGGGCGCGGTGGGTATCCCCATCGGCATCGCTTTTGCGCGCATCGGCTGCTTCTTGGCCGGCTGTTGCTACGGCCTGCCCACCGAGCTGCCCTGGGGGGTGCGCTTCCCGGCGGGCGGGCTGCCGCCCAGCGACGTCGACCTGCACCCGACCCAGCTCTACGAATTCGCCGCGACCAGCCTGATGATCGCCCTGCTGCTCGCCTGGCGACGTGTGCGCCCCATCTATGGCCTCGGGCTGCCGATCTTGGGCGGCCTCTACGGCTCCTGGCGCATCTTCAACGAGAGCCTGCGCGGCGACGGCGAGCGCGGCACGGTGCTCGATGGCCTGATGACCAACGGCCAGATGACCTCGTTGATCTTGATGGTGATCGCCGCCGCGGGCGCCGTGGCCCTCTGGCGGCTGGGCGAGCGCCGGGGGCGGGTCGCGGCGGGCTGAGGGCGGGCGCCTTCGGCCCCCCTGCGCGCGTCGCCGGGGCCCCGGTCGGCGCTCCGGCCTGCGGCCGGGCTCGCCGCCCGCCCGGCTCGGTCGCTGCGCGACCGGCGCTGCGCGCCGCGCTGCGGTCGGCCGGGCGCAGGGCGCCGCTTTGACCAGAATGCCCCGCCCGGGGGCGTTGCGGGGGCGGGAGCCCCCGCCCATCGTTGTTTTCGACGCGGATGTGGGGCCGCGGCTGCGCGACCGGTCGGGGCCCGCGCACCCCTCAGCGATCCCACAGCAATCCCACAGGGGGCCTCGGCTTGGCCAGGGGGGAGCTACCTTCTCGCCTTGCGGAGGACGACGATGCAGGCCGTGCACAGCCCCCCGACCACTGCCCGGGCGCCCGCGCCGACCCGCGGCGGGCCCGCCCCTTCGGCTGGGCTCCCGGCGGCCAGCCCCGCACAGGCCCACCAAATGGCCCCGACCGGCCCGCGGGGCCAGCGCAGCGGCGAGCACCTCGGCACCACCCGCCGTGACGTGATGCTCGACCCGGCCCGCGCGCGGGGCGAGGGGCTGGCGGTCACCTCGTCCGAGGCGGGCGCGCCGGCCACCGACGGGGTCTCGACCACCTTGTTGTATTTTCAGGCCCTGCAAGACAAGCCCTACGCCAGCGAGGCCGAGCTCTGGACCGAGGCGACCCGCCGCGACTACAACTATGGCGGCGGGGTCACTACTTTTCAGCAGCCGCGGGCGGCGGCGCCCAGCCGGGGCGAGGTGCCGGCCGGGCGCGGCGGGCGGTCGGCCCTGCCCGACATGGCTGCTCCGCGCGACAACATGCGCGTCGCGGGCCGTGGCGCACCGCCGAGCCGGCGCCACGCCCTGGTCATCGGGAACGCTGGCTACCGCAGCAACCTCAGTGCGCTGCCCGGGGCCAAACGTGACGCGGCGCTGATGGCCGGGCGTTTTGAGGCCCGCGGCTACGGGGTCAGCCACCTTGAAGACCTCGACACCGCGGGCACGACCAGCGCGATCCGCGCTGTGGGTGCCTCGGCGCAGAAGGGCGACGAGCTCGCGATCTACTTCGCGGGGCACGGCGTGGAGGGCGACCTGACCGGCGTGGACGCGCGCATCCAGGCCGGCGCGATCAGCCCGCGGGTGCCCGCGTCCGTGGCCAGCGGCGCGCTGGGGGCCGCGCTCTCGGCGGGCGCCAAGCTCGAGCTGATCATCGACGCCTGCGAGAGCGGGCCGCTGCAGCAGCAGCTCGGCCGCGACCACGACGGGCTGGGCAGCGCCGCCGCGGTCGACGCCCAGGGGGTCGCCCCCAAAGAGCTGCGCGGGCAGGCGCTCAAGGTCGACGCGCAGACCACCGGCTCTCGCGGGATTGACGTGCCCGACGCCGGTGTGGCCTATGAGCGGACCTTTTTGCCCGGCCAACAGTCCGCCCAGCAGCACGCCCGTGACCTGGCCGAGCGAGAGCGCGCGGCCGCGGCCAAGGCCGGGGCGGCGAAGGCTGGCGGAAAGCCGAGCGGGCTCGGCGGCGTGAGCAAGGCGCGCTGAGCGCGGCGGGAGCGCGCGGCGCGGGGTGATGAAGAGCCCTGATGCGCCCGCGATGCCCGTCTGGACCGTGCGGTGATCGCTGAGAACCTCGTGCCTGAGGCTGTTTGAGGCCGTCAGCGACGTGGCCTGCTGCGCCGGTGGATGCCCGCAGCCCGGGCGCGTGGGTCGGTGCGTGGACCCCGGCGCGGCGCGATCACGGGCCTGAGCTGCGGCCGCCGAGCGCGGCGCGGGGCGTTGCTTGTGGCTCAGTAGATCGACGAAAACATCTTCCCTGTTTGTGCTTTCGTGGTGACTGGCTGCCCGCAGCTGATCGATTGCAAAAGCGGTTTTTGGTCTGGTGTTTCTGATCGTCGTATTGACGTGCGCGACCAGGTCTGCGATGCTGGTGGAGGGAGGTGGCAACCAAGTCCGACGCCAGCGAACACCATCAACCTGCGGGGGTGCGCGATGCCTGACCGGAGCCTGTTGAGCAGCGTGATTGGGTGTGGATTTTTGTACGTCGCTCTGTCTGTGGCGCCCGAGGCCTTGGCGGGCCCGACCAAGATTGGGGTCGTGCTCACGCCCGCTGAGGCGGAGGAGCTGGGCGTCGATCCCCCGCTGGTCGCCGCCGTCGGCGCTGGTGCTGTGTTGTTCAAGCTCGGCACGAGCGACGACGAGCTGCCCAGTGTCGTTGGCCTGAAGGTCGTTGATGGCGAAGTTTTCGTCGATGATCAGGTCGCGCCCCTCTCGGTCGAGGGGGCAGAGCTGCTCCTGCAGGCGGCGAAGATTCCGCTCGATGAGAAAGAGCTGTCTTGGATCGCTGATGACCTGCACGCGCTGGTCGTGACTCAGAAGCTGCCCGTCGATTACGTCGATCTGGTCGATGTTCTTGACGATCTGGCCTTGTCGCTGTCTGAGAGCGCACTTTAGCTTCGGCCCCGCCGAAGTCGGCGGGGTTGGCTCGCTGAAACCCGGGCATTGCTTTGAACGACTGATGTCCGTGGTTCTATAGCGCCGTGTAGACTGGTCAAGCGAACTGGTTTGAGTGGCGTGTTTTATGCATGGGCGCCGGGCGCCTCTTCGATGCGCGCGCCCCGCCCGGGGGCGTTGCGGGGGCGGGAGCCCCCGCCCACCCTCTCCGCATCGCCGCTGGGGGCCGATGTCGAGGTGGTGCACGCGCCCCTCGACCTCTTCGGTCGAAGCGGGCTATGGTGGCGGTCGGCCCCGGCCGGAGGTGTCCTTGACGCGCCCCAGCATCCAGAGCCCGCCGCCGCCCGGGGCGCGTGAGCCATCGGCCACCACCCGCGCCCTCAGCCACGTCGTGTCGATGGTCGTGGTCGCCGCTGGGGTCTGGGTGATCGCCGCCGACCGCGCCGCGCCCCAGCAGGCCGAGATTGACGCCCTGCGCGCCCGCCTCGACGGGCTTGAGCGCGAGAACCGCCGGGTGCGCCGCCTCAACGACGCCCTGGCCGACGCGGCCCACGCCGCCGGGGTCGACGCCCACACCGCCCGCTGGCAGGTGGGCGTGCTCGAAGAGCGCCTCGAGAGCGCCGCGCGTGAAGAGCTGCCCGTGCCCACCGGCCTCAGCCCGCGCGCCGCCTGGGCCGCCGAAGACGCGGTCGAGCCGCTGGTTGAAGCATCGGTCGAGCCGCAGGCCGACGCGCCGCTTGCGCCCCGGCCCGGTCCTCTGAGTCCGCTGATTCCGCTGCAGCCGGGTGACGAGAGCGACGCGCTGCAGCCGCTCCCCGAGCCCGCGGGCCTGCCGATGGTCGCCTGGGCCCCCCACGCTGACCTGCAGCTCGCCGAGCGTGACTTGACCTTGCCGCCCTTGCGCCGCGCGCCCAGCCAGCTCGACCGTGATCGCGCCTATGGCGACTGGAAGCTGCTCGTCGAAGAGGTCGTGGCCCAAGAGTGCGGCGGCTGGTCGGCCGACGCCCCGCCCCAGCGCTGCGCCCTGCGGGTGCGGCGGGCGCTCTTCCCCTTCGGGCCGGCGGCGGTCTCCTGCGCGCTCAGCGGCAACGCCCAGGCCGACTATGTCTCTGATGTCACGCTCGACCACTTGCCCAGCCACGCGGTGCCGCTGCGGCACGGGGCGGTCATCTTGTGCGACGACGCCCTGCGCGGGCTCTGAGCGCCCTCGGGCACCAAAACGACGCGCTGCGGGTCGTGATCGAGGGTGATCACCAGTAGGTCGTGGTGACGCTCAACTCGAGGTCTTCGGCGTTGGGCGCCGCCGCCCGCAGGCAGGCGAGCACGGCATCGGGGCCCAGGCCCTCGCGGCGCTTGAGCCGGGCCTCGTCTTCGCCCTCGGGCGTGAGCGCGGCGGCGGGGCCCTCGACCTGCAGGGCGCAGCGGCCGCAGACGCCCTCACCCCGGCACGAAGAGCCCAGCGGCCAGCCCGCGCCGCGGATGAGGTCGTAGAGCCGCGCGCCGGGGGCCGCCTCGAGGGTGGCGCTGCGGTGGGCCGCGACCAGCCGGAGCTTGACGGGCACGCGCCCTCCGCGGGGGCTTGACCCGCCCCACCGATGCAGTGACATAGCGCGACCCTCGCCGCGCGGGCGCCCGCCCGCCACCCGGAGCGTCCTTGGCCCCGCGCACCCGCCTGCTGGTTGTGAATGACCCGCTCAGCCCCACCCTCACCGAGGGGCTGCGCACACTTTTGTTGGTCGGGCGCGCCGATCAGCTCCGCGCGGGCGGCGTGCTGCCCCGCCTCGGCCTCTCAGACGCCCTGATCGAGCCCCTGCTCGAGCGGGCCCGGCCCGGCGACAATGGCGCCAGCCAGAGCACTTTTGTCGGTCGGCTCAAGGTGGTCGTCGCCGTGCTGCCCGATGCCTGCTCCCGCCACAACAGCCCCACCCGCGCCTGGGCGGTGCCCGGGCTGGTGCGCGGCGTCGACGGCGAGGCGCTGGTCGTGCTCTGCCTCGACCAGGCGGCCCACGCCCCGGCGCTCACCCGCGCGGTCGCCCGCGCCCTGCCCCTTTTTGACGCCACCTCGGGCCGCAAAGAGGAGCGCACCGTGCGGGTCGCCCCGGTGGTCGCCGGCCAGCCGGTGCCCGCCGCCGGCCTGCAGGCCAGCGCCGACGCGGTGCGCCTCGCCTGCCGCCTCGTCGACACGCCCACCGATACGCTGCACACCGACGCTTTTGTGGCCGAGGCCCAGGCGGTGGCGGCGCGTTTTGACCTGCCCATCGAGGTGATCGCCGGCCCTGAGCTGGCCGCCCGCGGCTTTGGCGGCCTCTGGGGCGTGGGCAAGGCCGCGACCCACGGCCCGGCCCTGGTCTGCCTGCGCTGGGCCCCGGCCGGGGCGACCCGCACCGTCGCCTGGGTCGGCAAGGGCGTGGTCTACGACACCGGCGGCCTCTCGCTCAAAGAGAAGACCAGCATGGTCGGCATGAAGGGCGACATGGGCGGGGCCGCCGCGGTGCTCGCCGCTTTTGTGGCCGCGGTCGAGGCCCAGGTCGACTATGGCGTGCTGGCCGTGCTCTGCCTCGCCGAGAACGCGGTGGGGCCCGAGGCCACCCGCCCCGACGACATCTTGACCCTCTACAGCGGCAAGACCGTCGAGGTGAACAACACCGACGCCGAGGGCCGGCTGGTGCTCGCCGATGGGCTGGCCTGGGTGTGTGAGGCCCACAACCCCGACGTGCTCATCGATCTCGCCACGTTGACCGGCGCGGCCCTGGTCGCCACGGGCAAGGTGCACGCGGCCGTCGTCAGCAACGACGAGGGTCTCGAGGCCGCCGCGGTCGCCGCCGGCCTGCGGGCGGGTGAGCCGGTCTTCCCCCTGCTCTACGCGCCTGAGCTGCTGCGCCGCGAGTTCCGCAGCCCGGTGGCCGACATGCGCAACTCGGTCAAAGACCGCAACAACGCGCAGTCCTCGTGCGCGGCGCAGTTCATCGCCAACCACCTGCCGAGCCCCGCGCCCCGCTGGCTGCACGTCGACCTCGCCGGCCCGGCCTGGGACGGTGAGAACCGCGGCACCGGCTACGGCGTGGGCCTGCTGCTCGAGCTCGGCGCCTGCCTCGGCTGAGCGATCAAGCGCGGCGGCGGCGGCGCAGGCCCCAGCCGCCGGCCAGCGCCGGCAGCAGCAGGGCGGCCGCCCCGGTGTCGGGGCTGCGGTCCCAGGGGTTGCGGTCGGCGCAGCCCGCGCAGGCGGGGGTCTTCTGCTCCTCTGGGCGAAAACGACGCAGGGGTGGGCCTGCTGGGCTCGTATAGTCCACCGGCTCGTCGTCGACGGCGCAGAGCGCGGCGGTGGCCGCCGCCGCCTCGGCTGCCTCGCCCGCGGGCCCGCCCGGCGCCCGGCGCTCGAGCAGCACGACCGCAAAGGGGCTCTCGTCGATGTAGAGCTCGCCCTGCGGGCTCTGGTCGGTGGTCAGCCCAGAGCCCCGCAGGCGCAGGCTGTAGGTGCCGGCGGGCAGGCCGCGGGCACGCAGGCGCGTGTCCCACAGGGCGAAGTCGGTGCAGGCCGGGTCTTCGGGCGGCGCCTCTTCGCCCTGCACGCCGTAGAGCGGGTCGGGGCAGGCGGACCTGTAGACCGGCCCGTCGACCTCGACCCCGGCGGGCTCGGCGCCGGTCGCGTCGAGCAGCCGCGGGCGGCCATAGGCGGGCGAGAACAACGAGTGGCTGAGCACCGCCACGTCGAGATCATCGCCGTCGAGCTCGATCTCGTAGGCCAGCTCGAGGCCGGCGAGGTCCAGCGCCTCCCACAAGGCGCGGCGGTCGGTGCCCAGCGGAAGGGCGGGGAAGGGCTCCGCCTCGCCGACCCGGGCGCCCGTGCCCTCCACCACCGCGCCGCCCTCGGGCAGCCCGCTGCAGCGCAGCGTGACCGGGGCCGCGGCGCTCCACTCGCCGGCAAAGACCTCCACCACGTCAAGGTCGACGCCGTTGGGGCGCAGGGCCACCGCCCGGCTCAGCGGCAGCTCACCGCAGGCGGGCAGCTCGACCTCGGCCCAGGCGGCGCCCAAAGCCGGTGCCCCCGCGTAGAAGGGCTCGACCAGCACGGCATAGGCGCCGGCGGGCAGGTTGGGCAGGGCCCAGCTGCCGTCGGCGGCGGTGAGCGTGGCCGCCCGGGGCGTGGCGTCGGCCACCGAGAGCGCCACCACCTGCAGGCCCAGCGCCGCGCGCCCCTCGGGCACCTCGACCACGCCGCGCAGGCCGCCGCGCCCCGCGCGGGCCACGCCGGGGTGGTAGTGGTCCCAAATGGCCTGCTGGTCGTCACAGCCGAGGCTGGACTGCTCGGCCCAGGCCCAGGTGAACATGCTGCTGGCGAGCAGGCCGCTGTGGCCGAGGCCCAGCGCGTGGCCCAGCTCATGCGTGATCACGTCGTCGAGGTAGGCGACCCGCAGCGTGGCCCCCTCGCCGTACTGGGCCTCGGCCGGCGTGCTGACAAAGGTGTAGTTGACGTCGTTGAGCACCATGTCGAACTCGGTGACGCTGGCCGTGGCCTCGTCGTACCAGAGCTGGGTGTAGGCGGCGGTCGACGCGCTGAGCAGCGGCGGGTCCTCGGCGGCGGAGAGAAAGAAGATGGTCGAGACACCATCGTGGGCCAGCGCGGCCGGGAAGTGGCGGGGCGCCGTGCCCTGCCAGTAGTCCCAGAGGAAGGCCTCGCCGCTGGCCCGCTGCCAGCGCCGCAGGCCGCCCACCACCGCCGCCCGCAGGGCATCGGGGTAGATCCCGTTCGAGTTCAGCGGGTTGCCGGCGATGGGCAGGTAGGGGGCATCGACCCAGGGGTTGTCGGCCGTCCAGCGCAGGGGGCGGCCGTCGGCGGTGGTCAGGGTCGACGCGGCCGCGGCCGGGCCAGCGCCGAGCAGGCTGAGCAGCGCGCCGAGCGCGGCGGCGGGCGGGGCCAGCGCGCGGGCGCCGCGGCAGGGGGTTCGGGCGGGCATCGGGCCTCCGCGGGCCGCTTCGGCCGGGCGGGCCTCGACCTGTTGCAGACCCGGGCCCTGGGCTTGACCGGGCGGCCGGCGCTGGGTCATGGTCCGGCGCAGAGGACGCCGTGACCACCCACGCTGACGCAGCCGACCCGATCGCCGGGCACCTCAGCCGCCTGCCCGGCGGCCCCCTCCAGCGCCCGGTCTACCTGTGGAGCTACGGCTTCTATGGCCCGCCGCTCATCGCCTTCCCCACCAGCGGCGGCTACGCGCACGAGTGGCAGCAGAACGGCATGGTCGAGGCCCTGCGCCCGCTGCTCGCCGCCGGCCGGCTCAAGCTCTACTGCCCCGAGACCAACGTGGCCGAGGCCTGGATGCACGGCACCGACCACCCGCGCGAGCGCATCCGCGCGCACCAGCGCTACGAGCGCTGGGTGACCGAGGTGCTGGTGCCCCACATCTGGGCCGACTGCCGCGGCGCCCTGCCCATCTGGCTGGCCGGGGCGAGCGTGGGCGCCATGTACGCGTCGGCGATGGCATTGAAGCACCCGGCGCTGTTCTCGTGGGCCCTCTGCTTGTCGGGCCGCTACGACGCCCGGTCCTTCACCGAGGGCTACGACGACGCTGAGATCTACCACAGCAACCCGATGACCTTTGCCCGCGGCATTCACGGCGAGCAGCTCGGCGCCCTGCGCGCGCGCACGACCCTGAGCTTGGTCTGCGGCCAGGGCAAGTACGAGGCGAATTGCCTCGCCGAGACCAAGGCGATGGCCGGCCACCTGCGCCACGCCGGCGTGCCGCACGAGCTCGACGTCTGGGGCCGCGACGTGCACCACGAGTGGCCCTGGTGGCACCGCCAGGCGCTCTACCACCTGCGCCGGCGCACCTAAGCGACGGCGGGGCGCCAATTCACGGCCCCTTCACGCCCCGCCTGTAGACCGGGGGTGGAGGTCGCCCCATGCCCCGCTTCACGCTGCTGCTCCTGCCCTTGTCCGTCGTTCCCGCTTGCACCTTCTCCGAGAAGGTGGTCAACCACTACCACTACTACGGCGACACGGGGGGAGAGGAGGACAGCGGCGGCGCCCCCTCCGACGACACCGGCGGTCAGCTCGACTCTGGCGCTGGGGCCGACGGCGCCGACGGATCCGCGCCGCTGCCCGACCCGGTGATCTGGACGGGCACGTTGTTCATCGAAGAGCGCGGCACGCCGCTTGAGTACGCGCTGGTGCTCGCCACCCAGCCGCCGGTCGAAGGTGCGCTCTATGGCCCGATCACCACCGTCGAGAGCGCGGTGCTCGACGTTGTGGTCTACGACATGACCCTCCCGCTGACCCTCACCATTGAGGGCACGCTCGAGGACGACGGCGCGGCCGCGGGCATCGCCCGCAACGACGCGCCGGAAAGCTACGGCTACCAAGACGCGTGGACCGGCGGGCTCACCACCAGCGGCCCCGAAGGCACCACGCTCGAGGGCGAAGGCTACGTGCCATTGGTTGTTTTCGGCGTGCCGACCCCGTACCCCTTCCGCTTCGCGGTGAGCACGCCGGCGCGCTGATACTGGCCGACACCATTTCGGCTCGAACGCCCACCGGGCGAGGTGCCTCACCCCAACCGTGACAGCCGAGGCCTTCGCGGCGACTCCTTCATCGCCCACCAGAGCAGCGGGCCGCGCCGGCTTCGGGGGGTTTCCAAAGGGGGGCCTTTGCGGGCTGGCGCGCGGCGCTGCCATGCGCCGCGCGAAGCCTGCCCGCCGGCCCCCCTTGGCGGGGGTTTCAAGGGGCCCCGCGGGCCCCTTGGCCGGGGGTCTGGGGGCCGGCGGCCCCCGGCATCCGTAGTGAAACAGTCAGTTCACAGGCCCAACGGCCTCGTCAGCTCGATGAGGCCAAGCGTCGAAAGCGCGAGCCGAATCAAGCGAAGCCGGATTGAAGGGCGGCCCCTCCGCTGCGCTGCGGGTCGGGCCCTGCGCGGGTCGCCGGGGCCCCCGGCGGCGCCGCGGTCGCCGCCGGCCCGGCTCCGTCGCCCTGCGGGCGACCGCCTGCGGCGCCGCTGCGGCCCCTGCCGCGGCCTAGCTTTGCCCGGCCGCGCGGTGCTTCGCCATCACCTGCGCGTGGTGCACGAAGGACAACACCGTGTAGTAGACCACAAAGAGCAAGCTGACCCCGGCGAGGGGCAGGGCCCAGGGCGCGTCGGGCCGCAGGGCCAAAGCGGCGCAGGCGGCGGTGTAGACGAGGGTGAGCCCGATGGTCAGGGGCCGCAGCAGCCGCGTTCGGGTCGGGTACACGTAGTGGATGGGCACGAAGACCATCACCGAGAGCAGCGCCAGCAGCGTCACGGTCAGCCAAGCGGGCGGCTGAAAAACATAGAGATAGAGGACCAGGATGTTCCAATACGAGGGAAAGCCGACGAAGGCGTCGTCGGTCTTGGCCCGCTGCTGGCAAAAGCCGTAGCCGCTGGCCAGCACCGGCAGGGCGATGGCCCACGACCACGGCCCGCTGAGCAGGCCGAGCATGGGCAAGGCCAGGGCGGGCAGCAGGGCCCAGGTCAAGAAGTCGACGATGTCGTCGAGCCGCGCGCCGTCGAACTCGGGCACGTGGCGCTTGACCTCAAAGCGCCGGGCCAGGGTGCCGTCGGTGCCGTCGATCACCACGGCGACCACGTTGAGCAAGAAGAAGCGGGGCGCGTCGCCCCGCACGAGCGCCTCGACGGCGAGCAAGGCCAAAACCAGCCCAGACGCGGTGTAGGCGTGGATCGCCCAGCCGATGAGGCGCAGGGCAGGGGGCGACAGGGGCGGCACCGCGACCTCCGGAGCGGCGGCGGCCTATCGTGGCGGCGCCCCGCGGGCGGGGCCTCAGCGCAGGATCGTCGGCTGCTGCGCGCTGACCGGCAGGTCTTCGGGGCCGGCCCAGATGCCCAGCCCGACCGCGTCGGCGCGCTCGCGGGCCACCTCGGTCAGGCCGGTGGCCTCGAGCAGCGCCGCCTTCTCGGCGGGGGGCCAGCGGCTGAGCTGGATCGCCGCCGCCACCCCCCAGCGCAGCTCACGGCCGTCGGTGGGGCGCTGGGCGCTGAGCGTGGCGAGCAGGGCGTTGAGGGGGGCGGCGGCCTCGGCCGGGCTGAGGCCATGGACCAACTTGAGGGCCGCCCCGCGGGCCGCCCCCCGCACATAGGCCGCCTG
This sequence comes from Deltaproteobacteria bacterium, assembly GCA_016792625.1. GTDB lineage: Bacteria > Myxococcota_A > UBA796 > UBA796 > UBA2385 > JAEUKK01. The sequence continues at coordinate 63,006 of JAEUKK010000142.1, read as the reverse complement.
GGCGGGGGCGGGCACGAGGCCGAGGTGGGCGAAGGGGGCCGTGGGCCCCTCGTCGCCGGCGCGCCAGCCGAGCTCTTCGAACAGCGCCGGCCAGGCCGAGGCGGGCCAGCGCGTGGCGGTGGCGATGGCCGCGGGCAGGTCGTCGCCGCGGCTGCGCTGCAGGCCGATGCGCAGGCCGTTGATCACGTCCCCGGGGGCGATCCCCGCGGCTTGGAGGGCGGCGGTGGTCGCCTCGGGCTCGCCGCCCGCCCCCTCGGCCCATGACCGCGCCATGCCGTCGGCCAGCTGGGCCCGGGCGGGGCCGGGCAGGCTGGCCAGCGCCCCCACGGCGAGCTCGGGGCTGACCGCCCCGGCGGGGATGCCATGTCCCACGCCGTCGATGCAATCAGAGCGCATCGGCGCGGGCAGGGCCGCGCAGGCGGCGATCGCGTCGGCCAGCGGCTCACTCTGGGCGCGGCAGGCGCCGTAGCGCAGCAGGTCGTCGAGCGAGGTGTGAAAGCCCTCTTGGGCGAAGACCCAGGCGGCGGCGGCGGGCGGCGCCTCGGCCCAGCGGCAGGCCCGGTCGGCCGAGCGGGTGAGGGCCCGCCAGCCCCCCGCCAGCAGCATCGGGCCGAGCACGAGGCCGGCCCCGATCAGCAGAAGGCGCGGGGTGTCGAGGGTGGACGAGGGGGCGGCGCGACGCACAGGGCACTCCAATGGCGAAGCATGGGGCCACACAGGGCCGACGGGAACCAGTACTTCGGCGCGGTGACAAGCGGTGACCTCGGGGGGGGGGCCTCAGTCGGGGTCAGGGCTCTGCCGTACGTGTTTTTGAGGCCCACCGCGCGGAAGGCGGCGCGCCATCCGTGCCTCCGCCGCGGCGCGCCGCCGGGCCAGCGCCCCTCGCTGGGCCCCGCGGCGACGATCTGCTGCTGGAGCACTTCCTCGGCCTCGTTTTCGGTGGCCTTGCCTTCTGGCAAAGACCTGCACATCATCAATCTGGCCGAGCCGGGCCCCGCGCTCCGCTTCCGTCGCACCCCCCCCTTCGGGGGTTCCGCCTGGCCCTTTTGGGCCCCGGTCGGCGGCGCGGCGCGGCGGTCCGCTAAGGGTCTGACCGGTCTGTGTCGTTACGCAGGTGGGGCGCAGGCGCGCCCCACCCTGGGGTGTCCGATGTCGCTGCGCCAGAACCACGCCGCTCTCCGCATCATCACGCTGCTCTGCGGCCTCTCTGCCTGCGAGCGGGCGGTCGACGGCGTGGGCGAGGCCGATCGGGTCGTCGTGGGCGGCGGCGCCGAGGCCGGCGCGCAGGCCCTCGACACCGGCGCTGCGGCGGCCCTGGCCGACGACGAGGCCGATGACGCGGCGCCCCCGCTGGGCGAGGGGGCCGGCGACGAGCGGTGGGGCGACACGGGCGAGGCCGTCCGCCCGGCGGGCGCGCTCGACTTGATCGAGGCCCTCGCGCCGGTGCGCGCCCAGCTGCGGGCCGGCGGGGCGGCGGGCGTGCAGCTCGAGGGTGAGCTGCCGCGGCGGCTCGCCGCGCAGCTGTCTTGGTGCGGGGGCCCCGAGGGCGGGCGGGCGCTCCTGGTCGGCGCCGAGGGCGAGGCCCTGCTCGCCGCCCTGCTCGCCGAGGCGGGCCCCGGGGGCGGCCTGCACCGCCTTGATGAGCGCCCGCTGACCGAAGAAGAGGCCGAGCGCTGCGCGCCGGCGGTGGCGGGCGGCGCGGTGGGCGGCGCCCGCCCCGCGGCCTCGACCAGCGGCGACACCACCGCGCCGGTCGGCGTCTCGGTGGTGATCAACGGCGGCGACGCCACCACCCGCGCCTCGCGGGTCAGCCTCGCCCTCTCGGCCACCGACGACACCGCGGTCACCCAGATGTGCGTGAGCCAGTCGAGCTCCTGCAGCTCATGGGTCAGCTACGCGTCCACGGGCGCCACCTCCCTCTCGGGCGCCGCCGGGCCCCGCACCGTCTACGTGCGCTTTCGCGACGCGGCGGGCAATGTCTCCGATCCGGTCACTGACACGATCATCTACGACGCGACCCGCCCCACCGACGGCACCCTGACCGCGACCGCGGGCAGCGGCGAGGTCGAGTTCAGCTGGTCGGGCTTCGCCGACCCGGGCACGGGCATCGCCGAGTACGTGCTGCGGCGCGCGACAGGCACCACCCCGCCCTCCTCCTGCACCGCGGGCACCGAGGCCTGGCGCGGCACGGGCGCGAGCACCACGGTCACCGGGCTCACCGATGGCACCACCTACGCCTGGCGGCTGTGCGCGATCGACGGCGCCGGCAACATCTCTGCCGGGGCGACGGTCACCGCGCGGCCGGCCAGCGAGTACGACGCGCCCACCGACGCCTCGATCGAGCTCAACGGCGGCGCCGCCTGGACCAACTCGGCCAGCCTGACCGTCACCACCGCGGCCACCGACCCGAGCGGGGTCAGCCACATCTGCCTCAGCGAGGCGGCCAGCTGCACGAGCTGGGTGGCCAACCGCCCGACCGTGCGCGCGGCGATCCGCCGCTCCAACGGCACCCACACGGTCAACGCCTGGTACCGCGACACGATGGGCAACGTCACCGCGGCCCCGGTCAGCGACAGCATCGGGCTCGACCTGACCAAGCCGGTCAACGGCACCCTGGGCATCACCACCAGCGCGGGCACCGCGCAGATCACCGCCACCGGCTTCACCGACGCGCTCAGCGGCGTGGCCTCGTACAAGCTCATGCAGGCCACCGGCATCCGCGCGCCCTCGAGCTGCACCGGCCGGGCGGTGATGACCAGCGCCGACGGTGACTTCACCCGCACCGGCCTGGTCGACGGCCTGACCTACAGCTGGCGGGTCTGCGCGGTCGACGCGGCGGGCAACATCTCGTCGGGCAAGGTGGTCAGCGGCCGCCCGGCCCCCGAGTACAACGCCCCCACCGGCGGCTCGGTCGAGATCGCCGGCGGCGCGGCCGCGGTCAAGGGCGCCCGGGTGACCCTCACCCTCTCCGCTGAGGACGACACCCGGGTCAGCCACGTCTGCTTGACCAACTCCACCACCTGCACGGCGTGGACGACCTACGCGACCACCAAGACCTGGACGCTCAGCGGCGGCACGGGCAACCGCACCGTGCGCGCCTTCTTCAAAGACGTCTACAACAACGTCACCACCGCCGCGGTCAGCGACACGGTGCTGCAAGACCAGACCCGCCCGGTGAACGGCACCGCCGAGGCGAGCACGGCCAGCGGCAGCGAGATTGACGTGCAGTGGGCTGGGTTCAGCGATGTGCACACCGACGTGGCCTCCTACATCGTGACCTATGCCGCGGGGCTGCGCGCCCCGGCCAGCTGCACGGCGGGGCGGGTGGGCTTCTCAGGCCCGGGTGAGCAGGCCACGGTCTCGGGCCTGCGCCCGGGGCAGGCCTACAGCCTGCGCGTCTGCGCCGTCGACACGGTGGGCAACATCTCGGCCGGCGTGACGCTGCTGGCCTCGACCGCCGACAACGCCGAGGGGCCGGCGGGCGCGGGGCTGCTAATCAACGAAGGTGAGCTCTACACCGCCGACAGCGTGCTCGACCTCACCCTCGACGCCGAAGACGCCGACGGCGTCGCCGAGATGTGCATCTCGAACGACCCCGACCTCTGCGAGGATTGGGTGGCCTACGACACCGCCGCCACCTGGGAGGTCCCCGAGGGTGAAGACGGCCCGCTCACCCTCTACGCTTGGTTCCGCGACGGCATCGGGAACGTCAGCGAAGCGCCGCTTGAAGCCGAGATCACCGTCGACCGCGCCGCGCCGCTCGACGGCGAGCTGAGCTTGGCCCAGTCCGACGACACCACGCTCACCGCCGACTGGTCGGGCTTCTTGGACGAGACCACGGGCCTCGCGTCCTATGTCGTCGTCTACACCGTGGGTGAGGTCGCTCCCGACAGCTGCACTGAGGGTGAAGAGCTCTACCGCGGCGCCGACACCTCGGCCGCCCTGGCTGAGCTGGCCTTGGGCACCACGGTCAACGTGCGGGTCTGCGCCCTCGACCTCGCCGGCAACCTGTCGCCGGGCGTGCTCGAGACCCGGATGACCATCGACGCCACCGCCCCGATCGACGGGCTGGTCAGCCTCGACGGCGGCGCCGAGTTCACCGGCAGCCTCGAGGTCAGCGTCGAGAGCAGCGCCACCGACACCGCAGGGGTCGCCGAGGTCTGCTTCAGCGAGGCCGAGAGCTGCAGCGACTGGCAGCCCTACGAGCCCAGCCTGCCGTTCAGCATCGAGGCGGGCGACGGCGTGCACACGGTCAACGTCTGGTTCCGCGACAGCTACGGCAACGAGAGCCTCGCGCCGGCCAGCGACAGCCTCCAGCTCGACCAGACCGTGCCTGAAGACGCCACCCTCGTCGAAGATGGCGTGACTGGAACCACGGTCGACCTCTCCTGGTCGGGCGCCTTCGACACCGGCAGCGGCCTCGCGGGCTACCGCATCGCCTACAACGCGGGCACCGAGGCCCCCGAAGACTGCGCCTCGGGCGAATACAGCTGGGAGGGCGTCGAGGACCTCACCACCCTCACCGACCTCACCCCCGGCCAGCGCTACGCCCTGCGCCTCTGCGCGGTCGACGCGGTGGGCAATGTCTCGGTCGGCGACACGCTGGTGGTGCGGCCCCTGCCCGAGTTTGACGGCCCGGTCGGTAGCATCACGATCAACGCCGGCGCCGGCTGGACGAACACGGCCAGCGTCTCGGTGACCGCCGACGCCACCGACGAGACCGGCGTGGCCCAGGTCTGCGTGTCGGACAGCCCCGACAGCTGCACCGCGTGGGAGGCCTACCCCGGCCCGGTCAGCGCCACCCTCGCCGGGATCAGCGGCGAGCAGACCCTCTACGCCTGGTTCGAAGACACCTGGGGCAACCGCAGCCTCACGCCGGTGAGCGACAGCATCCAGGTCGAGACGGTGCTGCCCGTCGACGGAGACGCCACCGGCGTCGCCACCTCAGACCGCACCGCCCACTTCGAGTGGTCGGACTATTCCGACGCCGACTCGGGCGTGGCCAGCTACCGCGCGGTCTACGCGCTGAGCACGCCGCCTTCGAGCTGCTCGACCGGCACGCTGGGCTACAGCGGCGCCGACAGCGCGGCCGACATCACCGGCCTGCTCGGCGGGCAGGTCTACGGCGTGCGGGTCTGCGCGATCGACGCGGCGGGCAATATGTCGGCGGGCACGACCTTCTTGGTCAGCACGGCCGACACCACCGCCCCCGCGGGCGGCAGCCTGAGCATCAACGCGGGCGCCATCGGCACGAAGACCACGGCCAGCACGCTGACCATCTCGGCCACCGACGACTCGGGCGTGACCCAGATGTGCGTGAGCAACACGACCAGCTGCACGAGCTGGGTGACCTACGCGACGACGAAGACCCACACGCTGTCCTCGGGGGCGGGCACCAAGACGGTCTACGTGAAGTTCCGCGACCGCTACGGCAACACCAGCGCCAACGTGACCGACACGATCATCTACGAGACCACCGCGCCGACGGTCTCGACGCTCTCGGGCACCGCGGCGGTGGGCGGGGTCAGCAACCTGAGCTGGACGGCCTCGACCGACGCCAGCTCGGGCCTCGCCGGCTACAAGCTGGTGGTGCGCGAAGGCACCTCGTCCCCGGCCTCGGGCTGCACCTCGGGCACCGTGCTCTACAACGGCCCCGACCGCGTCTTCGAGCACACCGGGCAGGTGGCCGGCCGTAAGTACACCTACCGGCTGTGCGCCTACGACAACGCGGGCAACACCACCACCGGCACCACCAAGCAGCTGACCGGCCTGCTCTAAGGGGCGGCCCCGCCGGGCCACCGCCCGGCGGGCCGGGTGCTGCGCGGGGTCGCTGCGCTCCGTCGGCCGCGGGCGGCCGACCCGCTGCGCGGCCGCTCCGCCCCCTGCCGCGCGCGAGGCGATGGGGGGCCGGGCTGCGCCGTGCCCCGGGCTGCGCGATCCTGCGGGGCCTCGCCTCGCGGCGCCAGGCCGACCAGAGGGCGGCCGCAAGGCCGGTCGCGCAGCGACCGAGGGCCGCCGGCCCGAGCCCGGCGGGGGGCCGCCCGGGCGCCCGACCCCTGCCGTGGCCCACGATGCTCCCCCGCGGACCTCGCCGGCGCTATGCTCGCCGCACTAGGCGCACCTGCCCGCCGCCCGTTGGAGCCCGCCGCATGGCCCGCATCCTCTTCGTCGAAGACGAGAAGGTCGTCCTCGACAACCTCGTGCGCTTCTTCATCAGCCGCGGGCACGAGGCCTTCGGGGCCAGCACGGGCCCCGACGCGCTCGATTTGGCGCACCGCGTGGCGCCCGACGTGGCCGTGCTCGACGTGATGTTGCACGAGGGCCCCGCCGGCCCCGACGCGATGGACGGCTACGAGGTCTGCCGGGCCCTGCGCGACAGCGGTTTTGAGCGGCCGGTGATCTTCCTCACCGCGCGCAACAGCGAGCAAGACAAGCTGGTCGGCTTTGAGCTCGGCGCCGATGACTACGTGACCAAGCCGTTCAGCCTGCCCGAGCTGGCCGCGCGGGTGCAGGCCTGCTTGCGGCGCTCGGGCGGGGCGAAGAACATCTTCACCTTTGACGAGGTGGTGATCGACTTCGATGTCAACGAGATCCGCCACCCTGACCGGGTCGAGAAGCTGAGCAAACGTGAGCGTGACCTGCTCGAGTTCTTCTTGTACAACCGGCACCGCATCCTCAGCCGCGAAGAGCTGCTGCGCAAGGTCTGGGGCTACAAGGCGGGCATCGCCACGCGCACGGTCGATACACACGTGCTCACCGTGCGTAAAAAGCTCGGGGATGACGCCGCCCAGCCCCGCTTCGTCGAGACGCTGCACGGCGTCGGCTACCAGTTCATCGCCAAGGGCGGCTGATGGCCCGGGGGCGGCTGCGCGGGGCCCTCGTCGTCGGCGCGCTGCTCGGGCTGCTCGGGGCCGGCGCGTCCGCGGCCAGCCCCGAGGCTTGGTCGGCGCTGCAGGCGGCCCGCGTGCTGCAAGCGGTCGAGCGCGACCCGGTCGCCGCCGCCGCCGCCTACGAGGTGCTGCTCGACCAGCTCGCCGAAGACCACCCGATGCGGGGCGAGGCGCTGTATTGGCTGGGCCGCGCCCGCTTCGAGGCGGGTGACGCCGCGCGGGCCCGCGCCGCCTTGCAGCGGGCCGCCGCCTTCCCGCGCACCCGGCCGGCCGCCCGGGCCTTCCTCGGGTGGATGAGCCTCGAAGAGCGGCAAGTCAAAGCCTTGCCCTACGTCGAGGGCTTCGCCTTGGGCACAGGCGCCCTGGTGCGGGGCTGGGGCCGCGGCGCCGATGATGACCTGCGCCTGAGCGAAGGTGGGCTGGTCGGGGCGGCGGCCTGGCGGGTGGCGGTGGCCGACGGCGAAGAGGACTTCTTGGCGCTGCCGCTGGCGCCCGGCGCCGGGCGCCTCACCGAGCTGAGCTTGCGGGCGCGGGCCGAGGGCTTTGACGCGCTGCTGGCCGTTGTGGTCGTCGACGCGACGGGCCAGCGCTTCGTGAGCCCCGAGCCGCTGCGGGTGCGCACCATCGAGTGGACCGAGCTGCGCGTCGACCCCGCCGCGCTGCTGCCCGAAGACCTGGTCGGCGGCGGGCGCTTGGACCCGACCGCCGTTCGCCGGGTTGAGCTGGTCGACGTCACGGCCTACCACAGCCGCGCGCGGGGCGAGCACTGGCTGTTCATCGACGAGCTGAGCCTGCGCTGAGGCTGGGCGGCGCCCACCCCGCGGACGCGACCCCGGCGCGCGGATAGGGGCGGGCATGAACGAGCCCGCTGAGGCCGCGCCTGCGGCCGCCTCTCCTGCTGCTCCTGCTGATGCCCCTGGCGCCGCGCCGCCCTGCGCACCGGCGGCGGTCGGCCCGCGCATCTTCGCCGGCAGCGCCGCCTACGCCGAGCAGCGCGGCGAGGCCCGGCCGGTGCTGACCATCGGCAACTTCGACGGCGTGCACCGCGGCCACCAGGCGCTGCTCTCGGCGGTGGTCGCCCGGGCCCGCACCCTTGGCGTGCCGGCCGCGGTCTACACCTTCGACCCGCCGCCGCGCAGCGTGCTGGCGCCCGACCTCGCCCAGCCCCGCCTCACCGACTGGACGCTGCGGGCCCGCCTGCTCGGCGCGCTCGGGGTCGAGCACCTGATCATCGAGCGCTTCACCCGCGCCTTCGCCCAGCACACCCCCGAGTGGTTCGCCGCCGAAGTCTTGGGCGCCCGCCTCGCCCCGAGCGAGATGGTCGTGGGCTACGACTTCCGCTTCGGCAAGGCCCGGGCGGGCACCCGCGAGCTGCTGGCCCGGCTGCTGCCCGCGGTGCCGGTGGGCGCGGTCGAGGCGCTGGCCGTCGACGGCGAGGTGGTGAGCAGCTCGGCCCTGCGCGCGCTCATCGCCGAGGGCGCGGTCGAGCGGGCCGCCTCCCTGCTCGGCCGGCCCCACGAGGTGCGCGGGGCGGTGGTGCCCGGCGACCGGCGCGGGCGCACCTTGGGCTTCCCCACCGCCAACCTCGAGACCGACGCCGAGCTGCTGCCCCCGAGCGGGGTCTACGCGGTCGAAGCCAGCGTCGACTGCGGCCCCTGGCGGCCGGCGGTGGCCAACCTCGGCGTGCGGCCGACCTTTGGCGGGGCCGGGCGCTTCCTCATCGAGGTGCACCTGCTCGACTTCCGCGGTGACCTCTATGGGCACGCCCTGTCGGCGCGCTTCGTGACCCGCCTGCGGGGTGAGCAGCGCTTCGCCGACATCGACGCGCTGGCCGCTCAGATCGGCCGCGACGTCAGCGCGGCGCGGGCGGCCTTGGGGCAGGGGTGAGGCCCGCCCCGGTCTACGCCCTGGTCGGCCACCCGGTCGGCCACAGCCTCTCGCCCCTGCTGCACGGCCTGATGCTGCGCCTGAGCGGGCGGCCGGGCACCTATGTGGCCCTCGACAGCGCCGAAGCCGATGGCGCGGCGGTGGTCGGCGCCCTGCGCACCTTGGGCTTCGCGGGGGCGAACCTGACCATCCCGCTCAAAGAGGGGGCGCTGCCTGTGGTCGATCGGCGCGCGCCCTCCGCCGCGCGGGCCGGGGCCACCAACACCCTGGTGATCGACGATAAACAGCTGATCACAGCCTATAACACAGACGGCGACGGGCTGTGTGACGCGGTGGCCGAGGCCGGGCCCCTGCCCGCCCGCGCCGCGGTGCTCGGCGCGGGGGGCGCGGCCCGGGGCGTGGCGGCGGCGCTGGGCGCGGCGGGCGTGGCGGTCACCCTCTGCAACCGCGACCTCGACCGGGCGGCGCGGGCGGCGGCGGCCCTGGGCTGCGCCGCGGCCCCCTCTTGGGGTGAGGGCCCGCCCCTCGAGGTCGAGCTGGTGGTCAATTGCAGCGCCGACCCCGAGCTCGTCGCCGAACCCGAGCGGGGCGCTTGCCGGCTGGTGCTCGGCGGGCTGTGGGTCGACACCAACTACTTCCGGGCGCCGCTAGGCGGCCCGGCCCTGGTCGCGGCCGGGCGGCGGCTGCAGACCGGGCACCCCATGCTGCTGCACCAAGCCCGGCGCGCTTTTGCCCTGCTCACCGGCGGCCCGGCGCCCACGGCCGCGGCCCTGCGGGCGGCGCTGGTCGGCACCGCTTGGCCCACCGACGGCCGCGGGGCCCCGCTGTGAGCGCGCCCCGGGCGCTGGTGGTCGAGGCCTCGCTGCGGCGCCGCCTCGAGGTGATGGACGCGCTGGCCGCTGTCTTCGAGGTCGAGGCCCTGCCCGAAGGTGAGGGGCCGGCCCGGGCGGCGCGGCGCGGCCGCTACGCGCTGGCGGTGATCTCGGCCGAGCCCGACCCGGATGAGGCCCTGCGGGCGGCCCGCGCGCTGCGGGCTGACTTCAGCGCGCCGCCGGCGGTTCTTTTGGTGGACCCGGTGGGTCGGCTGGCCGATCCGGGCGGGCTGCTGCGGCCGGAGCAGGCCCAAGGGGTCTGGGTCGGCGCGCCGGAGGCTGCGGGGCTGCGGGCCTTGGCGCTGGACTGCCTGCGCGGTGCCGGGCGGGTGGTGCAAGCGCCGAGACCGCTGGGGTTTTTGCGCCGGTTGCTGACGCGGCGGTGACCCCCGCGGCTGTCGACGGAGCCGGCCTTCGCTTTGGTGGACGGCCGACACTTAGTTATCGAAACATATGAAACAAGTCTGTTATGTGAGCTGACACTAACTCGGCTCGAACGTGCTCGGGGCACGGTGCCTCACCCCATCCGCGACAGCCGAGGTCTTCGCGGTGAGCCCCCTCATTGCCCACAGCAGCAGCGGGTCGCGCCTGCTCCCGGGGGGTTTCCAAAGGGGGGCCATTGCGGGCTGGCGCGCGGCGCTGCCATGCGCCGCGCGCCAGCCTGCCCGCCGGCCCCCCTTGGCGGGGGATCCAAGGGGCCGCGCGGGCCCCTTGGCCGGGGGCCTGGGGGTCGGAGACCCCCGGCATCCGCGGCGAGGCCGCACCCGAAAGTCGGGCGGACATCCTCACGAAAACCGGCGGTGGCCTTCGATCAGCCCAAACAGCGAGCAGCTAGACCGGCGCTCCGCAGCTCCCGCAGACAAATTGGCCTTGGTTCCACCGCCAGTTGCCCCAGAGGTCGGCCCCACAGCTCCCGCAGTTGTCGGGGATCAGCCGCTTGCCGCCATACTGGCGCTCTCGTGCGCCCGCGGGCACGGCAGGCGCAGCCGCGACCGGCGCCGCTGCAGGGGCGGCCTCGGCCACCTTGGGCTCGGCCTTCGCCTTCTTGCCCTTGGCGGGCTTCTTCTCCGCCGGCTCGGCCTTCGCGGGCGCGGCAGGCGCGGCCTCCACCGTCTTCGCGGGCGTCGCCTCCACCGTCTTCGCGGGCTCGGCCTTCGCGGGCGCGGCAGGCGCCGCCTCCACCGGCTTCGCGGGCGTCGCCTCCACCGTCTTCGCGGGCTCGGCTTTCGCAGGCGCGGGGGGCGCGGCCTCCACCGTCTTCACGGGCTCGACCGGCTTCGCGGACGCGGGCTCTGCCGCCTTGGCGGGCTCTGCCGCCTTGGCGGGCGCGGGCTCTGCCGCCTTGGCGGGCGTAGGCGTGGGCGCTGGCGCAGCCACCGGCGCAGGCGCGACCGGCGCGGGTGCTGGCGCGACCGGCGCCGCGCTGGCCCGCTTGGGCAACAAGAAGCCGAGGCCAGCCGTGCGCAGCGCGCCCTTCACCACGTCCTTGATCATGCTCCGCACGCCCATACCGACCCTCCGCGGGGCAAGACCCCGACCGCGCCCCGCGCCGCCGACCACCAACCGCGGCCGCCGTCGCCGCCTGCTAACCGAGCCGATGGGCCGGGCCGGCGCGGTGGGGGCAGGGTTAGCGGTCGGCGCGCCCCGGCCCCGCTGGCCGGGCATCCGGAGATCTCATGAGCGCCCCCGACACCTCGGCCGAGGCCGATGACCCCAGCCCGACCGAGGCCAGCGCCGCGCGTGTGGCCGACGCCGCCGAGCGCGAGCGCGTGCTCGCCGAAGGTGCGCGGCGCCGCAGCTTCGCCATCATCTCGCACCCCGACGCGGGCAAGACCACCCTGACCGAGAAGCTGCTGCTCTACTCGGGGGCGATCCACCTCGCGGGCAGCGTGCGGGGCCGCAAGGCCACCCGCCACGCCGTCTCGGACTGGATGCAGATGGAGCAAGAGCGCGGCATCTCGATCACCAGCTCGGTGCTCAACTTCGAGTATGAGGGCGCCGCCCTCAACCTGCTCGACACGCCGGGCCACGCCGACTTCTCGGAAGACACCTACCGCACGCTGGCCGCCGTCGACTCTGCCGTGATGCTCATCGATCACAGCAAGGGCGTCGAGGCGCGCACGCGCAAGCTGTTCGAGGTCTGCCGGATGCGCATGCTCCCGGTCATCACCTACATGAACAAGCTCGACCGCGAGGGCCTCGACCCGCTGGCCTTGCTCGACGAGGTGTCCAAGACCCTGAACCTCAAGGTCGCGCCGCTGACCTGGCCCATCGGCATGGGCCGCGAGTTCGTCGGCGTGGTCGACGTGCGCACCCGCGAGGTCCACCTTTTTGAGGGCGGCCGCCACGGCACCGAGCGTGTGCTCACCCGCGTGATCAGCTTCGAGCAGGCCAAAGAAGAGCTGGGCGCGGATCGGATGGCCGCCGTCGAAGAGCAGCTCGAGCTGCTCGAGATCGCCGGCGACGTCTACACCACCGAGGGCTTCCTCTCGGGGCACGTGAGCCCGGTGTTCTGGGGCTCGGCCATGTCGAACTTCGGGGTCGAGCCCCTGCTGCGGTTTATCGCCGAGCACGCCGCCCAGCCCGCCGCCCGCCACGGCTTCGAAAAAGACGGCGCCAAGGTCGTTCTCGGGCCCGCCGATGAGCGCTTCTCGGGGTTTATCTTCAAGATCCAAGCGAACATGAACCCCAAGCACCGCGACCGCCTCGCGTTCATGCGGGTGGTCAGCGGGCGGTTTGAGCGCGGGATGGACGTGTTCATCGGCCGCAGCGGCGAGGTGCTGCGCCTCAGCAAGCCGCATACCTTTATGGCCCAAGAGCGCAGCATCGTCGAAGAGGCCTTCCCTGGCGATATTGTCGGCCTGTATGACCCGGGCAAGCTGCGCATCGGCGATACGCTCTCGACCGCCGCGCCCCTGCGCTACGACGGCATCCCCCGCTTCGCGCCCGAGCACTTCGCCCGCATGGTCCTCAAAGACCCGCTCAAGCGCAAAGCCCTCGACGCCGGCCTGAGCCAGCTCGCCCACGAGGGCGTGGTGCAGCTCTTTTACCGGCCCGAGCTGGGCAACCAAGACCCCTACCTCGGGGTGGTCGGCATGCTGCAGTTCGAGGTGCTCAAAGAGCGCCTGAAGAACGAGTACAACGTCAAAGCCGAGCTCGAGAGCGCGCCGTTCAGCGTGGCCCGCTGGGTCGGCGGCAAGCCCTCGGCGCTGGAGTGGCTGCAGAAGCGCCGCGACTACACCCTGGTCACCGACCGCAACGGCCACCACGTGCTTCTCAGCCAAGGTGAGTGGCCGATGAGCTACGCGCTGCGCAACGCCGAGGGCCTCGAGCTGTTTGACGTCGAGCCGCTCTAGTGGGCGCGGCCCCTGCCCGGCCGCCGGCCGCGCCCCTGCGCTTCGCCCCCAATGACCTGCCCCTGGTGGCGGTGATCAACGCCGGCGGCACCATCTCGATGTCGGTGGGCGGCGTGCCAGGCCAAGGGGTGCAGGCCCTGCTGGCCACGCACGCGCCGCACCTGCAGGCCCGCCTGCGCGTGCTGCCGGTCGAGCTCTTCGCCCGGCCGCCTGACAGCAGCAACGTGGCCGAGGCCGAGTGGGGCGCGCTGCGCGACAAGCTGCGGCGGGTCGTCGAGAACAATGACCTGGTCGGTGTGGTGGTCACGCACGGCACCGACACCATGCAGTTCACCGCCACGCTGATGGCCTGGGAGCTCGGCGCCGACCTGCGCGTGCCGGTGGTCTTCACCGGCGCCCACGCCCCGCCGGGGGCCCCGCACAGCGACGCGGCGCAGAACCTCATCGACAGCCTCGCCGTGGCCGCCGGGGTCTGCGCCCCGCCCGAGGCGCCGCTGCCGCCCGGAGTCTACGCGCTGATCGGCGGAGAGCTGCACCTCGCCAGCCGCCTGAGCAAGGTGGGCACCGCGCCCGACGCCGAGGGCCGCTACTTCCACAGCTCACCCGAGCCGGTGGGGCGGCTGCACCGCGACAAGCGGGGGGCGGCCACCTTGCGCCTCGGTCATGAGCTGTTGGCCTTCATCCAAGGTCGCGGCGGGTCGACCGAGGTGGCCTGGCCGCGGCGGGTCGGGCCCTATGGCGTGGCTGAGCTGCTGGTGCTCGACCCCTTCACGCCGGTGGGCGCGCTGCGCGACGCGGCGGCGCGGGTGCGGGCCGCCGGGCCCAGCGGCTTGGTGGTTCAAGGCAACTTTCTGAATAACAAGATGTTTCAATGTTTCGCCGACGAACTGCGCGCGCTCGGCGCCGCCGGCCACCCGGTGCTGCTCGGGGCCCGCGAGGCCTTCGACGGCCTCTCGGCGGGCGGGCCCGCGCCCGTCGGGGTCGGGCTGCTGCACAAGAGCCTCAGCCACCAGAGCGCGCGCCTCAAGCTGAGCTGGCTGCTCGGCTGCGAGCTCTCGCTCGATGGGCTGCTGGCCGCGATGGCCCAGAGCTTCGTCGGCGAGCACTACGAGACCCTGCGCCTGCCCCAGTGGATCCGCTACGAGACCTTCCCTGAGCAGCGGCCCGGGCGGGGCCTCGTGGTCGCCTGGCCGGGCCTGCCCCCGCAGGTGGTCGCCGAGGCCGCGGCGCGCGCGCAGGCCGGGGCGGGCGCGGGGCGGGCCACCCTCACCTTGGTGGGCTTCGGCCATGGTCACTTGCCTGGGCCGAACCAAGGTTTGGCCGAGCTGGCCCGCGGGCCGCTCGCCGCGCGCTGGGGCCAGGCGCTGGCCGAGGCCCTCGCGCCCGCGGCCCTCGACGCGGCGGTGAGCGCGGCGGGCGACGCCACCGCCGAGGCCGAGGTCATCGCGGGCCTGCTCGGCGCGGCCATCACCGAGAATGGTCTGCTTGAGGCCATCAAGGCGCGCTACACCCTCGATCCGCGCCTGCTGCGCACCGCGCTGGCCGACGCCCGGGCCGCCGTGGCGCGGGCCCAGCAGGCCGCCGCCCTCGCCGCCGCCCTGCGCGCGGCCCTGTCCGCGGCGCTGGCCGCCACGCCGGGCCTCAAGCACCCTGATGCGCTCGTCAACGACCTGCTGCACGTCGCCCTCGACAAGGCCCGCTTCTCGGTGCCGGTCGATGCGGGCCCGCCCGCCGACCCCTGGGGGGCCCTGCTCGCCGCCGCCCCGGCCCTGATCGGCCGCCGGCTGCTGCGCGACGCGGTGGTCGAGGCCCACCCGATGTGCGCGGCGGTGGGCGGGGCGGTCGAGCGCGGGGTCGAGCTGCGCGTGCGCACGACCGCGCCGCGGGGCCAGACCGACAACCGGGCCTACGAGGCGGGCCGGCTGCTGCGGGTGCTGGGCGTGCACAGCGAGGCGGCGCCGGGCTGGGACCTGCGCTTGATCCGGCCGGTTGGCTGAGCGGTTCGGTCGCCTTCGGCCCCCCTCCGCGCGTCGCCGGGGCCCCGGCCGGCGCTCCGCCTGCGGCGGGATCGCCGTCCGCCCGGCTCGGTCGCTGCGCGACGGCCGCTCTGCGGCCCGCTCCGGTCGGCCGGGCGCGGGGGCCTCGTTTTAGCGCCCCGGCTCCCCGAGCAAGGCGGGCAGCGCGGCCACGCTGTCCAACACCAGATCGGCGTGCCCGCGCAGGTGCTCGGCGCGAGCTGGGCCGGTGAGCACCCCGATGCCCAGCCCGAGGCCGGCGGCGCGGCCCATCTCGAGGTCGTGCACGCTGTCGCCGACCATCACCGCGGCCGCGGGCAGCACGCCCACCGCGGCGCAGAAGGCCTGGGCCATGCCCGGCCCGGGCTTGGTGCCGTGCCCGCTGTCCCAGCCGCAGACGAATCCGAAGTGCCCGCGCAGCTCGAGGTGCTGCAGGGTGGCCTCGGCGGCGGCCTCGTTGTCCATCGTGGCGAGGCCCAGCCGCCAGCCGGCGGCGACCAGGGCGGCGACCACTTCGGCCATGCCCTCCACCGGCACCACCTGCTGCGCCCCCGCGGTGAAGGTGGCGTCAATGTCGTCAATTAGGCGCGCCCGGTCGCGCGGCGGCAGCAGGGGCAGCCAGCAGTCGGCCACGTCGGCGGCGGTGCCGGCGACCATCGCCGATCCCGGTCGAAAACGCCCCGTCTGCGGGTCGAGGCCGCAGGCCTGCAGCAGGGCGGGCAGCAGCTCGGCGCGCGGCCCGGCGGCGGCGGCCGCCGCCTCGCGGGCGATGTGCGTCCACGAGCGGTCGAAGTCGAGCAGGGTGCCGTCTTTGTCGAAGAGGATGGCCCGCAGGCCCCGGCTGCGGCCGAGCGTCATGGGGCCGCCGGCGCGCGCAGGGCGCCGTCTTCACCGATCAGCACGGCGGTCGCGCCGAAGTCCTGGGTCGAGAGGTCGCGCAGCAGCGCGACGGCCTGGGCCTCTGGGTCCTTGGCCGGCACCCCGCCGCCGAGCTGCTTGGTGGGCAGGGCCAGGCCCTTGACGAAGCGGCCCTCGCGGTCAAGCGTGGCCTCGAGCACCACGCCGATCCCGGCGTTGCCCTTGATGTTGAAGCGGCCATAGGTCGCGAAGTTGCCCAGCGAGTAGGCGATGAGGCGGCCCTTGTAGACCTCCATCCCCCGCAGCACGTGCGGGCCGTGGCCGATCACGATGTCGGCGCCGGCGTCGATCACCGCGCGGGCGAAGCGGCGCAGGTCGCCACGCTCCTCACCGTAAAAGACCTCGGGGCCGTCGGGCACGTGCAGGGCCTTGCTGCCCTCGGCCCCGCCGTGGAAGCTCACGATGACGATGTCGTGCTCGGCGGCCAGCGCCTTGACGATGAGCGCCGCGCTCTTGTGATCGTTGACGTAGTGGCTGTTTCGGTTGGTGTGAAAGCCGACCGTGGCCACCTTGAGGCCGTTGACCGTCATGCTGGCGAGGTCACCGGGCCGGCCGCTGTGCTTGATGCCCTCTTTGTCGAGCAGGGCCTCGGTGTCGATGCGGCAGTCGCGCCCGAAGTCCTCGGCGTGGTTGTTCGCCGTGCTCAGCACGTCAAAGCCCGCGTCTTTGTACAGGGGCGCGTAGCGACCCGGCGTGCGAAAGGCGTAGCAGGCGCCTGCCGGGGCCTCGGGCTTACACTTGGTGGTCTCGCCCCGGTCGCAGAGCGGGCCTTCGAGGTTGCCAAAGGTGAGGTCGGCGTCCTTCAGCCAGGGCTTGACGTCGGCGAAGGTGGCCTCGATCTCAGGGTTCATCACCCCCTCGGGGAAGTCGGTGCTGATCATCATGTCGCCGACCGCCCGCAGGCGCAGGCTCGCGCCCTTGGGCGCCTGGCTCACAAAAGCCGCCGGGTCGGCCTTGCGCCCGCGCTCGAGCACCGCCTCGAGGCTCTTGTTGTCAATGGCTTGGTAGAGGTACTTGTCGATGTCGGGGCGCTGCGGGTCGGCCTTCTTCACCACCTCCCAGTCGGCGACCACCTTGGCCCAGTCGGCCCGCATCCAGTGCACCCAGCCACGCTCCCACCGGCAGTTGATGGCCTCGGGCCCGCCCTCTTTGACGCACTGGTCGAAGAGGGCCAGCGCGCCCTTCCAGTCTTTGGCGGCGGCGCGGGCCTGGCCCTTGCTCAACAGCGTGTCGGGTGCGGGCGGCGGGGCCTCGGGCGCCTGGGCGCGCGCGGCGGGCACAACCCAGAGCGCCGCGGCGAGGAGCAAGGAGGCGAGCGGGGCGGCGCGGCGGCGGTGCAGCATGGGTCCTCGGGGTCGGGCGCGCGGCCCGGTACGCTTGATGTATAACAATGGTATAACTTGATGTTTCGAGCTTATCGGCTGAGATCAGCCCCGCCGCCAAAAGGACAGCAGCCCCAAGGCCACAAAAGCCATGCCCGCGCCGAGCAGCACGAGGCCCAGCACGAGGTTGCTGATCAGCAGCGCGTCCCCGAGGAAGAGCGCCCGCGCGTCGAGCATGCGGGTGGCCAATACAAAACAGGTGATGGTCATCGCGGTGGCCAGCACCCGGTTGGTCAGGCGCTCGGCCTGCTGCAGGGTGCGGTCGCGGTCGGGGTCGACCACCGTGAAGCGCAGGCGCTGCTTGTCGAGGTCGTCGAGCAGCTGCGAGACCGAGACCGGCAGGCGGCGGCCGAGCGAGCTCAGCGTGAGCAGGTTGTAGAAGGCGTCCTGCTGCAGGCGCTCTTCGCTGAAGCGCTCGGTCAAGAAGGCCTGGATGTAGGGGGCCGCGGCGGCGATCGGGTCCACCTCGCGGATGAGCGACTTGGCTAGGCCCTCGGTGGTGAGCAGGGCCTTGAAAAACATCGCGTAGTCGCGGGGCACGCGGGCGCCATGCCGGCTGGCCGCGGTGGCGAGGTCGACCACGAAGGGGCCGAGCTGCATCTCGGCCACGCTGCCGCCCGACCAGTGCTCCTCCATCAACTTGACCGCTTCGCGCTCCACCGCGTGGTAGTCGACGCGGCCGTCCTTGATCGCGATGTCATAAAACAAGCGCGCGATGGTGCGGTGGTCGCCGCGCTCCAGCCCGAAGATGATGCTGATGACGTTGTTTCGCATCTCTCGGGTCAGGCGGCCGACCATGCCGAAGTCGAGCAGGCCCAAGACCTCGCCCTGCAGCACCAGCACGTTGCCTGGGTGCATGTCGCCATGAAAAAACCCATGTTTGAACAACATGTCATAGGCGACGGTCAGAAAACGTTGGCCGACCAGGGCCATGTCGCAGCCCGCCTCGCGGGCGTTGCGCATCTTCACGCCGTCGAGGAACTCCATGCACAGCACCGTTTTTGACGAGAGCTGCGGCTGGACATCGGGCACCTTCACGAAGGCGCAGTCGGCGAAGAGCCGGGCCACCTTCGCCATGTTTTTGGCCTCTTGCTCGAAGTCGAGCTCGGCGGCGAGGCTCTCTTCAAACTCGTCGAGCACGGCGATCGGGTCAAAACTCCGCGCCTCGGGGAACTCGATGACCGCCCGCCGCGCCAGCAGGCGGATGATGTGCAGGTCCGCACGGATCACCCGCTGGATCCCCGGCCGCTGGATCTTGAACACCACCGCCGCCCCGTCGGTGAGCGTGGCCCGGTGCACCACGGCGATCGAGGCGGTCGCCAGCGGCTGCTCCTCAAAACGCTGCACGCGCTCCCGCCAGCTCGGGCCCAGCTCGGCGGTCAGCGCCTTGTCCACCTCGGCGAAGGGGATGGCCTGCACGTCATCTTGGAGCTTTTGCAGCGCCTCGATGTAGGCGGCGGGCAGCAGGTCGGGCCGGGTCGACAGCACCTGCCCGAGCTTCACAAAGGTCGGCCCGAGCTCTTGAATGGCGCGCACCACGCGCTCGGGCGCGTTGCCCTTCTGGCCCTCGACCGCGGCGGGCTTGGGCACCCCGGGCAGGTCGAGGCCGGCCACGAGCACGCCGAGCCCGTGGCGGATGAGCACCCGCGCCACCTCTTGCAGGCGGTTGAGGTCGCGCACCCGGTCGGTCATCGTGTCGAGGGTGCCAAGCACGGGCCGGACGAAGCGCATGGGACCTCTGCGGGGGCGGGCCCAAGCGGCCTAGCGCCTGCGGCCGCCGATGTCACCCGGCCGGCGCCCACGGCCTGCCTGTCATCCTTCGTCAAGGGCGCCTGGGCGGGGCGGTCACCCCTTTGCAACCGGGCGCCGCGATCGGCATGATGAGGTCACCACAGGGGAACCCATGCCGAATGCAGCCGCCCCGTCGACCAAGTGGCGCGAGAGCGCGCGTGAAACCCCCGACCACGCGGCGTCCGCGCCGGTCGATCCGGCGGCGGTCTTCGAGCTGCCCACCGAGCTGCGCGCCGCGCCCGCGCCGGTGGGCGACGCCCTGCCGGCCGAGCTCGACGTCGGGCTGCAGTGCGCCGCCCGCTTCGCCGGCCCCACGGGCGGCGGCTTTGGCACGCTCGTGCGGCTGATGGGCGAGGGCCTGACCTTGCTCTGCCACGGCCCGCCGCCGGTCGGCGCGCGGCTGCGCCTGCGCGTCGAGCTCGACGACGACGAGATCATCGAGATGGACGTGCAGGTCATCATGGTCCGGCCCGACCCGGGCGCCGGCCCGGCCCGCGTGACCGCGCGCTGGGCCAAGCTCCCCGGTGAGACCGTGGCCGCGCTGCTCGGTTTTCTGCGGCGGCGGGCCGAGGCTGAGGCCTCGCGCCCGGTGCTGCGGGTGGCGGTGCGTGAGCGGCCGCCCATGCCCTCGATCAGCCGCGAGCCGCGTGACCCCACCGGCGCGGTGACCGAGCTGGGCAGCGCGCCCCGCCGGGGGTGGATCGCCACCCTGCGCCAGCGCGCGCGCGGCCTGCGCCCCGACATCGTGGGCCCGACCCGCGCGCCCTTCCGCGGCGCGGTCGAGCTGATGCCCGACGGGCAGGGCATGCTCGTGCGCTGGGCCGCCGAAGAAGACTGGCGCTGCGACTGGGTCGAGCACCTGAGCCAGGGCCTGCTCCCCGTGCCGGGCGGGCTCAGCGGCGGCGGCCGCCGGCGGGTCCACTTGCGGCTGCCCGACGGCAGCGTGCGCGAGGCCCTGGCCGCTCCCGCCCGCGGCCTGCCCGGGCTGCTGCGGCTCGTCTCGCCCTGGGCCGACGAGAGCGCGTCGAGCCGCACCGGCTGAGGGCTGGGGCCCACCTCAGAGGTAGCCGCCCCACCAGGCCCCGGGGTGGCGGGCCTTGTGCGCCGCCCAGGCCCGGCAGGCCGGGTAGACCACGGCCAAGCCGAGCACCCACGAGAGCGCCATCAGGTGCAGGGCTGGCGCCGCATCAGCGGGCACTTGGGCCACGCCATAGTGCAACATGCTGAAAATACGCCCGATCACATGATAGATGGGCAGGTGCACGAAGTAGAAGAAGAGCGGCACCCGGCCGAGCACCTCGAGCGGGGCGCCCAGCCGGCCGGGCAAGGCGCGCAGCGGCGTGATCAAGGCGAGGGCGAGGCCCAAGAACAGCGCCTGAAACTGCAGCGACGGCGGGTACTTGCTCGGGTTGAGCAGGTCGGCGGCCGCCCGCCAGCCCTGCAGCGCCGGGTTGAGCGCGTCGGGGTCGCCGAAGCCGACGAGGCGCAGGGCGGCGAAGAGGCCGAGGCTGGCCGCGCCGAGGCCGAGCGCGCGGGCCGGGTCGCGCAGGGCGGGGCCGAGGGCGCGGCCGAGGCACAGCACCCCAAACCAGGGGATAACCCCGTAGGATACGCCGATGTCGATCGGGCCGAGCGCGCCGGACCACGACCAGAGCAGGGCGCCCACCGGGCCGAGCGGGTGGGACCAGGGCAGCAGCGCCCAGAGCAGGGGCAGGCCGAGGCCCACCACCACCAGGCCGGCCCGCGGCAGGGGCAGCAAGGACATCAACACCATGCCACCGCCGATCGCCCAGAGCACGCCGGCGTGGACGCGGTCAAAGCCGAACTGCCAGCAGAAGCTCACATAGGTGAGCTCGATGAAGATGAGCCACAGGCCGCGCTTGAGCACCCGGCGGTCGGGCCAGGGCCCCGCGCTGCGCTGGCTGAGCGCGAGGGCCGCGCCGGCGAGCAGCACGAAGGCGGGCGCGCAGAGGTGGGTGAGCCAACGGCTGAGCAGGTAGAGCGGCGTGGTCTGGGCGAGGTTCTCGGGATCGGCGTGCTCGGGCTGCAAAAAGTGGCGCGCGTGGTCGAGCGCCATCAGCACGGTGACCAGCCCGCGCAGGCGATCCACCCCGACGAGGCGGGCGGCGGATGTGACGGCCGCGGACATGGACCTCCCCTGGCCCAGCCTACAGGGTGGGCGCGGTCGCGGTCTGCGCTCGATTGGTGGAGTCCGTGCGACCACAAAGGGGGAGCGAGCCCCGAGGCCAGCTCTCGGGCCCGCGCCGGGCCGCGCCGCCGGGGCGGGACAGGCGCGCTGCGCGGGGTAGGCGGGCGCGGCGGACCTCCCCACCGCCCGACCTCAGCCCTGGAGCCCCCGATGGCCACCGTCACCCTCCGCGGAAACCCGCTCCCCCTCTCTGGCGAGCTGCCGGCCGTCGGCGCCGCCGCGCCCGCCGCGCGCCTCACCGACGCCAGCCTCAAAGACGTCAGCCTCGACGACTTCGCGGGCGTGCGGGTGCTCAACATCTTCCCGAGCATCGACACCCCGGTCTGCGCGATGAGCGTGCGGGCGTTCAACGCCAAGGCCGCCGAGAAGCCGGGCGTGACCGTGCTCAACATCAGCGCTGACCTGCCCTTCGCGCAGAAGCGCTTCTGCGGGGCCGAGGGCCTCAGCGGCGTGCACACGCTCAGCACCTTCCGCGGCGACTTCGCCACCGCCTACGGGCTGCGCCTTGAGGGCGGCCCGCTGGCCGGCCTCTGCGCCCGCGCGGTCGTGGTGGTCGACGCGGCCGGCGCGGTCACCTACACCGAGCTGGTGCCCGAGATCGCCCAAGAGCCCAACTACGACGCTGCTCTGGCCGCGGTGGGCTGAGCCTGGTTGGGCCCAGACGGGCGCCCCGTCGGCTGCGCCGGCGGCGGCCCCCCTCTGGGCGCGGGCGTGCCGCCCTTGGTCGCTGCGCGACCGGGCCTGCGGCCCGCCCGCCGGTCGGCCTGGCGCCGCGAGGCGGGTCCCGGCCCTGCGCCGGCGCAGGGCCGGGGCAGCGACCGCTCCCCCCCGGGCGGATAGGCGCCGGCACCGCTCCCCCTCGGTGCCGACATGACCGCTCCTGCCCCCGCCCCGACTGGCCCCGCTGACAACGACCCCACCGACGCGTGGATCGACGCTGCGCTGCAGCTGGGGGCGCCCCCCGAAGACGCCCCGGCCCTGCCCGCCCACCTGCCCTGGGGCCTGCTGCGCGCCCTGCCCAAGACCGACCTGCACGTGCACCTCGACGGGTCGCTGCGCGAGCAGACCTTGATCGAGCTGGCCGCCGGGCGCGGCGTGCCCTTGCCCAGCCAGACCGTCGAGGGCCTCAACGCCCTGGTCTTTAAGCGCAGCTACAACAACCTCGAAGAGTACCTGCACGGCTTTGGCCTCACCTGCGCCGTGCTGCAAGACGCCGAGGCGCTCGAGCGCGCCGCCTATGAGCTCGGGCTCGACAACATCGCCGACGGCGTCCTCTACGCCGAGGTGCGCTTCGCCCCGCAGCTGCACATGCACGGCAGCTTCGGCTTTGACGAGGTGCTGCGCGCCGTCGACCGCGGCCTGCGCCGGGCCGCCGCCGAGCACGCCGCCAGCCCGGCCGTGGCCCAGGGCGGCCTGCCCGCCTTCCGCTACGGCATCGTGGTCTGCGCCCTGCGCTACTTCTCCGGCGCCTTTTCGCGCTGGTATGCCTCGCTCTGCGGGCTCTTTCGTGACGCCCGCGACACCGAGGTCTTCCGGCTGGCCAGCCTCGAGCTGGCCCGGGCCGCGGTGCGCTGCCGCGACGAGCACGCCGTGCCCATCGTCGGCCTCGACCTCGCCGGGCGCGAAGATGGCTACCCCGCCCAGGCCCACCGCGAGGCCTTCGCCCACGCGCACCGCCACTTCCTCAAGAAGACCGTGCACGCCGGCGAGGCCTATGGGCCCGAGAGCATCTTCTCCGCCATCACCGCGCTCTACGCCGACCGGCTCGGCCACGGCTACCACCTGTTCTCGCCTGAGGCCTGCGGGCCCGAGATCAGCGACCCTGACGAGTATGTCGCGCAGCTCGCCGAGTTCGTCGCCGACCGCCGCATCACGGTCGAGGTCTGCATCACGAGCAACCTGCAGACCAACCCCAAGATCGAGCGGGTCGAAGACCACGTCTTTGGGCGCATGCTGCGCGAGAAGCTGTCGGCCACGCTGTGCACCGACAACCGCCTGGTCAGCCACACGAGCGTGACCCGCGAATTTGCCCTGGCCGTCGCCGCCTTCGGCATGGATCAAAAGGCGGTGCGCGAGACGGTCACCTATGGCTTTAAGCGCAGCTTCTACCCCGGGCCCTACCTCGAGAAGCGGGCTTGGGTGCGCGACCTGCTGCGGCACTTCGACCGGGTGCTGGCCCGGTTCAATGCGGCGCAGCCGGGGGCCTAAGGGCTTGGGTCAGGCCGAAGCTGCCCCGCCCTCGGGCGCCTTGACCACAAAGGTGAAGCCCTGGGCCTCGAGCCGGGCCAGCAAGGGGGCGGCGAAGGTGGTGGCGGGGGTCAGAATCCCCGCCGCCGCGGGCAGGGCCGCGCGGTCGTAGAGCAAGCAGAGCGCCGCCTCGCAGACGATCTTCGTCGTGACGCGGTTGCCGGGGTCACCCGCCGCGGCCACCTTGCCCCGCACCGTGCGGCCGCCCTGGGCCTCGGCCACTAGGTCGACCTTGAAGCCGCCGGCGTCCATCTGGGCCTCGCTCGGGCCCTCGCCGGGCTTGGGCGCAAAACGCCGCAGCAGGGCCCGCCCCCAGGGTTTGCCGCTGAGCGCGAAGAAGGCGCCCATGCCCGCCACCACGGCATAGGCGCCGACTGCGCCGCCGGGCGGCCGCATGTACTCTTGGTACACGAAGTCGGGGCCGTAGTCTTGGCCGCGCGCCGCGAAGATGGCGTGGCTGCGCCGCACCACGCGGGTGTTGACCGGGGCCATGAAGAAGGGCGCCAGCGGGCCGAGGGCGGGGTCGGTCAGCGGGCCGCGGGGGTCTTTGCTGCGGGCGGGCGCCGGCCCGGGGCGGCGGTCGGCGGGGTTGAGCAGGAAGGGGTCGGCGAGCATGCGCAGGTCGCCGCGCTCCCGCAGGGTCAGCGCGCTGTCGAGGGTGCCCCCATTAAAGCCCCCCTTCGCCGAGAAGGCCGCGCGGACCTCGCGCACCGGCTCACCCCAGTGGGTGCGCACCCACTCCACCAACATCCACACGCCGAGATCACTCGGCACGCTGTCAAAACCGCAGAAGGGCACGATGCGCGCGCCGCTGGCCACCGCGGCCTCGTGGTGCTGGTCGATCATCCGGCGCACCCAGGGGGTCTCGCCGGTGATGTCGACGTAGTCGGTGCCTTGGCGCGCGCAGGCCCCGAGCACCGCGTCGCCGTACTTGGCATAGGGCCCCACCGTGGTCAGCACCACGCGGGCCTCGGCCACCAGCGCCTCGACCGCGGCGGTGTCGGCGGTGTCGACCACCCGCAGCTCGGCCGACGGGGCCCCTGCCGCGGCCCGCGCGGCCTCAAGGCGGGCGCGGTCCCGCCCGGCCACCGCCCAGCGCAAACCCGGCGGCGCGTGGCGGGCGAGGTGGGCGGCGCACTGGCGGCCGACGAAGCCGGTGGCGCCGAGCAGCACGAGGTCGAGGGGGCGGTCGCTGTGGTCCATGGGGCCTCCGGCGCGGGGCGGGCGCCGCGCGCTGGCCCGCGGGCAGCTCCCGGCGGGCGGTGGCCGGGGTCTAGCCTGGATGGCTGGCCTCCGCTGAGGGCCGCCGCGGGGTGAAGGTCTGGGCCCGCTGGGTTAGTGGACGGGGACTGCTTTTTGCCCCTCCGCGGCGCCGTCTTCGCGCCCTTCGTGCGGGCCGCCCCGGGCCCGCCCGCGGCGCCGGCCGCCCCCTCCCCATCCCCCCGCGGTCGCTGTGGACACGCCCACCCCCGACAGCCCGAGCCGCGAGCTGGTGCCCGTCGACATCGAACAAGAGATGCGCTCGTCGTACCTCGACTACTCGATGTCGGTGATCATCGGCCGCGCCCTGCCTGACGTGCGCGACGGCCTCAAGCCGGTCCATCGGCGCATCCTCTACGCCATGCACGACGAGGGCATGCGCAGCAACCGGCGCTACAGCAAGTGCGCGGGCGTAGTCGGCGAGGTGCTCAAGAAGTACCACCCGCACGGCGACAGCGCGGTCTACGACGCGCTGGTGCGCATGGCCCAGCCGTGGAACATGCGGTACCCCCTGGTCGACGGCCAGGGCAACTTCGGCAGCGTCGATGGCGACCCGGCGGCGGCCTACCGCTACACCGAGTGCCGCATGACCCAGCTCGCCGAAGAGCTGTTGCGCGACATCGAAGAAGACACCGTCACCTTCCAGCCGAACTTTGACGGCGCCACCGAAGAGCCGACCGTCCTGCCCTCCGCCTTCCCGAGCCTGCTGGTCAACGGCAGCGAGGGCATCGCGGTCGGCATGGCGACCAAGATCCCTCCGCACAACCTCGGCGAGATCATCGACGCCGCCGTCGCCCTGATGGCCAACCCCGAGATCAGCCTCGGCGAGCTGATGAAGCACGTGCCGGGGCCTGACTTCCCCACCGCGGGCACCATCTACGGGCGGGCGGGTGTGCGCGAGGCCTACGCCACCGGCCGCGGGCGCATCGTGGTGCGCGGCCGGGCAAACTTTGAAGAGATCGGCGGCCGCGACGCCATCATCATCGACGAGCTGCCTTTTCAGGTCAACAAGGCCCGCCTCGTCGAAGAGATCGCCAACCTCGTCAAAGAGAAGAAGCTCGACGGCATCGCCGCCCTGCGCGACGAGAGCGACCGCCAGGGCATGCGCGTGGTCATCGAGCTCAAGCGCGACGCCATGCGCGAGGTGGTGCTCAACCACCTCTACAAGCACACCAACCTGCAGACGACCTTTGGGGTCATCCTGCTGAGCATCGTGCACAACCGCCCGGCGGTGCTGAGCCTCAAAGAGATGCTCGAGCACTACCTGCAGCACCGGCGCGACGTGACCATCCGCCGCACGCGCTTCCGGCTGCGCAAGGCCGACGAGCGGCAGCACATCGTCATCGGCCTGCTCAAGGCCCTCGACAACCTCGACGAGGTCATCGCGATCATCCGCACGAGCGAGAACGACGAGGTGGCCGGCCAGCGCCTCGTCACCCGCTTCGATCTGAGCGCGACCCAGGCCGAGGCCATCCTCAACATGCGGCTGCGGCGCCTCACCGCGCTCAACCGCCTCGAGCTCGAGAACGAGCGCGACGAGCTGCAGCGCCTGATTGACGGCTACCGCGAGATCTTGGCCAGCGAGGGCCGCCTGCTCGAGGTCATTCGCAGCGAGCTGGTCGCCCTGCGCGACAAACACGCCGACCCGCGCCGCACCCGGTTCATGGACGCGAGCGGCGAGGTCTCCCTGATGGACCTCATCCCCGAAGAAGACCAGGTCATCACCCTCTCGATGACCGGCTACATCAAGCGCAGCAGCCAGACCGAGTTCGTGGCCCAGGGCCGCGGCGGGCTCGGCAAGCGGGGCATGCGCACCCGGGCGTCCGACACGGTGCGCGACCTGTTCATCGCCAACACCCACGGCGATCTGCTGGTCTTCACCGCGCAGGGCCTCGTCTACAAGCTGCCCGTGCACAAGGTGCCCGAGGTGCAGCGCGACGCGCGGGGCATCCCGATCGTGAACCTCGTCGAGCTCGATCCGGGCGACAAGATCGCCGCGGTCATCTCGGTCGCTGGCTTGGGCGACGACGTCGATCTGCTGTTCTGCTCGCGCAAGGGCCTGGTCAAGCGCACCGCCCTGGCCGAGTTCAAGAACCTGCGCACCAACGGCCTGCGGGCCTACGACAACGCCGACGCAGACGAGCTGTTTACCGTGGTCAAGGCCACCGAAGAGCAGCAGGTGCTCATCGTGACCCGCGACGGCCTGTCGATCCGCTTCCCCGGCCGCAACGAAGACGGCGAGCTCGAAGTGCGGCGTATGGGCCGGGTCGCCCGTGGGGTCAAGGGCATCGAGCTGCAGCCCGACGACGAGATCGTCGGCATGCTCGTCATTGACGACGACCCCGAGACCCGGCTGCTGACCATCACCGAGGGGGGCCGCGGCAAGCGCACCCGCCTCGATGAGTACCGGGTGCAGAGCCGCGGGGGCAAGGGCATCCTGTGCATGAAGCCGGCCGAGGGCAAGGCAGATCGTGTCGCTGGCGTCATTCAGGTGCGCGAGACCGATATGGTGATGTGCGTGACCGAGGGCGGCCAGGTGCTCAAGACCCGCGTCGCCACGATCAACGAGTACAGCCGCACCGCGCACGGCGTCATTGTCATGAAGTTTGAAGAAGGTGACCGGGTGGTGTCGATCGCCCGGGTGGTCGAGCCCGACGAGGCCCGCGCCGCCGACGAGACCGACGAGGGCGCGGTCGCCGACCCCGGCCTGGTCGAGGGTGAGCCCAGCGAGGGCATTGGCGCCGAAGACGACGAGGCCCCGCCGCCCGACGAGGCGCCGACCGTGCGCCGCTGAGCTGCACAGCCGCCCCCGCTCGCGCCATGTAGGGGCGCGGATGTGGGGCCTCGACCGCCGGCGCCCCGCTTGCCCGCGCACCGGTCGGCGCGGTACCGTTCCACGACCGACACATTGGAGCCCGCGATGTCCCGCACCCCCGCCCGCCCGCGCCCCGCTCCCGTCCACCGTGGCATCCCGGTCGAGCTGCGGTCCCTCCTCCTGCTCGGGGTGGTCACCGCGGTGGTCTCGGTGGGCGCGGTGGCCGCCTTCATCGGGCCCTGGTCTCCTCACGCGCTCGACCGGCCGGCGGCCCTGGTCGCTGCGGGTGAGCCCGCCGCGGCCCGCGACGCCTGGCTGGCCCTCGCCGACCACCGCCTCGCCGGCGAGGGCAACCGCGCCGCCGCCCTCTGGCGGGCGGCCCAGGTCACCGCGGTCGAGCTCAACGACCCCGCCGCCGCCGACGCGCTGGCCCTGCGCCTGATCGGTGAGCACCCCGAGAGCGCCGATGTGCCCGAGGCGTTGGCCCTGCGCGGGCTGCTGGCCCAGCGCCTCGGTCGCCCGGCCGACGCGGTCGCGCACCTCGTGGCGGCGGCCGACGCGCTCGGCGACGGGCCCCGCGCGGGGGCCCTGCTGCTCAGCGCGGCCCAGCTCGACCCGGCCCAGAGCGGCCTCAGCCCCGCCGAGCGTGAAGCCCTGCTCCGGCGCGCGGCCGAAGCGCCCTCGACAGCGGCCGCCGCGTGGATTGAGCTCGGCAACCTCAACCTCGAAGCCGCGCCCGCCGCCGCCTACGAGTCCTACGCCCGGGCGCTGAAGGCCGCGGGCTCCGTCGACGAGGCCGAGGGCGAGGCCGCCCGCACGGCGCGGCTGGGCATGGCCACCGCCCTCGAGCGCCTCGAGGGGCGCGAGGCCGCCCTGGCCGCCGTTGACGAGGGCCTCGCCGAAGACGCCGAAGACGAAGCGATGAAGCGCCGCAAGAAGCGGCTCGACAAGCGCCGCCGCTGAGCGACCCGCGGGTCGTCATCGCTTGTCAAAGGCGATGAGGGGCTGTCCGCTCTGGCGCGGCCCACGACCGCCTGACCGGGTGGGACCGGGTAAAGTGCGGCGGGGTTTGCGCCCAGGCGGCGGTCGTCCCCGGCCGAACCGGGCGGCCACCGACCATCGCTCCCCTCCGCCAGCCCTCATCGTCCGCTCGACTTCGCCCGCTCGACTTCGTCCGCTCGACTTCGCCCGCTCTTCTTCGCCCGCACTACTCCGCCCTGAGGCCCCGCCGATGGACGCCCCCCGCGAGCCAGCGCCGCTCTTCGACGAGGCCATGCTGGTCCTCTGGGGGCCGATTGGCTGGCACGCGCGGGTGCGCCTCTACCCCGACCGCATCGAGGCCGAGCCGACCAGCGCGCTTGAGCGCCTCGCCGGGGCCGCGCCCTTCCGCCTCGCGGTCGGCCCGGGCGCCGAGCTTGAGGCCCGGCCCAACGGCCAGCTGCTGGTGCTCGCGACGGGCAACCAGGTCCGCAAGCTCAGCGGCAAGGGCGCGGGGCGGCTCTACAACCTCCTGCTCGAGCTGCAGCGCCCCGCCGATAGCGGGCTGGGCTCCGATGTGCGGCTGCTCAACGGGCAGGTGCAGCGCCTGCTCCCCTCGGGCCGCAGCCTGACGGTTGAGCTGCGCCTGGGCACCGGCGCGCTCCACCTGACCGATCCGGGCGGCGCCGAGGTCCTCTCCCTCCCCCTGCCCGAGCTGGCCGCCATCGAGCGCCAGCCCGAGTCCGATCAGCTGCGCTTGTTGACCACCCGCGGCGAAGAGCACCTGCTGCACGGCGAGCTCATCGGCGGCCTCTATGTCGCCCTGCGCGCGATGGGCTTTGAGGGCAGCCGGCAGCCCGCCGAGGTGGTGGCCCCCCTCTGGCTCGGCGCCGCCACCCTGCAGAGCGGGGCCATCCCCCGGGCGGGCATGCTCGCGATTGGCGTCGGTGGCGTTTTTTTCGTCGACCAGACCCTCGGCGCTTCGCTCAACCCCGAGCCCTACCAGCAGGTCGCCCTGGGCGCGGTGCTCTCGGTCGAGGTCAGCACCGCCCGGGTGCCGGTCCTCACGCTGGGCTCCACCGCGGGTGAGCCCCTGCGCTTCGCGCTCAGCCGGCGCGGCCCCACCATCGACGAGCTCGCCGCGCTGCTCTTGGCCCGTGGCTCGTCGATCTCGGCGGCCTGGGGCGGGGTGCGCAACCGGCAGGTCGACGCGCGGCTGATGTTGACCCAGCCGGGCCTCGAGCGCCTCGTCGCCGACTGCGAGGCCCAGATCGCCGTGGGGCGGCCGATCGAGGGGGCCTGCTGCTTCCTGCGCGACGGGCAGAGCCTCAACCGCGGCTGGATCGCCCTGCTCAGCACCGGCCTGCTCTTCGCGCCCGCCGACGCCCGGGTCGAGAAGCGGCTCTTCGTCGAGCGGGCGCGCTTCGACCCGGCCCGCTCGGGCCTCGATGGCGAGCGCGCGCTGCGGCTGGTCGAGGGTCACCGCAGCCGCATGGCCTACCTGCCCCAGACGCCGGCCCTGGTGCAGCACCTCTGGCAGATCATCAGCGACGCCAAGCCCGGGGTGGCCGCGCTGCGCAGCCGCTACCCCCACATCGATCGCCTGACCGGGCCCGCCGACCAGTTCCGCGTCGCCGATCAAGACGTCGAGCTGCTCGCCGCCCGCGACGTGGCGGTGGTGGTCGACGACGAGGGCCTGGGGGTGATGGTCGGCGAGGCCCTGCCGCCGGTGCTCAGCCCCGGCCTGCGCCTGCGGGTCGAGCTCACCCAGCAAAAGACCATCTTCGGCTTCAAAGCCCTGCTCATCCGGGTCGACCGCACGCCGGGGGCGGGCAGCCGCCTCGTGTTGAGCGCGCCCGAAGTGGTCACTGAGCGTGAGAACAGCCGCGAGGCCTTCCGCGTGACCTTCCTGGGGCAAGGCGCGGTGACCCGCCTGCGGGGCATGGCCGACCGGCGGGCCGCGGGCCCCGCGCAGCCCGCCGAGCTCTCCGACCTCTCCTTCACCGGCGTCGGCCTGCGCGTGCCCGAAGAGCGCAGCTACCCCCTGCGCGCGGTGCTGCGCCTGCGCCTGCCCCTGGGCGGGCGCTCGCGCGACGAGCTGCTCGCCGAGGTGGTCCACACCCGCGACGCGCCCGAGGGCATGGTCCACCACGGCTGTCGTTTCCTCGACCCGACCGCCGCGCTGCACCGCGACCTGCAGTCCAAGGTCATCCGCCTGCAGCAAGAAGAGGTCGTGCGCAAACAAGAAGAGGCCGAAGCTTCGCGCACGGGCAACCCTGCGCCCGCCCACGGCCACGGGGCCTCGGCCCGCGACGAAGACGCCACGACCCGCGTGGGTGAGCGTGAGCCTGGGGCCCGCGAGGCCGCGAACTTGGCCAAGGGCCAGCGCCCGCCCGCCGAGGACGCCGCCCGCCCGGCCGCGCCGGGCGCGAACAAGATGCGCAGCGACGACGCGACGGTGATGGTCAACCCGGCGCCCGACCGCCGCCGACCGGGCGGCGACGCGCCCGGCGGCTCCAAAAAGGGCTGAGGGCCGCGCTGCCGTGCAGCAAGGGGGCGCGCCCTCTGCTTAGGCGAAGAAGTCGTTGCCTTTGTCATCCACCACGATGAAGGCGGGGAAGTCCTCGACCTCGATCTCCCACACGGCCTCCATGCCCAGCTCGGGGTAGTCGAGCAAGCGCACCGACTTGATGTTGTCCTGGGCGAGGATGGCGGCGGGGCCGCCGATGCTGCCAAGGTAGAAGCCGCCGTGGGCCTTGCAGGCCTCGGTCACCGCCCGGCTGCGGTTGCCCTTGGCCAACATGACGAGGCTGCCGCCCGCCGCCTGAAAACGGGCCACGTAGCTGTCCATCCGGCCGGCGGTGGTCGGGCCGAAGCTGCCCGAGGCGTAGCCCTTGGGCGTCTTGGCCGGGCCGGCGTAGTAGACCGGGTGGTCCTGGATGTAGGCGGGCAGCGGCTGGCCCTGGTCGAGCAGCTCGTTGAGCTTGGCGTGGGCGATGTCGCGGGCCACCACGAGCTTGCCGGTGAGCGCGAGGCGGGTCTTGACCGGGTAGCGGCTGAGCAGCGCCCGGATCTGCGCCATCGGCTGGTTGAGGTCGACGCGCACCACCTCGCCGCTGAGCGCGGCCTCGTCGATCTCGGGCAAAAAGCGGGCCGGGTTGGTCTCGAGCTCTTCGAGGAAGACGCCCTCGGCGGTGATCTGCGCGAGCACCTGCCGGTCGGCCGAGCAGGACACGCCGATGCCCACCGGGCAGCTCGCCCCGTGGCGCGGCAGGCGGATGACCCGCACGTCGTGGCAGTAGTATTTGCCGCCAAACTGCGCGCCGATGCCGAGCTGGCGGGTCATCTCGAGCACCTGCTGCTCCAGGGCCAGGTCGCGGTAGGCGTGGCCGGCTTTGCTGCCCGCGGTGGGCAGGTCGTCGAGGGAACGCGCGCTGGCCAACTTCACGGTCTTGAGCGTGGCCTCGGCCGAGGTGCCGCCGATGACGATGGCGAGGTGGTAGGGCGGGCAGGCGCTGGTGCCCAGCGACTTGACCTTCTCTTGCAAGAAGGCCGACAGGCGCGCTGGGTTGAGCAAGGCCTTGGTCTCTTGGTAGAGGAAGGTCTTGTTCGCCGAGCCGCCGCCCTTGGCCATGAACAAGAAGCGGTAGGCCTCGCCCGGCTCGTGGTAGAGCTCGATCTGGGCCGGAAGGTTGCTGCCGGTGTTGACCTCGTCGTACATGCTCAGCGGGGCGAGCTGGCTGTAGCGCAGGTTCGTCTCGGTGTAGGTCTTGTGCACACCGGCGGCGATGGCCTCTTCATCATCCCCCGAAGTCCAGACCTGCTGGCCTTTTTTTCCGATGACGATGGCCGTGCCCGTGTCTTGGCAGGACGGCAGCACCATGCCCGCCGAGACGTTGGCGTTCTGCAGCAGCTGGCGGGCGACGAAGCGGTCGTTATCGCTGGCCTCAGCGTCCAGCAGGATGTTTTGCAGCTGCTGCAGGTGGCTGGGCCGAAACAGGTGCGCGATCTCGCGCATGGCCGTGGCCGTGAGCTGCCGAATGGTCTCAGGCTCGACGTGAATGACGCGCTGGCCGCGGTGCTCGTCGACGGTCACCCCGCCGATGTCGAGGCGCTTGTAATTGACCTCGACCGGGTGGGCGTGGGGGAACATGGTCTGGTGCACGAGGCCCCAGGCGTTGGGCTGGGCAGAGGTGGGCGCGGACATGGCGGCTCCAAGCGGTGAGAAGGGGAGGGGGAGGGTCGGCACTGCGGCGCTTAGGCCTCGCTGACCCCGTGGGCGCGCAGCTCGACCTTCAGGCGGGCGCCGGGCAGCAGCTCGATGGCCCCGCAGTCGATGAGGCCCTCAATGTCGGCGGTGGGCTCGACGCGCAGGCTGCGGCGCACGCGCAGGCGACCGCGCACGGTGCCGGCGATGATGGCGTCAGCGACGTCAACCTCGCCCTCGATCAGCCCGTGCACGCCGAGCTCGAGGCTGTCTTCGCCATAGAGCCGGCCGGTGAAGTGGCCATCGACCCGCACCCGCCCCTCAAAGCTCAGATCACCCTGGTGGTGGGCGTCGGGGCCGAGCACGGCGGCCAGCGGAGAGGGCGCGGGGCCGGGGTCTGCCCCGCCCAGGCCCAGCGCGCGGCGCAGCGAGAGGCCAGACAGAAACACCGCGCACCTCGGCAGAGGCGCGCCCCTAAGCCGCGGGGCGGGCTGCTACAAGGCGCGCAGCGGTGGGGCGCAGCCCTCCGGGCGCCCGGGCGCGTGCCCTCCCGGCGCGCCGCCTCATCCGGCGGGGCCGCGGTCCCCGCCGGGGCGCCTTGGTCGCGCGGGGCGCGACCGGCGCTGCGCGCCGCCGTCCGGGCCCGCTGGCGCGGGGGTGAAAACAGCGCGAGGGCGGACCTCTCGGCCCGCCCTCAGCGGTTTGGTCTGGCCCGGCGCCTCAGCGCGCGGCGGCGTCGGCGAAGCGCTCGATGAGGCCGTCGAGCTCTTCGCGGCTCGCGTAGTCGATGACGATGCGGCCGCGGTGGCCGCGGCTGCGGGCCTCGATGCGCACCTTGCTGCCCAACTTCTGGGTCAGGCGCTCGCCGAGCTTGACCATCGCCGGGGTCGGGCCCTTGGCGCGGCGGGCGTCGGGCTGCACGAGGCTGGCCACCAGCTTCTCGGTCGCCCGCACGCTCAGATCGCGGGCGATGACGTCCTTGAGGACCTTCTTGAGCTGCTCGTCGTCGCTGATGCTCAGCAGGGCCTTGCCGTGGCCGGCGGTGATCGCGGCGGCGCGCAGCTGCTCGAGGGCGAACTCAGGCAGGCGCAGCAGGCGGATGGCGTTGGCCACCGTGGCGCGGTCTTTGCCCACCCGGCGGGCGACCTCGGCCTGGGTGAGGCCGAACTCGTCGACGAGGCGGTAGTAGCTCTCGGCGGTCTCGATGGGGTCGAGGTCTTCGCGCTGGATGTTCTCGACCAGCGCCAGCTCGAGCTGCTCGCGGTCGCCGAGCTGCTCGCGCACCCAGCAGGGCACCTCTTCGAGGCCGGCCAAGCCGCTGGCCCGCAGGCGGCGCTCGCCGGCGATGAGCACATAGCCGTCGCCCCGCTCTTCGCGGCGCACCAGCAGCGGCGTGATCACGCCGTGCATGCGGATGCTCTCGGCGAGCTCCTCGAGCGCGGGGCCCGAGAAGGTCATGCGGGGCTGCTCAGGGTTCGGCCGGATGCGGTCGAGGCGCAGCATGCGCAGCGCCTGCTGCGTGCCCTTGGGCGCGTCGGGCGGCAGGCCCGGCTCGTCCATGTCGACGCCGGGGATGAGGGCGGCGAGGCCGCGGCCGAGCCGTGGGGTCATGCAACACCTCCGCCGCTCAGCACCCGCAGGGTGGGGCGAGCGCTCTCTTCGTGGGCCTGGTCAAAGGCGCCGTTCTGGCCGCCCTCTTCGCGGGCGATGAGCTCGAGCGCGAGGTGGGTGTAGGCGAGCGCGCCGCGGCTGAGCGGGTCGTAGGCGTGGATGGGCTTGCCGAAGGACGGCGCCTCAGCCAGCCGGATGTTGCGCGGGATCTCGGCGTCGAAGACATCCGCGCCGAAGACCTGCCGGGCCTGCTCGCAGACATCGCGCCCGAGGCGCGTGCGGCGGTCGACCATCGTGAGCAGGATGCCGCTGGTCTTCAGGTCGCGGTTCAGGCCGCCCTTGCGGATCTGCTTGACCGCCCGCAGCAGCTCGCCGAGGCCCTCCATCGCGTAGTACTCGGCCTGCAGCGGGATGACGACGCCATCGGCGGCGGCGAGCCCGTTGACCGTCAGCATGCCCAGCGAGGGCGGGCAGTCGAGCACCACGTAGTCGTACTGGCTCGCCTGGCTGCGCAGCGCGCCCCGCAGGCGGAACTCACGCTCATCCGCGTCGACCAGCTCAACCTCGACGCCGACCAGCTCGCGGGTCGCCGCGGCGAGGTGCAGGCCGTCGACCTCGGTGGGCACCACAACATCGCGCAGCTCGCGGAAGCCGAGGAGCACATCAGCGATGCCGTGCTTGTTCTCGCTCTTGGGCAGGCCGACGCCGCTGCTGCAGTTGCCCTGCGGGTCGAGGTCGACCAAGAGCACCGAGCGGTCCTCGAGGGCGAGCGCCGCGGCGAGGTTGATGGCGGTGGTGGTCTTGCCCACCCCACCCTTCTGGTTGGAGATCGCGATGACGCGCGGCATGACGGCAATGTCCCCGGGGAGAGGCGGGAGGGGCTCAGCGCGGGGGCCGGCGCGGGGCCGGCAGACCTGGAGGGGGATGCCCGGGGGAGGGGCGCTCAAGGGCGCGAACCCTGGGGAGGGGTCAGCGCGGCGAGCCGGGAGGGGGCTCGCCCCCGTGCCGCCGCGGAGGGACCGTGGCGGGGGGCGGGGCCTCGAGGTCCAGGGGACCGCGAGAGGGGGAGCGCGGCGGGAACCGCGCCGGTAGGTGCGCGACCTTAGCGAGGTGCTCTTGGCAACGCAAGAGCACCCCCAAGGAATGACCTCAAGGCCGCGGGTGCTGCCGCCGACGCGGCCCCGCGGTCGGCGGGCAGCTTCCGTCGCCACCCGGGGCCGGCCCGCGTGCGGTGCGCCGGCGATGACAAGCTGTGTCAAGCGCGGCGCGCCCCTCCCGAAGCGGCGCGCGGGGTCGCGGAATACGCGCGCCTCCGCCCTCTGGAGCCGCCGTGGACCACCTCCGCCCTGACCCGCGCCCCGCGCCCCCCATGTCCGCCGTCGCGGTCGCCGCGCTCGACGAGCCCCTCCCCGAAGAGCTCCGCGAAAAGATCACCATCGACGTCATTCACGACGGCGCGCACCTCCCCCCTGAGTTCGTGGTCGACGGCGAGGGGCGGCCCGTGCCCCCCGAGCTCATCGCCGAGAGTTTTGTGCGCGAGCGCGACTGGGGCGCGCGTGTGGTGGCCGAGCGGGTGGCGGCGCGCCTCGGTCTGGGCGCGGTGCACGTCGTCCACACCGCCCGCTGCTTGATGGACTTCGGGCGTTTCCCCGGGGTCTCGCGCTCCGGCGCGACCCACCTCGGGCGGGCGGCGATCAACGAGCCCTTCAACACCCGCCTGTCCAGCGCCCAGTCGCGCCGCGTGCTCGAAGAGCACTACGACGCCATCAGCGCGCACATGGACCAGTCCATCCGCGGCCGCCAGCTCAAGATCGCCATCCACACCTACGACCGCACCAACCCGAGCGGCACCGAGCGCCCCCAGGTCAGCGTGGTCAGCCGGTCGCAGGGCTACCAAAATGACGGCGTGATGCCCTATGGCGTCTTCGACCCGCTCTACCCCGACATCCTCGCCGAGTTCACCGTCGACCGCATCCTGCCCTCGCGCATCTCGATCTTGCTCGAGCGCATGGGCGTGCCGGTGGCCCACAACTACCCCTACCTGCTGCCCGAGGGCAGCCCCGAGGTCCGGCACCAGGTCTGGTCCTTCTTTGACTGGCTCCAGCTCCGGTGGGAGGCCCACTTCCCCGAGACTGAGGGTGAGCCCTCGTGGGAGCGGGTCTGGCAGATGTTGAAAGACACCAACCTCCGCTCCTCTGAGGCCGGGTCGCTGCGCTCCTACATCCACTGGCTGCGGCGCGCGCCGGCGGGCGACGAGGCACTTTTTGAGGAGTGTGAGCGCAACTACCGGGCGCTCCAGCGTTTTGTCGACGCCGACGACCGCGCGCTGGTGCGCGAGTACCGGGTCAGCAACGAGCGGGCGATGTCTTTTGGCATCGAGGTCCGCAAAGACATGCTGTGGCGCTTCGAGGGCAGCACGCCGGTCGAGCTCTGCCCCGAGGCGGGCCTGCGCATCGCCGACCAGATCGCCGAGGCGCTGGTGGTCTACCTGCTCGAAGACCGGCCCCACACCGACCGGCGGGCCGAGTGGGCGCGCCACGGCCGCTGGTACGGGCCCGGGGGCCTGCCGACCAAGTGAGCAGCCCAGGTTGGCGTGCTGCACGTCAATCTGGTGCGTGCGGTGCTGTGCCTTCTTCGCTCAGAGCCCCGGCAAGACCACCGGGCGGAAGTGCGCCGGCTGGTGGAAGTCGGGCGCGGCGCCGGGCAGGGCCACCCAGCTCAGGTAGCGCCGGCCGTCGCCGATCAAGGGCTTGCCCTTCTTCACGCCGTGGATGGCGCAGGCGTTGAGGCGGTGGGGGCCCGGCGGCAGCCAGGCCCGGGGCAGCCAGCAGTCGGCGCTCCACAGCCCGCGGGTGATCACCGTGCGGCAGCGCATCTGCATCCCGCGCTCGACCACATCGCGTACGCCCCGCAGGCGCAGCGCGAGGTGGTGGCCGTAGGGGCCGACCTCGACCTCGAGGTAGCTGCCGTCGGCGCCGGCGATGAACAGCTCGACGACCTCGTGCTCCCACAGGCCGTCGGTGGGGCCGACCGGGCCGGCGGGGGCCGGGTCGCCGTGAAAGCTCGCGTCGATGGTCAGGCGCAGGGCCTCGCCCTCGGCCCGCAGGCTGATCAGCGCGCGCTCGCGGTCGGTGGCGCCCCGGCCGTTCCACAACTTCTCGATGGCGATGGGCCCCAGCACACCATCCTGGGGCAGCATCGGCGCGGGTTCGGCGGGGTTCTGCAGGTCCACGGGCTCCTCGGGGCGCGGCGGGCGGGCTCGGCCAAGCGCGAGGGGCAGGCTACCAGGGCGCGGCCAGACGAGGGGGGAGCGATGGTCGAGGCGGCGCGCGGCAGCGGCCCGGTGGTGGTGCAGAAGTACGGCGGCAGCTCGGTGGCCGACGTCGAGCGGCTGCGCGCGGTGGCGCGCCGGGTGGTCGCCTCGGTCCAAGCCGGGGAGCGCGTGGTGGTCGTCGTCTCGGCGATGGGCAACACGACCAACGAGCTGCTCGCCCTGGCCCGCAGCGTGAGCCCCAGCCCCGGCCGCCGCGAGCTCGACCTGCTGGTCAGCGTGGGCGAGCGGGTAAGCATGACCCTGCTCGCCATGGCCATCCAAGACCTCGGCGTCGACGCGGTCTCGTTCACCGGCAGCCAGTCGGGCATCATCACCGACGAGCGCCACGTGGCGGCCCGGGTGCTCGAGGTGCGGCCCCACCGGGTGGCCGCCGCGCTCGGCGAGGGCAAGGTGGCCATCGTCGCCGGCTTTCAAGGGGTCAGCCGCAGCGGCGAGGTGACCACGCTGGGCCGCGGCGGCTCGGACACCACCGCCGTGGTGCTGGCCGCGGCGCTGGGGGCGGAGCGCTGCGAGATCTGCAGCGACGTCGACGGCGTCTGGTCGGCCGACCCGCGGGTGGTGCCCGGCGCGCACAAGCTCGACGAGCTGCCGCTCGACGCCGGCGTGGCCCTGGCCCAGCACGGCGCCCAGGTGCTGCTGGCCGAGGCCGTCGAGCGCGCGCGGGAGTGGGGCGTGCGCCTGCACGCGGCGGCCACCCACCTGCCCCCAGGCAGCGGCACCCGCCTGCCGCCCGGCCCGGCCCCGGCCGCGGCCCTGGGCGTGACCGCCGACGTCGGGCTGGTCGCGCTCGAGCTGCCCCCGGGCCCCTGGCGCGCCGCGCTGGCGGGGCTCCCGGGGGGCGCGCTGCGCCAGCTGCTGCTGCACCCGGGCGCGCGCGCGGCCCTGCTCGATGTCCGCAACCTGAGCGCCCCGCCGGCCGGCGCCCGCCCGGTGGCCACGGTCACCGTGGTCGGCCGGATGATCGTCGCCGAGAGCGACCTACAGCAGGTCGCTTTGGACGCGCTGGACGCGGCTGGCCTGCCGGTTGAGGCGGTCTATGCCGCGGGGGAGCGGTGGACGGCGGTGGTCGCGCGGGAGCATGCGGCGGCGGCCCAGCGCGCGCTGCACGCCGCTTTGGTCGAGCCGGCCCAGGCCGTCGAAAAATCCTGAGCCGGCGCCGCGGCGCTCCGCAGGGTGGGCTGCGGGCTGCAGCGGCCCGCCCCCGCGCCCGACCTCATCGATGTGGGGCGCGGAGGCCCCGCGCGTGTGCACAGCGCGCCGCGGTTCGGCCATTCAGGGGTGTCCTGCCCGCTTGCGGGGGCCCCGCAAAACCCGTAGAGTCCACCCTGCCTCTGCCCAGGAGCGCGCCATGATGCTGCGGCAATTCCTCAACCCGCCCAACTGGTTCACGGCCGCCAGCATGTTCTGCGGCCTCTACAGCATCGTGCTCGCGACGGGCGTGGGCGGCGAGCAGAACTTCTACCGCGCCGGGCTGATGATCCTGTTCGCGGGCGTCTTCGACACCATCGACGGCAGCGTGGCCCGCCTCACCAAGACCGGGTCCGAGTTCGG
This sequence comes from Deltaproteobacteria bacterium, assembly GCA_016792625.1. Lineage (GTDB taxonomy): Bacteria > Myxococcota_A > UBA796 > UBA796 > UBA2385 > JAEUKK01. Next base: position 23,683 of record JAEUKK010000142.1, on the reverse strand, counting down.
CATCCAGCTCGACTCTTTGGTCGACGTGGTCAGCTTTGGCATCGCGCCGGCGGTGCTGCTCTACGCCTGGGGCACCCACTCGCTCGGCGTGCTCGGCCTCGCTGGCGCCTTCTTCTTCGCGCTCTGCGGCGTGTTCCGGCTCGCGCGCTTCAACTGCAAAGCCGACGGCACCAAGCACGCCTTCACCGAGGGCCTGACCATCACGATGGGCGGCGCGATGGTGGCCGCGGCGGTCATGGCCCACGCCCGCGCCCTGCCCGACACCGAGCTCAACCCCTTCGGCGTGCTGGCCATCGCCTTCTGCCTCGCCCTGCTCATGGTCAGCAGCGTGCCCTACCGCGGGTGGAAGACCCTGCGCCTGCGCCGCCGCGACATCCTCGGCATCGCGCTGGTGCTCGGCTTCACTCTGCTCATGGCCGTGCGCTTCGACATCTCGCTCGCCTTCTTCACGTCGCTGGCGGTGTACTCGGCCTCGGGCCCGGTTGAGGCCCTGCTCACCCGCCGCTGGTCGGTGGGCGACGAGCACCTGCAGGCCGCCCCGGCCCACCGCGCGGGGGCCCCGCTGGCGGGCGGCGCGCTGGCCGCCGATCAAGAGCACGACGAGCTCGACGAAGAAGACGAGGGCCCCTGAGGCCCCGCTCCACCGCGGCCGGCCGCGGCCCGGCGCGCCCGGGCGCCGCGGCCGTTCCCTGGGGGCACCGATGAGGGGCGCCCCGGTGGCTTAGGGGGGCCTCCCCCCCGGAGCCTCCATGTCCGCCGCGCCCGCCCTCCTCCCCGCAGAGCGGCGCGTGCTGCTGCTCCTCGCGGCGGTGCAGTTCGTCAACATCGTTGATTTTATGATGGTGATGCCGCTTGGCCCCGACTTCGCGCGCGAGCTCGGCATCGCGCCCGACAAGCTCGGGGTGATCGGCGGCAGCTACACCGCGGCGGCGGCGGTGGCCGGCGTGCTGGGCAGCACCTTCCTCGACCGCTTCGACCGCCGCAACGCCCTGCTGCTCGCCAACCTGGGCCTGGCCTTCGGCACCGCGGTGGCGGCCCTGGCCGATGGCCTCGGCGGCCTGCTCGCCGCCCGGGTCTTGGCGGGGCTCTTCGGCGGGCCGGCCACCGCCCTGACCTACGCCGTGGTCACCGATCTCATCCCCGCCGAGCGGCGCGGGCGGGCGATGGGCGTGGTGATGGGGGCCTTCTCGATCGCCTCGGTGCTCGGCGTGCCCGCGGGCCTCGAGCTCGCGCGCATCGGCGGCTGGCGCACACCTTTCCTCGTGGTGGCCGGGGCGGGGCTCGCGGTGGGGCTGCTCAGCCGCGCGCTGCTGCCCCCGATGCGGGGCCACCTCGAGCGCGGGGCCCCCACCGGCGGCTTGGCCGAGCTGCTCGGTCGGCCGCTGGTGCTCGGGGCGCTGGCCCTCAACTTCTCCGGCTTGTTGGCGCGCTTCTCCCTCATCCCCTTCATCTCCGCCTTCGTGCTGCTCAACCTCGGCCTCCCCCGCGGCGACCTCGGCGGGCTCTACATGCTCGGCGGCGTCGCCTCCCTCCTCACCCTGCGGGTGGTCGGGCCGATGGTCGACCGGGTGGGGATGATGCGGGTCTACTGGGCGGCGACGGTGGCCCTGACCGTCACCACCGGGCTCGCCTTCTTGATCGAGCCGCCGATCTTGCCCCCGACCCTGTTGTTCCCGCTGTTCATGGCCAGCACCTCGGGCGCGAACGTGGCCCTGCAGACCTTGTTCGCGGCCGTTCCCCAGGCGTCTGAGCGGGCCCGCTACCAGTCGGCCCAGTCGGCGGTGCAGCACCTCGGGGCGGCGGCGGGGGCCTCCTTGGGCACCCTGCTGCTGGATGGCGGCGACCCGACCCGCCTCGTGGGAGTGCCCCGCATCGCAGTGTTCTCGATGGCGGTCACCTTATTGCTGCCCCTGGGCGCGGCCTGGGTGCAGGGGCGGCTGCGGGCGGCTCCGGCCCCGGCGGTGCCCCCCGGATAGGCGCGGCGCGCGCGTCTCGCGCTTCTTCTCGCTCTGCTTCGGTGCCCCATGAGCCTGCTTCGGGATCAGCTCGCCGCCGCCCTCAGCGGCAGCGGCCTCTCCGCCCAGCCGCCCGCCGCCGCTGCCGCCGCCCCTCCGCCTGACCCTCACGACCACCTGTTGTCCGACGAGGGGCACCAGGGCAGCGCCTGGCTCGCGCTGCTCGCCGAGACCCTGCGCAAGACGCCGGGCGGCCCCGCGCTGAAGGCCAAGCCCGCGCTCGGCCAGGCGCGCCAAGTGCACGACCAGCTCGGCAAGCTGCTCAAGACGGCGGGCCGCGGGCGCGAGCTGCGCGCGCTGGCCGAGGCCCGCAAGAAGTTCGAGTCCGACCGCGAGGACGCCGCCTGGCGGCGCATCAAGGCGCGGCTCGAGGCCGCCGGGGTGTCCGAGAAGGCCTACCGCTCGCTCAAACAAGAAGAGGGCCGCGACCCCGTGGCGACGGTGCGGGCCCTCTCCAAGATCCCCGACGACGAGCTGCGGGGCATGGGCACCGAGCGCCTGCGCGAGCGCCTGGGCTAGCCACCCACCTCAGGCGCGGGCGGCCCGCCGGCGCCGGGCCCGCGCCGCCCAGCCCGCGAGCAGGGGCAGGCCGGTGAGCAGGGCGAAGGGGCCCGCCGCGGCGCAGCCCACCCCTTTGCCGTAGCGGCCGCCCAGACCACCTTCACCGGCGCCGGTGTCGCCCGAACCGTCCGAACCGTCCGAACCGTCCGGATCGGCGCCGTCCGCGCCGTCGTCGCATCCGCCGTCCTCGCCGGCGCCGCCCGCTCCGCCGGCCCCGCTGCCCTCTCCGCCCCGGTCGCCGGTGTCGCTCGACTCGCCCGGGTCACCCGGGTCGGCATCTTCGAGGCGGCTCACCCGGTCGATCTCGGCCCAGAAGGCCGGATCTCCCCCTTCGTAGTCCAGGGCCCAGAAGCCGAAGCCGCCCAGGCCCTGCTCCACCGCCCAGGCCGCCTTGAGGCCCACGCTCTCGGTGTCGTCGTACCAGAGCTGGCTGCGGCTGCTCGGCAGGGCGTAGGGGGTGAGCGTGTGCGCATCCCAGCAGCGGCCGGCGGCTTCGGCCTCAGGCACGGCGTTCTCCATCACCACGGTCGAGGCCGAGCCGGTGGAGTCGCCGGGCACGGCGGTCGAGGTGGTGGGCCAGCGGTGGCCGTACAGCGGCAGGCCGAGCACGATCTGCGCGTCGGGCACACCTTTTTCGCGGTAGTCCTCGACCGACCAGGCCAGCGACCAGGTGGGCCAGCCCGCGCCGCCCTCGAGCGGGGCGTTGGGGCCGGGGTCGCCGCCGCTCCAGTGGTAGCCATAGCCCATGATGAAGAGCTGGTCGGCGATCCCGGCGATGGCGGCGTAGTCATAGGCCTCTGACCAGTCGACCGAGGGCAGCGCGACCGAGATCTCCGGCACGCGCGCGTCGAGGGCGGCGAGGAAGCTGATGAAGTCGCCGCGCAGGCTGGCCGGCATGCCCTCGCAGTCGACCGAGACGCCATGCGCGCCCGCACCCTCGACCAGATCACCGAGCTGGTCGACCAAGGTAGCGCGACGGCTCGCGCTGGGCAGCACGGCCCGCATCACGTCGTCGTCGAAGCAGGTCAGGGTCAGGTGCACCTTGACCCCGTGCGGGGCGGCCAGCTCAACCGCGCGGGGGGCCACCTCGGTCCAGCGGTCGGTGAAGGCCACGGTTCCGTCTGCGCGCAGATCGACGTTGAAAATGGCGAGGTGGGTGAGGCTCTCGTAGGGCACGGTCTCAACGCTGCCCGCCCAATACGCGAGGTAGCCGTAGACCACGACCGCGGGCCGGCCCTCGGTGGGCGGGGCGGGCAGGCGCGCGCGGGGCCCGGGGCGGGCGCCCTCGGGCGGTCGCAGGGCCTGGGCGGCGTGGATCCCCGGGCCGACCTCGACCGGTGGCGCGGCGTGGGCGGGCAGGGCGGCGAGAGCGAGGCTGAGGGCGAGGGCGCGCATGGGGCTCCGGGCGGGCGGCGCGCGGCGGCGCCTCCCCGCGGGGGTCTAGCCCGTGCTGGCGCCGTCCACGTCCCGCGAGGGCCCGCGCCCGGGATAGTCCGGCGCAGCCGCCGGTCTGCGCCGCTCCGGTGCGGACCACCCGTCGCCCCCTCCGCGCCTGAGGACCTCATGACCTACCAGCCGACCCGCAGCCTCGCTGGCCGCACCCTGTTCATCACCGGCGCCAGCCGGGGCATCGGCCTGTCGATCGCGCTGCGGGCCGCCCGCGACGGGGCGAACGTGGTCATCGCCGCCAAGACCACCGATCCCCACCCGACCCTGCCCGGCACGATCTACACCGCGGCCCAAGAGGTCGAGGCGGCCGGCGGCAAGGCCCTGCCGGTGATCTGCGACGTGCGCGACGAGGCCAGCGTGCAGACCGCGATGAACGAAGCGGTCGCGGCTTTCGGCGGCGTCGACATCCTCGTGAACAACGCCAGCGCCATCTTTTTGCGCGGCACCCTCGACACGCCGATGAAGCGCTACGACCTGATGCACCAGATCAACGCGCGCGGCACCTACCTGTGCAGCCAGGTGGCCCTGCCGCACCTGCTGCGCTCGCCGAACCCCCACATCCTCAACCTCAGCCCGCCCCTCAACATGGAGACCCGCTGGTTCGAGAACCACGTGGCCTACACCATGGCCAAGTTCGGCATGAGCATGTGCGTGCTGGGCATGGCCGGTGAGTTCCGCGGCCGGGTCGGCGTGAACGCCCTCTGGCCGCGCACCCTCATCGCCACCTCGGCGGTGCGCAACCTGCTCGGCGGCGACGAGATGTGCGCGCTCGGCCGCACGCCTGAGATCATGGGCGACGCCGCGCACGCCATTTTGACCCGCCCGGCGGTCGACTGCTCGGGCAACTTCTTCATCGACGACGAGGTGCTGGCGGCCGAGGGCGTGGTCGACTTCGAGCCCTACGCCGTCACCCCCGGCGCCGAGCTCGTGCCCGACTTCTTCATCTGAGCGCCCGCCGACCGCGGGTCGGGCCGGGGTGCCCTTGCGCCGGGGCGCGCGGCGGCTATCTTCGTCGGCAGCGGTCCGCGCCGCCGGGGGGGTAATGGGGGGTGATTCCAGCGGGGGCTCGGCCGAGCCGGGTGGTCCGCGTGAGGGTCGCCCCTCACCCGGCCTCCGCGCGCTGCTCGACGGGCTGGCGGGTGCCCAGCCAGCGGTGGCCGAGGCGCTCCAGCGGCTCGAGGCGGCGGGCGGCGATGAGCCCGGGGTCGCCGCGGCCCTGCGCTACTTCGCGGGTCGGTGGCGGTCGGCCGAGGCGCAGGCCCTGTTCGCCGCCGAGCTCGACGCCCTGCCCGCCGATGCGCCGGCGCGCCTGCAGCGGGCGCTGCGGGTGGCCGCGGTCTCGCCGCGCTCGCGGGGGGCCGAGGCCGACACGACCCTGCCTGTGCTGCTGCGGCTCGAAGAAGAGCTGCGGGTCGCGGGCGACGAGCACCTGTTGATGGTGCTGGTCAGCGATCTGGCGCGGGTCTACACGACCCGCGGCGAGTCCACCCGCTCGCTCGAGCTGTTTGAAGAGGCGATCGACCTCGCGCGCAAGCGGGGCGAGCCCTACTTCGAGGGCCTCAACCTGCTCAACCTGGGCTTTTGTTTCGGCGAGCGCGACGAGCCGCGGCCCTACGCCCGCTTCACCCGCGCGGCCCTGCGGGTCTTCGAGGCCCTGGGCGACCCGCAGGGCGTGGCGATGGCCTGCATCAACCTCGGCGGCGCTCTGCAGCGCCTCGACGAGATCGACGAGGCAGAGGCCCACTACGCGCGGGCTGAGCAGCTGCTCAGCGGCGGCGGGCTGCCCTACCTCGAGGCCCTCTGCCGCGGGGGCCAGGGCGGCCTCGCGTGTAAGCGGGGCCAGCTCGAGCGGGGCCGGGCGCTGTACGAGCGCGCCAACCTGCTGCTGGCCGAGCTGAACAACCCCTACCAGATCGCCCGCCACGATCTGCTGCTGGGCATCGCCTTCGCCGAGGCGGGCCGCCTGCTCGAGGCGCGGGCCCTGCTGCTGCGGGCGGCCGACCGGGCGCGCGGCGGCGGCGGCTCACGGCAGACCCGCTCGCTCGCCCTGCTGCAGCTCGCCGGGGTCGAGGAGCGGCGGGGCGAGCTGGCCGCCGCCAACGCGGCGCTGCGTGAGCACATTGACCTGCAGCAGCTTGTGTTCGACGAGCTGCTTGAGGGGCGCCTGCGGTCGGCCCAGCAGCGGGCGGCGCTCGACGCCGCGCGGGCCCAGGTCGAGCACGAGCGGCGGGCGGCCGACGCGCTCCGGGGCGTCAACGCTGAGCTGCAGGCCGCGCTCGAGCGCCAAGAGGCCCTGCAAGCCCAGCTCCGCGAGCTCGCCCGCACCGATCCGCTCACCGGGCTGGTCAACCGCCGCGCTGTGCGCGAGCAGCTCGACGCCGAGCTGAGCCGCCTGCGGCGTTGCCCGCGCCCGCTGTGCCTGCTGCTGATCGACGTCGACCACTTCAAGAAGGTCAACGACCAGCACAGCCTCCTCGCCGGAGATGACGCGCTCGTCGAGCTCAGCCACCGCCTGCGGGCCAGCCTGCGGGCCAGCGATCTCGTCGCGCGCTGGGGGGGCGAAGAGCTGCTGGTGGCGCTGCTTGACACCGATCTGGGCGCCGGGCAGGCGGTGGCCGAGGCGCTGCGCAGCCGGGTGGCCGGCCGACCGGTTCACTCGCGGGCCGGCCCCCTCACACTGACGATCAGCGTGGGTGTCGCCGCGGTGCAGCCCGCGCAGCCCGACCTCGACGACACCCTGCGGCGCGCCGATCTGGCCCTGTACGAGGCCAAGCGCCGCGGCCGCGACCGGGTGGTCGTGGCCTGAGCCGGGGCGGCCCCGTCGGCCGTCGGCCGCCGGGCCGGGTGCTGCGCGGGGTCGCTGCGCTCCGTCGCCGGCGGGGTGTTCGTGGCCGGAGCCGGGGCGGCCCCGTCGGCCGTCGGCCGCCGGGCCGGGTGCTGCGCGGGGTCGCTGCGCTCCGTCGCCGGCGGGGCCGGCGACCCGCTGCGCGGCCGCTCCGCCCCCTGCCGCGGGGCAAGGTGAGGTTCCAGCCCCGTGCCCGAAGGGCAAGGGGCTGTTTGTGCCCCGTGCCCGAAGGGCAAGGGGCTCTTCGCGGCCTGGTGCTTCGGCTGAGGCCTGTCTGGCGCCATGTTTGCACCACCCCCCGCTGCAGCCGAGGCCTTCGCGGCGACGAGCTAAGACTAGCTGATACCCAATCGGTTCGAACGCGCGCCGAACTAGGTACCTCGCCCGAACCGCATCAGCCGCGGCCTTCGCGGCGAGCCCCCTCATCGCCCAAAGCCGCAGCGGGCCGCGCCGGGCTCGGGGGTTTCCAAAGGGGGGCGTTGCGGGCTGGCGCGCGGCGCTGCCATGCGCCGCGCGAAGCCTGCCCGCGGCCCCCCTTGGCGGGGGATCCAAGGGGCCCCGCGGGCCCCTTGGCCTGGGGGTCTGGGGGCCGGCGGCCCCCGGCATCACCGAACACGAGTGCACCGGCCCGCGCGATCAAGCTCGCCACCGCCACGAGGCCCACCGACCCAAGCCTGAGCCCGCTCGCGCGAAGGAGGTCGACACCGCGAAAAACCAGCCCGCAACGGGTGAATGGCGGGAGCCGGACAAAAGAAGCCTGGCTCAGCCACCCAGAGCGGCCCGCAGGCCGCCAATTAGCACCGCGGGGTCGCTACCCCGCACCGGCGCCCTGGCGCAGCGCGCGGCCGCGTGGTCACCCCACCACGCGCCTGGCGTATGCACCCACGCCGGGTCCTTCGCCGGATCGACCTCACTGAGGGCGCAGATGGGCTGCTCCCACACCCAAGGCAGGGGCAGCAGCCCGGCGGGCAGGCCCCAGGCCCGCGCGGCCCAGACCGCGACCGCCCCATGCTGCGACGCAGCATGCTGCAGCGCAGCAGCCTGGCGGGCCACCCAGGGGCGGCCGCGCAGCTCGGCCTCGGCCTCGGCCCCCTCGTCCTCGGGCACGCGCAGGGCGCAGGCGCGCAGGCCCGCGGCGCGCAGGGCGTCCAGGCGCGCGCCCTCGGCGTCTGCGGGCAGGCCCACGACCAGCACGGTCGGGCCCGCGCCCACGCAGCGGGCCTCGACCACGGGCGCACCCCAGCCCTCGAGCGCCTGCGCGTCCGGATCCCAGGCCACCGGCGGGCGCAAGGGCAGGTCGGCGAGGCCCGGCGCGTCGGCGGGCAGCGGCGGCCCGGCGAGGTCCATCCCCGCGGCGGGGCCTAGCGGGCCGCCGCGCAGCCCGAGGTGTGTGCCGAAGAAGCGCAGCGCCCCTTCTTGCATCTCGGCGGTGTAGCTGTGTGGGCCGTCGCTCTCGATGACCTCGGCTTGTGGCCCAAGGCCCTCGGGCGGCGGGCCGCGGTGGTCGAGCAGCCAGAGGGCGGGCACGCGCAGGCTGGCCAGCAGGTGCGGGTCGGGGCCGGGCCGGCCGGGCACCTGGTCGCAGAGGCAGCCGCCGCCGCGCGCCTCGCGGGGGATCGGCGGGGGGCTGGCCAAGGCCACCGCGCTCACCCGCGGGTCGAGCAGCCCGCCATAAAACGACAGCACCGCCCCGCCCGAGGCCCCGGTCAGCCCGATGCGCGTCGCGCCGCGGGCGGCCAGCGCGTCGATCCCGCGGCGCAGGCCGGCGAGCTGCAGCCCTAGGGCCGAGGCGCCGCCGGCCCGCAGCAGGGCACGGCCATGCGCGCCGCCCTCCAAGTGGATGAGGCGCTGGGGCAGCGCGCCCTCCTCTTCGCCGGGGCTGTCGACGCTCAGCACCAGCGCGCCGTGGGCCGCGAGGCGCCAGGCGATCTCTTGGGCTTCAGCGCCGCTCTTGCCTTGGCCGAAGTGGCCGTGCGAGACCAGCACCGCCGCGCCGGGCACGGGCGCGGCCGGCGAGAACAGCGCGCCAGTGAGCTCCCAGCCCTCGACCAGGCTGAGGCGCACCGGGCTCACCCGTACGCCCTCGGGGCCCGCGCGCTCCGGGCCGACCACCCACAGCGGGTCGCCCGCCGGCGGCGGCAGGCCCAGGTCGAGGTCATGCTGCAATGCGGCGAGCGCCGTGTCGGGCAGCGGGGCGATCTGGGGCGGGCCGGGGCAGGCCACGAGCAGGGCCGCCGCCCAGAGCGGCGCGCTGCGGGTCAAGCTCGCGAATCTGCGCCGCATCGCAGCATGGGCCTCAGGCTTGCTCACCGGGCCGCCGGGGCGGCTTCGCTGCCTTGCAGCATGGGCCGCGGGCCGCGCAGGTAGCCGAGGCCACCCTCGGCGAGGCCTAAGCCCACCTGCCCCCAGCGCTGGGGCAGGGCGCCCCAGTGGCGGGCGCCGGCCAGCAACATGCGCGGCGCGGCGGCGAAGGCGGCCTCTAGGCGGGGCCGGCTGCGGCCATAAAACCAGGGCACCGCGCGGCTGCGCACCCAGAGGTCCCAGCCGAGGCGGCTGCCGCGCAAGCGGGCCTGCCAAGCGGCGGGCGCGGCCTCGACGCCCGCCTCGTGGAGGAGCCGGGCGGCCCGGGCGCCGTACTCGATGGCCTGGGCGATGCCCTCGCCGGTGATCGGGTCGATGCCCGCGGCCTCGCCGACCAACATGCGGCGGGCGGTGGCCACCGGCCCGGCGGGCGCGTAGCCGCGCTCGCCGAAGCGCTTGTGGCGGCAGTCGGCGATGTGAAGGCCGCGGGCGGCGAGGTAGGCGCCGAGCAGCTCGACCAGCTTGTGGCCATCGCCGCTGGGCACCCCATCCGCCTCGCCGCCTTTGACGTTCAGCACGTAGATCCCGCGGCACATGCGCAGCTCGCCGTCGATGGGCGTGGGGAAGTCCCAGATGTAGCCGGCGTAGCTTCGATCGCTGGCGTCGAAGTGGATGAGGTCGGCGGGCAGGTCAGCCGCCACCCGCGGGGTGTCGACCTCGAGCACCTGGGCCCGCAGGCCGCCGCCGTCCAGGCCCATGCTGCGGCGCACCACGCTGCCGACGCCGTCTGCGCCGATGACCACGCCGGCCTTGACCTCGCCGATGCTGGTCTGCAGCGTACAGCCCTCCGCGACCTCGTCGACCTCTTTGACCGCGCAGCCCTCGATGATCCGCAGGCCCGCCAGGCGCGCCGCGTCGGCCAAGGCCGCGTCGAGCTCGACCCGGCGCACCACCCGCCCGCAGAGCCCCGGCCGGGCGATGTGGTGCCCCAGCGCGCTGCACACGCTGATCCCGCCCACCAGCGCCGCGGGCACCTCGGGCACCACGCCGAGCCGGCCCAAGATCGACCAGCCGCGCTCACCCAGGCCCCCCGCGCACAACTTCTCGCGCGGGTAGTGCGCCTTCTCGACCAGCAGAAGGCGCCGCGCCCAGGCCGGGTCACGGCGCAGCAGCCCGAGCGCCAGCGTGAGGCCCGCGGGCCCGCCGCCCACGATGACGAGGTCTGCGTCGGTCCCCACGGGCGCCTCCACCGGGGCGGCCTATCGGCGGGGGCCGGCGCGCGCACCGGGAGGGGGCGCCGGCCCGCTCACAGCCAAGTGCGAATCCCGGGGTGGGCGGCCACCGCCGAGCGCACCCTCGGGTCAAGGGGATCTGGACCCTGGGCTGGGGGACCCTGGAGGCACCAATGGATGATCCAATCGAATACCGTGGGGTGAGGCAAATCGCGAGCCCACTGGACCGCCTTTTGACTCGAGGCGGTGTTCCTTACATTGATCGCCTCGGCGTATGCGATGATCGCTGCTTGGTAGCTTTGGAGTGTTGCTCTTCTGCTCCTAACGAGAATGTCCCGTTCCCATCGAATAATTTGGTTGGTTGACTTTGATTCAGCCGAGAGGAGGACGAACTCTCCGGTATCCGATTCAAGCTCGAAGTGGTCGGACGGCGTGTAACCGTGGCGTGCCGGGTTGAGCAGCTCTTTGTTGAACCGATCACCTTTCGCAGCCTGGCAACGTCCACATGCCAGGATCAGGTTGCGCCAGTGAAAAGTCTGGTTGGGGTCGCGCGCGCGCGGGCAGAAGTGATCAACCGTACCTGCCTCGCTGTACTCGCAGTACATGCACCGATCATGGCCCGCATTCATGTTGATCAATGCGCGCATCAACTGCTTCCGACCAGCGTTGCCCCAGTTTTTGTCGGCGGCTGCTGCCCGCAACTGGTGTGTACGTAGCTGGCGTATTCGCGAGCCCTGCTTCACAAGTTGAACATGGAGACCCCTCGGTAGCTGTGCGACCGGGGTTCGGGACAGCGCCCTCATAGGCGAAGCAGTCCCTGAACGAGCGTATCGAGCTGGTAGGACGGCTCTGTGGGGAGGCGCGCCGACAGGCCTTGCTGCTCGGCTTGCTCGTCAGGGCTCAGTCCTTCGCGGCGCCACTTGATCATCAGCTCGGCCAAGCGACGCCTTTGCTTCGCTGCCCGATCCGACTCGGCGCTCTTTAGGTCGAACAGGTGGCTCGTCACAGAGGTGTCGAGGGTGCCGTTGACGACCCGGGCCCAAGTTTCGGAGTCCACGGCCTCAATCGCCCCGGTTTTCGGCATCCGAAACAGCCCACCAGGCTCTGCGGCCTGGCAGATGAGCGGGCTGTGGGTGGTGACAATGAATTGGAGCTTCGGAAAGTGCTGTTTGAGCCAAAAGCCGAGCCGCTGCTGCAGGTCGGGGTGGAGGTGACCCTCTGGCTCGTCGATCACGACGACGCCCGACATATTCAGCGCCGGAATGAAGTCGGGTGTCGACGGCCAAGTCTGGATCTCCTCCAGCAGTCGACCTGGCCGGAACTGGTCGACGCGCATCAAAATGTCGGCGACCATCACAAGGGTGGAGTAAAAGCCATCGCCGAGTTGACGGATCGGCCGCCACCCAGCGCCCCAGCGCACGTGCAAACCGTCGGCCTCGACCTTTAACTGGGTTCGTTTGTTCGCTTCGACAAGCCCATCGCCCAACAGTCGAAGTACACCATCCCGAACCGCCGCGGCTGCCGCGCCTTGGCGGCGCGCTGCTCGGAGCTCCAGGTCGATGAGCCAGCCGTTGACGCCCTCAAGTCCGGCGTCTTGTCGAAACAGGGTCACGACGGCGGCTGACCGCGGGGGGCCGCGGAGCAGTGAAGCCGAGTCGGGCGAACTTTGGCGGTTGCTTCGATGTGGCCCGTACGCTGCAAACATCCAGCCAGCCGGCGTGGTGCCCCACGCCGCCGCGTTCCAGAACTGGTGGAGGAGCGTCGAGTGCTCGCCCTCTGGCGGAAGCTCACGAACCCAAGAGTGGTCACGTGGCCAAACGACGCGCAGGGGCACCGGCGCCACGGTTTGCTCCCGCGGAGCCGCGTCGTCGTCTGATGGCACGCGCTCGATCCACGCGCAGGTGGTGCCAAGGTCTGACAAGGCCGCCTTTCGACCTCGCTGGTAGATCCAATCCCGGCGGTCCTCTGGGCGAAATAGCCAGTTCGTCCCCGTTCCGCCGAGCAGAGTGGCGGCCATCGCCTGCAGCAACGTGGTCTTGCCGGCGCCATTGGACCCGGCGATTACCGTCCATCCCGCGTGTGAACTATGGCTGGGGGACCCGGTGCGTGCGAGATCCAGGACCAAGCCGCGAGCTCCCACTCCCCGAATGTTCCGAAGCTCAAGTTTGCTGATGTACATCGGTGTCCCCAGTGAGGCCCCGTGGGCGATGTTGCTTCGATGGGCACCCGGCGCCGCGTGACCCACGTTCACCCACACCGCGCCAGCGGGCAGAGGGGCGCCGCAGGCGGTCGGCCCCGGGCCGACGGAGCCGCGCAGCGGCGAACCCCCGGCCGCACGCGGTCGCGGGGGCGCGCCCCCGCGAGGCGCCCCGCCGGCTCACATCGAGATGCTGCCCTTGCGGAAGTCGGACTTGCCGATGAGCGCGTTGATCAGCACCGGCTTGCCCGCGCGGCTGCGCTCGAGCGCGCGGTCGAAGGCCTCGGGCAGGGCGTCGGGGGCGCTGACCAGCAGGCCCTCGCCGCCGCAGGCCTCGGCGACCACGTGGTAGTCCATGTGGGTGAGGCGGCAGGCCACGTCATCGCCCAAAATGACGACCTGGTCGCGCTCGATCTGGGTCCAGCCCGCGTCGTTGCCCACCACCGCGATGACCGCCGCGCCGTGGCGGGCGAAGGTGTCGAGCTCGATGAGCGAGAAGCCCGCCGCGCCGTCGCCCCAGAGCAGCCAGATGTCGGCGTCGGGGCGCACCAGCTTGGCGCCCAGCGCAAAACCGGCCCCCACGCCGAGCGTGCCGAAGACGCCCGGGTCGAGCCAGCCCAGCGGGCCGCGCGGCTTGACGATGTAGCTGGCCGTCGCCACGAAGTCGCCGCCGTCGCCGACCATCACGCTGCGGGGCGCGAGGTGGGCCTCGACCGCCCGGCAGACCTCGAGCGGGTTGCAGTAGCGGGTGCGGTCCTCGGCCATCTTGTCGATCTCGGCCTCGCGCTCGGCCTCACGTTTGTCGAGGGCGGCCACCCACTCGCCGAGCTGCCCGCCGCGCTGCACGAGCGCGGCCAGCGCGACCAGGGTGGTGTGCGGGTCGGCGAGCAGGCCGAGCTCGGGCTTGCGGTTCTTGACCAGGTCTTCTTCGCTGAGGTTGACGCCGATGACCTTGCAGCGGTTGATGTGGCTGCCGTAGTCGAGGCGGAAGTCGGCCGGCACGCCGGCCAGCAGCACCACGTCGGCCTCTTTGAGCGCCTTGCGCCGCTGGTGGCGCTTTTGCAGCGGGTGATCGGCGCCGAGCAGGCCGCGGGCCATGCCCGAGAGGTAGACCGGCACGCCCATGCGCTCGACGGCGGCGACCAGCTCGGCCACGCGCTGGGGGCGCAGCATGGCTTGGCTGCCCAGCACCATCAGCGGCCGCTTGGCGCCGTTGAGCAGGGACGCGGCCTTCTTGAGCGCGCTGCCCGCCGGCGCGCGCGGGGCGGCCTGGGGCGGGTCGACGAACTTGGGGCTGTCCGACAGCGCGAAGGTGCTGGTCAGGTGGGCCTTGATGTAGGCCGACTGCACCTTCTCCATCGCGGTTTTGTTGGGCTTGTCGGTCTTGGCGGCCGTCCACTCGCGGACGGTCTTCTCGTCGTAGAGCAGGTCGACGGCGATCTCGACGAAGACAGGCCCGGGCACGCCCTCTTGGGCGATCTCGAAGGCCTTCTCGAGGGCCGGCACCACGTCGCGCAGGCGGTCGGGCCGGGCGGCCCACTTCACGTGCGGCTGGATGAGGCTCATCTGGTCGATGTCTTGCAGCGAGCCGCGGCCGCGCAGGATGGTCGCGGTGGCCCCGCCGAGCAGCACCAGCGGCACCTGGGCCATCTGGGCGTTCTTGATCGCGGTGATGGTGTTGGTCACGCCGGGGCCGGCGGTGACCGCCGCCACGCCGGGCACGCCGGTCATGCGGGCGACCGCGTCGGCGGCGAACACGGCGTTCACCTCGTGCCGCACGTCAATCACGCGGATGCCCGCCTTCTTTGCGCTCACCAAGATGGGCGAGATGTGGCCGCCCACCAGCGTGAACAGGAACTGCACCCCGTGGCGCCGCAGCACCTCTGCCACCCGTTCACCGCCGTTCATTCCGCCTCCAGCCGCGCGGGTCGAAGGCGCGGGTCGCCCGCCGGCTATCGCCTCCACGACGGGCAGGCCGCCCCACAGGCGCCTCTTGCGCGGGCGGGCGCCGGACCGGGCCCTGCGCCCGCGCAGCTCCCCGGCCGGGCCGCGGCGCGCTAGCCGGCCCTCCCCCCTGTGGAGGCCCCATGCCCCGCCCGCCCGCGACCCTGCCCGCCACCGTGCCTTTTCCGCCGGGGTTGACGTCCCCCGCGCTGTTTCGCAGCACCAAGACCTTCCACGACCTGCCCTGCGCCCACCGCCAGTGGCGCGACGACAGCCACTGCGCCTTTGTGCACGGCTACTCGCGCAGCTTCCACTTTGAGTTCGCCGCGCGGGCGTTGACCGACACCCACTTCATCGTCGACTTCGGCGGCCTCAAGCCGCTCAAGGCCTGGCTCGAGCACTGGTTCGACCACACCTTGCTGCTCTGCGACGATGACCCCGAGCTGCCCACCTTCCGGGCGCTCGAGGCCCGCGGGGCCGCCGCCCTGCGCGTGCTGCCCTCGGTGAGCATGGAGTACTGCGCCCGCCTCGCCTGGGCGCAGGCCAACGCCCTGCTGCTCGAGCTGCACGGCGGCCGGGCTTGGTGCGAGGCGGTCGAGTGCCGCGAGAACCAGAAGAACGCGGCCTGGTTCCGCGACACCCCGGGCTGGGCCCAGCCGGCCTAAGCGCCGCTGGCCTTGGCCCAGGCCCGCGGGGTCCAGGCGGCGGGCTCGCGCATCGCGTCGTTGGCCACGGCCTCAAACAGCTCGTAGAGGTACTCCCAGGGCCGCAGGCCGAGGCGGCGGCAGCACCCGATCAGCGTGCACCACGTCGTCAAGGCCTCGCGGTCGGCGGTGCTCTGCAGATCCCACTGGGCGGTCCAGGCCTTGGGGAAGCGCCGCGGCTCGCCCTCGTCGACCGGCCGGCCGGCCTCATCGACGTAGCGCAGCTGCGGCCAGAGCTGCAGCGCGTAGCTGACCGCCCGGGCCGTCGCGGTGCTCGGGCTGTCCATCGCCGCCTGCTGCTCGTCGAGCCAGGTCTTCAGCGCGCGCTGGCGGGTCGCCAGATCGGCCTTGTCACCCGAGGGCCCAGCGGCTTGGCCCAGCGCCCCGACCAAGAACAGCCCGTAGGCCGCCCGCTGCGGGTCGGTGATCAGGGCCACGGTCAGGCGGTGACGCAGGCCACCCCAGCGGCCCTCGCGGCTCCACCCGAGCTTGTCGCGCAGCAGGTTCCAGGCCACCTCGCCCTCGCGCACCTTGCGGCCGCCCGCGCCCTCGGTCGGGTCGGGGCTGCCGGGGTCGCCACCTTGGGCGGGCTCTTTGATCGCCCAGTAGAGCTGATCATCGGCGCTGACGCAAAAGAGCTCGCCGATGATGTCGCGCTGGGGGCCCGGCCGGCGGGTGGGCAGGCCGCGGGCGTCGATGTGCACGCGCTTGGCCTCGTTCACCTCGGCCCGGATGGCCGCGATGATCGGCTGCACCGCGGCGGCGGCCTTGCGGGTGGCGCTGTCGAGCTTGTCGGCCTCGATGACCAAGCCGTAGCGGCTCATCGAGTTGGCGAGCTCGCTGAGGTTGCCGTGGTCGCCGAAGCGCGCGACCACCAGCTGGGCCAGCAGGCCGTTGCCCACGGGCACACCCCCGGCGAGGAAGCGCGGGCTCGTGGCCACCACCGGCTCTTCGTCGGGGCAGAGTGGGCAGTCGTAGACCGCGCGGCGCACGGTGAGCAGCTCGTAGCGCTGGAAGCGGAAGTCGAGGCGGTGGTGGGTGCGCTCGCCGAGGCGGCGGCGGGGCTCACCGCAGGCGCCGACCCGCTCGTTCGGCGGCAGATCACCCCACAGCTCGATCTCTTCGGGCATGACCGGCACGCGGCCGATGAGCGCCGGGTCGACGGGCAGGTCCTCGTCGGCCTCGGGCATGCGCATGCGGTCGACGCCGCGCAGGCCGGCGTGGGGCATCACCGCGTCGAGGCCGTTGGGGTTGTCGTAGGCCGCCGGGCGGTGCTCGCGGGCGGTGAGGCGGCCGGCCTCCATCAAGGAGCGGCTCTCGAGGCCGGTCAACGTGGACAGGGGGAGGTCTTGGTCGTCGGGGCGACCGAGGCGGTCCTCGCGGTTGGTGGAGAGGCGGAGCTCGCTGGCCGCGGCGGCGGCGATGGCCAGCTCTTCGGCGGTCGGCGCGCCCACCCGGTCGCCCCGCTGGCGCGAGGCCTGGGCGGCCTGCTCCATGGTGCTGGCGGGCAGCTTGGGGTCGGCGGGGCCGAAGAGCTCGACCCGGTCGTCGGCCTGGGGCGAGGGCTCGCCCAGCGCGTCGAGGCTGGCGGGAGGCTCGTCTTCAGGCTCGTCCACGCGGCGCAGGCGGTCGGCGCGGCGGGCCGAGGGGGCGCCGAGCGCGCCCAAGGTGTCGTTGGGCGCCGGCTCGTCGTCGGGGTGAAGATCGACCCGGTCGATCTTTTGGCCCGAGGGGTCGCGGTAGCCCTCGAGCGGGCCGGTGGCCGAGGGGCCGTCGATGTAGCCGGCGCTGACCTCGACCCGCTCGGCGGCGTCGGTGCGCGGCGCGCCCCCCAGGCCCTCGAGCGCGGTCTGCTCGGCGGGCGGCGCATCGGGGCGCATGGCGATGCGCTCATCGGCGTCGCGGGCGGGGTGGCCATAGGCCTCGACCCGCGAGCCCTCGTCGGGCGCCGGGGCCTGATCGGTGATCTGCACGCGCTCGGCGGCGTCGCGGGCGGGGTGGCCGTAGGCCTCGACCCGCGAGCCCTCATCGGGCGGAGCGGCCTGATCGGCGAGCGGCACGCGCTCGGCGGCGTCGCGGGCGGGGTGGCCATAGGCCTCGACCCGCGAGCCCTCGTCGGGCGGAGCGGCCTGATCGGTGAGCTGCACGCGCTCGGCGGCGTCGGGGCGCGGCTGGCCCAGGCCCTCGAGGGGAGAGGGGCCCGCTGGATCGGCGGGCTGCTCGACGAGGATGACGCGCTGCGCAGCGTCTTGGCTGGGGGAGCCCATGCTCTCAAGCAGCGAGGGGCCGGCGGGCTCGGCGGGCTGCTCGACGAGGATGACGCGCTCTGCGGCGTCTTGGCTGGGGGAGCCCATGCCCTCAAGCAGCGAGGGGCCGGTGGGAGCGGCGGGCTGCTCGATGAGGATGACGCGCTGCGCGGCATCTTGGCTGGGGCTGCCCATGCCCTCAAGCGGAGAGGGGCCAGCGGGCGCCTCGTCTTGCTCGACCAGCGGCAGGCGGTCGGCGGCGAGGCGGCTGGGCTGGCCATAGCCCTCGACCGCCGAGGGGCCCTCGGGGGCGGGCGCCTCGTCGGTGAGGATGACGCGCTCTGCGGCGTCTTTGCCCGGCTGACCCACGCTCTCGAGCGGCGAGGGGGCCGCTGGCCCGGGGCCCACCTCGGCGGCGCGCAGGCGCTCGGCGGCGTCGGCGGCGGGGCGGCCGTAGCCTTCGAGCGGGCTCGGGCCGCCCTGCTCGGCGGGCAGCTCGACCAGGGCCACCCGCTCGGTCGAGGCGCGGGCGGGCTGGCCATAGCCCTCGATCGGGCTCGGGCCCTCGCCCGCCGGGGCCTGGTCGCGCAGCACCACCCGCTCGCTGGCGTCGCGGCCCGGGCTGCCCATGGACTCGAGCGGGCTCGGCTCTTTGAGCGCGGCGTGCAGCTCGATGAGCGGCACGCGCTCGGCGGCGTCGGGCGCGGGGCGGCCGTAGGACTCGAGCGGGCTCGGCTCTTTCAGGGCGGCGGGCAGCTCGACCAGCGAGAGGCGGTCAGCGGCCTTGGTCGAGGGCGCGGGGCCGCCGCCGGGGCCGACCTCGGCGGGCGGGTTGAGGCGCAGGGGCACGCGCTCGCCCGCGTCTTCGGTGGGCTGGCCGTAGCCCTCGATGGGGCTCGGCTCTTTGAGCGCGGCGGGCAGCTCGACCAAGGAGAGCCGGTCGGCGGCCTCGGTCGAGGGCGCGGGGCCGCCGCCGGGGCCGGGCTCGGCCTTGGGGCCGGGGCGCAGGGGCACGCGCTCGCTGGCCTCGGCGGTGGGCTGGCCGACCGCCTCAAGCTTGCTCGGGCCCTCGCCCTGGGGCACAGGCCCCATCGACAGGCGCTCACCGGCGTCGGTGGCGGGTTTTCCCGGCCACTCGAAGCCGGCGTCGGGGGGCGGGCCGTCGCCGCGGGGGTCGGCCTCGCGGGTGGGGTGGCCGTAGAGCTCGATCGGCGAGGCGCCGGCCGGGGCCGGGCGGGCCGGCTTCTCGACCTTGGCCAGCGGGTCTTCTTCGGGTTCAGCCGCTTCGTCGGGCGGGGCCGCGGCGCCGAGCCGGCCGCCGCTGAGCTGGTCGAGGGCGTCGAGGCCGGGGGCCTCGGGGTCGAGGCTGCCCGGGGGCGCGGGGGAGGTGGGCGGCGGGGCGCGCAGCCGGCCGCCTTCGACGCGCAGGGCGTCGTCGAGGCGCAGGTCATCGGGGCCAGCCCCGCCCGCCGCGCGGGCCGGCTTCTCATCGAGCACAGCGTCGAGCTCGCTGCTCTCGGCGACAACAGCCTTGGCGCGGCCGGCGCGGGCCCCGGTGGGGGCGGCGACCTGCTCGAGCGTGGGGGCGGTGGGGTCGAGCGGGCCTTGGCCTTGGGGAGGGGCTGCCGGCGCGGCGCCGACCCGGGCGCCAGCGACCCGCACCGCGCCCTCGAGGCCCGGGCCGTCGAGCCCAGCCAAGGACGAGAGCGTCGCCGCCAGGGTCGCTTCGAGCGGAGCGTCGCCGACCTGCGGGTCAGGCGGCAGCTGGTCGACCACCGCCTCGACGGCCTCGACGGCCTCAAGGGCGGCGCGCGCCTCGGCCCCGGGCGCCTCGGGCGCGGGCGGGGCGTCTTCGGGGGAGCGCGGGACGGGCGGCTGGGCTGGATCGGAGGTGGGCACCGGACTCCCCGAGCGGACGGGGGTGGAGCATAGCGCGCCCCCGGGCCCCGCTGGGAAGGCGCCCTCGAAAGGGCCTGCCCGCCGACAGCTTCAGCGGTGCGGGACGGCGCGGCGCAGGCGCGCTACCAGCCGGGCCGTCCGCCGCCCCTGAGGTGCCCCGTGCCCGCCGACCCCTCCGCGCTCGCCGCGGCCGCCGCCGCCCTGCGCGCCCGCCAGCTGGTCGCCTTCCCCACCGAGACCGTCTATGGCCTCGGGGCGCGGGCTTCTGAGCCCCTGGCGGTGCGGCAGATCTTCGCGGCCAAGGGCCGGCCGGTCGATCACCCGCTGATCGTGCACCTCGCCGAGGCGTCCGAGGTCGAGGCCTGGGTGGATCGCGGGCGCCTGCCCGACGGCGGGGCCACCCTCGACGCGCTGGCGGCCCACTTCTGGCCGGGGCCCCTGACCCTCGTGGTGCCCCGCGCTTCGGGCGTGCCCGACGAGGTCACCGGCGGCATGGACACGGTCGGCCTGCGGGTGCCGGCCCACCCCTTGGCCCGCGCGCTCATCGCCGCGGCGGGGGGCGGCTTGGCCGCGCCCAGCGCCAACCGTTTTGGGCGGGTGAGCCCGACCACGGCGGCGCATGTGCGGGCCGAGCTCGGCCCTGACCTGCTCATCGTCGACGGCGGCCCTTGCGAGGTTGGCGTCGAGAGCACCATCCTCGACCTCTGCGACCCCGCGGGCCCGGCGCTGCTCCGTCCCGGCGGCCTGTCCGCCGAGGCCCTGGTCGAGGCCCTGGCCGCCCGCGGGCGCCCGCCCACGCCCCTGCCGACGGGGGCGCGCCGGGCGCCGGGCGCCCTGGCCGCCCACTACGCGCCGCGCACCGCCCTGCGGCTGGCCGCCGACCCCGATGCCGAGGCGGCCCCCCTGCGCGCGGCGGGGCAGCGGGTGGCCACCCTGCGCAGCGGCGGTGACCTCGCCGGCTACGCCCAGCGCCTCTACGCCGAGCTGCGGGCCCTTGACCTCGCGGGCGTCGACCTGCTCATCGCCGAGCTGGCGCCCGAGCTCGGCTTGGGCGCGGCGATCAATGATCGCCTGCGGCGGGCTGCTTTCGGGTCGAGCGGGTCGAGCGGGTCGAGCGGCTCCTGAGCTTGCGCGGGCTCAGGCCCGCTCCTCCAGCGTGGTCCACCGGGCGTAGAGCGCCTCGACCTTGGCGCTGATCTTCTCGACCTCGGCGTGCAGGGCGGTCAGCTCGGCGGCCGGGCGCTGGTAGGTCGCCGGGTCAGACATGCGGGCGGCGAGGGTGGCCTGGGCCTCCTCCGCCGCCTCGATCTGGGCGGGCAGGGCGTCGAGCTCCTGCTTCTCCTTAAAACTCAGGCCCTTGCGGCTCGGGGGCAGGCTGATGCCCGCCGGGGTTGCCTTGGCGGCGGCCGCCGGCTTGTTGGCCTTGGCCGCGGCTTGGGCGGCCGCGGCGGCGCGGGTGGCCTCTTTGCGGGCTAGGGCCTCGAGGTGCTGGGTGCGGGTGGCGTACTGGATGACCTCAGCGGCGGCGAGCGGATCTTCGGCCGGCTCAAAGGCCAGCACCGCGGTGCAGACCCGGTCGAGAAAAGCCCGGTCGTGGGTGATGACCACGGCGGCGCCGTCAAAGTCGAGCAGCGCCTCTTCGAGGATGCGCAGGGTGTGCAGGTCGAGGTCGTTGGTCGGCTCGTCGAGCAGCAGCAGGTTGGCGCCCTTGAGCATCAGCCGGGCCATGAGCAGCCGCGCCCGCTCACCACCCGACAGGGTCGAGACCCGCTGCTCGTGGCTGGTGCGGGTGAACGCGAAGCGCTCGAGGAAGCTCGCCACGTGCACGGGCCGGCCGTGCACGATGACCTGGTCGTTGCCGCCGCCGGCGGCCTCCCACACGGTCTCATCCAGCGGCAGGCCGCTGCGGGCCTGGTCGAGCACGGCCACCTGCACCCGCGGGGCCACGGCGCGCTCGCCGCGCTGCGGCTTGAGCGTGCCGGCGACCACCTGCAGCAGGGTCGACTTGCCCACGCCGTTGGGGCCGATGATCCCGAGCCGGTCGCCCGGCTGCACGACCAGGTGCAGGTCTTTGATGAGCTGGCGGGCGCCAAAGCCGTGGTGGATGTGGTGCAGCTCGAGCAGGGCGCCGCCGCGGTGCACACCCGAGCGCAGGTCGAGCTTGACCTCGAGCTCGGTCTTGGCGAGCGGCACGGCCTTCAGATCGTCGAGGCGCTTGAGGCGGGCCTTTTGTTTGACCGAGCGGGCGGCGGGGCTGCGGCTGGCCCACTCGGCCTCGCGGGCGAGCAGGTTGGCGTGCCGGTCGCGCTCTTTGGCCAGGGCGGTCTGGCGCTCGGCCCGCTCAAGCAGGTAGTCGGCGTAGCTGCCCTCATAGGCCACGGTCTTGCCCTCTTCGACCTCGACCACGCGGTTCGCGACGGCCTCGAGCAGGTAGCGGTCGTGGGTGACCAAGAGCAGCGCGCCGCGAAAGCCCAGCAGCCAGGCCTGCAGCCACTCGATGGTGTCGGCGTCGAGGTGGTTGGTGGGCTCGTCGAGCACGAGCAGCTCGGGCGAGGCGAGCAGCGATCGGGCCAAGGCGAGGCGCCGCCGCTCCCCACCCGAGAGGCGGCTGAGCGGGGCCTCGCGCGGCGGGCACTGCAGCTGGTCCATCATCGCGGCGACCTTGTGGTCGACCGTCCAGCCGGCCAGCTCGATGCGGTCGGCGCAGCGGGCGGCGGCGCGCTCGTCGCCGGCCGACATGGCCTGCTCATAGTCGGCCAACAAGGCGGCGTGCCAAGCGATGGCCTCGTCCATGGCCTCGCCGACGGTCTCGCCAGGCAGGATGGGCTCTTGGCTCAGGTAGCCGAGCAGGCCGGCGCGCTCGACGGCGCCGTGGTCCTGCCGCTCTTCGCCGACCAGCACCTTGAGCAGGGTCGACTTGCCCGAGCCGTTGGGGCCGACCAAGCCGACCCGGTCGCCGAGGTTGACGTGCAGGTCGCAGCCCTGGAGGATGTGGCGGTCGCCATACGACTTCTCGACCCCGCTCGCGCTCAGCAACCGCATGGTGCCTCCGGGCGGGCGCCTATCCCCGGTGGCCGGGGCCGTCCCCCTCGGTCAGCGGGCGCCCCCAGCCGGGCCGCCGCGGCTCCATCACCTCGTGCACATCCTCGTACAGCGCGTCAATCTGCAGCGCGACGCCCAGCGCGTGCAGCTGCAGGGCCTCGCCCGGGCCGAGCACCGCGAGCCGCCAGCCGCCGTCGGCGTCGCGCCAGCGATGCTCGACCAGCACGCTGTGCTGATCGATGAGCACGTAGTGTTTGAGGCTGGGCTCACGCGCGGCGAGGTGGAATTTCTCGCTCATGTCGTAGGCCTCGGTGCTGGGCGAGAGCACCTCGACGATCACGGTCGGCCCGGTCAGGGCGTGCTGATCGTGGGGGGCGCGGGTCAGCGGCGGGCAGAAGACCGCGGCGTCGGGGTAGGTGGTGAGCCCGGCCTCGGTCAAGAAGAGCTTCTGCTCCGAGCCCGCGGCGCGGCAGGGGTGGCCGCGCAGGGCCGCCCGCAGCTCGGCGTAGGCGTTCCCGACCAGGCGCGCGTGGGCCACCGAGCCCCCGGCCATGGCCAGGGCGACGCCGTCGTAGAGCTCGTGCTTGACGCCGGTCTCGAGCTCGAGCGCGAGGTACTCGGCATAGCTCAGGCGCCGTTCTTGGGTGAGCGCGGACATGGCGACCTCCGTCGACCCGAGCCTAGCCCGGCCTTGGGCGGCCCGGCGGCGGGGCCGCCGTCGGCCCCCCTGCGGGCGCGGCGCTGCGCGCCTTGGTCGCTGCGCGACCGGGCCCGCGGGCCCGCCCTCCGGTCGGCCTGCCGCCGCGAGGCGGCGCCCGGCGCCGCCGCTCCTCCCCGGTGTGCCACGGGGAACAAGGGCGGCGCGGCCGCCTGCTCTTTTCTAGTTCGCTCCTCTCGGCGCTCGCCGCAATCCCCCCTCCGGTCGGCCTGCCGCCACGAGGCGGTGCCCGGCGCCGCTGCTCCGCGCCGGTGTGCCACGGGGAACAGGTGCGGCGCGGCCGCCTGCTCTTTTCGAGTTCGCTCCTCTCGGCGCTTGTCTGCGATGCGGGGCTCCTCGTGTGAACGACGGCGGTCGCGCGCACCAGCATCCTTCTTGTCGTTGATGCCGGGGGCCGCCGGCCCCCAGGCCCCCGGGCAAGGGGCCTGCGAGGCCCCTTGCATCCCCCGCCAAAGTGGGGCCAGCGGGCAGGCTTCGCGCGGCGCATGGCAGCGCCGCGCGCCAGCCCGCAAAGGCCCCCCTTTGGAAAC
>JAEUKK010000130.1 GCA_016792625.1 Deltaproteobacteria bacterium | reverse complement strand
GTCCCGACTCGCAGCTAAGCCGATCGAGTCGGGTGGCGAGGCGGAGGGGGAGGCAAATTCGGTGCGACAGGGGCTAGCGGTCGCCGGGCGGGGGCGGGTGGGCTTCGCGCCGACGAGCCGCGGCAGCGTCGAATCCTGTCTCCCAGACGAAGAAAGGCCAGCCCGAAGGCTGGCCTTTCGAAAGTCGGGGAGACAGGATTCGAACCTGCGACCCCCTGAACCCCATTCAGGTGCGCTACCAGGCTGCGCTACTCCCCGACGTGTGGTCTGGCCACCCGAAGGTGGGGAACGCATGGGGTCCCCTAAACGCGTGAGGCGTGCGAGGATGCGCTCCAGCGGCGTCAGCCGCTTTCGACCCGCCTCTTATAACAAGTCAGGTCTGGTTGTCGAGGTCTAGTTCGTCCTGAATTTCTCGAATCAGCCGGCGGAGGACCCGAACCCGCTCCAGCGCGGCCTTCAAGCGCGAGGGGTCGACGGTGGGCGCGCCCAAGGTGCCGGTGAGCACCTTGCGGGCGCCGGCGATGGTGTAGCCCTCGTCGTGCAGCAAGGACTTGATCCGCAGGAATTTTGCGAGGTCGGAGCGCCGGTAGAGCCGCTGGCCGCTCGGGCTGCGGCGCGGCTTCATGCGGAACTCGGACTCCCAGTACCGCAGCACGTGGGCGTCCACGCCGACGAGCTGGGCCACCTCGCCGATGCGGAAGTAGAGCTTGTCGGGCGAGTCGACCAGCGCCTCGTCGACGATCTCCTCGCCGTCATCGCTCTCGTCGGGGCCGTCCACGAGGTCGAGGCCGGCGGGCAAGGGCAGGGCAGGGGAGGGCTCGGGGCGCACCGGCTCGACCCGCTGGGCCGGCGGCGGCTCCGCGCGGGGCGCCGGCTCGGGGCGCGCAGGCAGCTCGGCCCGCGGCACATCGGGCGGCGCCTGCGGAGCGGGCGAACGGGTGGGCGGTGCGGGGCTTCGCGTCGTCTCTTCCGGATCGTCGAGGGCGCGGCGCAGCGCATCGGCGAGTCGACCGCTCGCGCTCGGCCGCGTGGGCGCGCGTGCGGCCCGCTCTGGATCGAGGGCCTGCGGGTCCTTTCCTTTGGGTCCAGCCACCGGGGGCTCCGTCGGGCCCCGGGTTCATCCGGGGAGCGCTCGTCGGGGCCTCGCTCTCCGGCGCTGGTCGGGCCCGCGCGGCCGAGGTGCGGCCGGGGGCGAGGGCTTCGACGACCATTGGGGTCGTCGCGCCGGTCAACGGAAGCGTCGTGGCGCCCGCGGGGGGTGCACGCGACGGACCGCTCAGCCGCGCGGGTTCAGTGCGCTCCGCAGCGCGGGCGAGGCACGGAAGGTCAGCACCCGCCGGGCGGTGATGGTGACGTCCTGCATCGTGCGCGGGTTGCGGCCGGGGCGGCTGCGCTTGTCGCGGAGGTTGAAGGAGCCGAAGCCGACGATCTTGACGTTTTGCCCGCGGAGCGCCGCTTCAGAGATGAGCGTGATCACGTCATCGACCAGCGTCGCCGCGAAGCGGCGCTGCACGTCGAGGCGCTCGGCGACGGCCTCGGTCAGGCCGGCCCGCGTGAGGGTGTTCGCGCTCTCATCAGCCGTGCCAGACATCGTTCACTCCTCGGTGGTCTCTTCGGCCTGCCAGAGCCGCACGGTCAGGGTGTCTTCGCGCTGCTCGTCGGCGGTGCCGGCGCTGGTGATGGTCAGCTTGTAGTAGCCCTCGTCGGCGCTGTCTTGGATGAGGTCGTACTCATCCTCGCCGCGACCGGGAGAGCGGGTGCGGATGGACACCCGGTCCACGAGGTCCTGGTAGTCGTCAAAGACGATCACCACGACCTCGTGGTCGGTGCCGATGGGCCCACCGCCGGGCGAGACCTCGGCGCTGCCGATCTCGACCTCTCCGGTGCTGCTGCGGACCACCGTGTTCGCGGGGTCGAGCAGCTCAGGCTCCCCGACGAGGACGGTGAGCGCATCGTCCTCGGCGTTGATCTGCTGGTACTTCACCTCTTCGTCGTTGTTGCACGCCGAGAGAGCGCAGAGGCCCAGCAGCAGGGAGGGGAGGGGTCGAGTCATACAGCCCACTCAGGCCAGCGCGGCCTTGGCCTGGTCGACCACGGTGGTGAAGGCCGCCGCGTCGTGGATCGCCAGCTCAGAGAGCTGCTTGCGGTCCAGGCCGATGCCTGCCTTCTTGAGGCCGAAGATGAACTTGCTGTACGACAAGCCGTGGGGCTTGAGCGCGGCGCCGATCCGGATGATCCAGAGGCCCCGGTACTGCCGCTTCTTCTCTTTGCGGCCCCGGAACTTGAACCGCCGGGCGTGCATCACGGCTTCGTGGGCCTGACGCAGGGTGTTGCGGCGCGAGAGGAAAAAACCCTTGGTGCGCTTAAACAGCTTCCGCAGGCGGACCTTGCGGATCTGTGCGCGCTTAATGCGTGCCATGGTGCGGACTCCTTATGGAGCGAGGCGGCCGGTTCCCGACCTGCGCAGACATGCGCGGGTGGTAGCGGCGAGCCGCTGGGGGGTGAGGGGTGGTCGGGCGCAGGCGCGCGGGGCGCCGGTGCTCAACCGGGGTGCGGCTTCAGCCGTGGGGCATCAGCACGCGCACGTGCTTCGCGTCAACCTCGGCCATGTAGCCGGTCTGGCGCGCCGCCCGCTTCATCGACTTCGGGCGCTTCTCAAGGATGTGGCGCATCTTGGCCTGCTTGAACTTCACCTTGCCGTTGGCAGTGAAGCCGAAGCGCTTCTTGGCGCCGCTGTGGGTCTTCATCTTCGGCATCGTCGTCTCTCCGCGCCCCGGGGGCTCAGCGCTTCTTCGGGGCGATGATCATGAACATCTGGCGCCCTTCCATGCTCGGACGGGCTTCGATGAGGGCCAGGTCCTCAACGGTCTTGAACAGCTCCATGCAGCGCTCTTCGCCGATCTCGCGGTGAGCGATCTCGCGACCACGGAAGCGCACGGTCACCTTGACCTTGTTGCCCTCCTCGAGGAAGCGCCGGACGTGCTTGATCTTGACATCGAAGTCGTGTTCGTCGGTCTTGGGGCGGAGCTTGATCTCTTTCAGCTCCACCACGACCTGCTTCTTCTTGGCCTCGCGGTCCTTCTTCTGCTTCTCGTACTTGATGCGCCCGAAGTCACCGAGGCGGCAGACCGGGGGGCGCGCGTTGGGCGCCACCTCGATCAAGTCCATCCCCTTCTCCTTCGCCAAGCGGATGGCGTCTTCGGTCATGAACTCGCCCAGCTTTTCGCCGGAGTCGTCGATGACGAGGACGCGCGGGACGCGGATGCGCTCGTTGATGCGCGGGCCGGTCCGTTCAGGTTCGGCCGGGCGGTTCCGGGGAGAGGGGGGTCGCCGCAAAAGTATGCTCCAAGGTCACAGAGGGAGGCGCGAAGGCCAGGGTCAGGCCGCTGACCGGAGGCCGGGGCCGACCCGCGGAGCCCGCCGACTGCCTACATGAGGGCAAGGAGACGGAAGCGGCGGGACGACGACCAAGCTGGGCTCGACCCGAGGCCGCACCGTCGGCGCCCGGGACGGCCGAGCGGGCCGTGTCGCGAGCAGCGTGGTGCAGGCTTTGAGGGGCAAAGACACAGCCCAGCGCAGATAGCGCAGCCTGTCGGCCCTGTCAACGCGACGCCAAGGCGCCGCGGCCGCCCACCTGCCGTGGGGCCGACCGAAAAAGAAGAAGGCCACCAACCGAAGTTGGTGGCCAAAGTAGACTCGGGCGGTTTCGAACCGCCGACCCCCGCCGTGTCAAGGCGATGCTCTCCCACTGAGCTACGAGTCTGTGTGGGGTCTGGAGCGCCGCAGCGCTCACTGACCCGTGTCCGTTAATCCACGCCTGGTCAGCCGTCAAGCACTTTCTGCGCGCTCGTGGTCGTGTGTCGGCGGTCGACTCAAGATGCGGCCTTCGAGGACGTGATCGCCGCGATGAGGGCGACCGCCAGGCCCGGGAAGGCCGCGGCAGGGCTGGGGGCGGCGCCCAGCGCTCGCTCCACCGAGCTGACCCCACCGTCTTCGATGCCGCAGGGCGTGAACAGCGCGTAGGTCGACAGATCGGGGCAGAGGTTGAGGGCGAGGCCGTGCATGGCCACGCCGCCGCTGATGTGCAGGCCGACCGCGCAGAGCTTGTCGGAGCCACGCCAGACCCCGGGGTGACCCGCGCGCCGGCCCGCCGCGAGGCCCAAGCCGCCGAGCCAATCGATGACGCCGTCTTCGAGGGCGGCGACGAAGCTCGCTGGCCCGTGCCCGCGCGCATGGACGTGCACGAGGGTGTAGACGACGAGCTGCCCCGGCCCGTGCCAGGTCGTGCGCCCACCCCGCTCAGTCTGGATTTGAGGAACGCCCCGCGCGGCGAGGGCGTCGGCGTCGAGCCCATCTTCGGTGCCGCGCCGGCCGCGGGTGACCACCGGCTCGTGCTCGAGGCCCCAGAGCTCTTCTTCGGCCTCGCCGGCGAGCAAGCGGGCGCGGTGCGCGCGCTGGGCCTCGAGGGCCTCGAGGTAGGGCACACGGCCGAGCCAGCGGGCGGCGGGCGGCGGGCGGTCGCCGCTCACTCAGCCCCGCCGTACGCGTGGCTGCGCTTGTACAGCGTCAGCCACTCGGTCGCGAAGACGCTGAGGACAGCGGTCAACGGGATGGCCAGGAACATGCCCCAGATCCCCAAGAGGCTGCCGCCGACCAACAAGGCCACCATGACCACCAAAGGGTGCAGCCCGACCTTGTCGCCCACGATGCGCGGGGTGAGCAAGTAGCCCTCGATGCCCTGCACCACGACGAAGACGGCGATGACCTGCACGATCTCCCAGCCGAAGCCGAACTTCATGAGGGCCAGCACTGAGGCCAAGACGACGCCCACCGCGGTGCCCAGGTACGGCACGATGAACAGCACGCCGCTGAGCACGCCGATCGGCACCGCGAGGTCAATCCCGACGATCAGCAAGCCCAAGCTGTACAGGAAGGACAGGGCACCGCAGACGGTGAGCTGGCCGCGCACGAAGGCGCTCAGCCGGCTGTCAACCTCACGCGCGACCCGCTCGACGCGGGGCAGGTAGCGGGGCGGGATGAGGCTCGCGATCCCGTCGATCGCCCGATCCCAGTCTTGGAGCAGGTAGTAGACGAAGATCGGCAGCAGCGTGAGGTTCAGGATGGCGTTGAGCAGGCCCAGCCCCTGGGTGAACAAGCCCTTGCTCAGCTCACCCACCCGCTCTTGCACCTTGGGCCACTGCTCGGCGACCAGGGCAGGGGCGCGGGTGCGCAGGTCGCTGAGATCAAACTGGATGTCTTGGCCGGTCTGGGCATTGAACCAGGACACCGCGGGCACCAGCTGGGCGTCGAGGTCGTGCAAAAAGGGGATGAGGCGGCCGCTCAGCTCATCGACCTGGCGGATCACCCCCGGCACGAACAGCAGCACGATGAGGGCGAAGCTCGTCGAAGAGCCGACGAAGATCAAGCCGATGGCCCGCTCGCGGCTGAGGCCCCGCCGCATCAACCACCCGAGGATCGGCGTCAGCACGTAGGAGATGCCCGCGCTGGCGGCGAGGATGGCGAAGACGGGGCGCAGCACCCAGAGCAGCCCGAGCATCACCAAACCAAAGCCGAGCCCCCAGGCGACCTTCGTCCAGATCAGGGGCACACCAGAGGCGGCAGCCGGGGCGGTCGGCGGGACGGGCGCGGGCGCGGCACCCGGGGCCACCGCGGGCGGGCGGGTGGCGCGGTGTGGCGGATGGCGGGGATCCAGGGAGCGGAGGCGGCGCATGGGGCCTTGGGGGTCAGGGGTCTGCGACGACGACCACGCGGCGCGCGGCGATGAGCAGGGCGAGATCGGCGGCGCTGGTGGGCAGCTCGGCGGTCACGGTCAGTACGCCTGGCGCCGCGCCGGTCGCGCGGGCGAAGACGGGCTTGGCGCCCGCGCGCTTGACCGCCCGCGGGTCGGCGGGGTCGCTGACGTAAACGACGGGAGTGGCGTGCTGGCCGTCATCTTTGCCGAACATATTCAGGCTGACCAGCACCTTGGGCTCGGGCTCGGGGGTGCGCAGCTCAGGCACCAGCGCCGGGTCAAAGGGCAGCCCGCGGGCGTCGATGACCAAGCCCGTGGTGCCGTCGGCCGGGAGCTGCTCGCTCACGGGCCCGGTGACCTGCTCGAGCAGGGGCTGCAGCCAGCGACTGATCGGCAAGCTGGCGGTCATCTCGACGCCCCCTTGGCCGAGGTAGCGGGTCTCGGTGACCTCCCAGTTGCGCATGCCGTCTTCGAGGCGGGCAGCGAGCGGGTCATCGGCCCGCAGCACGGCATAGAGCGCGTCGCCCCGGGTCACGGCGAGGCGCCGGGCCAGCTCTTCGATGAGCGGCCCCACGCGCTCGAGCGCGTCTTGCTCTTGGACGCGGCGGTCTTTCCACGCGCCGACGGTCATCTCGCTGTGCGTGGTGGCCTCGAGGCGCAGCTCGGTCCAGTTGATCCGGGCGCCGCCGAGCTCCTGCACCACGGGCGCGAAGGGTGCGGGTCGAAGCGGATCCGCACCGTCGCCGCGGGCGGGCAGCAACGCCAGGAGGACAGGGAGCAGCGGGCGCAGGAGCATGGACTGGACCAGGGCGGGCGGGGTGGCGCGGGGCCAACGGCGGAGGGCGCGCGGGTGGGCGGAGAGGCGGCGCTCAGGCGAGGCGTACAGCCTCGTGGCGGCCAAAGAGCGCGCGGAGGCCTTGTATCAGCGGATCGTCGGGGGTGACGGACCAAGCCCCATCGGGGACCAGCTCAAAGGAGGGGTTGCCCAGCGCGGCGCACTCGGCGTGGCTCGCATAGGTGGCGAACAAGCGGAGCTTGCGCGGGCCCGGGCTCTGCACCATCAGCTCACGCAGCTCGGCGACCCGCTCGTCGCTGAGCTCATCGACGTCGGCGCAGACGTGCACCTCGCGGGTCCGCGCCTCGCGCAGGGCCGAGAGCAAGGCGGCGCTGGTCGCGAGCAGCTTGCACACCCCGTCGGCCCCCTTCTCGAGCTTGCCGGTGACCAGCACGGGCCGGTCATCGGACAGGGTGGCCCGACACTGGGCCCAGGCCTCGGAGAACAGCACGCACTCGACGCTGGCGTGCTCGTCTTGGATGGACACAAAACCCATCTTTGCGCCCTTTTTGTTGGTGATCTCGCGGTAGGCGCTCACAATGCCGGCGATGCGGACCTCTTTGCCGGCCTCTTCACGGTGCAGCTGGTCGGTGTCGACCCAGCGCAGCACGCGCTTGACATCGGCGAACTCGGACATCGGGTGGCTGGTGATGAAGAAGCCCACCGCCTCTTTTTCACGCTGCAGCAGCTCAGAGATCTTCCACTCGCGCACATCAGGCAGCTTAAACGCCGCGGGTCGGGCGGCGCCCATGCCGCCAAATAGGCTGGTTTGGCCCCGACGGCGCTCGTCTTGGGTGTGCAGCGCGGTCTGGACGGCGGCGGGCACCCCCTCGACCATCGCGCGGCGGGGGGCACCGACCCAGTCGAAGGCGCCGCAGCAGATGAGCAGCTCGAGCACCTTCTTGCTCACCCGCTTGTGATCGAGGCGCTCCAAACAGTCGATGAAGGAGTGAAAACGCCCGCCGGCCGCTGCGCGGGCGTCGAGGATGGCCCGCACCGCCTCTTCCCCGACGCCCTTGACCGCGGTGAGGCCGAACCGCACCGAGCGGCGGTTGGCCTTGGGCACGTCAAAGCCGAGCTCGGAGCTGTTCACGTCGGGGGGCAGCACCTCGATGCCCGCCCGGCGGCAGTCCCCGATGTAGAGCAGCACCTTCTCGGTGTTGCCCGCGTCGATCGACATCAGCGCCGACATGTACTCGGCGCGGTGGTGGGCCTTGAGGTAGGCCGTGTGGTAGCTCACCACCCCGTAGGCGGCCGAGTGGCTCTTGTTGAAGCCATAGCCGGCGAAGAAGGCCAGGGTGTCGAAGAGCTGCTCTGCGTTGGACGAGGGGTGGCCTACCTTGACCGCGCCGTCGACGAAGGTGGCCTTCTGCTTGGCCATCTCTTCGGCCTTCTTCTTGCCCATCGCGCGGCGGAGCAGATCGGCGCCGCCCAGCGTGTAGCCGCTGTAGACCTGCGCGATTTGCATGACCTGCTCTTGGTAGACGATCGAGCCGTAGGTCGACTCGAGGATGGGCTTGAGGCTCTCGTGTGGGTACTCGATGGGCTTCCGGCCGTGTTTGCAATCGATGAAGTTGTCGACCATGCCCGACGAGAGCGGGCCTGGGCGATACAGGGCCAAAAGTGCGATCAGGTCGTCAATGTTGGTGGGGCGCAGGCGCGTGAGCAGGTCGCGCATGCCCGAGCTCTCGACCTGGAAGACCCCCAGCGCGTCGCCCCGCTGCAGGAGCTTGAAGGTCTCGTCGTCTTCGAGGGGTAGGGTCTGCAGATCGATGAGCTCGCCGGTGTTCCGGTGGATCATCTTCACCGCGTCGCGCAGCTGGTCGAGGGTCTTGAGGCCGAGGAAGTCGAACTTGATGAGCCCGACGCTCTCGGCGGCCTTCATCTCGTACTGCACGACCGGGCCGCCCTCGGGCCCGTCGCGGTACATCGGCGCGTGCTCGACCAGCGGCCGGTCGGCGATGACGACGCCGGCGGCGTGCACGCCGGTCTGGCGGGTCATGCCCTCGACCCGGAGCGCGAGGCGGCCGACGCGGGCGACCACCGGGCTCTCTTTGAGCCAGCGGGCGAGGCGCTCTTCCTCGTAGGCTTTTTCGAGCTTGATGCCCAGCTCTGCGGGGACCAGCTTGGTGATGCGGTCGCTGGCCTTGAAGTCGACCCCGAGCGTGCGGGCCACGTCTTTGAGCGCGGCCTTCGCTTGGAGCTTGCCGTAGGTGATGATCTGCGAGACGAGGTCTTGGCCGTACTTTTCGCGGGTGTGGGCGATGACCTCTTCGCGGCGGTCTTGGCAGAAGTCAACGTCGATGTCGGGCATCGACACCCGCTCGGGGTTGAGGAAGCGCTCCATCAGCAGACCGAAGCGGAGCGGGTCGATGTCGGTGATGCGCATCGCCCAGTTGACCAAGGCCCCCGCGCCAGAGCCGCGGCCCGGCCCGACGGGGATCTCGTGGTCTTTGGCCCAGTTGATGAACTCGGCCACGATGAGCAGGTAGGCGGGGAAGCCCATCTCTTCAATGACGTCGAGCTCAAACTCAAGGCGTTCGCGGTACTCGTCGTGCCGGTCGTCGGGGATCTTGAGCTGGCGCAGGCGAAGCTTCAGGCCCTCGCGGCAGAACCACTCGAAGTAGCCGTTGATGTTGCCCGCCCCCGGGGGACGGGGCGGGACGCCGTCGGGGCCGGGCACCAGCCCGAAGTCTTTGGGCGGTGGGAAGGCTGTGTAGAAGTAAGCCCAGTTGGCGTCAGTGTCGGTGCGCGGGGCGTTTCGGGCCCGCACGCCGTCCGGGCGCGGCGGGTCAGCGTCGGGCGGCTCGGTGGCCGGGAAGAAGTAGGGCGGCGCCGTCTTGAATTTGAAGGTGCAGCGGGCGGCGATCTCGACCGTGCGGTCGAGGGCGGGGCCGTCTTCGGGGAACAAGGCCCGCATCTCGGCTTCGGACTTGAGGTGCTGCTGGTCGGTGGGCAGCGGCGCCCGGCCCGCCTCGTCGACCTGGGCGCTGGTCGCGATGCAATTGAGCAGGTCGAGGGTGACCGCGTCTTGGGGCCGCAGGTAGCGGCAGTCGTTGGTGACGACGGTGTCAAGGCCCAGCTCGGCGGCCAAGGATCGCGCGGCGGCGTTGACCGCGTCTTGGCCGGGCAACCCGTAGTCTTGCAGCTCGACGTAGAGGTGCCGCTTGTCGAAAATGGCGGCCAACGCGGTCAAGTGGGCCCGGGCTTGGCCCATCGCGTCGGGGTGGCCGCCGGCGAGGCAGCCGAGCGGGCCGTTGAGGCCGCCGGTGAGGCAGACCAAGCCGGCCGACCGCGCGCGAAGCTGCCCCAGGTCGACGCGGGGCCGGTAGTGCATGCCGGTGAAAATGGCGTCGGTGATGAGCTTGCAGAGGTTCTTGTACCCGGCGCACTTCTGGTTGGCGGGGCCGCCCTCGCCCTCGATCAACAGGGTGAGGTGAAAGCCGTCGTCGGGGCCGTCGCGGTGGAGCTCGGCGAGCGGGATGGGCGAGACCCACAGCGTGCTGCCGACCACCGGGTCGATCTTGGCGTCTTTGGCCGCTTTATAAAACTCGAAGGCGCCGTAGAGGTTGCAGGTGTCGGTCAGGCCGACGGCCTTCATGCCCAGCTGCGCCGCCCGTTCGGCCAGCTCGCCTGGGCCCATCGCGCCGTCGAGCAGGCTGTACTGGCTGCGGTTGACCAGGTGGACGAAGCCAGGGCTGGGCACCGGGGATGGATCAGCGGCGGGGGACACGGGCACCTCTCCGGCCCCTCTATTCCAGGGGCGCGGCGGATGCACCTCTTAGCCGGACACAAGCTGTCCGCGGCTGAAGAAAGATCCCCAGGACGGACCTGGGGCCCGTCTCAGCTCGGATGCCGCGGCTCGGAGACCTTCACCCGGTTGCGGCCCTCGTTCTTCGCGGCGTAGAGCGCCTGGTCTGCGCGCCGGATCAGAGACTTCGGCGCCTCGTCGGGCTGGAGCAGCGCGACCCCGAAGCTCGCGGTCACCTTGACGGCCGTGGCAGGCTCAGCGAAGGTCGCGGCGGCGAGGCCTTGTCGGACCCGCTCGGCCACCGACCGCGCCACGTGCAGCGAGGCGCCGGGGAGGAGGAGGGCGAACTCCTCACCGCCGATGCGGGACACGACGTCGCCCTCGCGCACGTGCTCGTCCATGACCTGAGCGACGCCGATCAGCACTTGATCACCGGCCGGGTGGCCCCAGCTGTCGTTGACCCGCTTAAAGTGGTCGATGTCGAGCAAAATCACGCTGAGCGCGCTGCTCGCGACGCTGGCACGGCGGGTGAGGGTCACCAGCGCCTTGTCGAAGGCGCCGCGGTTGCAAGCGCCGGTCAGCGGGTCGAGCGCGGCTTTGGCTTTGACGTCCAGCAGCTCTTCCTGCTGCTGCTGCACCATGTCTTCGAGGGCGCGGCTGCGGTCTTTGGCGCGGGCGAGCTGGGTCCGCAGGGCGCCCGCGTCTTGGCCGAGGCGCTCGACCCGGGCGATCAGGGCCGCCCGCACGCTGCGCAGCTCGTCGGGGAGGGGCTCCCGCACGAGCGAGTCGGCGACCATGGCCAAGGACAGGCCGAGCTGACCTGAGGCCTCGTCTGCCTCGCCGAGGCGCTTGCCCATCTCTTTGAGGAGCCCGGCCAGCTCGTTGCGATCCTCGATCGTGCGCTTGCGGATCGACTGGCTGGACTCGGCGATGTCGTTGAGCTCACCGACGAGGCGATCAACTTCGGGGCGGGTGATCCGCCGCGGGATCGACTGGCGGAGGGCGGCGATCCGCGCGTCGAGGCCGCTGTGCACGAGGGCGGTCGCGGCCATGGTCGCGGTCAGCTGGTCGGTGAGGCGGCTGAGATCGCGGCCGTCGACGGCGTCATCGGCGATCCGGTCGCCTGCCCCCAACAGCAGCTCGCTGCGGATCTGCTTGAGCTCACGCACCAGCCCAGTCGGGGGAGGGAAGCGGGAGAGGCGCTCAGCCAGGCGCTCGGCACGCTCCGCGCGACCGGCACCGAGCAGGTCTTTGACCGCCTCGAGCAGGACCACCACGCCGTCCCGGAGCGCCACCAAGTCTTCGGTGGGCTCCGTTGGTTTGGTGGTCTTGGAGAACCAGCTCATCGCGTCGCCTCGGCGAGTCTGCGGTGGTCCGCGCGGGCGCGGGGCTCCCAGGGGCGGGCCGAGCCTACCGCCAGCGGATCGGCTCGGGGTCGGTCGCGGGGGAGCCCCCCACGGGAAGACCCCTACAAATTCCCACGCCCCGTTGGCGGTGGGTTAGTGTTTCCGTGACACTAAGCAGGATCGCCACCGGCCCCGCCGGCCTTCGGAGCCCGCATGACCCACGCCACGCACCGCCCCGCTCCTTCCTCCGCCAGCCATGTGCCGCCGCGCCTCGGCGTGCACGGCGGTCTGTACAGCGGCGGGCTCGGCCTCCTCACCGATTTGTACCAGATCACGATGGCCGCGGGCTACCACGCGGCGGGCCTCGCCGACCGCGAGGCGGTCTTCCACCTGCATTTTCGCACGGCGCCCTTCGGTGGGGGCTGGGCAGTGGCGGCGGGGGCCGAGACGGCGCTCGAGCTGCTCGAGGCCTGGCGCTTCGACGACGAGGATCTCGCCTACCTCGATGGTCTCGTCGGCGCCGACGGTGAGCGCTTGCTCTCGCGCCCCTTCCTCGACTGGCTCGGCGCCCAGCGCATGCGCTGCGATGTCGACGTTGTCCCCGAGGGCTCCGTGGTCTTCCCCCACGGCCCGCTGCTGCGCGTCCGCGGGCCGCTCGCCCAAGCCCAGCTGCTCGAGACCCCTCTGCTGACGATCTTGAACTTTCAGACCTTGATCGCCACGAAGGCCGCGCGCATCCGCCTCGCCGCCGGCGACGACGCGGTGCTTGAGTTTGGTCTGCGCCGTGCCCAAGGCATCGACGGCGGGCTCTCTGCCAGCCGCGCGGCCTACATCGGCGGGGCTGATGCGACCAGCAACGTGCTCGCTGGGCGCATTTTCGGCGTGCCGGTGCGCGGCACCCATGCCCACGCCTGGGTCATGGTCTTCGGCGACGAGCCGGCCGCCTTTCGCGCATACGCCGAGGCCTTGCCCAACAATTGCGTGTTCTTGGTCGACACCTACGACACCCTCGACGGCGTGCGCAACGCCATCGAGGTTGGGCGCTGGCTGCGGGCGCGGGGCCAACGCCTGCTCGGGGTGCGCCTCGACAGCGGCGACCTGCTCGGCCTCGCCCAAGGCGCCCGGGCCCTGCTCGACGCGGCCGGTTTTTCAGACGCGGCGGTGATCGCCAGCAATGATCTCGACGAGCACGAGATCACACGGCTGCGGGCCGCTGGCGCGCCGATCGCGGTCTGGGGCGTGGGCACCCGCCTCGCCACGGGCCACGACCAGCCGGCGCTCGGCGGCGTCTACAAGCTCGGCGCGCTGCGCGGGGCCGACGGCGCCTGGGAAGACCGGGTGAAGCTCAGCGAGCAGCCGGCCAAGGTCAGCACGCCGGGCCTGCTGCGCCTTCGTCGGCGCCTCGACCCCGAGACCGGCCTGATTGACGGTGATCTCATCTGGGACGAGCGGGATCCGCCCCCGGTGGGCGGCCACCCCGACGACCATGAGCTGCTGGTGCCTGCCCTCCGGGGCGGCCAGCGGGTTGAGCCACCCCAGCCCCTGGTCCTGGCCCGGGCGCGCGCGGTCGCTGGTTTGGCGCGCCTGCCCGCGCAGCTCCGCGTTGGATCGGGCCGCGCCCGGGTCGAGCTGAGCCCCCAGGTGGCCGACCGAAAATCCGCCCTCATCGCCGCGGCGCGCGGCTCCAAAGGGGGTGCTTGATGCGGCTCATTCGTGTAGGGGCGGCCAGCCTCAACCAGACCCCGATGGATTGGGAAGGCAACGAGCGCCGGGTGCGTGAGGCCATCGAGGCGGCGCGCGCCCAGGGGGTGCGCCTGCTCTGCCTCCCTGAGCTCTGCCTCTCCGGCTATGGCTGCGAGGACGCCTTTCACAGCCCAAGCGTGCTCGAGTCCAGCTGGGATCTGCTCGCCCGCCTGCTGCCGGCGACCCGCGGCCTCGCGGTCACCGTCGGCTTGCCGGTGCTGCACGGCGGGGCGCTGTTCAACGCGGTCGCACTGCTCGTGGATGGTGCGCTGCTCGGTCTCTTCTGCAAGCGCCACCTCGCCGGCGACGGCGTGCACTACGAGCCGCGCTGGTTCAAACCTTGGCCTGAAGGTGGCCGGGCCACCCACCGGGTCATGTTTGGGCCTCTCGCTGGGAACGACGTGCCTATCGGTGATCGCATCGTCGACCTGGGCGGCGTCCGCGTCGGCTTTGAGATCTGCGAAGAGGCCTGGGTGGCCCGACGGCCGGGCGCTGAGCTGGCCGCCCGCGGCGTCGATGTGGTGCTCAACCCGAGCGCCAGCCACTTCGCGTTTGGGAAGCAGGCTGTCCGCGACCGTTTTGTATTGGAGGGTAGCCGGGCCTTCGGTGTGACCTATGTGTTGGCCAATCTGATGGGCAACGAGTCAGGCCGGGTCATCTACGACGGCGGCTGCCGCATCGCGACCGGGGGTGCGCTGGTCGCCCGCGGGGCGCGCCTCAGCTTCGCCGAGGTCAGCGTGGTGGCGGCCACTGTCGACGTCGACCTCGACCGCACGCGGCGGGCCCGCACCTCGAGCTTCCGCACCCAGAGCGTGATCGAGGACGACGCCTGTCTCGACCAGCCCTTTCCCTGGGGGCACCCCGCGCCCGAGGCCCCCAGCCTGAACGGCGCCGCAGACGAGCCCGAGCACACCGACGCGATCTTCGCCCGGGCGCTCGCGCTGGCCCTGCACGACTACACGCGCAAGAGCCGGTCCCAAGGTTGGGTGGTCAGCCTCTCCGGCGGCGCCGACTCGGCGGCGGTCTCGGTGCTCTGCGCGGCCAGCCTGCAGCTCGCCGCCCACGAGCTCGGGATTGACGCGCTCCGCGCCCGCTTCGCCTACATCCCTGGGGTCGCTGGCTGTGAGAGCGCCCGCGCGCTGGTCGGCCGCATGTTGACCACCGTCTACCAGTCGACCCAACACAGCGGCGAAGTGACCCGCAGCGCGGCCGAGGCGGTGGCCGCGGCGGTGGGCGCCCGCCACCACGCGTGGAGCGTCGATACCCTGGTCGAAGGCTACATCGCGCTGGCCAGCGCTGCGGTTGGCCGGCCCTTGGCTTGGGCGACGGATGACCTCACCTTGCAAAACATCCAGGCCCGCGCCCGGGCCCCAGGGGTCTGGATGTTGGCCAACATCGAGAACAAGCTGCTTCTCGCGACGTCCAACCGCTCTGAGGCTGCGGTCGGCTACGCGACCATGGACGGCGACACCTGTGGCGGCCTCTCGCCGATCGCCGGCATCGACAAAGCGGCCCTGCGGCGCTGGCTGCGCTGGGCCGAGCACGAGGGGCTGCCTGAGCTGGGGCCGATCCCCGCGCTTCGCGTGATCAACGTGCAGCAGCCCACCGCCGAGCTCCGCCCCGCCGACGAGGGCCAGACCGACGAGTCCGATCTCATGCCCTACCCGGTGCTCGACGCGATTGAGCGCATGGCCATCCGCGACAAAGACGGCCCGGTCGAGGTCTGGACGCGGCTCTGCGCGCGGCTGCCCGCGCAGGACCCGCGCCAGCTCGGCGCCTGGGTGCGGCGCTTCTTCCAACTCTGGGTGCGCAACCAATGGAAGCGCGAGCGCTTCGCGCCGGCCTTCCACGTCGATGACGAGAACCTCGACCCGAAGACCTGGTGCCGCTTCCCCATCCTCTGCGGCAACTATGCCGTCGAGCTGCGGGATCTGGAGCGCCGGGTCGCGGATTTGGGGGCGCGGTGAGCGCGGCCTGGGCTGGGCCCGACCGCTTCCCCGTCGCGGTCGACGCGGTGCTCTTTGGCGTCAGCGCGGGCGCGCTCAAGGTCCTGCTCATCCGGCGCGGGGCCGAGCCCTTCCTTGGCCGCTGGGCGCTGCCGGGCGGTTTTCTTCGCGCAGGCGAGACCTTGGAGCAGGGGGTGGTGCGTGAGCTGGCCGAAGAGGCCGGCGTCCGCCCCGACCCCCTGGTGCAGCTGGGGGCCTTCTCCGCCCCGGGCCGCGACCCCCGTGGGCCGGTGCTCTCGGTGGCCTTCATGGGCCTGGTCCGCGTCGAAGATCACGTGCCGCACGCTGACACCGACGCGGCCGACGCAGCCTGGGCGACCATGGGCGCGCTGCCCCCGCTCGCATTTGACCACGCCGAGGTGCTCAAAGCGGGCCACGAACGCCTGCTCGCGCTCACCCGCTCAGAGCCGGTGGGGCTGAATTTGCTGCCCGAGGCCTTTAGCCTCGGCGCGCTGCAGGCCCTCTACGAGGCCATCCTCGGCCGGCCCCTCGACAAGCGCAACTTTCGCCGCAAGGCCTTGGCCAGCAACTTGCTGCGCGACACCGGCCTGACCCAGCTGGGCGTCGCCCACCGCGCCGCCCGCTTGTACCGCTTCGACGCCGAGGCCTTCGCGAACCGCGGGGCCGGCATCTTCTTGTAATCACTGCGTGTGATCGCTGCGGGGCGACAGCCCCAGGGAGGAACGATGGAGACCACCTCGCCCGAGAGCGCCCTCATCATCGTTGATCTGCAAAATGACTTCATGCCGGGTGGGCCCTTGGGCGTGCCCGGCGCCGATTCCCTGCTGCCGCTCATCGTCGGGCGTTTGGGCGGCTTCTCCACCGTGGTCGCCACCCAAGACTGGCACCCCCCGGGTCATGGCAGCTTCGCCTCCCAGCACCCCGGTGCCCAGCCGGGTGAGCTGGGTGAGCTGGACGGGCTCCCCCAGGTGATGTGGCCCGACCACTGCGTGGCCGGCACCCGCGGGGCCGAGCTGGTCGACGGCCTGCCGCTTGACCGCTTGACCGCCGTCTTTCGCAAAGGCCAAGACCCGCGGGTCGACAGCTACTCCGGCTTCTTCGACAACGGGCGGCGCGGCGACACGGGCCTCGCCGATTGGCTGCGGGGCCGAGGGGTTCGCCGCCTAGTCGTGGTCGGCGTGGCCACCGACTATTGCGTGCAGTACACCGCTCGCGACGCAGCGACGCTCGGTTTTGAGGTCGAGCTCTGGCTGCCCGGCTGTCGCGGGGTTGAGCTGCAGCCGGGTGATGTCGCGCGCGCCCTCGACGGCCTGCGATCGGCGGGGGTCGAGGTGACCGAGGCCTGAGCAAAGGCGAGGGGAGGGCCGGGCCGCACCCCTGGGGAGGGGAGGGCCCGCGAGGCCCGTGGCCGTCGAGCGGAGGGGGCCGGCCCGGATCACCCGGGCCCTGCGTCAGCGCCCGCCGCCGGAGCGCCCACCGCCCGGGCGACCACCGCCGCCGGGTCGACCGCCCCCGCTGGGCCGGCCGCCGCTGGGGCGACCGCCGCCGCTCGGGCGACCGCCGCCGCCGGGGCGACCGCCCGGCCGACCTTGGGGCTTGTGTTGGGGCCGCTGGCTGGCGCTGGGCCGGCCGGGGCTGCCCGGGGGCGGCGGCACGGCGGCCTCGCAGTGCCAGGGGTGCTCGTCGTCGGTGATCAGCTCGACGCCGGTCAGCCGCTCGATGTCGAGCAGGTAGGCGATCTCTTCGCGGTCGCAGAAGCTGATGGCCTTGCCGCTGCGCCCGGCCCGGCCGGTGCGGCCGATCCGGTGCACATAGGACTCGGGCTCGTTGGGCAGATCGTAGTTGATGACGTGACTGACGCCATCCACGTCGAGGCCGCGGCTGGCGACATCGGTGGCGACCAGCACCTTGAGCTTGCCCGCGCGGAAGGCGCCGAGCGCGGCCTCGCGCGCGTTCTGCGACTTATTGCCGTGGATGGCGGCCGACTCAATGCCGGCTTGCTCCAGCGATTTCACGAGGCGGTTGGCCCCGTGTTTGGTGCGCGAGAAGACGATGACCTGCTCGATGGGCACGTTGCGCAGCACGTGGGCCAGCAGCTTGGGCTTGTCAGACTTCTCGACGAACATGACGTCCTGGTCGATGCGCTCGACGGTCGTCGCCGGGGGCGTGACCTCGACCTTGGCCGGGTCGACGAGGAAGCTGCGGGCCAGCTCGGCGATCGCCGGGGGCATGGTCGCGCTGAACAGCAGCGACTGGCGCTGCTTGGGCAGCAGGGGCAAAATCCGACGAATGTCGTGGATAAAGCCCATGTCCAACATGCGGTCGGCCTCATCGAGCACGAAGAACTCGACGTGGCGGAGGTCGACGTAGCCCTGCTGGTGCAGGTCGAGCAGGCGCCCGGTGGTGGCCACGAGGATGTCGAGGCCGTTGCGCAGGGCGTCGACCTGGCGGCCCTGGCCCACGCCGCCGAAGATGACGTCGTGGCGCAGGTTCAGGCCCTTGCCGTAGACCTGAAAACTCGCGCCGATCTGGGCGGCGAGCTCACGGGTGGGCGAGAGCACCAGCGCGCGGATCTTGCGCGGCGCCTTGGGCTCGTTGGGCCGGCTGTGCATGAGCTGCAGCACCGGCAGTGCGAAGGCCGCGGTTTTGCCGGTGCCGGTCTGGGCGCAGCCCACGACGTCGCGGCGGGCCAGCAGCAGCGGGATCGTCGCGGTCTGGATGGGCGTGGGCTGCGTGTAGCCCTCGGCCGCGACGTTCTGGAGGAGGGTGGGGATGAGGCCGAGAGGCGCGAAGCCATCCTCAGCGGGGACCGGCCGCATCGGAGCGGCGGGGGTCGGCGTGTCGAGCTGCAAAAGTCTTCCGGTCGCCCCGGGTCGGGTCGCCTCGGCGAGCTTGGGGCGGCTGGGCTCCGCCTATGCCGCCCGGGCCCCGGCCGGACCGGCGCCCCACGCTTGTGGCGCGCCTGTCACCGGGGCGCTGGTCGGGCGCGCCGCGCGACCCGGGGCAGCCCGAGGCGCTCAGAGCCCCATCAGCCGCTGGAACAGCTTGGCGAAGCCGCGGTAAGGCGGGTTGAGCATGTTCATGCCGTTCATCCGGCTCTGGTGCATCACCGCCTTCTCGTGGGAGAAGGTGCGGAAGCCTGCGTAGCCATGGTAGCTGCCCATGCCCGAGGGCCCGACGCCGCCAAAGGGCATCGTCTCTTGGGTCACGTGGATGAGGGCCTCGTTGATGCCGGCGCCGCCGCTCACCGTGCGCTCGAGCACCTCTTCGACGCGCTTGCCCTTGTGGTCGAAGTAATACAGCGCGAGCGGGCGAGGGCGCGCGTTGACAAAGCGCACCGCCTCGTCAAAGTCGTCGTAGGGCACCACCGGCAGCACGGTGCCAAAGATCTCTTCGGTCATGCAGGCCGCGTCTTTGGGTGGGTCGACGATCAGGGTCAAGGGCAGCTTCTTGCCGAGCTTGGCGTCATCTTCGTTGGCCGGGTTGCAGCGCACGACCTTGGCCCCGCGCTGCTCGGCCTCGGACACCAGCGACATCAGCCGACGGTGGTGGTTCTCGCTGATGATGGCCGTGTAGTCGGCATTGTCACCGACCGTGGGGTACATCTTGGCGAAGGCGGCCTGGGCGGCGCTCACGAAGCCCTCGACCTCGGCCCGGTGCACCAACGCGTAGTCGGGCGCGATGCAGGTCTGGCCGCTGTTGAAGCACTTGGCCCAGACCGCGCGCTCGGCCGCCTGGGTGGTCGAGAAGCTGCTGTGTACGATGAAGGGCGACTTGCCGCCGAGCTCAAGCGTGACCGGCACGAGGTTCTCGGCGGCCGCCTTCATCACCGCGCGCCCGACCTTGGTCGAGCCGGTGAACAGCAGGTGGTTGAAGGGCAGGCCGGCGAAGGCCGCGCCCACCTTGGCGTCGCCTTCGACGATCTGCACGACGTCTTCGGGGAAGACCGACTTGAGCAGGGCGCGCAGGGCGGCGGAGGTCTTCGGGGTCAGCTCGCTCGGCTTGATCAGCGCGCGGTTGCCTGCGGAGATGGCCGCCACCAGCGGATCGAGCGAGAGCTGGATCGGGTAGTTCCACGGGGCGATGATGCCGACGACGCCAAGCGGCTGGTAGCGCACCTGGGCGGTCGCGGGCCGCAGCTGCCAGCCCACCTCGCGTTCTTGCGGCTCCATCCAGTCGAGGAGGTTCGCGCGGGCAAAGCTCGAGCTCTCGATGATGCGGGTGAGCTCGGCGAGGCAGGTCTCGACCGCGCTGCGGTTGCCGAAGTCCTCGTTCACCGCGGCGATCAGCGTGTCTTTCTGGGCCTTGACCGCGGAAGACAGCGCCTTGAGGTAGGCCATGCGCTCTTTGTAGCTCAGCCCACCTTTGCTCTCGTAGGCCGCGCGCAGGGCGTCAAAAGCCCGGTGCATGACCTGCAGGTCGGCGTCCTCACCCCCGGTGCTGTCTTCGGCGGGGTGGCTCTCGGTCTGGTCGCGCATGGCGTCCTCCAGGGGTGTGGGGCGGAGGGGGCGGGCTGGGCTCACCCGCGCAGGGGGCGCGGCGGGGGAGCGGAACGCAGGGCGGCTTAGCCCGCCGGGAGCGGGCCTGCGCGGCGATCTGCCGGCCGAGGCCCCACGCACAGGCGCCCGCGCGGAGCAGGTCCGGCGGGCGCGAGGGCGGGGCGCGGCGCGCCCGCAGCCGTTTACTTCAGGGTCGCGTTGACCTTGAGCAGCACGTTGTCCTTGATGAGGTCATCGGGCTTGCCGGGGTAGGTGATGCCGAAGTCCTGGCGGTTGATGGTGAACTCGGCGGCGAGCAGGGTGCTGCCGTCGGCGTTCGCCGTCACGGTCGCGGGGAGGCTGAGCTCCTTCTTGACGCCGTGCAGGTCGAGGGTGCCCTTGATGGTCACGTTCGGCTGGCCCGCGGCGGCGCCGGCGATGGGCTCCACCGCGCTGCTCTCGAAGCTGGCGGTGG
Organism: Deltaproteobacteria bacterium; assembly: GCA_016792625.1. Classification (GTDB taxonomy): domain Bacteria; phylum Myxococcota_A; class UBA796; order UBA796; family UBA2385; genus JAEUKK01. Next base: position 26,641 of record JAEUKK010000130.1, on the reverse strand, counting down.
CGAACTTCGCCACGTCGAAGAAGTCGGGCGACTTGAGGTGCTCAGTGAGCTTGGGGGCGTCCGAGCTGACGCTGGCCAGGTCGACCGTGGACTTCACCGAGGTGAGCTTGCCGGCGTCGACGGTGCCGTCGATGGTGAAGGTCGCGAAGCCGCCCGGGTGGTCCTTCGTGACCTTGCCGGCCACGAACTCGAACTTCGACGCGGCAGGGTCGGCCTTGACCGGGGCGCCGGTCGGGGCGGCGGCGGGCGCCGGAGCGGCCGCGGCGACGGGCGCCGGCGGGGCGGGCGGCGCGGCCGGAGCGGCGGCGACGGGGGCGGTGGTGGCGGCGGGCTTGTTGTCGATCTCGCTCTCGCAAGCGACGAGCAGGGCGAGCAGGGGAAGCAGGTGACGCAAAGGAGGCTCCGGGCGGGCGTGGCGCTGGACGGGGGGCGCAACAAGCTGCGCTGCCCGGCGCCGCGGCTCGCGGTGACAGGGGGGCTGGGTTCGGGCGGGTCGAAAGCGCACGCCTTGACCCAGCTCTGCGCGAACGACGCTCTGCGGGGCGTTGTGGAGACACACGCGGCGCAGCGCTCAGACGGCGCACATCTCGTACCGCGGACCCAGCCGCCCGGGGCGCGCTTCGCAGAACCGTCACCGTCAGGCTTTGGTGCGGGCGGTTGCGGGTCCGCCTCCGCCGTGGCTATTTCGACCCTGTCGGCTCTCGGGCCGGTCCGCGGGTCGGGCTGGCGTCGGGGCCGCTGCCCCTTCCCCTTTGCTTGCCCCGTTGTCGGCGGTCAAGCCCGGGAGCCCCATGATCCGCTCGTCGCTCGTCCGCGCGCTCTGCTTCTCCGCCCTTTTGGGCATGGGCGCCTCGGCCTCCGCCGCGCCCGTTGATCCGGCTGATCCGGCGACCGTCTCGGCTGAGGGCGCCGACGCGCCCCTCGATGTGGGCGCGGCCGAGGCTCCCGATTTGCCCGTGGTCGAGCGTCTGGCGCGCCCTTTTGGCATCATCAACGGCAGCGCGGCCGCCCTTGAGGAGTACCCAATGACCGGCGGCCTGCTGATGGACGCCGACCTCGAGATCAGCGGCCGCACCTACGGGGTGGCCACCTTCATCTGCTCGTCGACCTTGATCGCGCCCGATGTGGTGCTGCTCGCGGCCCACTGCGTCGACGAGCTGGCGATCACCCAGGGTCAAGGCGAGATCACGCGGATGGAGCACCGCTGGGCCCGCGAGCTCGACCTCAGCACCTTCGGCGGCTTCCGGGTCGAGTGGCCTGAGAGCAGCGTCGGCGTCACCAAGTTCGTCAAGCACGAAGACTTCAACATCTTCCGCATGGGTCTGGGCCTCGCCGACAACCACGACATCGCGCTGCTCTTCCTCGACACCCCGGTGCTCGACGTCGCGCCCGCCCTGCTCCCCTCGGCCGACGAGGTCGAGCTGGTCGATGTCGACACCGAGGTGGTGGTGGTCGGCTGGGGCCAGCAGACAGCGACCAGCGGAGCCCAGACGCCGCCCCGCGGCACCTACGGCATCAAGATGGTGGGCACCTCCCACGTCGCCGAGATCAACGACGTCGAGATGAAGATCGGCGACGCGACCACCGATGTCCGCAAGTGCCATGGCGACTCGGGCGGCCCGAGCTTCCAGTTCCTCGACGACGCCGAGACCGACGACCAGATGCGGATCATCGGCGTCACGAGCCATGCGTACGACTACACCGACTGCTTCCGCACCGGGGGGGTCGACACCCGGGTGAGCGCCCACCTCGAGTGGATCGACGCCCAGATGCGGGCTGCCTGCGCCGACGGCACCCGCGTGTGGTGTGAGGAGGAGGGCATCCTCCCCACCACCTACAACGACCTGCCCGAAGAAGAGGAGCCGGTCACCGATGAAGATGTCGACGGCGACGAGGAAGACGACAAGGGCGGCCTGGGCTGCAGCACGACCCAGCCGGACGGGGGCCTCGGCCTGCTGGCCGGCCTCGGCCTGCTGGCAGTGGTCGCCGGGCGCCGGCGGTCCTGAGCGGTGGAGGGCGAGGGGGGCGCGGCCCTGGCCCAGCTCCCGCGCCTTGTCCACGAGGATGACGCGCTGATCGCCCTGTTCAAGCCGGCGGGCCTGCCCGTGCTCTCCACCCGGGGCGAGGCCGAGGGGCGCTGCCTCGCCGCTTGGCTGATCGAGCAAGAGCCCTCCCGGCGAGGCCTGAACTTTCCCCCGGGTTTTGGGGCTGGTGCCCTCCACCGGCTGGACACCTCCACCTCGGGTTTGGTGCTCTTCGGGCGCTCCTCGGCGTCCTTTGCGTCGCTCCGGGCGCTGTTCTCGGGGCACGCGTTGGTCAAGCGCTACCTGCTGGTGGCGGCTCGTTCGTCGGCTTGGTCGGCGCGGCAGATCGACGCGCCGATCGCCCATCACCCCCAGAAGCGTGACCGCATGGTCGTGCAGCGCGGCCCGGGCACGGCGGCGCGGGGGCGCTGGCTGCCCGCGACCACCACGCTATGTCGCCTGGGCCCACCCCCAGATCCGGCGGGGATGAGCGCACCGACGCTGTTCTCGGCAGAGATTCGCACCGGGGTCATGCACCAGATCCGCGCGCACGCGGCCTTCGCCGGCGTGCCGCTCCTGGGCGACCGGCGGTATGGCGGCGGGCTCACGCCCCCCGATGCGCCCGCGGGCGTGGAGTTTTTCCTCCACCACGCCGAGGTCCGAGGCCCTGGGCTCGCCGTACCCCCGCTCCCGCCGCCGCCGGGCTGGCCGCCGTGTGCGGCGGTCGACGCGATGGCGTAGGCTCTGGGCCTCCCCGGAGCCCCCGTGACCCTCCCGCCAGATCCTGCGCCGCCGCTCGAGGCCGCGCCGCACGCCTTTCGCCAAGTGCCGCGCACCGGCGTCATTTACGTCATGAGCGAGGCGGCGCGCCACGGCTATCGGCCCGACGACCCGGCTTGGGCCAACCTCGGCCAGGGCGCCCCCGAGACCGGGCCGATCCCCGGCGGTCCGCCCCGGGTCGAGCGGGTCGACATCGACGAGCACGACTGCGAGTATGCCCCGGTGGTCGGTATTCCCGAGCTGCGCGATGCGGTGGCCAAGCTCTACAACGAGCGCTACCGCCAGGGCATTGCCTCGCAGTACACCCGTGAGAACGTGGCGATCGTCGCGGGCGGGCGCACCGGCCTGACCCGGGTGGTCTCGACGCTGGGCCGGGCGCACCTCGGGCACTTCCTCCCCGACTACACCGCCTACGAAGAGCTTTTGGACTGTTTTGGGGCCTTTGTCCCCATCCCCATCATGCTCGACCCCGACCACCGCTACCGCTTCACCCAAAAAGACCTCGAGGCCGAGATTTTGGGCCGGGGGCTCAGCGGCCTGCTGCTCAGCAACCCAGGCAACCCGACGGGCAAGGTGGTGCAGGGTGACGAGCTCTCCTCCTGGCTTGACACGGGGCGTCGCCTTGACTGCGCGCTCATTTTTGACGAGTTCTACTCCCATTACGCCTACGTGGGCGACCAGCTCACCGTCTCGGCCGCCGCCCACGTCGACGACGTGAACACCGACCCGGTCGTCATCCTCGACGGTCTGACCAAGAACTGGCGCTACCCGGGCTTCCGGGTCGCCTGGGTGGTCGCGCCCCGCAGCATCATCGAAGCGGTGACCAGCGCGGGATCATTTCTCGATGGCGGCTGCGCGCGCCCGATGCAGCGGGCCTCGGTGCCCCTGCTCGACCGGTCGGTGGCCGACGCCGAAGCGCGGGCCATTCAGCGCATGTTCCGGGCCAAACGGGAGCGCATGATCGCCGGCCTAGAAGAGCTGGGCGTGCAGGTCGATCTGCCGCCCCAAGGCGGTTTTTACTGCTGGGGCAACCTCCGGCGCCTGCCCGAGGGCCTGCGCACGGGCATGGAGCTCTTCCGTGCCGCGCTGTCTGAGGGTGTGATCGTCGTGCCGGGCGAGTTTTTCGACGTGGATCCGGGGCATCGTCGGGGGGGCCGCCCGAGCCGCTTCCGCCACTACGCGCGGTTCAGCTTCGGGCCCAGCCCGGCGGTGCTCGAGCGTGGGCTCGCTGGCCTGTCCCGGCTGGTCAAGCGGTACTCCTGAGCGTGAGCCCAGTCCGAGGGGAGGGGAGATGAGCTGGTTCGCCGCCCAGTCGGAGGGCATGGATCCCCAGGAGCTCAGCCGCGCGCTGGGCCGCTACTTGCGCGCCGCCCGCGTGGATCGCGCGCTGGACGGCCTCGCGGGCCCCTTCGGCTGCCGCCGTTTCCTCGTGCGCTTCGCGCTGCGCAGCGGGAAGGTGCGGCTCGAGAGCGTCGAGGCGGTGCCGCTCGGCTGGGGCGGAGGGCCGCCGCCAGCCGACCCCCGGGGAGATCGGCGCGCCGAGCTGGAGCGCTGCCTGACCATGCTGCAGCGCAACATGAGCACCGGCCCCCGCTGGGACCGCGGGGCCATCGCTTACCTGCGCGACGCCCAGGGTCGCACCGAGATCATCCCCACCTTCGATGAGGACGCGGACCTCGTGGTCCTCGACGACCTCTCTGCGCCGGGCCCCCCTGGTCACCCGCTGGAAGACCCGGGTTATGGCGAACTTTTGGCCCTGCACGAGGCCAAGATGGGCGAGCTGCACCTGCGCAGCCGCCAGGTCGCCGAGGACTGGGACTGGTGGGAGGTGCGCGATGATCGCCTGCTCGTGCTGCACTACGACGAAGCGCAGACCGAGCGCCGGCTGCGCTGCCTGACCCTGGCGACCTTCGAGCCGGCCAAGGGCCGCTTCACGTGGCGCACCGATGGCGCGCTCTTCCCCGAGCTGCCCTTCCAGCCCGGCAGCTTCGCGGCCACCTTGGACGCGGCGGTCGAGCTCTGCCTGCTCACCACCGCGCGCATCGGCGGGCGCTGGCTGCTGGTGCAAGAGGTCGAGGACGGCGGCGCGCAGCTGCTTGTCGGCGTGCTCGAGGGCTGAGCGCAGGCTCGGGCAGACAGGGCCGCGCCCGCGCCATAAGCCGCGCCCCCGCCCAGGAGCCCGCATGTCTGCGCCCCCGCACCGCCCCCGCCTCGCCCGCCCCTCGCTGCGCTGGGGGCTCGGCGCCGCGGCGCTGCTGGCGCTCGCCTGTGCGCCCCTGGGCTGCGGGGCACCCGCGCCCGGCGCGCCGATGGGCGTGGTCACCGGCGCGACCCCCCAGGAGCGCCTCGAAGGCGCGGTCGGCAAGGCGCCGACGGCCAAGCTCAGCTTCGAGGCGGTCGAGCAGATCGGCAAGTACAAGGGCGATCTGGTGGTCGACCGGGTGGGCGGCTTCGACGGCCTCGACGCTGGTCGCGGCCAGATCGACGCACTGCGCGACCCCGAGCTGCGCGCCCTGCTCGAGGGCGATGACGAGGGCAAGGTCGCCGATTGGATGAAGGCCAAGGGCGCGCGGCTGCTCCTCCTCCACAGCGCTGCGACCCCCAGCGTTGACCGCGGGCGCAGCGTGCTCTCCCGCCTCTACCACCATGACCACCTGGAGCGCTTTCGGCTCATCCGCCTGACCGACGGGGCGCTGATCTACAAAGTGGGCGATCCCCTCCCGTTCAGCCCCCAGGTGGCCGAGCTCGGCCTGCGCTACCTGCGGGCGCGCTTGAGCGGCCAGCCGGCCTCGCGCCTGCCCAAGATTGACGCCACCGACGGCGTGTGGACCTTGGTCGCCACCGTGCGCGGGCAGGGTCAAGAGCTCGCCGTGGCCCTGGGCCAAGACGAGGACTTTGGCGAGGCGATTGACGAGCTGGCCGTCGATCTCGAAAAGGTCCACCGCCGCCGGGCAGAGCCGCTGGGCTTCCCGCCGCTGCGCGACCACGTCGCGACCCTGACCCTCGAGCTGCACCGCGTGACCGAGCGGGCCAGCATCGAGCCCCGTGACGAGGCCACCCTCGAGGCCTTTTGGGAGCTGGGCATCGATGGGGTCAACCTCACCTCGGCCGACGGCAAGGAGCGGGTCGTCCTGCCCGGCGCGAGCTCCTACACCCGCAGCTTGCGCAGCGCCGACGGCTTTTTGCGCGAGGCTGCGGTCATGGACCGCATGGAGGAGCGGCGCCCTTGGCGGGTCGAGGGCAGCCGGCTCGAGTCCTGGCGCAGCGTGCACTTCCGCGAAGATGGCGCAGGCGGCATCCTTCAGCTCTTCCGCGGGGTGCCGCCGGTGCCGCTCTCGCAGGTCAGCGTCGAGGCGGTGCGGCGGGGCGTGGTCGCGGCGGGCGATTGGTACCTGACCAACCTCGGGCCCAACGGCGAGATCAACTACAAGGTCTGGCCGAGTGAGAACCGCTACGCCAACGAATACAACCACGTGCGGCACGCGCTGGGCACCTGGAACATGGTGCAGGCTTGGCAGATGGACAACAGCCGCACCGACATGTTGGAGGGCGCCAAGCGGGCCTTGGGCTTCACCGATCGCTTCTTGGTGCGCGAGAACGACCCCAAGACCGGCCTTCCCATGGCCTACCACAGCTTTGACGACGTGCAGAAGCTTGGGTCGGTCGTGGTCAGCTTGCTCGGCATGATCGACCTCGCGCGGGCCACCAACGACCACCGTTGGGACGAACAAATGAAGGAGATGGGCCGCTTCACCTTGTTTATGATGGAGGAGAACGGCCGCTTCCGCCCCTACCACGTGCCGCTTGGCCACCCCTACGAGAAGCAGGAGAACGACATCGTCCCCGGCGAGGCCGCCCTCGCGCTCATCCACCTCGCCGAGTACTTCGACGACAACAGCTGGATCGCGGGCTTGCCCAAGTATTGGGAGTTCTACGAGCCCTGGTGGCGCAGCCGGGCGGCCAAAGTTCGGCCCGAACAGCCCTGGCCGGCGGGCCGCTACCTGCACGACGACCGCCTCGATCTGGTGGAGATCGGCCCCTGGACGGTGATGGCGGCAAACGCCTACCACCGGCGCACCGGTGATGAGCGGGTCGCCGCCTTCGGGCTCGACATCGCGCGCTGGATGATCGAGACCTACCAGTGGAGCAGCGAGACCGCGCCTTGGCCCGACTACCTCGGCGGCTACTACAAGCTGCCGGGTGAGCTGCCGGCCATGCAGGCCTTTTGCTACGCCGAGGGCACCGCGGCGGCCTACGCCTTGGCCCAGCGGTTTCGCCCGGCCGACGCGCCCTTCTTCGAGCAGCACACCCGCGAGACCATGCGCCTCGCCTTGCAAATGCAGTACGACGACCTGTCGACCTATGCGTTCTCGCGGCCCGACCAGGTCAACGGCGGCATCCGCTACGCGCTCAACGAGACCAAGGTGCGCGTAGATTACGTGTACCACGCGCAATCCGCGATGTACCAGTACGTCGTCGCCGCCCGCACCGACCCGCAGCTGCCCGCTGCGGTGCGTGATGGCCCGGCGACCGCCAGCCAGCGCCTTCTTGATGCGCGGTCTTCTGCGCTCAAAGACGCCCTGGAGCACGGTGATCTCGAAACCGCGGCCCGCCTTCGGCCGATCCGCGGTCGGGCCATCACGGTGCCCGTGCCGCTGCGGCCCAACGACGCCCTGCGCTTCGCCGGCAAGCCCGCCCCACACCCCATGGCCGCCGGCGCCAGCGCGGCGGCGGTCGGCGCCGCCGATGGTGATGATGGCGAGTAGCGCTCGCCCCCCACCGCTCTGGGCGGGCGGGCCGCAGCCGGGCTACCCTCCGCCTGTCCCGCCCCAGGAGGCCTCATGATCCCCGCCGCCCGCTCCTTCCCCCTTGCCCTGACCCTTGCCCTGACCCTTGCTCTGGGGGCCTGCGCGTCCATCACGCCCGCGCCCTACGCCGAAAAAGAGCAAGACGCGCTCTACGCCCCCGGCGAGCGCGTCGATCCGGGCGACACCGGCGGCGAGGACGGCGGCCCCCAAGCCGCCGACACGCTGGTCGGCGAGCTCCGCTACGGCCAGCGCACCGAGGACCTCGCCTGCGCCTTCGTGTGGGAGGTCGCCGGCCCCCGCGCCGCCGAAGACATCCCGTGCCCCTCCTGCGACTTGGTGTGGGCCTATGAGGCCAGCTATGAAGCGATGCCCGAAGATTTCTCGGACGCTTGCCTCAGCTTGCCCTTTATCGCCAGCTATGCAGGCCGCTCAGACTACCTGACGACCTTGTTCGTGGAGTATGGCCAAGCGTGGGTCTTGGGTGAGCGCCCCGGTGGCGCCTATATGTTGTTGGGTCGCCCGCCAGAGACCGGCTACTACGACTACTATGGCTACTCGTACTACAGCTACTTCCGCACGCTGATCGGGACCTACGACGTCAGCTTTGACGAGGCACGGGGCGAGGTTGAGTGGAATATTGAGTTTGGTGGGTACACCTACTATGGGTACTACGACTACGACTCCAGCGCCTCTCTGGTCTACTACCTGAACGGCACGGCGACCGTCCGCTGACCGAGCCGAGGCCCTGTGCGCCGCCCTCCGCCGCCCCCTGCTCCATCGTCCTGCGGGCCTTTGCCGCAAGCTGACGCCGAGCGCTCCGGTCGGCGGATATGGCGGTGGTGCGGGGCGCGTCCCGCGGAGGGAGCATGACCGAGGCCGCCGGCGCCCGACCCCAGGCCAGTGAGCTCCGCGCCGCGCTGCTCCCGCTGCCCTGGTTTGCTGCGCTCGCCCTCGCGCAGTGTTGGTCCGTGATGGGCGCGCCGGCCACCGACCTGCTCGGCCACCCGCGCACCGACACCCTCAAGCACCTGTGGACCTTGTGGTGGATGCGCGCCGCGGTGCAGTCCGAGGGCCGGCTCCCGCACGAGACCATGTTGGCCAACTTCCCCGAGGGGCTGACGCTGTACCCCATCGAGCCGCTGTCCGGCCTCGTGGTCAACCTGCTCGCGCCGCTGCCCCTGCCGCTGGTCAGCAACCTGCTCGTCTTCGTTCACCTCGTGCTCATCGGGCACTGCGCCGCGCTGCTCGGCCGCCAGCTCTCTGGGCACTGGCAGGGTGGACTCATCGCCGGCACCTTGCTGCAGACCAGCGCGGTGACCGCGCACCTCTTCGTGATCGGCGTCGGTGAGCTGCAACAGCTCTGGTTGTTGCCCTTGTGTTTGACCATGCTGCTGCGCGCCCAAGCCAACCCAAGCCTCGGCGCATGGGCGAAGCTCGGCCTCTGCCTCGGGCTCTCGGCGGTCGCTTGCTTCTACTATGGCCTGTTCGCGGGCCTTTTGGTCGCCGCGGGGGTGCTCTGGGCGCTGGTACGCGGGCCCTCCCGCTTGCAGACCCTGGGCCTCTCGGCGGTCGCCCTCGCCGTGATTGGCGTGGTGGTCGGCCCCTTCGCCGCGACCTTCGCCGAGAGCTACACCGTCGCCGCGCCTGCTTCGGCCGACTGCAGCCCCGTCTATGACGCGGTGGACGCACGTCTCGAGCTATGGACCATCCTGTGGCCCTGGGGCTTCTCCAACGATCCGCCGCCAACGGCCTACCTGGGCGGCACCTTCCTCGGGCTCGGCGCGGTCGCCCTCGCTGTGGTGGGCCTCGCGCGCCAGCCCCGCCTCGCGGCGCCGCTCGTCATTGGCGGCCTGCTCGGCGTTGTGCTCGCGTTGGGCAGCTACTACAGCGCACAAGGTGAGGAGCTGATCCGCGCCGGCGCCCGCACGGTCCTGCCGATGCGCTGGCTCAACACCGCGCTGGCCGCGATCGCCGAGCCGCTCAACTTCCCGGTGCGCGCGATCTCGATGACCGCCGTGGCGCTGGCCGGGCTCGCCGCCTTGGCTTTGCCCCGCAAGATTCCGGCCCGCTGGGCCCGGCTCTCGGCCGCCCTCGCCCTGCTGCCTGCGCTCGACCCGACCCTGCTCGGCCAAGCCGCCTGGCCGCTGCCGATCACGCACCCGCGCGAGGCGCCGGCGGTGGACCTCACCGTGCCCGGCCTCGGAGACAGCGGCCCCGTCGCTGATCTGCGCCTCGCGGTGCGCCCCGACGCCGATGGGCGTGAGGCGGCGCTCCTCCTCCAGATCGCGCACGGGCAGCCCACCCAGGGCGTGCCGATCAGCCGGGTGGCCGAGGGCGCGCGTGAGGGCCAGCGCCAACTCGAGGCCTTGGCCAGCGTGCAGGCGCTGCGGGCGGGCCAGGTCCCCGCTGAGGCCACCCTGCTCGCCGACAACGCCGTGCTGTGGAGCCTCGGCTTCCGTTACCTGAGCTGGGCCGAGGGCTGGGACACCGGGCCCGAGGCGCCGACCCCCCGGGCGCTGCGCCAGAGCCTCGGCCCGCCGGTCACCGAGGGCCTCGGCTTTTGGATCTGGCCCCTGCGCGAGCCCGACCCCAGCGTCGATCTGGTCGCGCTGCGCGCCGCGCACGACGAGGCGGTGGCCGCGCTCGGCGAGGCCCCGGCCGCCGGGGGCTCCCTGGCCGCGCTCGACGGGGGCGCCTCTTGCCCGGGCAAGCGGGCCCAGCGCTCCGACCTCGGCCTGCTCCGCCAGCCGCCCTTCGCCGCGCACGACGGCGCGCGGGTCAAGCTCGGCGGGGTGGTGGCGTGGGTGAGCCCGCCGCCCAACCCCGCCGACAACAGCGCCGAGCTGGCCCTCGTCATCCACCGCCTGCCCGAGGCGCCCGGGGCCCAGCCGGTGGCCGAGGGCGCGATCCGCCTCGAACGCCCGGGCCCCTTCGTGATCGAGGCGCCGGCCAACGCCGGGAACATCCGCCTGAGCGTGATCCGCGGCGGGGCCGAGGGTGGTGGCATGCCGCTGGGCATGCTTGAGATCCCGGTCGAGGCGCTGGATCGCGACGATCTGCGCGTGACCCTGCACCCCGAGCGCTGAGCGATGGCCCCCGACCGCGCCGCTGATCGCCTGTCGCGCCGCGCCCTCCTCTGGGGCCTCGGCGCGTTGAGCCTGCGGCCCTGGCCGGCCCGGGCCCTGAGCGCCGCTTTGCGCGCCGATGTGCACGCCGAGCTGCACGCGCCCGAGGGCTGGACCTCGGGGGGCGCCGGCGAGCTCGGGGTCAGCCTGCACCGGCGGCCGGTGCGCGCGCTCGGCCTGAGCGCCTGGCGGGCCGACGCAACCCTCGACCCCAAGGTCAAGCCGGCCACCTTCTTTGGCGTGCTGAGCGACATTGAGGCGCACCTGCGCCTGACCCCGGGCCTGCTGGCCTCGACGGTCTTCCTTCGGGATGGTGACCACGCCGCCTTCTTCCAGGTGCTCGGCGCGCCGCCGATGACCCCGGTCGCCGACCGATTTTGGATCAGCGAGTCGCGGGGTGAGGCGCGCATCGGCGGCGACCCCGACCGCTATCGGCGCAGCTGGTCGACCCAGGCCGCACCGCGCCACGATGACGTGCGGGCGCAGATCTTGGCGCGCTTCCCCGGCGCGGTCGAGATCGGCTGCGCCCACGGTTTTTGGGATCTGCGGCGCGGGCCCAGCGGCGCCCTCGAGGTGAGCTACCGCCTGGTCAGCGATCCCGGCGGATCTTTGCCCAAGGGTGTGGCCTCGACGGTGGCCGGCCGGGGCATGCCGCAGACCATCCGGGGCATCGAGCGCGAGGCGCTGCGGCGCGGCTGAGCCCGTGGCCGCACGCGGTCCTCAGCGGCGGGCGCGGCGTTGCACGCCCAGATCCAGGCGCTCCCAGACCTCGGCCGGCATCGCCCCGTTGGGCCGGGCGAACCAGACCGAGAGGCTCTCGCCCAGCGCGTCCCAGTGCAGGCGCAGGCCCCCTTCGTAGAGCCGCTCCCCGCCGGGCCCGCGGACGACCAGGCCCTCGGCGGGCCCGAGCGCTCCGCCGGCGATGGCCCGGGGCAGGGCGCCCGGCACGGGGCGCGCCGCCGACCAGTCGAGGCGCACCCCGGTGGTCGGCAGGCCGAGGCGGCCGAGGTCCTCGATCAGCGCGGCGTGCACGAAGCGGCGGAGATCGGCGTCAAGCGCGGGCAAGGCGGCGATGGGCCCGCCCGGGTCGGCCGGGTGCGGGGGCAGCGGCGCGTCGGTGCGCACCAAGCCGGGTCGGGTCGGGGCGCGGCGCAGGGCGGCGTCCAGCGCGTCGTAGAGGGGCACCCGCGGGCTGGCGCCGAGAGAGACCCGGGTCGTCTCGGGCAGCACGCTGAGATCGCCGGGCGGCAGGGCACCCAAGGCGGTGCGCCGGTCCCAAGGCCAGAAGGCAGGGGTCTGACCTGGGGGGAGCAGGGCCCGAAGCTCGGTAGCCGTCCAGGTGCGCGGCCCGCCGACGTAGAGGGTCCGCCGCGTGGGGAGGGCGCTGAGGCGCTGCACGAGGAGGGTCGCCAGCTCACCCCGGTCGACCGGGCTCAGGCGCGCGCTGTCGGGGATGGGGTGCGGGCGGCCGCCGTCGGGCGGGGCGAGGTGGCCGTCGACCAGCTCATCCGAGAAGCAGCTCACCCGCAGCAAGGTCCACGGCAGGCCGCGGGCGAGGCGGATCACCCGGTCGCTGCGAAAACTCCGACGGTTCAGCGGGTGGGGCGACCAGCGGTAGGCCCCAACCACGCAGAGGTGCACTAGCGGGCCGATCCCGGCGGCGGCGGCGGCCTCGAGCACGGTCAAGCTGGCCCGGTCGCCGAGGCGGCGCGCGCCGTGGCCAAAACAGCGCGGGTCGAGCGCGCTGACCAGGGCCCGCCCGCCGGCCAGGGCCTGGGCGACCGCGGCCGGGTGCTCGGGATCGGCGTAGCGGACGAGGTTGATGTCCACCACGCCATCGAGCGCGCGCGCCTCTTTGTCGTCGCGCACGATGGGGCGCACGTCCACCCCGGCGGCGACCGCGGCCCGCACCAGCGCCCGGCCGCAGCGTCCGCCGGCGCCGAAGACGACGAGCATGGGGGCGCTCCGCGGGGTGGAGGGGGAGGGCGCCGGCCCGGGCGCCGCGCTGGGCTAACGTGCGGGTGCGGCGCGATTGCGGCCGCGGGGGCGGCGTGGACGAGCAGCGGGCAGGGGCGGTGGGCAGCGATGTGGGGGCGCCCACGCGGCGGCTGCGCGTCGGGCTGGTCAGCCTGTACGCGCTCGAGAACAACGGCGTGCGGCACGTGGCCAGCGCGCTGCGCGGCGCGGGCTTCTCGGTCACCGAGGTCTACTTCAAGGACTGGGTGAACAACCGCTTCCCCTGGCCCGAAGAGCGCGAGATTGACGCGTTGATCAATGTTCTGCGCGAGGCGCGGGTCGGTGTGATCGGGTTGTCGGTGCGGGCCAGCGCCTTTCACCGGGTGGCGGTGCACCTGACCAGCCGGCTGCGCCACGCGCTCGGCCTCCCGGTGATCTGGGGCGGCATGCACCCCACCTTCGTCCCCGACCGCTGCATCGAGATCGCCGACGCTGTCGCGATCGGCGAGGTCGACGAGGCGGTGGTCCCCTTTTTTGTGCGCATGGACCAGGGGGCCCCCCTGGCCGGCAGCCCAGGATTCTGGGTCCGCGACCAGGATGGCGTGCACAAGGCCGATCTGGCGCCGCTGGTCCCGCTCGACCGGCTGCCCTTCCGCGACTTTCACACCCAGGCCGACAAGTGGTCAGTCGATGGGGATCGCGTAGAGCGCGGCGATCCCTTCATCATGAACCCCGAGTACACCACGCTGGCTTCGCGCGGCTGCCCATATTGGACCTGCACCTTCTGCAGCAACACGGTCACCAAGCCGCTGACCGAGGGCCTCGGCCCGACCTTTCGGGTGCGTGGGGTCGAGCACCTCGTGGCCGAGCTCGAGTACGCCAGTCAGCTCTGCAAGAACATCAAGGTGGTGCGCTTCGACGACGAGGTCTTCCCCCTGCACCCGGCTTGGGTGGCCGAGTTCTCCGCCCAGTGGAAGGCGAGGGTGGGGCTCCCCTTTGAGGTCTTGGTCGACCCGCGCATGGTCCGCGCGGCGCCGCTGCGCCAGCTCAAAGACGCCGGCTTGCGCGCCCTGTGCATGGGCATCCAAGCCAACGACCGGGTCAACCGCGAGCTCTACCACCGCGATGTGCCCAACTCCCAGATCATTGAGGCCCAGCGCATCTTCCGCGAGGTGGGCCTGCGGTCCAACCTGCAGCTCATCTGGGACGACCCGATGAGCACCGAAGAAGACAAAGACCAGCTCTTCCGCATGTTGATGAAGTTAGAGCGCCCCTTTGAGCTCTTTTTGTTCGGGCTCACCCTCTACCCCGAGACGCACCTCGCCAAGCGCCTGCTCCGCGAAGGGCGCGCCACCGAGGCCGACATTGAGGGGATCCACACCCGCGCCTTCGAGCAGTTTCGGGTCGACCTGTCCTACCCACGCCCCAAGGCCGACCAGCGCTGGCTGGCCCTCATCGTGCTGCTCAATAAGGGTGCGCTGCCCAAGTCCCTGATCTGGAAGCTGTACGCCGACCCCCGCTTCCACGCCGACCCCCGCCCGCTGGTCGCCTTGGCCCAGGTGGTCAACCTCGCCAAGATGAGCGGCGTGGTCGCCGGGCTGCTGCGCGACGGCGAGCTGAGCCCCCTGCTGCTGCGCCGCTGGCTCAACCCCGCCAGCCTCGTGACGATGTGAATGGCGTGCTTGACAGCGTGATCGAGCGGGCCGCGGGCGCGCGCCGCCGGGCGCGGGCCTGGGCGCACGTGGCCGAGGCCGCGGTGATGACCCGGGCCCAGCCGGGCTGGGACGGCCCCCCGCGGGCGGCCCACCTCATCGTCACCTACCGCTGCAACCTGCGCTGCCGGCACTGCGACTCCTGGAAGGTGCGCGAGCACGCTGATCTGAGCCTTACTGACTGGCGGGTCGTGCTCCCCCAGCTCCGCAGCCTCGACGTGGTCAAGGTGCTGGGCGGCGAGCCCTTCGCCCGGCGCGACATGCCCGAGCTGCTCGAAGCGGTGCGCCAGCACGTCGATCCGCACCTTCTCCAGCTCACCAGCAACGGCACGATCCAGGCCCCGCTGCTCGAGGCCCTCGAGCGGGTGGGCTGGCCGGGCCTGCAGCTGCGCATCAGCGTGGACGGGCCCGAGGCCGTGCACGAGCTGCAGCGCGGCGTGGTGGGCAGCTTCGCCCGCGTCGAAGACACCCTGCGCCGCATCGGGCCGATCCGCGCCCGGCGCGGCTTCTCGTTGGGCCTCAACTTCGCGCTGACCGACGAGAGCATCGGCGCGGTCGACGCGCTGCGGGCCTTCGCCCAACTTTACGATGCCGAGCTTGTGTTGGGTGTGAACGTCGCGCCCTTCCTGGTGGGCACCAAGCCGCCCGAGCTCGAGCGCCCCCGCGTCGTCGGGATCACCGACCTGGCCGCTGCCCGCGCGGCCTTGACGGATCCGCGGCTGCTCGCCGAGCGCCAGCTGCCCTGGCTCGACCACCTCGTCGAGCGGCTGGCGGGGCGGGGCGCGGCGGCGGCCCTCGACGGGCCCCAGGCCTTCCCCTGCCGCGAGCTGCGCCAGCTCCTCTATGTGCTGCCCAACGGTGATCTGGTGCGCTGCGGCTTGGACTCGCGCCCGGCGGGAAACCTGCGCACCGACGGCCTCGCCGCGATCTGGTCCAGCCCGGCCCGGGCGGCCCTGCTGCACGACGTCGATCACTGCCCGGGCTGCCTGCAGGCCAGCGTGCACATCCTCAGCCGCCTCTACGGCGGCTGCCTTTGGTCCTAACCGGGGAGGGTGGGCGGGGGGCGCCCGCCCCCCGCAACGCCCCCCCGGGGTCGTGCCGCGCGAAGGCTCAGGCGGTGGCCCGGGCGCGCACCGCGGCGATGGCCTCCTCCTCCGCGTGGTAGCGGGCGAGGTTGGCCGCGATCAGGCGCTCGGGGTCGTGCCCACGCGCGCGCAGGGCCGCCCGGATGAGCAGGTCGCTGACCTCCGCCTTCTCGTCGAGGTAGTCGCCGATGCGCTGCGGCGGGTAGGTGGTGTGCCAATCGACGAGGATGTCGAGCCCGTGCTGAAAGCCGAGCAGGCAGATGGGCTGGTAGCCCTGGTGGGAGCGGCGGCGCCCCCAGCCCGGGTCGACCCCGTGTTGGCGCAGCAGGGCCCGCTCCTCTTCTTTATGCACACCCAAGTCAAGCAGCGGCGCGTTGTAGCGAACGCCATAGCGGGCGTACCAGGCCATGTTCTTCTCGCGGGTCACGCCCATGCTCATGACCGCGTACTCGCCGCCCACGCTGCTGCAGATGAACGTGTTGGTGATCCCGTGCTCCAGGTTGTAGAGCACGGTCTGGGTGGCCATGCTCTGCTGGCAGCCGAGGCAGATCACCCAGTGCCCGCGGTGCTTGGCGATCTCGCGCAAAATTTGGGCGGCGCCGAGCTGGTCCCAGGTCTCGGTCAGGTCGACCAAACTATGCAGCACACGTTCGCCGAGGATGCGCCGCAGGTCATCATTGTGGCGCCGTGACCACTCGTTGAACAAGGCGCCGTAGCGGTGTTTGTAGGTCAGCAGGTGGATGGGCCCGTCGATGAGCCCGCCCATGAGGATGGCCACCGCCGCCGAGTCGAGCCCGCCGGAGTACAGCACCGAGAAGCCGCGCAGGCAGCGGTACTCGTCGAGGGTGAGCGGCATCGCGCCTCCGGGGTGGGTCTATCGGGGCGGCGTGGCCGGGTCGGGCTTGGGGCAGAGGGCCTCGGGGCTCGCCCCCGTGGGGGCCCAAGCCAAGGCGCGGCAGGGGGCGGCCGGGCCCTCGGTCAGCTCCCGCGCGACGGTATAGAGCTGCTGCACGGTCACATCGTCCTGCACGTCAATCACGCAGTCGAGACGAGGGCTGTCGTCGGTCCGCGTGGGCGGCGCACCCACCACGCCGGCGGGCCCGAGGCGGATCCACGCGGCACCTTCCGGCGGCGCGTCGAGGAGCAGGCGGGCGGTGGGCCGTGACCACAGGGGGGCGGCGCCGGTCAGCCGGTCGAGGGCCGAGGGGGGCTGGGCAACGCGGCCTTGCAGCGCGAGGCGGTCGACCGACCACGCCCGCAGCCGGTCGACCGCCGGCCGCAGCGCGCCCACCGGGAGGTCGGCCGGCGCGGCGATCAGCTCGGCGGCGCGGGCGCCGAGGTGCCAGCGGCGGTCAAATCGCCGGCAGCTCCAGGCCGCGTTGGGGTCAAAGGCCCGTCGATTCGCGCGCAGAACAGCGTCCATATCGGTGTGATCGTAAGGGATCGGCGCGCCGGCCAACGCGGGGCCCCGCGCGCCCACCGGCAGGTCGGCCCGATCGGCCGGGGCGACCGCGGCGAGGGCGACCGACAGGCGCGGGGCGGGCAGCAGGCCGCCGAAGGCCAGGGCGGCGCAGCCCAAGGCCGCGCCCAAGAGGAGCGGGGCCCGCCGCAGCGCGCCGGCGCCGAGCAGGCCGAGGGCGAGGGCCGCGGGCAGCGCGGGCCCGACGAGCAGCAGCGCGAGATCACCCAACAGCGGGTCGTTTTGGGTGAAGGCCTCGGCGGCGAGGTCGCGCCAGAGCTCGGCGGCCAGGGCGAGGCCGCCGCAGAGGGCGAGGGGGGCCGCGGCGCCGGCGGCGGGGCGGCCGCGCAGCCGCAGCAGGCCCAGGGCGCCGCCGAGCAGCAGCCCGCCGACCCCGCGCTCACCCTGGGGCAGCACCTCGAGCGCCCAGCCGCCGATCTGGGCGGGGTCGGTGTAGGGCGCCGCGTCGGCGATGACCAGCGTGTTCTCCCAGCGCAGGCTGCCCACCAGCGCGCCGATCAGCGCGGGGGGCGCGCCCAGCGCGAGCGCGGCCCGGCGCGGGCTCGGGCCGTCGAGCAGGCTGGGCAGGAGCAGCAAGGCGGGCAGGGCCGCCACCCAGCTCATGCCGCCGGCGGGCGCGGTGGGCAGCGCGACGCCGAGCGCGATCAGCGCGGCGCTCAGCGGCTGGAGGGAGAGCGCGCGCGGCGGGGCCGCTTCGACGGGATCAGGCATCGGGCCTCGGGCGGGGCGGGCGCGGCTGGCGGCGGGCCCGCCGGTCAAGGTAAAGCGGGCGGCGCGCCCGCGGGCCGGTCCGCGCGCAGGAGTCGACATGCGGGTCGAGCAGCGGTCCGGCGCGCAGCGGTCCGGCGCGCAGCGGTCCGAGGACGGGCGCGCCGGGTGGGGCGGTCCGTTGGCGGGCGCCCTGGCCGGCCTGCTGTTGGCGGTGAGCTTCGGCTTGTGCACCCAGGACGACGCCTTCATCAGCCTGCGCTACGCGCGCAACCTCGTCGAGGGCCACGGGCTCGTCTACAACGTCGGTGAGGCCGTTGAGGGCTACACCAACCTGCTGTGGACGCTGCTGCTCGCCGGCCTGATGGCGCTCGGGATCGACGCCGTGGTGGGCTCGGCGGTGCTCGGCGCGCTCTGCTGGGCCGGCGCGGTGGCGGTGGCCGCGCGGGCCGGCGGGGCGGCGGGCGGCGGCCCGCGGGCCGGGCTGGTGGCGGCGGCGGCGGCGGCGCTCAGCCTGCAGGCGGCGCTCGAGGCGGTCGAGGGCCTCGAGACCGCGCTCTACGCGCTGCTCATCGCAGCAGGGGTGCTGTCGCTCGCCCCGCGGGACGAGTGCGAGGGGCCCGACCGCGGCCGAGGCTGGGCCTCGACCCTGGCCTTCGCTCTGGCCGCGCTGACCCGGCCGGAGGCGCCTCTGCTGGCTGCCCTGGCCCACCTGGGCCTGCTGGTCGGTGATCCGGGGCGGTGGCGGGAGCGGCTGCGCGCGGCCCTGGTCGCCGGGGCGGCGCTCGCCGCCCAGCAGGGGGCCCTGCTCGCCTGGCGCCTGCACACCTACGGCGAGCCGCTGCCCAACACCTTTTACGCCAAGGTCGGGGGCGCGGCCTGGGGGCGCGGGCTCCGCTACATCGCCGACCACGCGCTGCACCACCCGGCGCTCTGGGGCCTCGCGGCGGTCGGCGCGGCCCTCGCCCTGCGGTCAGGCGGCGCGGCCCGGGCCCGCGCGCTGCTCGCTTTGCTGCCGGTGCTCGGCCAGCTCCTCTGGGTGGCCAAGGTCGGCGGCGACTTCAAGCCGACCGGTCGCTTCTTGATGCCCTTGGTCGGGCCGCTGGGCTTGCTGGTGGGCGCGGGCGCCGGGCCGCTGCTGCGGGCGCCCCGCGGTGGCTTGGCCCTCGGAGTGGTCATCCTCGTCGGGGCGGCGGTCTGCGGCGCGGGCGCCGATACGGTCTATGGCTGGGCCGCAGAGCGCCGGGCCAACCTCGAGGCGCGGCGCACGGTCGGGCTCTTCCTTCGCGAGAACATGCCGCCTGACACGCTCATGGCCATCCACTCCGCCGGCGCCATCCCCTACTACGCCGGCCTGCCCACCATCGACATGTGGGGGCTGACCGACCACCACATCGCCCGCGCGCCGGCTCCGACCATGGGCGAGGGGTTGGCGGGCCACGAGCGGAGTGATCCGGCCTATGTCTTCAGCCGGGCGCCCGCGCTCTACCTGCCCGAGGACAAGGTCTTCACGCTCCAGGCGTGGCCGCTCTCGCCAGAGCCGGGCTTCCCGCCGGACTTTGGCGAGCGCTATCAGTCGATCAGCGTGCCCATCGAGGGTCGGGTGCTCAACCTGTGGGTCCGCAAGGGCTTCTTGGCGGGCCTCGCCGGCGGGGGCTGAGC
Organism: Deltaproteobacteria bacterium; assembly: GCA_016792625.1. GTDB lineage: Bacteria > Myxococcota_A > UBA796 > UBA796 > UBA2385 > JAEUKK01. The sequence continues at coordinate 7,301 of JAEUKK010000130.1, read as the reverse complement.
CGCCGCGACCTCAGACCCCGAGGAGCATGACCAGCACGGTGATCCAGACCGCGCCGAGCAGGTTGAGCCAGAGGCCGGCCCGCGCCATCATCCGCCCGTCGACCTGCCCCGTCCCAAAGACGATCGCGTTGGGCGCGGTGGCCACGGGCAACATGAACGCGCAGCTCGCCGAGATGGCGGCGGGCAGCATCAACAAGGGCGGCGGCAGCCCGGCCCCGGTCGCGACGGCGGCGAGCACCGGCATGAGCAGGGTCGCGGTGGCGGTGTTGCTGGTCACCTCGGTCAAAAAGGTGACGAAGAGGCTGATCCCGAGCACGAGCGCCCAGGCGGGCAGGCCGCCCGGGCCGGCCAGGCCCCCGAATTGGCCCGAGAGGGCCAGGCTGAGGCCGCTGGCGCCGAAGGCCTTGGCCAAGGCGATGCCGCCGGCGAAGAGGAGGAGCAGGGACCAGGGGACCTCCTCGGCCTTCGACCAGGGGAGCAGGCGCCCGCCCTCCCCGTCGGGCAGGAGCAGCATCACGAGGCAGGCGACGAGGGCCACCGTGGTCTCGCCCACGCCCGCCGCGCCTAGGGCGGCCCCCCAGCCGCCGAGGGGCGCCGTGCGGGTCGCCCAGGCCAGAGAGGTGAGGAGAAAGACGGCGAGCACGCCAATCTCTGCCCGGCGCCACGGCCCCGGCTTGGGGAGGGCCGGGGCAGGTAGGCCGGCGGGCACGGCCCGCGCGAGCAGCCACCAGGCGGTGGGCAGCAAGGTGGCCACGATGGGCACGCCAAAGGTCATCCAGCTGAGGAAGCTCGGGCGCGCCACGCCCACGGTGTCCAGGGCCGCCAGGTAGATGAGGTTCGGCGGCGTGCCCACCGGCGTACCCAGGCCGCCGATGCTCGCCGACCAGGCGAGGCCGATGAGCAGGGGCCCGCGCAGGGGCGCGGTCGCGGCGCCGGCGGCGGGGCCGACTAGGGCGAGGCAGACCGGCAACAAGATCAACACGGTCGCGGTGTTGCTCAACCACATGCTGGTGAGCGCGCTGGCGAGCATGACGCCGAAGAGCAGGCGCCGCCCGCCGCCGCCGATGAGCCGGAGCAGTCCGAGCGCGAGGCGGGCGTGCACGCCGCTGTGCTCCATCGCTTGGCTGAGGATGAAGCCGCCGAGCAGCAGCAAGATGAGCGGGTGGCCGTAGCTCGCCGCCACCTCGTCTTCGGGCAGCACACCCAGCGCAGGCAGGGCGCCCAGCGGGATCAGCGAGGTGACCGGGATCGGCACCGGCTCGAGCACCCACCAGAGGGCGCAGAGCGCGGTTAGTCCGGCCGTCCACGCGGCGTCTGCGCCGAGCGGCGCGGCGGAGAGGCCGGCGAGGAGCCCAGCGAGGGGCCCGAGCCAGAGGGCGTGCCGGCGCAGGTCCATCGTTCACCTCGGGGCGGAGCGGCCGTGCACACTGGGGAGATGAAGCTCAGCGAGCGGCTGTTGACCGCTGTCCTCGGCGTGGCGGTCTTCTACGGCGCCTACGGGGTGGTCGGCGCCGCCCAGGTCGGGGCCGCGCTGCACACGCTGCAAAGCCCGCTCGACCGGGTGCCGCTGATGCCCTGGACGGTGGCCATCTATCTGTTCCTGTTCGCGCAGGTCGTCGCGCCCCTCGCGGTGCTCACCGACCGGGGCGTGCTGCGCCGGGGGCTGGCCTGCTACGCGCTGTTGGTGACCGCGGGCGCGCCATTTTGGCTGTTTTTCCCCGTGACCGTGCCACGGGAGCCTGTGCCCGTCCACGACCTGTGGACCTTTGGCCTCGCGGTGACCCGCTTCGTCGACCCGCCGACCAACTGCTTCCCCTCGATGCACGTGGCCGAGTCGGTCGCCGCGGCGGCCCTGATCTACCGGCACCACAAGGGGCTCGGCCTGGCCTGGGGGCTGGGCGCGCTCGCGATCACCGGCTCGACCTTGGCGTTGGGCCAACATTGGGTGGCCGACGCCGCCGCCGGTGGACTGCTCGGGATCGGCGTGGTTTGGCTTGTTTTCAAGCTCTGGCCGGTGCCCGCCGAGGCGTGGCGGCCGCTGCCCTTGGTGCACAACCTCTGGCCTTTGCTCTTCTACGCGCTGCTCTTCGTGGGCTGCGCGGCGCCGTGGTGGTTTGGCTGGGTGGGCCCCGAGGACCTCGGGGCCTGGGGCGCGCCCCCGCCGCCGGCGGGCTGAGCCGCTCAGTCTCGCCGGCGCAGCAGGGCGGCCATGGTGGCTTCGGCCTGGGTGAAGAGGGCCTCTACGTCGTCATCTTCGCGCCCAGGCACCCAAGTCGGGGGCTGGATCGGCGGGGCGATGTAGTGGGTGAGCTGCAGCGGCCGGGGCAGCAGGGTCGGGCCGAGGCCGCGCAGCAGAGGCAGCGGGGCTTTGAGGCGGCTGTAGACTTGGTCGGTGAGGCGGCTGCCGTAGACGGTGTAGAGGTCGTCGGCCCGCGGGCAGGCGGCGAGCAGCATCGGCGCGCCGCAGCGCAGGGCGAGGCGCACGAAGCCGCGCCGGCCCTGCCAGCGGGTCTGGTAGCGCTCTTCGCGGGGGCGCAGGCCCTCCCACATGCCGCCGGGGGCGACCCCGACCAGCTCGTCGGCCCGCAGCAGGTCTTCGCCAGCGGTGGGCGAGGCCGGCACGATGCCGATGGCCCGCGCGCCGCGCCGGAGCAGGGGCGTGCGGAAGATCATGTCGTCGCCCAGGCCCCGGGGCGGGCGGCCGGTGGCTTCGAAGATGGCGAGGCCGAGCATGAAGCCGTCGTAGGTCGCCAGGCTGTGGTGCACGACCAGCAGCACGCGGCCGGATCGCGGCAGGTGCTCCATCCCCACGACGCGGTGGCGGTGGTAGCGCTGGAGCGGGCGCAGGGTGCGGACGACCCGCTGGATGACCTGCGGATCGGGATCAGGGACGGTGGTCGGCATCGGCGGACCCGGAGGGAGGTGCGGAGCGGGGGGAGGAGAGGCCGGAGCGAGGCTTGGAGCGCCCAACGGACCGCGTCGGCGCGCCCCAGGCAGGGGCGGCGGCGCTGTCGCCGCTGAGGCTCTGCAGGAAGGCCACCACGTCGGCGCGGTCGTCATCGGACCAGTCGAGGGGCGCCAACAGGGGGCTGCGGCTGCCCAGCGGCTGCTCGTCGTCCATCTCAACGTAGTGGTCGACCACCGCGCGGAGATCGACCAGCTGGCCGGTGTGCATGTAGGGCGCCGTGGCCGCCACCTCGCGCAGGCTGGGCACCTTGAAGTGCGCGAGCGTGGTGCTGTCGGTGCGCAGCACGGCCAGCCGCGCGGCGGCCTCGCCCTCGGGCGCGTCGGACCAGGGCCCCGCGGCGTTGAAGGCCTGGGCCTGCAGGCGCAGGGCCCCGTCGTAGCGGCCGGTGTCGTCGGGGTCAGCGCCGGTTGCTGCAGGCAGCCCGACCGCCTCGAACTCGAGGTTGCTGAGCAGCGGGCCGGTGTGGCAGAGCACGCACTGGCCGTCGGTCACGAAGCGCAGCAGCCCCCGGGCGGCGGCGGGGGAGAGGGCCGCGGACGCGGCGGCGGGATCGTCGGCGGCCAGCGCAGCGGCGTAGGCGTCGATGGGCGCCGGCCCGCTCACCAGCTGGCCCTCGTAGGCGGCGATCAGCTTGGCGAGGTCGACCAGCAGGCGGGTGGCCGCCGCTTGATCTTCGGGGGCCATCGTCGCCCAGGCCAGCGCTTCCGGGGCCTCGGGGGCCTCGGGCATGGGGCGCGCGCCCGCCGGGAAGCGGTCGGTGTCGAGCAGGGCGGTGGGCAGGCCGACCTCTCCCTCGTCGGCGATGGCCGCGAGCTCGTCGGGCAGGCCCGCGAGCGTGAGGTAGGGGTCGCGCAGATCGGGCGCGTTCAGCAGCACCCGCCCGAGATCAGCGCGCCCGAGGTTCATCTCGAGCGGGCTCTCGATGGGGCCGGTCGCCTGGCACCACAAGGTGTCGCAGCGGCCATCCCAGAATTGCCAGCGCTGCAGGCCGGCGTTGAGCACCGAAGGCGTGTGGCGGGCGCCGGCCGGGGCGCCGTCGACACGGGGCAAGGGGAGGCCATCGGTGAAGTGCAGGTCGAGCAGGTGGCAGTCCCCGCAAGAGACCCCGCCGCTGCCCGAGAGGCGCCGGTCGAAGAACAGCGCCTCGCCCAGCGCGGCCGCCTCGGCGTCGCCCGACCATCGGTTGGTCTCATCCACCACGGGTGAGCGGTCTGCCCCCATCGCGACCACCAGCGCTTGGAGCGCGTCGCCCGAGAGCACGTCGAAGACGCTCTGCTGCACGTCGTCGTCGCCCTCTTTGGTGCCGCAGCCCATGAGCGCCACCAGCCCCAGCCTGATGCACCTGCGGGCCGCCCGCGGGCGCGCCACCCCGGGCCAGGGATGCACGGCGCCCCGGCTCATGCGCCCCCCGGGTTCGGCGCGGCCGGGTCGTCGCCCCAGGGGGCGACGCTGCGCAACATCCACATGCCGGGGAGGGCGAGCGCCGCGCAGAGGCCGAAAAAGACGGGGTAGCCGAGCTGCTCGATGAGGGCGCCGGCGCCGGCGGCGGCCAGCGTGCGCGGCACGCCGACCAACGAGCTGAGCAACGCGAGCTGGGTCGCGGTGTGCGCGCGGTCGGTGCTGCGGGCGATGAAGGCCACAAAAGCCGAGGTGCCCATGCCCACGCCCAGGTACTCGAGGCTGACCGCGACGAAGAGCGCGGTGGGGTCAGGGCCGATGAGCGAGAGGGCCAGCAGCCCGAAGATGCTGACCAGCTGCAGCACGCCGAAGATCCACAGGCCGCGGTTGACCCCGACCTTCAGCATGAGCAGGCCGCCGGCCGTGCTGCCGAGCACCACCGCCCAGAGCGACGCGGCCTTCGCGATGGTGCCGACCTGGCTCAAGCTGAAGCCGGTGTCGATGTAAAATGGCGTCAGCAGCGCTGTGGCCATGCTGTCGCCCAGCTTGTACAGCAGCATGAAGGCGAGGATGCGCAGGGCACCCGACCGGCCATGCCGGGCGAAAAAGGCCACCAAGGGCGCACGCAGGCGCTCGACCCCCATCACACCGGACGGAGCGGCGCCGGGCGGGGCCGGCGGTAGCGCGGGCTCAGGCAGGAGCGCCGTGGCCGCGAGCCCCACGAGCATGAAGGCGGCGACGATGAGGTGCACCGCGGGCCACGGCAGGCGGTCTGCGAGGATGAGGGCCAGCGAGCCCGGCACGAGCGAGCTGAGGCGGTAGGCGTTGACGAAGAGGCTGTTGCCCAGGCCGAGGCTGCGGTCGGGCAGCAGCTCGCGCCGCCAGGCGTCGAGCGCGACGTCTTGGGTCGCGCTGAGCAGGGCGATGACCAGCGCGAAGCCGCCCAGCGCCCAGGTGGCGCGCGGCCCATCGGCGAGGTCGATGAAGGAGAGCGCGGCGATGCAGAGCAGCAGCCCCACTTGGCAGATCGCCGCCCAGGAGCGGCGCCGCCCCCAGCCCATCGGGTCGGTGGCGTCGAGCAGCGGCGCCCAGAGGAATTTCCACGTGTAGGGGAGGCCCGCCAGGCTGAGCAGGCCGATGGTGGTCAGGTCGACGCCGGCCGACCGGGCCCAGGCGGGGATGAGCTGCACGCCGACGTAGAGGGGGAGGCCCGAGGCGAAGCCCGTGGCCAAGCAGCCCGCCATCGCTGGCGTGCACACCAGCTGGAGCCAGTGGGGCTCGGCGGGCGGCGGGGCGGCGGCGGGTGGGGCGGTCATGGTGGGGGTCTATCGCTGGCCCCGGCATCCGTACAGGGTGTCGTCCCAAATTGATGACGGTTCATGTCCGATGCTAAGGTGTAGCCTGGTGGTGTGTACAGTGTGATCCGGGAGGGCCCTGTACTGCGGGTCCGGCACCCTCGGGGCGCTCCGCGCGTACGCCGTGTCGATTCGACTCAACACCGTGCCGCTCGGTGCCGTCACACCAGCAGGAGGTTCCATGAAGCTCGATCTCAGCGCCCCAGGGCCAGCAACGCTTCGCTTAGGCGCGCTGCTTGAGGCTGCCGGAACGCTCGGGATCGACGATGGGCACATCGTCTTCAGCCGCGCACCTGGGCCCCGTGGCTGGGGTGCCCCAGCGGGTGGCCTGCACCTGCCGCTGCGGGGCGCGCTGGGGGTCCGGGTGGCCGGCGGCGCGATGTTCGTGCAGGAAGGAAGCCAGGAGTGGGTGTTCTCCGGGCCCCACGCGAGCCGGCTCGGCCTCGGCCTGCTGGCCAGCGGGATGCTCGGGGCAGGCGGTGCCACCGACCCGGGGCCAGTCTGGGCGGTCTCGGCCACCCTGGTCGCGGGTGTGCTGCGCGGCGCGGGCCTCATCGTGGTCGGCCGCGCTGGGGTGCGGTTTGGGACCACCAGCGCGTTGAGCGACACGCTGGGGGTCCCCGGGTGGTCCTGCGCGTGGCGATGGCTGACCGCGGTCAACGTCAGCGGGCGTCGGGTGCAGCTCCGCGGGCTCGACGGCGAGGCCTGCTTCGAGCTCGACGACGCGGCGGGCTTCGCGCAGGTCCTGTCCATGGGGATCGCGGTGCCGCCGGCCGTGCTGTGTCCACCCGCGGCCATCTGGTTCGGCGGCGGCGTGCTCCAGCTCGCTTCGGGTGAGGTCCGCCCCGGGCTCGCCTGGGTCGATCCCGACGGGGTGCTCCGCTTTCTCGGCGCGGAAGGGGAGCGCGTCTTGGGCGCCAGCGACCGCGCGCAGCGCCTCGGGGAGCCGCGGGTGGACGCGCTGCGGGATCACCAGGACGCCTGGATCCTCCGGCTGGACAATCCGACAGAGGTTGACGGCTTCGAGAGAGAGGTGGTGCGCGTCCTCGGACCCCACCGGCTGGGTGCCCTCCGCGCCGAGCTCCGCCTGGTGATCGGTCGGCGTGAGCGGGTGCGGTTTCGGGACGAGCACGGGGCGCGGCCCACCATCCCGCTCGTGTGGATCGAAGACGGGGAGCGTGAGCTGGACCTCTACTGCGCGCCCTGCGAGGGCCTCTGCCCGATCGGCGAGGCGGTGGAGCTCGTGATCCACGCGCGCTCGGGCGACATCCGCCTGCTCACCCGCTGCGGGGGCATCGACGAGCTGCCCATTGACGAGGCGCCCCGCGGCGCCCAGAACGCCCTGAAGGGCACGCCGGTCGTGGTGCGCGCCCGCCTGCGCCGGCCCGTGACCACCGAGGTGCACGAGCTGCATGATCGCAGAGGCTTCCGCTTCGAGCTCGGCCTGCTCGAAGCGCAGCTGCAGCGAGAGCGCAGCCCTGCCTTTCCTGTGCAGATCGTCGATCTCAGCGCATCGGGCGCCGCCCTCCGCGTGCCCGAGCTGCTCCCCCCGGGCACCTGGCTCTGGCTGCATGTGCCAT
>JAEUKK010000117.1 GCA_016792625.1 Deltaproteobacteria bacterium | reverse complement strand
GGTTTCCGTCCCCCCGCCAGGGGTCCTAAGGCCGGGGGTGGGGGCGTGGGTATGGGCCTGAACCGTTTGGGTGGGGGGTTGGGGGGACCGGGTGGGCGTAGGGCAGGGGGCGGGTCACGCGGGGGGGGGATGAGAGTGGGTTGACCTTGCTTCCAATCGTACTGCTATCCCCTGCGGTGGACGGCACTCGTGTAGGTGCAATCCGTGATGGCATCGCGGACCCCTTAATTGCCGCCGGCAAGGGCATTGCTGCGGATATACGCAGTGACCCCGTGGGATTCGCGTACAGCATGGTCGAGGATGTGGCGAATAAAGGTGAGGCATTGGCGCTACTTGTCCTAGCAGACCCGATGCGCTCTCAAACGTCTACTGATTTCAACAAGTACGTCGATGACGCCATTCCGGAAGCCGTCAGCCGAGCGGTTGAGCCCGAGGTGGTCCTCGGTACGGCGCTGGCGGGGGGAATCGCATCCGCACCGCAACACGCGGCACTCTTGGGATCGAACAATCTGCAAGATGTGCGCATCGGCGCAGCTGGACTTACGGGAACAGCCATTCTCGGCGCGGGGGCTCTTGCCTCCGTGCAGGGACCGGGAAAGGGTAAGGTGGGAAAAGAGGTGGCCGGGGCCGTAGCAGAACACAATGCTAAGAAGCAGGTGGCCTCAACCCTAGCTGGCTCCGTGGGCAAACCGGAAGCCGCTTTCGTGATGCGGACGGCCGCACCCGCTGCAGTCTCGGTGGACGACTGGGGCACACTTGTTCTAAGCTCGTATTCCTCAAGTGGTAGGCTGCGCCCGATCCGGAACGCACATCTGGCAGGCAAGACGCACCCGGACACGGGCATCCCCTTCGACAACGAGGGGTACCCGGACTTCTCCTCCGTCTCGATAGCCGATGTGAAGATCGACTACACCGGGACCCGGTCGGGCGACTACGCCGCCGCGAACAGAGCTGCCGGATTTTCGAAGAAGCCAGAGGGCTTCACTTGGCACCACCACCAAGACGGCACGACGATGCAGCTCGTTCCGACCGACATCCACAGGCAGACCGGTCACACCGGTGGATTCTCGAACCCATAGGAGAGGCGCTTTGACGACGATCATGAACCCGGGTCGGCCCGCGACCGAGGCCGAGGTTGCGACGCTGGAGCAAAGGCTGGGCTTCGGTCTTCCCGCGCAGTTTCGTGCGTTCCTCCTCAAGAGCGACGGCGGCCGACCGTCACCGGACACCATCGACATCGACGGATTCGGGGCGACGGACGTAGACGTGATATTCGGCATCGGGAGGGCTGTTGAGTCGAGCCGGATCGACTGGAACCTCGACACCTTGCGCGAGCGCCTCCGGGTCGGCCTCGTCCCCATCGCTTGCGACTCTGGCGGGAACCTATTCGTCCTTTCGTGCCGGGATGCGGGGGCGGTCTATTACCTCGACCTCGAGGCGGTCTACGGCGACCTTGAGGCCGCGACACCGGAGTACCCGGTCGCCGCGGACTTCGACGAGTTCCTGAGTCAATTGCGGGAGTTGTGAAATGTGCTTCACGCCGAGGCCCGCCGATCCCCCTGGCCCCGTTGCCGGTCGCTACGTGCGAGTAAACCCCCCAGAAAGGGGGGGGCCGGCCCGACCAACCACCCGTGACCTTACCGGCCTGATATCACCATGTCCGCGCCCCGCCGCCGCATCACCCACGACGAAGCCCCCGAGCTGCTCGCCGACCGGCGCGCCTCGGAGCAACCGCTCCCCGAGTAGTGCGCCGAGAACGGCGTAGACGGACGCCCTCTCCGCCACTGTGCCGGCCGCTTCCCGCTGCCCCCTGCCATCCCTCTGGTCGAGCTGGCCCGACCCGGCCGAGTAACACCCGAGCCCCTCCGGCTCACCATCGACCGCGGGGTGATCGACCTGCCAGCCGGCTTCAACGACCAGACGGTCGCCCGCGTCCTGGTGGTGTGCGCGCATGCTGACCCGGCCTATCTCCGTCCGGTTCTACTTGGCCCTCGCGCCGGCCCGCCCCACCAAGTTCGGCCTGACGTCGCGCGGCGGCGGCCTCAACCAGGAGCCGCGATGCGCCACCACGGCGTACTCCGACCAAGGGTCAGGCGCGGGCCTGGGCCAACTGCCATGGCTCCCCTCGGTGACTATTTGGCCACCACCATGGTGTCCCTCCGTATTTGGCACGACCCCGAACGCTCCGTACCGGCCGGCCGACGCCTGCGCGAGCTGGGCGCGGCCGGTCGGCGGCGGGGTGCCGCGGCGTCCAACCGGGACCGCCGCTTGGTGAGCGAACGGGGCCCGGCCCGGGCTTGCCCTCGGCGCTTGCGTGGGCCAGTCCTGGGAGAGCTCCGGTGCTCGAGGCCGCGCTGGGCCAGGCGAGGCGGCCGGGCCCGGGTCCTCCCGCGCGTCCGCCGCAGCGCGCCACGCCCACCGTCGCCGCCACGCCCCTCCATCACCCGCCTACAACGCCCCGCCAGACGCCGATCTCCCGCGATCCCCGCAGGTCCTCCGCCCGGCCCCGCCCTCACCCCTAGTGTAAGGTCCGCGTCGCCAGGGGAGCCGCGCCATGACCACGCCGATGCAGGCCTTCATCGACAGGTGGCGCGACAACAGCGCCGGGGAGCGTGCATCTGCGCAGCCCTTCCTGCTCGACCTCTGCGACGCGCTGGGCGTGCCGGCGCCGACCCCGGCCGAGATGACCGCCGGCACCTACTGCTTCGAGAAGCCCGTCAGCGGCGCCGGTCACACCGGGGCCACCGGCTTCATCGACTTCTATAAGGCCGACGCCTTCGTGCTGGAGGCCAAGCAGGGCACCGTCGCCGGCAACGAGCGCATCGGCACCGCCCGACGCGGCACCATCGGGTGGACAAAGGCGATGGAGTCGGCCTTCGCGCAGGCCGTCCGCTACGCCCGCTCCCTGCCGCTGCGGCCCGGCGTGCCCTGGGTCATCACCGTCGACGTCGGCCACTGCTTCGAGCTCTGGTCCGACTTCTCCGACGACCGCCGCGGCTACGGCGGCTACGGCGCGCGGCGCATCATCAAGCTCGACGACCTGGCGCTCGCCGAGAACCAGCAGCTCCTGCACGCCATCTTCACCGACCCGTGGAGCCTCGACCCCAGCCGGGTGTCCGCCCGCGTGACCCGCGAGGTCGCCGGCGAGCTCGCCGCCCTGGCCCGCGAGCTCGAGTCGGCCGGCCACACCGCTGAGACCGTCAGCGCCTTCCTCATGCGCTGCATCTTCACGATGTTCGCCGAGGACGTCGGGCTCATCCCCGAGGCGATGTTCTCGCGCGCGTTGGCCGAGCGCTGGGTGCCCGCGCCGCACAGCTTCCCCCACGAGCTCGAAGCGCTGTGGGCGAGCATGGACACGGGCGGCACCTTCGGCTGGGACCGCGTGCCGCGCTTCAACGGCGCGCTGTTCAAGCGCCGCGACGTGCTGCGCCTCACCCAGCCGCAGCTCCAACGCCTGCACGCGGCGGCACGCTTCGACTGGTCGGCCGTCGACCCGACCATCTTCGGCACGCTCATCGAGCGCGCGCTGGACAGCGTGGAGCGCCACAAGCTGGGCGCCCACTTCACGCCCCGCGCCTGGATCGAGCGCCTGGTCCACCCCACGGTCATCGAGCCCCTGCGGGCCCGCTGGGCGGCGGTGCAGGGCGACGCCCACAAGGACGTCGAGGACGCCCAGCGCGCCGAGGCCCTGGCCCCGCTGCTGCCCCGCGCGACCGCCAAGGAGAAGCGCAAGGTCGCCGACACCGAGCGCCTCGCCCGCACCAAGCTCGAAGCCGCCATCGAGAAGTTCAAGGCATTCCACGTCGAGCTCTGCCACCTTCGCGTCCTCGACCCGGCGTGCGGCTCTGGCAACTTCTTGGTCGTGACCTTCGACCTGTTCAAGCAGCTCGAGTCTGAGGTCATCCAGCGCCTGCGTGACCTGGGCGAGAACCAGGTGGGCGCGGCCCTGAACGTGAAGGGCGCGACCGTCACGCCCGCGCAGTTCCTCGGCATCGAGAAGAACCCGCGAGCCCGCGAGATCGCCGAGCTGGTGCTGTGGATCGGCTACCTCCAGTGGTACCGGCGCACCAACGGCAGCATCCGGCCGCCTGAGCCGGTGCTGCACGCCTACGGCAACATCGAGTGTCGCGACGCCGTGCTCGCCTACGACGCCGAGGAGCTGCTTCTCGACGAGCGCGGCAAGCCGGTGAATTCCAGGCGCCTGCGGTCGCGCAGCCCGAGCTCGGGCTGGACGAGGCCGAAGCCGAGGGCGACCGCCCCGAGGAGGGCGGCGAGTCCCAGGCGCCGGCGGGCGCAGGGCGGGCGCCCTGGCCCACGGAGCGAATCGGGCAGCTCATGGCCGTGCTCGGCAAGCTGCAGGGCGCGGAGCGGGCGGCGAGCGCTGCGGAGATCGCTGCGGGGTTCAGCGGGGCGAAGGTCGATGAGGTAGAGGAGCTGCTGCGAACCTTGGCGGCTACAGGGGTGGTGTGATGGGCCTTGCGGAATCAGCTGAGGTGCAGACAGAGGTTTGTTTTCTCCTGGAACCAGCGGCCTACTTCGGACTGCCCTGCCCCGCGTTCGACCTCCTTCTCGGGCCTGGGCACCAAGCCGCGTCGATAATGTTCCCGGCCTACACTCACCTCGCGCCGAGAGCCGTTCAGGATGTGCCGCGCTACCGCGCACGGGGCGAGGAGTTTCGGTTCAGCGGAAACGTCGACGGAACAGTCGTCTCCATGTTTGACAACCGACTGTCCGTGGTCTTTTCCGAGAAGCTGTCGGCTGACGTCGAGGGGCGAGCGTTCGAAGTCGCGAAACGTTTCGTCTCCGACTTTTATTTTCTCACCGGAAAGTGGGTAACCTGGCGCTATCTCGGTCCCTTCCGATTGGTTGAAAATGAACAACCTCAGCCGCTAAACAAGGTGCACACTCACCAATCGTCGTCGATTCACGTATGGAGCACGTCGCAACTTATGTCTTCCATGGCGGGTGGCGCGATCTGCCTGCAACAGCGGGACACTCGATATGTCCGAGCCTTAGAGTACCTCTATCATGGCGGATTCCTTGAACACTCGATGGCAAAGTTTGAGGAGTACGGACTCGCCGCACAGCACGACCTCATGGCTAGTTCTTGCTTCCTGGCCCGCTACAAGGCAATTGAGACGATCATCGGTGCGCCTCACAAAGACAAAGACAGACAGAATCGAATCAACCAGCTAAGCAAAGCAGCGGTAGAGGACGGGGTCGACTCAGCCGGTACTCTTCCCGGTCGCCTAAAGGCGTTGACCGATTTCCGCAACGATGACGACATTGGGCATTATTCGGTCGAAAAGCCCGCAAAGGCGGTTGCAATGAAGGACCGTTTAGTTGAGGTCCGTTCCGTAGCGACGGTGGTGCTTCGGGCGTACGATTCCCATATTCGGAGGACCGGTGGGGGTTTCCCTGTCAAACCTGCTCGCAAACGTGCCGGCCCTTCTGGGTAACGACTCGACCTTCGCCGAGCCCACATCTAAATCATTGTGGACCCCCGCGGTGGACCACTTGTGGACCCCTTCCGGCGCCCCTTCTTTCAGGGGACTTTTGGACCCCCCGACCTGGGGCGCGCTCCGCCGACGCGGACCGACAACGCCGAAGGCCCCTCCGCTGGGCGACGCGGCCGGTTTACATCCGCAAGCAGGCCACCTGCTGTTTGTCGGCGGGCACAGGTCGTCCCGCTCATCAACTGGAGCGCCCTGAGCGTGCTGGGGCGCGGCGTTGCGCCCTACTTCATCAGCTCGTCGACCAGCAGGTCGACGTCGGTATGCGGGCTGGAGCGCGCGGGGCCGCCATCGCGCAGCCTTTGGTCGCGCATGCGGCGGGCCCTTCGCATGGCAGCGGGGACCAACGGGGCCAGCTTGTTGAAGTCAGGGCTCTTGTCGTAGCCGGGCAGGGCCTCGGGCCTGGACAGCTTCGCGCCAAGTGTCTTGCAGTCGTCCGTCCCGCCGGGCGGGTCAAAGAAGTGCAGGTAGAGCCACAGCTCGAAGCACGGCGCAGAGGTCGCCACGCGCACGCCCAGCTTCTGCGCCAGGGTGAGGGCTGCGTCGAAGGTGGTGTGTTGGTCGCGGTCGAAGACCGCCCACGCCTGGTCGAAGGGCGCGTCGTCGGGGTCGGCGGACCGTCGCGCGCCGCCGACGGCACGCGAATGGGCTTCCTCCACGACTGACTTCGGGTCGAAGCCCAGGCCGAGCGCGACGACCTTCACCCGCGGGTTTCGCTGCGACCGCACCAAGCCATTGAAGTATCGCGGCTCCGTGACTACACCCTCGCAGACGACAAGGATGCGCCGCTTTACGTCAATCTGGGCAAGCGTTCGCGGGTCTAGGCGCCGTCGGTTTCGGAAGGCTGGGGGTGCCATCAGCGCTGCGCCCCCGGCGCGCCGCCGAGGTAGGGCACGCCGCCGAAGCGGCCCCGCAGGTAGCCCTTGGCCAAGTTTTCGCCGGCGCGCGGCTTGTAGCGGCTAAGGGGCGTCAAGGTGGTCGCACCCTGCTGGTCCTTCTCGGCGAGCCAGATCTGGTCGCGGCGGAGTGACGGCCGGTCGTCTTCGCCGTGCAGCAGCGCGGTGTCGTGGGTCGAGAACAGGAGCTGTGCTCCCTTGGGGTTGGTGGCTGGGTCGTTGAAGCGCTGGACGAGCTGGCTTGCCAGCAGCGGGTGCAGGCCGTGGCCCAGCTCGTCGAGCACCACCACGCCGCCGTCGCGGAGCGCGGGAAGCATCACAAGGCCGAGGTGAAACAAGGCCTGGGTGCCGTCGGACTCCTGCTCGAGCGGGAGCCAGGCATCGGGCGCGCCAGCGTGGAGCGCCCAGAAGCGTGGCTGCCGTGGCCCTTTGGGATCGCGCGGTGTGCTCGCTTCGACTCGCAGGTCCAGGATGCCGGTGTCGGCCACGTTGAGCAGATCTGCGACCTGGCGCAGCTTGTCTTCATCCTTCGGATCGACGCTCGCGGCATGGCTCATGTCGCTCACCATGCGGCGAACGTGGCGCACGGAGCTTCCGAGCTCGGCGGCGCCGACGTTCACGGGGCAGTCGGTGCGGAGTGATCGGAACCACCGGTAGATCGGCGCGAGCTGGCTGCTGCCGTTCTGGACCGCCGCGGACAGCAACAGCGAGTTGGGGCGGGACATGGGGGAGCCGATGCGCTGGGCATCGGGAAAGCGCTCACCAAAGAGCACACCATTGGTGTCTCGTTCAAACCAACGCTGTCTACGTGATTTTGGCCAGACGAACAGCCACTCTTCGAGCACGCGCTGGTCGTCGACCACGAAGCCATACTGGGCGCGGCCCACTTCGAGGGCGATGGTGACCTCGAAGAGCGAGGGCTCGGTGCGGCCGCGGCCCCAGGCAAAGGGGTCACGGGGCACGCCGCCGAGCGGATCCCAGCGCGCGTGAGAGTCGATTACCGCGCTGGCCATATAGGCCAACGCATTGAGCATGTTGGACTTGCCGCTGGCGTTGGCCCCGTAGATGGCCGCCACCGGCAATAGCCGCTCGCGGCCGACGACTCGCGGTGTCGGGTCGTCGGGGTCGGCCCCGCCACCGGCGGCCCGCATGACGAGGGCCTGCTCGTCGAGGATGGAGCGGTGGTTGGCGACGCGGAATTCGATCAGCATGCAGACTCCAGGTGGCCCCATAACGGGCTCAGGCGCCGATCTGCACAGGTTTTCTGCGTGGAAGGGCTCCAAATCCCAACACCAAGGGCACGGAGGAGGTGGTTGCAGGGCGCGCTCGCGGGCGAGCAACGCGAACCCCGGCCCTCAAGATCCGCCAGGTCGCGGCCACTCGCCGGCGGCTTGGAGGCGGCGGCGCAGGGTACTTGTCGAAAGGCGGAGGGCACTGGCCGTCTGCTTGATGCCGTGCCCGGCCTCCAGCATGGCGACCGCCGGACGAAGGTCGACCTCCACCCTCGAACGGCCGAACTTCACACCCTTCGCCCGTGCCCGGTCGACACCCGCCTTGACGCGCTCCCGTATGAGCCCCCGTTCGAACTCCGCAAACGCCCCCATGAGCTGCAACAACAGCCGCCCCGCCGGCGATGTCGTGTCGATCCCGGCGTCCCGCAGGCTCACGAAGCCGACCCCGTGGTGTCCAAGCTCATCTAGGGTGGACAGCAGGTTTGCCTGGCTCCGACCGAGCCTGTCGAGCTTCCACACGGCCACCACGTCAATCTTGCCGAGTCGGGCGGCCTCCATCATCCGGTCGAGCGCCGGCCGCGAGGCCTTCGCACCGCTGATGCCCTCGTCGACGAACTCCTCGACGACGGTCCAGCCGCGATGCGCCGCGACCTGCCGCAGCCGTACGGTCCCTCGCTTCGCTCGGGCTTTCGCCCCCCTCCGCTTCGCTTCGGGTCGTCGAGCTGCAGCCCGACGTCCTGGCCGTGCCCCGTGGTCGAGACCCGGGCGTAGAGCGCCGCCCGCTGCGCCTTTCCCGTCGTGCCGCTCATCCTTGCCCCCTCTGGCGCGGCGGTGGCCCACCCACCCGCGGCCGAGGAGCCTGCGGGGTCCGCGTCACCCAGCGCCCCGCGGCCAACCAC
>JAEUKK010000092.1 GCA_016792625.1 Deltaproteobacteria bacterium | reverse complement strand
CCCCTCGATGAGCGCGCCCGAGAACTCCACGCCCGAGAACCGCGGGCGCGCGAGGAAGTTCATCAGGTCGCCGCTGATCTCGCCATAGAGCTCGTCCATGTCGGCGGGGCCAATCCCGTTGTCGACGTCGATGAGCTCGTCGGTGTCATACGGGTTGAAGTCCACGCCGTCATCGTCCCCGTTGGGGTCGATTGCGTCATAGGTGGCGTTGTAGGCGTCCTCGAAGGCCTCCCACTGCTCCTCGGACGGCCCGTAGGAGGGCAGCACGGGGATGGGCTGGCTCGGCGGCGCCTGGAGCACCTGCGGCAGCAGGGGCAGCCGGCGGGCGAGCGGCGGGGGCAGGAGCGGCCGCACGGGCGGGGGCAGCATCGGCCGCACCGGGGCGAGCGCCCGCGGCGCGGCGGGCAGCATCCGCGGCGCAGGCAGCCCCGGGCGGGCGTAGATCGCCGCTTCTGGGGGCGGAGCGGCGGGCCAGCGGGCCGGCGCGACGGGCACCACCGGGCGCCGAACGGGGGCCCAGCGGACGGGGACCGGCGCCACCACGGTACGGGGTGCAAGGACCGGCGCCGCGCGGGGCGCTGCGACCGGGGGCGCGGGCCGCCGGCCAGGCTGCCCGGTGCGGCGCTCGCGCGGGGTCTCGACGCGGTCGTCGATGCGCCGCCGCTTCTCTTGCAGCTTGACCACCTTGCGGTCAGCACGGTCCTCGACCCGGTCGATCCGCCGGTCCACGCGCTGCAGCTTCCGCTTGTTGCGGATGACCCGGCGGCGCTGAAGGAAGCTCATGCCCTTGCCCTTGAGGCGCTGGTTGAGCGCACGCCGGTCCTGACGGTCGTCCCGCCGCTCCTCTCGGTTGTCTTGGCGGCTCTCGCGCCGCATCTGGCGAACTCGTTCGCTCATGGGGGCTCCTCAGAGGGGGCGGGCGACGCCCGGGAAGGGGTGGCGGTCCCCGTCGGGGTACATGCCGAGCCGCGCGGATGGGTCGTCGCGGAAATAGACGCCGTCGACGCGATAGACGACGATGCAGTGGTAGAGGTTGGCCCCGCCCTTGGGGCCGCGGGTGTGCAGCGCCACCCAGGCCGGCACCGTGCGCAGCCCGAGGCGGCGGGCGCGCGCGAAGCCACCGTCCACCTCGGTCATGGCCTCGGCCCCCCAGGCCATCAGCTCGCCCGCCCGCGCCGCGGCGAGCGCGTCGCAGTCCTCGTGGCCCTGTTCGAGGGTCGCGAGGAAGTCCGACCAGACCTCGGTGCTCTCTCGCTGGTACCGGACGCCGCTCTCGTAGAGCAGCGGCAGGTCCGGCCGCTCGCGCAGCAGACGCGCGTTGTGCCGCGCCAGCCAGTTGAGCAGCTCGACG
>JAEUKK010000155.1 GCA_016792625.1 Deltaproteobacteria bacterium | reverse complement strand
TCTTTGGTGCCGGGGGCCGCCGGCCCCCAGGCCCCCGGGCAAGGGGCCTGCGCGGCCCCATTCATCCCCCGCCCAAATGGGGCCCCCGGGCCGGCGTAGCGCGGCGCATGGCAGCGCCGCGCGCCAGCCCGCAAAGGCCCCCCTTTGGAAACCCCCCGGGACCCGGCGCGGCCCGCTGCTGCTGTCGGTGACCAGGTGGGGCGCCGCGAAGGCCTGGGCTTTCTGCGGGTCGCGGAGTGAAGCGGAGCGGAGTGGAGCGGAGCGGGGCAAAGTGGCGTGCAGCGCGGCAAAGCGAAGCGAAGCGGAGCGACGTGAAGCGAAGCGGAGCGACGTGAAGCGAAGCGGACCGAAGCGGAGCGAAGTGAAGCGGGGCAAAGCAAAGAGGAGCGGAGCGAAGTGAAGCGGAACGGAGCAGGGCTGCGGCGGCGGGGCAGACACAAACAGAAATGTGGTGGAGACGGAGGGGAAAACAGCGGCCCATAGGCTCGTTTCACCTCGGGGGCTGCCCCGGGGCCACACCAGCCTGGAGTTGACCATGCGCACCGCTGAGCTTCGCACTTCTGCACCCCGCCCCCTGATCGCCCTGCTGGCGATGTTTTTCTCGACCTCGGCGGCCGCTGCGCCGCAGCCGGCCCACCTGCCCTGGGATCGGATCGAGGCGGCGGTCTGGAACAAGGGCGCCGCGTGGATCGACGCGGCGGGCGTCAGCCCGGCCAGCCAGCGCGCCTTGGCCAAGGCCGCGCGCGCCGCGGCGCCGGCGCTGCGGCCGGTCGAGGCCCGCATTGACGCCTGGGCTGGTGAGGCCCTGGCCTGGCTGCTCGCCCCCGAGATCGACGCCATCGAGGCCGAGCGCTTGCGCGAGGATGGCGTGCAGATCGTCGATGAGACCTCGCGTGCGCTGCTGCCCGCCGTGGTGGACGGCGCGACCGCCCTGCGCCCGTCGGAGCGCGCGGCGCTGGTGCGCGAAGCCAAGCGCGCCTTGCGCTGAGGGCCGCGCGGGGTCTCCGCGCAGGTCCGTGCGCGGGGCCTCCACGCAGGTCCGTGTGCGGGCCTCCGCGCCGGTCGGCGCGCGGGGCCCCAGGCCCGCCTGTGGCGTAGACTCCACCCCGCTGGAGGCCCCCCTGCCCGATCATGCGCTGCTCATCGACGACGACCGCGTGCTCGGCGACCAGCTGCGGCGCTGGCTCGAGCCCCGGGGGCTGCTGGTGGAGCAGCGGCCGACCGCGGCGGCCGGCCTCGCCGCGCTGGGCGCCGACGGCGGCCCCTATGACCTGCTGCTGCTCGATCTGAGCTTGCCCGACATGGACGGCCTCGATCTGTGTCGGGCGGCGCGGGCCCGCGGCCTCAGCCTCCCCATCCTGATGTTGACCGCCCGGGGCGACACCGAAGATCGCGTGCTGGGGCTCGAGCTCGGCGCCGATGACTACCTGCCCAAGCCCTTTGACCCCCGCGAGCTGCTGGCCCGGGCCCGCGCCCTGCTCCGCCGGGCCCGGCCGGCGCCCGGGGGCCGCGCGCTGCGTTTTGGCGCCCTGCGCCTCGACCCCGACGCGGGCACCGCCCACCGCGATGGCGCGCTGCTGCCCCTGACCGCCCACCAGCACGCCATCCTCTGGGCGCTGGCCAGCCGGGCCGGCCGGGTGCTGAGCCGGGCGCAGATCGCTGAGCTGGTCGATCTGGGCCTCGAGGACGCGCTTGATCGGGCGGTGGATGTGCAGATCTCCCGCATCCGAGCGCTGATCGAGGCCGATCCGCGGCAGCCCCGCCACCTCCTCACCGTCCGGGGCGTGGGCTACCGCTTCTCCCCCGCCGACGGGGAGGGCTGAGGTGGGCCCGGCCGCCCGCCTCGCCGGCGGCTCCTGATGGGCCGCCGCCTCCACCTGCAGATCTGGGGCGCGTTTCTGCTGGTCGCCGCCCTCTCCCTGCTCACCGCCGGGCTGGCCACCCGCCTGCTCATCAACCGCGCGCTCGGCGCCACCGACGCGCTGGGCGCCGTCGCCGGGCTGCTCATCGACGACCTGCCCGATCCAGAGGCCGATCCCAAAGGTTTTGGCCGCGCGCTGGGCGGCCGGGCCCGCCAGCTCGGCCTGCACGTCTCGGTCTGGTCGGCCCATGGCGACCCGCTGGGCCGGGTCGGCGCCGCCCTGCCCGCCCCGCCCAGAGGCTGCGCCCGGCCGCTGATCCGCGCGCCCAGCGGCGCGCCTGGCCTCTGCTTGCAGCTGCCCGATGGGCGCTGGGTGGCCGCCGCCGCCGAGCCCGCCGCCAGCCGGGCCCTGGCCCTGCGCGGGGGTGGCGCCCTGCTCGCCGTTCTCGCCGCGGTGGCCCTGGGCAGCTGGCCGCTGGCCCGCCGCATCACCCGCCGGCTCAGCGCGGTGCAGCAAGGGGTGCGGGCCTTTGGCGCCGGGCAGCTCAGCGCCCGCGTGCCGGTCGAGGGTGACGACGAGGTGGCCGCGCTGGCCGCTGCTTTCAACGAGGCGGCCGCCCAGGTCGACGCCCTGGTCGCCGGCCAGCGCCGGGTGCTCGCCCACGCCAGCCA
Organism: Deltaproteobacteria bacterium; assembly: GCA_016792625.1. GTDB lineage: Bacteria > Myxococcota_A > UBA796 > UBA796 > UBA2385 > JAEUKK01. The sequence goes on along the minus strand of JAEUKK010000155.1, from coordinate 134,924 downwards.
CGAGCTGCGCAGCCCCTTGGCCCGCCTGCGCATGGCCCTGGCCTTGCTCGACGACGAGGAGCTCGCCGCGCCGGTCGACCAAGATGACCTGCCTGAGGCCATCCCCGCGCATACGGCGGCGGGCGCGGGGGCCCCCGCCTCGGCGCGCGGCGGCGCCGCCCCCGATCCACGCCAGGCCGCCCGGCGCCAGGCCCTGGATGAGGCGGTCGCCGCCGTCTCCGAGCTCGACGCCCTCATCGAGGACGTGCTGCTCGCCAGCCGCCTGCGCAGCGGCGCGCCGCCGCGCCCGCCCGCGCCGGTCGACCTCGCCGCCCTCTGCGCCCCCTTGGCCGCCGCCCGGGGCGCGGCCCTGCAGGCGCCCGCCGACCTGCCCCTGGCCTGGGGCGACCCGCGCCTGCTGCGCCGGGCGGTGGGCAACCTCATCGAGAACGCCCTCAAGCACGGCGCCCCGCCGATCAGCTTGCGGATCGAGCGCGAGGCCGGCGGCCTCGTCGTGCACGTGGACGACGCCGGGCCGGGGGTGCCCCAACAAGAGCGAGCGCGCATCTTTGAGCCATTTTACCAGGCGCCGGGCCGCGCCGAGGGCGACCCGGGCGTGGGCCTGGGGCTCGCGCTGGTGCACGAGATCGCCGCGCACCACGGTGGTTCGGTGCGCTGTGAGGACGCGCCGGGCGGCGGGGCGCGCTTCTCGCTGCGGGTGCCGGCGGCGGGGCGCGGGTGAGCGCGGAGGGGTGCCACCTGCCCATCGGATTGGCTCCAAGGCGGACATGCGGGGTCGTTCACGCCCCTCGTCGAGCGCTGGAGCGCGGAGCTCAGCCCGCGCCACCAGACGCAACACCAACGCCCCCCTGCAAGCCAGCGAGCTGCCGCCACGCGGCCCCGAGGGTCAGGATGATCCAGGGCAGCGTCCAGATGAAGCCGATGAAGCAGGCCAGGGAGGACAGAAAGTAGACCAAGGTCCACACGATACCCAAGCCAATCAACGGGAGGATCGTGCGGGGGACCAAGCGCATCGAGGTCGTGGCCGCGTCGAAGATCCCCATCCCGCGGTCGATGACGAGGGGGGTGGTCCAGACGAGCGCGACCCACACCGCCGTGCTGAGCGCGCCCACGAACAGGGTCTGCATCATCGTGAGCTCGGGGCGGACCGGGACCAGCGCCAGCAGCGACGGTGAGGTCTCGATCAGCCGCAGCGCGAGCAGCCGCGGAAGCGCATGCAGCGCGGCGGCCGCCCAGGGGCCGCGCGGGCCGGCCTCAATCCTGCGCAGGGCGAGGCCCCACATCACGAGGCTGAACGCCGCCCCGGGCAGCGTCGAGAACAACGTCCAGATCAACGCAAGCAGCGGCGATGTGGGTGCGGGCTGCTGCTGGCCGCTCTGGATCATCTGAATGAAGTTCTGGCCCTCGGCCGCCAGCACCAACGCCAGCCCCCCGATCGAGATCGCGGTCGAGGCCAGCAGCGAGGCCCAGATCGTGAGGTTCAAGTACAGCTTGTTGCCCGAAAGGGCGGCCCAGGCCTCGCGAAAGATGTCGCCAAGGCGCAGGCGCAGCTCGCCGCGCAGCGCGGCGTCCAGGTCGCCGGCGGGTGGGCGGGTCCACGAAGAGGACGGCCCGCTGGACATCCCCGCATCGGAGGTGGGCGGGGCGTAGGGGTTCTGCGCCTGTGGATCGGTCGGGCTCATGCGCGCTCCCTGGGGTGGATGCTGAGGACGGGCGAGGCGGTGCGGTTGCCCGCCGCCTGGAAGCTGGGCAGGGGCTGGAGTGCCCACCGAGGCGGCACGGACCGGCGGGGACGAGGCAGCGATGTGGGCGGGGGAGAGGCCGCTCCGGGGTGGAGTGGCGGGGGGAGTGTATACCAGGGCGGCCGCCCGCCGGTGGACCTGCCCACAGCAGGGCCATAGGTTGAACCGTCGGTGCGCAGGGGAGGTGGGTGACCATGAGCGAAGTGAGCCAGCCCCACGCACAAAACAGCATCGCCGACGCCGGTTTCGTGCTCCCGCTGCTGCCCGCCGACCACCGGCTGCAGGCCCGGGTCGACCGCCCGCCCGACGAGGTGCCAGCTTGGCTCGGCGCGCTGGCCCGAGCGGTGGGCGGCGCGCTGCTCGCCCTTGATGACGGGGCGCGGGTCCGCCTCGCCGGCTCCGGCTTTCGTGAGCTGCTGGCGGGGATCGTGCTGCCGCCAGACGCACCGCTGCTGCTCAGTCGGCGCGGGCCCGAGGACCTCTCTGGGCTGGCCGACGGGCGGGCGCTGCTGCTCGGCGCCAGCGCCTCCGGCGGCACGGCCGACCCCCTCGTCCTCGCGAAGCGCGCACAGGGGCTGATCCTCGCCGACCCTGCCGCCCAGCTGCGCGTGCTCGCCCTCTGCCGGGCGGGGCGCCCTCCCCACGTCGAGGCCGACTGGCTGGCCGGCCTGCGCGCCCTGCCCGCGGCGCTCCGGCTGCGCCTCGACGTGCTCGAAGGTGAGCCTGTGCACGTCTTCTTCGTGCTGGCGCCGGCGGCAGCGCCGGGCGCCCTCGCCGCCCTGTCGCTCTCTGGTGTCGGCCCGGGCGGCGGGCTCGGGCTCGACCCGCTGGCCCCCCGCCTCAACCTGATCACGGGCGACAATGGCCTCGGTAAGAGCTTTGTGCTCGACGCGGCGTGGTACAGCCTCACCGGCACCTGGGCGGGCTTCCAAGCGCTGCCGGATGCTCCACCCGGGGCTACGCCGGCGATCCGCTGCACCCGGCACGAGCGGTGGGGGCGCTGGGAGGCCGAAGCCCACTGGTCAGCCGCCGAGCAAGCGTGGTGGGCCAAGCCTCACTCCTGGGAGCCCTCCCACGACGCGCTCGTGATCTATGCTCTGCCGAACAACCGCTTCGCGATCTGGGACCCGGCCCGCAGCGGCCGCACCCGGCGGGACCGCGCCGGCGCCGCCCGCACCGCGCCGCCCTTCTTCCACTTCTCCGAGCGCGAGGTGCTCGACGGCCTGAGCGCCGACGAGGGCGGCGGCGTCGCCGCCAAGCTCTGCCTCGGGCTGATTGACGAGTGGCGCGAGTGGCAGCTCGTGGGCGGCGCGCGCTTCGCCCACCTCACGGCCGCCCTGGCGGCGCTCGGCCCCGAGGGCGGGCGCGCGCCGGTGGGCCCTGGCGCCCTTCGGCGGCTCTACCTCGACGACGCCCGCGCCTACCCCACGCTGCGCCTGCCCCACGGCGAAGAGGTCCCCATCCTCTTCGCGCCCGCTGGCTACCGGCGCATGGCCATGCTCGGCTACCTGCTGACCTGGGCGCTGGGAGAGCACGCCGACGCGCGCCGGGCCCAGGGCCTCCGCCCCTCCGAGAAGGTCGTCCTGCTCATTGATGAGCCCGAGACGCACCTGCACCCCCGCTGGCAGCGCACGGTGCTCCGCGGGCTCCGCGCCGCGATCCAGGCGGCCGCCGCGGGTGCTCCGCTCGACGTGCAGACCTTCGTGGTGACCCACGCGCCTTTGGTGCTGGCCTCGGCCGAGGTCGGCTTCGATCCGGCGCAGGACGCCCTCTGGAAGCTCGACCTCGTCGACGACGAGCCGCTTGTGGCCGATGGCCGGTCGTGGTCGGTGCAGGTGAGCCGCGACGCGTGGCGCCCGCGCGGCGACGTGCGCGCTTGGCTCACCTCCGACGTCTTCGACCTCGACGAGGCCCGCTCACTCGAAGGAGAGCGGGCGATTCAGCAGGCGTTCGCTGCGCTGCGGGCCGACCCGCCCGACGCAGAGGCGCTGCGCGCAGCCACGGCAAACCTGCGCGCCGCGGTCCCGGGTGACGACCCGCTGTGGCCGCGGTGGTCCTGGGCCTGCGCGCAGCGCGGGGTCGAGGTGTGATCCCGGTCGAGCAGCGAGCGCCCCCTGCGGACTTCGACGCCCAGGTGCGGGTCCCGGGCCTGCGATGCCTGTACGAGAAGGTCGGCCAAGCGGTGCCCGCAGAGCTCACACGCACCAGCGGCAGGCCCTGCGCCCGCGTGTCCCGTGATGGCGCCTTCCTGACCCAGATTGACGAGCTGCGCGGCGATGACCTCGCGGATCACTGGTCGGCCGCCCTGCCCATGTTGACCGAGGTCTATGGCCCCACCTGCATGTACTCGTGCTTTCTGCTGCGCCGCGGGGTGGATGATGGCAGCGTCGACCACTTCATCCCGAAGTCCATCGCGCCCGCTCGCGCCTACGACTGGGACAACCTGCGCCTCGCCCTCCCCCGCTTCAACCGGGCCAAGGGCGCCCGTGTCGACCTGCTCGACCCTTTCACGCTGCGCGCGGGCACCTTCGCCCTCGACCTCGTGTTCGGGCAGGTCAAGCTCGGCCAGGGCTGTGATCCCGCCCTCGCCCCGGCCGCGCGGGTCACCATCGCGGCGCTGCAGCTCAACGCGCGGGACACCTGCGCCCGCCGGGTCGAGCTGGTGGACGCTTACCTTGAGGGGGCGATCCCCCTCCACCACCTGCGCCGCGAGAACCCCTTCGTCGCCGCGGAGATCGAGCGCCAGGGCCTGCCCGTCCGCGGCACAGGCGGCGCCGCGCCAACACCGTCGGCCCCCCCGCACCCCGGTTAGCCCCTCCGTCCCCACCGGAGGCCCCGATGCGCCCGCTCCACCGCCCGCTCTCGGCCGGCTTCGCCCTCCCCCTCGCCGCGCTGCTCGCCTGCGGGCCCGCAGACCCCAAGGGCGCGGCCTCGGGCACCGACAGCGCGCCGGCGCCGGACACCGCCGCCCCGGCCCGCGGCGCGCTGCGGCGGGTCGATCTGCCATCGGCGCCCGCCACGATGTTGCTGCTGACCTTGACGCCTGAGGGCGTGGTGTTTGAGGATGCCCTCGCTGGGGATTTTTTCGTCGACCTTGACCCGGTGGTGGGGCCGGATGAGGCCTTCCGCACCCGGGTGCTCGACGCGGGCGGGGCCGAGCTCTACCGCCGCGACACGCCGACCCCCGTGCTGGTCCGCGACTTCTTGGCCCACTACTCGGGCATGGCCGGGGTCGACATCCTGTCCTTGTTGCCCGACCTGGGCGCTTTTCATGTTTTTGTGCCCCAGCTTGAGGGCGCGGCGGCGGTGGTTTTTGAGCTGCGCGACGAGCGCGGCGTCTATGCCGAGGTCGGTCGGTGGGACCCTGCGCGCGCGCCCACGAGCCCGGCGGCGCCACCTGCGGCGGTGATCGGCAGCGCCACCCTGGTCGAGAGCGGCCCGAGTGACCAGATGCTCGACCTGACCCTGATCGGCGACGGCTATACGGCTGACGAGCAGGCGGCTTGGCAGGCCGACGCGGCCGCGCTGGCCGAGCGGGTGCGCGGCGCAGCGCCCTTGTCGGCCTTCGCCGGGCGGATCAACATCCACCGGGTCGACGCGGTGAGCGCCGAGAGCGGCGCGTCTTACGACTGCATCGGCGAGTGCCGCTTCCGCGACATCGCCTTCCGCTCGGTCTTTGCGGTCAACTTCATCAACGAGATCAGCGGCACCGACTACCGCTCCACCACGCTGTTTCAGCTCGGCCAGCACGAGCTCGACCGGGCGCTGGCCGTGGTGCCCACCGACCTCGCCATCGTCGTGGTCAACAGCGACAAGTCGGGCGGCATGTCGATCCACCACGCCGCGGCGTCCAACGGCGGCGCGACCTGGACCGACACCGGCGTGCACGAGCTCGGCCACCTGCTCGGCCTGCTGGGCGACGAGTACACCGCCGACGAGTGCATTCGCAGCCCGGCCATGGGCCTGCCCCGCAACATCACCGACGCGCCGGCCGCGCCGCCCTGGGCGCCCTGGATCGCGGCGGGCACGCCCCTGCCCACACCCGAGGGCGAGGGCTTTGACGAGGCCGTCGGGGCCTTCTCCAGCGCCTACAATTGCCCTGACCTCTATCGACCGGTGCAGAGCTGCCGCATGAAGAGCTCGTCGAGCGCCGAGTTCTGCCCGGTCTGCGCCGAGCAGCTGGTGCTTCAGATCACCCGCTACACCGACCTCGCCGCGGTGACCGTGGTCCCCAGCGCCGAGGGTGACCTCATCGAGATTGACGCCCTGGGGCTCGATCACCAGCTCTCGACCTCGACCGACGGCCGCAGCTGGGCCCCGGCCAGCACCCCGCTGCGGGTCACCGGCGACGAGCTCTACCTGCAGATCGAGCTGCAGACGCCCCTGGTGCGCAGCCCGGCGGGCCTGCTCACCGAGCAGGTGCACCTGCGGCGCGACCCGGCGGCGGACTGAGCGAAGCTCGGTCAGCGCAGAACCTGCACCACCGCGTCAATCTCAGGGATGGTCAGCACCCCGCCGGCATAGGTCCACGCATCCGAGGGTGCGCCGTCGATCTCCACCGCCGCAGGCGGCCCGCCCAGCCCGACCAGCTCGAGGCCCAAGCCCTGCCGGAACACCGCGCCTGACGTCATCTCGACCCTGACCATCGCGCCGTCGTCGTCCATGCGCAGCGCCGCCCCGTCGTAGACCGCCGCCGCCCCGCTGACCCCCGCCGCCGCCCGGGCCCAGAGCCGCCCCGGGTCGGTCGCGAAGCTGTCGATGGCATCCGGATCGGCCACCGGAGCCAGGGTGTCGATGGTCGGCCGCAGCAGGGGGATCAGGGCGCCGGCCCGCAAGAACAGCGGCACAGACAGCAAAGGCGCGTCGACCGTGACCAAGTCTCCCGGCGCGCCGGGCAGCGGCGCCCCGTCCAACCAGCCCACCCACTCCCCCGCCGGGCGCACGAGCCCGCGGGTGGTCTGGCCGGGCCGCACCACCGGGGCGACCAAAAGGTCCTCGCCGAAGAAGTACTGGTCGGCGGGGTGCTGGCCCCACTCCGGCTCTTGCAAGCCGAAGGGGCGCAGCAGCGGCCGCCCGCCGCCCTCGAGGGCGAGGGCCTCGGTCCAGATGAAGGGGAAGAGGCGCAGGTGCAGGCGCGACAGGTCGCGGTAGTGGTCCAGCGCGTCACCTTCGAGCAGCTCCCAAGGCTGCAGGCTCGCGCTGTTGCCCACCTGCATGGTCGGGGTCAGGGCCGTATGCTGCGCCCACCGAATGAAGGTCTCGGCCGAAGGCGGCGAGTGCCGATAGCCCCCGGTGTCGCTGGCGAAGAAGGGGAAGCCGCTCGGCCCGAGGCCCGCCGCCGCGGCCACCGCCGCCGGCAGCCCGCCGACCGAGAGGCTGCCATCGTCGCGCGGCTCACGGTGGTAGGCCATGTCGGCGTCGAGGTCACCGGGCCAGATCACGTTCACGTTGACCTGATCACCCCAGGTGCCCGCGCGGCACAACAAAAAGCCACCGTCCTCGGGCAAGGTGGCCGCATAGGTGCTGTGGTAGCCCCGCATGTAGCCCTTGTGCATGGTGCGCTCGTCGCTGCCGTCGGCGAAGACCCAGCCGAGCCGGTTGCCGTTGAGCCCCAAGATGACGTCTTCACCATAGTCGAGCTTGTAGCCCTCGATACCCAGCGCGCCATAGGCCCCCAGCTGGCTTTGCCACCAGCTGACCGCCGCGGGGTTCGTGAAGTCGATGGGCTCAGACCAGCCGTTGAAGATGATCGGCACATTCGGGGGGAAGTAGCCCGCCGCCTCGGCCTCGGCGTGCAGGGCCGCCGCGCCCTCGGGCTCGAGGTAGGGCGTATGCCAGAGGGCCAGACGCAGCCCGAGGCTGCGCACCTCGTCGACCATCGCCGCGGGATCGGAATAGGTCGCGGGATTAAAATCGAAGGTGTTGACCGCGGTGGCATAGGGTCGGTCGATCCACACACCAGACGCGGCGAGGTCCAGGTCGCGGATCAGGTGCACATCCGCCAGCACCTCGCTCTGGTCAATGTTCTCGTCGCGCCACAGCAGGGGCCCCAGGGCCCAGGGCGCGGGCAAGCGGGGCCGGCCGGTGAGCGCGGTGTAGGCCGCGGTCACGTCCACCGCCTCGGCCGCCGCCAAGAGGTGCAGGCGCAGGCCCGCCTCGGCCGCGGGGCCCACGCCGACCTCGACCTGCACCCGCTCGGGATCAGCGGCGGCGACGTCAAAGACGGTGGGCCGGTCGGTCTCGGCGAAGAGGCCCCAGCCGCGCGTGCCGATGAGCAGCGGCACCGGAACGTGGGCCTCGTTGTAGGACGACTCGCTCTCCAGATCGGCCACGATGTGCATGGGGCGCACGGCGCCGCGGTGCTCGGGGCGGTCGAACCACTCGCCGAGGCCGTAGAGGCCCTCGTCGGCGGTGACCGCGGCCGCTACCCGGTAGGCGACCACCACGCCGTCGGGCGGCGCCTCGGCGGGCAGCAGCTGCAGCGCGAGCGCGCCGGCCGGCCCGGCCTCGAGGCGCAGGCGCTGGGCCCCGCCGCCCGCGCCGGCCAGCGTCAGCTCGAGCCCGCCGTCGACCGCGGCGGCCTCACCCCAGGTGCTCAGCCCCACCCAGCGGGTGGCGGCCTGGGGGTAGGTCGGGTCGTAGGAGCGGGTGTCGATGAGGGCGTCCTCGACGCCCACGGCCACCGCGTCGGCCGGCAAGGAGAGGCGCTCCTCACCCGCGAAGCGCAGCAGCAGCCCGCCGCCGGCCAGCGGCTCGACGCAGGCCTCTCCGGCGCAGACCGACAGCGGGGCGCCTGCACCGCTGTCATCCCCGCCGCCGTCGGCGCCGCCTTTGCCCGGCCCTCCCGCGCAGCCCGCGGCCAGGGCGAGCCCGATCAGGCCGACCCGGGGCGCGCGCCGGGCCACCGCTCAGCCCTCCGCGCCGGCCGGAGCGGGGCTGGGCGACGCGCCGCCCGCCGGTGCCGCGCCGCCCGCCGGTGCGCCCGCGGGCGCCGCGCCGTCGACCGGGGCGAGGGCCTCGCCGGGCCCCGGCGGCGTGGCTTTGGCGCCCGCGGCGTTGCCGTCGGGCTTGTCGGCCTTGGCGATCTTGAGCTCGAGGCCCTTGACGTCGGCGGTCTCGACGCGCACCGGCACGCTGCCCGTGGTCTCGCCCTCTTGGGGGCCGGGGTTCTGCGTGTCCCAGTAGACGACGAGGCGCACCTCGCCGAGGCCCGGGGGCGCCTTGAGCGAGAAGGGGCCCGCCTTGGGCAGCACCTCGCTGTGCAGCAGCTCGGGCAAGGCGCCGGTGTTCGTGCGCATCACATCGAGCCGCAGCACGCCCTCTTGGGCGTCGGCGGGCTCGATGGTGCCCGAGAGGCTGACCGTGGCCAGGGCCGCGTCGAAGGTGGCCACCGGGCGGGTGATCGTCTGATCGGGCGGAGGTTGGCCCGGCGCGCCCTCGGGCGGGCCGCTCGGCGGCACGGGGGAGTTGCCCCCCTCAGCCGGAGGTGGGCCGCCCTCAACGCCGGGGCCCGGCGGGGTCGGCGCGGCGCCCTCGGCGGGTGGCGCGCCAGCGCCGGGCGCAGGATCACCCTCGCGCACGACCCACTGGGCGTCATCAGGGGGCGCGGGGCAGCCCGCGGCGAGGGCGACGGTCAGGGCCAGCGCGAGGGCGCCGGAAGAGGCCAAGCGGGATGCGGACACGGGGGGCTCCTCAGAGGCGGGCAGACCGTAGCACAGGCCGTCGTCGCGGAGGGCCCGCGGCTCAAGCCCGCGCGCGGGCGTGCAGCTCGGCGAGGCGCTCGCGCTCGAGCTGCACCCGGGCCGCGTCCCGCCCCTCTGCCGCCGCGGGGACGCCGCCGGGCACGATGCGCAACAGCTTGCGGCCGAGCGAGCGCACGCCGCTGGCCGTGCTCGCCGCGCGGGCCACCGAGCGCCAGCGCTGCGGGTGGGCGTAGAATCGCAGGTAGGCCCAGCGCTGGATCATGCGCAGCTCGCGGCGGCTGACCTCGCCGACAAAGGGCTGCCTTGCGTAATAGTCGTAGTCGGTGAAGTCGGTCGAGAGCGTGTAGCCCTCTTCGACCATGCGCTTGTGCACATCGGTGCCGGGGATGGGCACAAAGAGCGAGAAGCTGGCCTCGGCGGCCGGTAGCCGCGTGGCCAGCTCGATGGTCTGCAACATCTCGGCCCGCTGCTCACCCGGCGCGCCCAACATCAAGAAGAGCAGCGTCTGCACGCCCATCTCGTGGGCGATGCGCACGGTGGAGCTGACCTCGTCGGCCGACACGCCCTTCTCGTACACGCCCTCGCGGATGCGCTCGACCGCGCTCTCGAGCCCGACGCCGATCTTGCGCAGGCCGACCGCGTGCATGCGCCGCATGAGATCGGGCGCGATGAGGTTGGCGCGGGTGGTGCAGCCCCAAAACAGCCGCAGGTCGGCCTCTTCCATCGCATCGCAGAAGCGCAGCACCCACTTGCGGTTGGTGGTGAAGGTGTCGTCGGTGAACCAGAAGCCCTCGATGCGGTAGCGGCGCTTGAGCGCGGCGAGCTCGGCCACCACGCTGTCGGGGCTGCGCTGCCGCAGCTTGCGCCCGAACATGGCGTCGAGCACCGGCTGGCAAAAGGTGCAGGTGAACGGGCAGCCGCGGCTGGCGGTGACGTTGACCCCGCGCAGGCCCGGGCGGAAGCTGTCGAGCTGCCCCCAAGCGGTGATGTAGCGCTCCATCTCGAGCAGGTCCCAGGCGGGCCAGGGCAGCGCGTCGAGATCGGGCACCGGCCGCCGCTCGTGGCTGGGCAGGGGCGCGCCGTCGGCGCCGCGCACCCAGGCGCCGCTGACCGGCCGGCGGGCGCCGCTGAGCAGCACCTCGACCAGCTCGACGATCACCAGCTCACCCTCGCCGATGACCACCGCGTCGATCTCGGGCCGATCCATCATGCCCGCGGGGTCGGTCGTGGGGTGTGGCCCGCCGACAAAGACGGGCAGGCCGCGTTCTTTGGCCAACCGGCAGGTGGCGAGGCCCTCGCCGAGCATCAGCGTGCTCATGCCCACGCCCACCAGATCGGGCCGCTCGCGGTCGAGGAAGGCGGCCACCGCCTCAAGCCGCGGGTCGAAGGTGGTGTCGCAGACCACCACCTCGAGCCCGAGCTCGGCGCGCACAACCGCGGCCAGCAGGCCGATCCCAATGGGGAAGTCGCCCGAAGGGTAGCGGAAGCGGGGGAAGACCAGGGCGAGCTTCTTGGGCACCGTCTCCCCCAAAGGCGCGGGATCACGCTGGGGGACAGCTATCGCAGCGGCGGCGCCGGGGGAGAGCGGCCGCGCCGCCGCGGGCCGCCCCAGCCCCACGCCGCTCGTTTTCGGGCCGCGCCGCGCTCAGCGCCCCAGACCCGCGGCGTTCACCCCGACCGAGAGGCCGAGCCAGAGGGCGTCTTCGGCGCGCGTGCCCCGATGGCCGGCGCCCGGGCTCAGAGCCACCGTGGGCCAGAGCGAGAGGGGCGCGGGGGTCGGCCGCCACAGCAGGCCCAGGCCCGGAGCAAAGGCCGCCCGCCACGCCGGCGGACCGGCCGGGCCGCCCGGGGCCCAGCGCAGGGGCGCGAGCGGGTCGACCAGCTGGGCGAGGCCGAGCAGCTGCCCTCCGCCGCGCAGATCGAAGCCCCAGCCGAGGCCGATGGGCAGGGTGGGTGCCACGTGGAACTCCGCCCCGCGCAGCCCGGCCGAGAGGCCCAGCGCCGCGGTGATCTGCCCTTGGGGCGGCGGCGCGATCCCGTCCGCCTGCAGGGTCTGCACGAGCACGGTCAGCGCGCGCTCCAGCTCCTCCTGGACGCCGGGCAGCTGCTCCGCCAAGGTCGGGTCGTGGCTCAGACCGCCGAGCGCCGCGGTGATCTCGAGCAGATCACCCGCCGCCCAGCCGCCGCTGGCCTGCTGCAAGGGGCGCAGCAGCGCGGCGAGCCGCAGGCGCCGGGCCCGCCGCGCCGTCTCGTCCTCGCCGGTGCGCAGGGCGAGCAGGCCCGCCGCGCCGTCCAGCTCGTGCATCAGGGCCTCGCCGGCCGCGACCAGCTCCGAGGCCGCCGCGCCCTCGCCCGCGCGCGAACGGGCGAGGCGCTGGGCCTGGTCCTGGTGCAAGAAGCGCAGGCGCTCGGTCAGCGCGAGCAGCAGGGGCCGGTCAGCCTCACCCACCACTGGCCGCCCGCCCTGGGCCCAGGGCACCAACACACCGCCGGGCAGGTTGCTTTGGCGAGACAGCGTGGTGGCCGCGGCGAGCAGCAGCGCGCCCGGCGGCGGGGGCGGCAGGCGCAGGCGCTCGGCCCCGGCGGCCCCCTGGGCGGCCTCGGCCGGGGCGGCCACCGCGGCGAGCAGGCTCGCGAGGTAGAGGCTCGACGAGAGGGGGGCGAGCTGGTGCGTCTCGTCGGCGGCGAAGCCGACGGTCAGGCCCTCGCCGCCGTTGGGCTCGGGCATGCGGGGCGCCCGGCTGCGGGCCCAGGTCGCCAGCGCGAGCTGGGGCGGCGCGCCGTCGAGCACCGCCTCAAAGAAGGCGCCGGCAGCGGCCAGGGCCAGGGCGCCGTCCAGCCGGTACCAGGCCCGCTCGACCGCAGGCAGGCCCAGCTCGACGCGCAGCAGCTCCTCGCCGAGGTTGCGGGGCAGGCGCCGCAGGTCGTCGACGGCCGCCTTGCGCACCGCCGGGCTGAGGGCCGGGCTGGGGGTCTCGGCCCGCCCCTCGGCCGCCCCGAGCAGGGTGCAGGCCGCCGGGCTGAGCGCCGCCCCGCGCAGCGCGTCCACGCCGCCCCGACACCAGCGGGCCAGGGCCCCCGCCGCGGCCGGGGACAGCGGCGCCGCGGGCACACCCGGGCCGGGGCCGGCGCGCGGGCCGTCGAGGGCCACGGGCCCAGAGGGGAGCACAAAAGCTTCCCCACCGCCGGCTTTGCCCATCGCGGCGATCGGGAAGACCTGCCCCTCGGCGCCCACCGCGACCTCGAGCGGCGGGCCGAGCAGCAGGTCCTGGCCGCGGGGCTCGGCCTCGGGCAGCTCGGCGGGCACGGTCAGGCGGGTCGTGCCGCCGTCGCTGTCGAGGATGTCGACCACCAGCTCCAGCTCGCCGCGGCGCAGCAGCAGCGGGTCGATCAACGAGCGCCGGCTGACGATCCCAGGCTCAGGCGCGGCGTTCCCGTCGAGCGGGATCATCCAATTCAGCTCACCATCCGCCGTGCGCCAGCCGAGGCGCAGCTCTTCGGCGGCCGAGGCGGCGGGGGCGGTGACCAGCAGCTCCTCGCCGACCCGCTGGGCGCGCAGGCCCCACTGGCAGGTCGGGGCCTGGCGGCTGGCCGCGCGGACGCCCGCCTCGGCCGCGGCGCGCACGGTCAGCGGGTGCGGCACCTCGAAGCCGGTGGCGGGCAAGGCGGCGCCGTCCTCGGTGAGGCCGCAGGCGGCGACCAGGGCGGGCAGGCCGCGCATGGCCTTTTGCAGGTCCAGCGTGCAGGCCATCGCCGCCTCACGCAGGGCCGGCACGCCCGCGCAGGCGGCGGCGAGCTCATGACCGCTGATCACGACGTCGCGGGGCGGGGCCCACGGGTCCATGCGCATCGGGTCGGTGTCGATGGGCGCGCCCCAGGCAGCGGGGCCGAGCAGCAGCAGCAGGGCGCGCATGGGCTCCCGTCCGGGTCAGGGGGTGGGCGCAGTGGGCGGAGCGGCGGGGGTGGTCGTGGGCACGCAGGGCGCAGTCGCTGGGGCGGACGGGTCTGCTCCCGGCGTTGGCGCCGCGGGGGCAGCCTCGTCGGGCTGCATGTAGCCCAGCTCCACCAACATCTTGCGCTGCTCGTCGGTCAGCGCGGTCGAGCCCCCTCCGCTCAGCCCGGCGTAGCGCAGGCAGGCCCCGGGCCCCGGCCGCGCGCCGCCGGTCGCTTGAAACGGCCCGACCGTCTCGCCGCGGCGGGTGAAGCGCAGCTCGGCGTCGAAGGGCACGACCAAGAACTGGTCGCCGGCCTTGACCTTGGCGCTGGCGCCTTGCAGGCCGTCCATGAGCACCACGCCGTCCTTGACGGCGACCCGCCCCTCCTCCTCGGCGGTCCAGGGGTGGCCCAGGGTCTGCTCCAGCCGCCGCTGCAGGGCCTCAACCTCCGCCGGTCGTTGTTTGGCGAGGTTGATGCGCTCGGCGCTGTCCTCGGCGAGATCGAACAGCTCGGCCTCGCCGCTGCGCAGGTCCCACTCGAGGCGCAGGTCACCCTCGCGCAGGCCCAGGCGGGCGGTCGAGAAGCGGGTGGTCTCGGCGGGGAAGGCCCGCTGCAGGGGCGCCCCTTCGGCGATCGGCCCCAGATCGACGCCATCGGCGCTCAGGCCGCTGGTGGCCCCGGCCCAACGCAGCAGGGTGGGGGCGATGTCTTGGGTGCCCACCGGGGTGTCGATGACCTTGGGAGAGAGGCCGGGACCGCTCATGATCAAGGGGATGTGCAGCTGCTCAGCGTAGAGCGTATGGGCGTGGCCCCAGCTGCCGCGCTCGCCAAACTCCTCACCATGATCGCTGGTGATGACGAAGCGCACCTGCCGGCCCGACAGGGCCGCGCTCTCGGCCAACCAACGCAGCTGGTCGTCGATCCAACGGATCGACTCGTCGTACTGCGCCCGCTGGTGCTCGAGCTGCTCATCGTTGAGCGGGTTCTTTTTGAAGTGGTGGTAGTTTTTGTACTTGGGGTCGCCCTTCTCGGGCGCCCGGTCAAAGTGCCGGCTGTAGGCCCCGGGCGGGTCATAGGCGTAGTGCGCGTCATAGGTGTGCAAGAACAAAAAGACCGGCTCACCCGAGGGCAGGCCCGCCCACCACTTCAGGGCCTCGCCGACCACCCGGTCCATGGTGACCTGCCCCGAGAGGTTCTTCTTCTCGGTGTGCAGGTCGAAGTCTTCAAAACGCTCAAAGCCCCGGTCAAAGCCAAAGACCCGGCTCACATAGAGGGTCGAGACAAAGCCGCCGGTGTGAAAACCCGCCGCCGAGAGCAGCTCGGGCAGCACCCGGGTCTGGGGGTCCAGCGCGAGGCTGTCGTCGACGACGAGGTGGGTGGTCGGGAGCTGCCCGGTCATCATCGAGGTGTGGGCGGGCAAGGTCCACGGCGAGGCGCTGCGGGCCTGGGTGTAGCGCTCGCCGCTCGCGGCCAAGCTGTCGATAAAGGGGCTCGTCGGCCGGCTGTGGCCATACGACGAGAGGTGGTCGGCCCGCAGCGTATCCACGCTGAGCAGCACGATGTCGGGCCGGGTCGGGTCACCCGGGGGCAGCAGCACCGGATCGGGGAGGTCGGGCAGCCCGCAGGCCGAGGCCAACAGGGCGAGGGTCAGCAGGGGGAGGGTCAGCAGCGTGCGCGCGGGGTTCACCACGACCTCCACCAGGGCCAGCCGGCCGGAAGGAACCAGAGCACCAGGGGGACGCCGATGGACAAGATGAGCACCAGCAGCGGGCCCCGCCACCTCTGGGCCGAGAGCGCCGCGCGGGCGCCGGCCGGGTCGGCGAGCAGGGCGGCGCAGTAGACCATCAGGAGGGGCTCGAGGGGGACGCGGTAGCGGGTGAGACCGGCGAGCGCCGAGATCGCCGCGCAGTGGTACAGCAGGAGGAGCCCGAAGACAGCGCCCTGCGCGCCCTTCCCGCGAATGGTCAAGCCGGCCGCGCCGCCGATCATCGCCAACATCGAGCCGAGCGCGCCGCCGAGCACGAGCAGCTCGTCCATCCACTGCGGCATGCCCTTATACGCGCCCCAGCGCAGGTGCCGGGTCAGCAACGAGTGGGGGTTGCACAGCTGGGCCAAGCGCAGAGGGATGCGCCGCACAAACTCGGCCGGATTGGCCTTGATCCATGCTTTGCCCTCGGCGGACTGGCACAGATCGCGGTCGAGGGGGTCGGTTTTGCTGCCGCAGGGCAGGCGGCCAGAGTTGCGCGCCCGGGCAAAGGCCCGCTTGCTGAGCGATCCGTTGCCGTAATCAAAGGTCATCGGCGGGAAGTCATTGTTCCCGAGCCACATCATCTGGCCCATCGTGCGGTCGGAGATCATAAAACCGCCGAACTTGTGGGTGGCATAGGCGCTATACGGCCCCACCACCGCCACGGCGAGGCCGCCGACCAGGGCCACCTGCAGCCAAGCCCGGCGCAGGCCCAGGCGCCCCCACAGCAGGCCGGCCATCAGCAATGGCAGCATGTAGGTGGCGACCCCACGGAAGAGCACGCAGGCCCCGCCGAGCAGCCCAACCAAGGCCGCGTCGCGCAGCCACGCCCGGCCGGGCCCGGTCGCCGCGTCGCGGGCCCGCAGCAGCAGCAGCAGGGCCCCGAGCAGCAGCCCGCTATACAGCACCTCGGACCAGAGCCGGAAGCTGAAAAAGGCCATGTGGAGGCTGATCGCGTACATCCACGCGGCGATGCGCGCCGCCCGCAGGTCACCCTGGGGCGGGCCGCCAGCGGGGTCGGGCCGGGCCGTGGCCCGCAGGGTCAGGTGGTAGAGCAGCACCACGCAGCCCAGGGCCGCGGCGATCTGAAAGGGCTTGATGACGTGGGGCCAGCCGAACAACACCCGGTTAATGCCGAGCAGGATGGGGTAGCCGGGCGCCCAGATCCACCCCGCAGAGCCGGTCATGCCCTGGCCCTGCGCGAAGCGCTCAGCCAGCTTGATGTAGGTGCACTCGTCGCGCACACACGAGTCGGTCGCCCAGATGAGGGCCGGGATCGCCCGCAGCAGCAGCCCGGCGACCAGCGCGCCCCGCAGGTAGGGGTCGCGGTGCCAGGGGAGCGGCGCGGCGGGCACAGCGGCGGGCGGGTCGGCGGCTTCGGGGGGGCGCTCCACGACGGTCCTCCGCGGGGAGCGGTCGCCTATTGCCGGGCCCAAGGCCTGACCACCGCGCCCACGGCCGACCGCCGCGGGGGAGCGCCGGCCCCGAGACCACCCGCCGCTGCACCGGCAGGGGCTCAGGGGCCTTGGCGGCGGGCCGATCCGTGGCCAGACGCTCCGCCGGAGGCCGCCATGACACCCCACCGCTCCGCCCGCAGCTCCTCCCCCCTGCTCCGCCGCCTCGGCGGCCTCCTCCTGGGCCTGCTCGCCCTCCTCCCCTTCAGCCCGCCGGCCGCCGCCGCCGGCCCCGAGCTGCGCGCCGTCGAGGCCCCCGACGCGCTCGGCGCGCTCGAGGCCCGCCCCGCGGTGCCCGCCGGCTGGGTCGAGCTCGACGGCCCGCACCTGCACATCGCCGCCCACCCCGACGACGCGGCCACCGCCCGGCGGCTGCTGCAGCGCGGCGAGGCGGCCCTGCCCCGGCTGGCCGAGGCCCTCGGGGTTGGCGTCGGCGGCGACATCTTCATCTTCCTCGCCCCCGATGACGCGACCTTTGAGGCCATGCAGCCCGGCCCGACACCGGAGTGGGCCGATGGCCTCGCCTGGCCGAGCCGCGGCCTCGTCTACCTGCACGCGCCGCGGGCCCGCATCGCCACCGACGAGCCGCTTGAGACCGTGCTCCAGCACGAGCTGGTGCACATCCTGCTCGGCCGGGCCTTCGCCCCGCGGCCGGTGCCCACCTGGCTGCAAGAGGGGGCGGCCCAGGTGCTCGCCGGCCAGCTGCGCCTCGAGCAGACCGACGATCTGGCGCTCGGCCTGCTCGGCGGCAGCGCCGTGCCCCTCTCCGAGCTGACCCGCGGCTTCCCCGCCGACCCGACCCGCGCCAAGGTCGCCTACGCCGAGTCGGCCCTCTTCGTCGCCTACCTGCGGCAAGCGGCGGGCCCAGCCGGCCTGCCCGGCCTCGTGCAGCGCATGTCTCGCGGAGAGAGCGTGGACGACGCCATCCTCGCGGTTACCGGCCAAAACCTCGCCGCCCATGAGGCCGCCTGGCGCGGCGGGTGGGAGGGCAGCCCCCTCTGGCTCAAGCCGCTCTTCTCCGAGGACGCCTTCTTCGCGTTTGGCGCGGTGGGTTTTGTGGTCGGCGGGGCGGTGGCCCTGCGCCGGCGCCGCCAGCGCCACGCGACCGTGCGCCCCGATGATGGCGTGCAGGACGCGCTGACCGAGGCCGTGGCCGAGTGGCCCGGGCGCCCGAGCCTGCGCCCGCGGCACCCCCGCGACGGCCAAGGCGGCCCGCTGCGGGTGCGCGGCGGCTGGGCCCACCCCCTGCCCGGCCAAGCCTGAGCGGCGGCCGGCTGCGGTGCCGCGCGGCCGCGGCGCCGATAAGGCCCCGCCACGGGCGGAGGTCAGCGTGCAGGTCACGTTTTTGGGGAGCGGGGGCGCGCTGTGCGACCACCGCGTCAACTACCAGAACAACGCGCTGATCGAAGGTCCGGGCGGGCTGCTGCTGCTCGACTGCGGCACGACCGCGGCCCAGAGCCTGCGCGAGCTCGGCGTGCACGCCTGCGCGGTCGACGCGGTGGCCTTGACCCACCTGCACGGCGATCACGCGAGCCCCGAGCAGCTCATCTGGGAGCGCACCTACTCGAGCCCGGCCGGGCCGCCGGCCTTCGCCCGCACCCCGCTGCTCGGGCCGGCCGACCTGATCCAGCCGCTGCGGGCCTCGCTGGCCCCCTTCATCGACATCTTCAGCGACGAGCGGGGCGAGGCGCGCGAGGGCGGCGTCGACGCCCTGACCGAGGCGGTGATCGGCGCCGAGCTCGAGCGCTGCGGGCTGCGCCTGCGCTGGTTCCGCGTGCCGCATGTGCGCGGCGTGGCGGTCGACAAGGCGGCCTACGGCGTCGAGATCAGCGACGGGCGCAGCACCATCGTCTGGAGCGGCGACACCACCTTCTCGCCGGGCTGGGTCTGCGCCCAGGCGGCCCGGCCCGAGGTGGTCCAGATCTTCCACGAGTGCATGTTCCACCCGCCCTTTTTTGGGACGGTGCACACGCACTACAGCGAGCTGCAGACCCTTCCGGCAGACGTGCGCGAGAAGGTCGTGCTCATGCACCACACCGCCGTGCCCGCGGGCGAGGAGCTGCGCGGCTTCGCCGGCGCCGCGCAGCGCCACCAGAGCTTCCGCTTCTAAGCGGGGGACGCGCCGCGCTCAGGTCTCGGGCGTGGCGTCCAGGTCGACGGCGTCGACCAAGCTGGCGTGCAGGGGGTCTTTGCGCAGCAGGTCGACGAAGATGGCCTTGTACTCGGGCGAGAGGCCGCAGGCCTCGACGATGCGCTTGTTGGCCTGGCGGGTGAGCTGGGCCTGCCGCGGGTGCAGCGCGTGGAGGTTCGCCTCAGTCTGGCTGCGGATGTGCTGCAGCAGGTCGGCCTTCTCGGCGCGGCTCATGTCGCTGTAGATCGGGGCCTCGTGCAGCACGGCCTTCCAGTAGCCGACCCGGTTCTCGACCTGGCGCTGCACCGGCCACGAGGCGTGCACGGCGGCGGCGAACAGCGCGCGCGACTCGACCGGAACGGTCTCGAGCACGACGTTGCTGAGCTTGGCGAGGTAGAGCGAGGTCGCCATATGCCGCGACTCGTCGAGGCGGTGCAGGTGGCTGATCTGCCGGATGCCCATCGGCGCCTCTTCGTAGGACGCGATGGCGTTCTCGAAGGGCTTGAAGTTGTGGGTCTTCATGCCGCGGGTGAGGAAGAAGAGCGTGGGGAAGTTGCTGCCGAGCAGGCGCTTGGCGACCTGGCCGATCACGTCGCGGCTCAGGCGGTTGAGCGTGTCGCTCTGAAAACCCGAGGGTGAGGTCGCCCACAGCACCTTGCGGCGGTGGGGCAGGTAGCGCAGGCGCAGGGCCTCGAGCCCCTCGCGGAAGGCGTCGAGGTGGTCGATCTCTTCGAAGCTCTCACGCTTCTCGAGGTCGACCACCGCCGGCAGCACCGACTCGTAGCTCGACACGGCGTGGCCGTTGAGCACGATGATCTGCTGCTCGCCGCGGCCGACGATGGTGTAGTCGAGGCCCCACTGCAGGTGGTTCCACGCGAGGCGCTGCCGCTGCGTCCACCGCTGCCAGACCGGGTGCAGATCGGCGCGCCCGAGGTCAAAGTCCCAAGGGACCCAGGGGCGCTCCCACAGGTCGCGGGCGTCGAGGGCGCGCTTGGCCACGTCGTGCAGGGTGCCGTGGGTGGCGTACTGGCGCTCGGAGTGCTCGACCGCCATCTTCGCGTAGACGTCGAGCTCACGCAGGGCCGCTTGGCGCTTGTCGGGGGCCGGCGCCGCCTGAGCGACCTCGCGGGCGGCCTTCTCGGCGCGGAAGTCGGACCGGTCGAAGCGCGGCTTGCCCACCGGGTCGGGCGGCAGGGGCGGGAGCGCGCTCGGCGCGGGCTCGGCCGACGCCTGGGGAGAGAGGACGGGCCCGGCGGAGGAGGACGAGGACGGCGCGATCATGGGAACCTCACGCCGGAGAGGATAGCGCAGCGCGCCCCGGCGGGGAAGCGCGGCGCGGGCCCATGATCGGCCCGCCTCCTGCCGCAGCGCAGGCCGCTCCCCCTTGACAGCCCACGGGCGTGGTCTCATGCGCGGGCTCCCCCTCCTCCTCGCCCCTCTGCTCTGCCTCACGCTGCTCTCGGCCTGCGGGGGCGACACCGCTCCCCCCGGTGGACCGCCGACTGAGGGCCCCGCCGCCCACCCGCCCGGGCCGCCCGGCGCGCCTCCCCCCGGTGGGCTTTTGCCCGGCGGTCCGCCGCCCGCCCCGGCCGGCCCCCCGCGCCCGGCGGTGCTCGCCCCTGACCCGGGCGCGCCCGGCCCCCGCGCCCTCGCCGCGGCCTTGGGCGCGCCGCTGCAGCGCTGGGAGGGCGCCTGGCCCGCCCCCGCGCCGGGCACGATCTGGCTGCTGTGGTGGGTCGAGGCCGCCCCCTCTGCCCCGCTGCCGCTGCCTGAGAACAGCGCGCCACGGGGTGATATGCCCCTCATCGTGCTCCCGCCCGGCGCGGTAGACGCCCAGGGCTGGCGCCCCTTGGCCAAGGCGCGGGTCTCGGTGATCGACCCGCGGGCCGCGCTCCAGGCCTGGGACGGCCCCGCCGTCTCTGCCGGCCCGGCCACCCTCGGCCTCGCCGCCGCCGAGGGGGTGGCCCGCCACTTCGGGCTGCCGCTGCGGCCCACCCCGGCCTCCGGGCCCCTGCCGCCGGGCCTCGCCGGCGCGATGGGCGCGGCGGCCGACCCCACCGCGGCCGACCCCCGCCTGCGCCGCGGCGCCCCCCAAGCCGCCGATCCCGACGTGGCGGTGCGCCTCGCCGCCGCCGCCCAGGCGCCCAGCGCCGCGCTGGCCGCTGACCCTGAGCCCCTGGTGCGGGCCCGGGCCGCGCGCCTGCTCGACGATGACAGCGCGCTGCAGGGCCTCCTGGCCGATCCGTCCAGCGTGGTGCGGGTGGTCGCCGCCCAGCGCCTGACCGAGCGGGTCGGCCGCTCCCCCGCCGCCCGCGCCGCCCTGCGCGCGGCCGCCGCCCACCCCGACGCCTATGTGCGCTGGAAGGCGGCGACGGGCCTCGCCGGCGACCCCGACGGCCTCGACCTGCTCATCGGCCTGCTGTCTGACCGCGACATTGACGTGCGGCGCGAGGCCGCCGCCGCCCTGGCCCGCCCGCCCGTCGACGCCGCGGCTCAGGCCCGCGCGCGCGAGGCGCTGCTCCGCGCCGCCGCCGACCCCAACAGCTTCGTGCGCCGCCGGGTCGCCGAGGCCCTGGGCAGCTACCGCGACCCGCGCGCGATGGACGCCCTGCGGCGGCTCGCCGCCGACCCCACCAGCCTCGTGGCCGAGGCCGCGGCCATGGCCGGGGCCCGCGCCGGCCTCGGCCTGCCCCGCCCCGCGCCCTACGCCCCGCCCGCGCGCCCCACCGACGCGGCCAGCGCCGCCGCTGCCTTGGCCACCCGCGACGCCACCCGCCAAAAAGACCTCTGCGGGCAGATCTCCGGCGAGGCCTGGGCCGGGCCCCTGCTGCTCCCCCTGCTCGCGGCCACCGACTCTGAGGTGCGCAAGGCGGCGATCGACGCGCTGGGGCACGATCCTGCGGCCGGCGCCGCCCTGCGCGGGGCGCTGGCCGACCCCGACCCCGACGTGCGGATCACCGCGCTGGTGGGCCTCGCCGCACAGCCCCCGGCCGAGGTCGACGCGCTCATCACCGAGCTGCGCGGCCCCCTCGCAGCGCCCGACGCCGAGGAGCGCCTGCGGGCCGCCGAGGCCCTCTCCGCCGCCGCCCGGGCCCCGGCCAGCCCCGCGGTCGAGGCCGCGCTCGCCGCGCTGGCCGTTGATCCCGACGAGCGGGTGCGCGCCGCCGCGGTGGGCGCCCGCCCCGGTCTGCTCGCGCCGGGCGAGCCCGCGATCTTGGTGCTGCGCGCCGCGGCCGCCGCCGGGGGCGCGCCGCCCACCGACCAGAGCCTGGTCTCGGCCGCGCGGCCGGGGGCTGACCCAGCTCTCGCCGCCTGGGCCCGGCAGGTGATCCAAGTCGAGGATGACCTACTGCACGTCGTCTTCTCGTGGACCACCCCCGAGAGCCGCCCGCTCAGCCACCGGGTGCTGCGCCCCTTGGCGCCCCGGCCCTACGGCCAGCCCAACCGCGGCTGAGCGCCGCCGGACTTCGCCCCGCGCTCCCCCCCTTGGGGCGCCCGCCGCGCCCTCCGCTGCGCTAGAGTCTGGCCATGACGCTGCCTCCCCCGAGCCTCGCGCCCCCCCTCTCGCAGGCCAGCCGGCCGGCCCTCCCCCGGCACCCGCCGCTGGCGGCCTGCATGGCGGCGATCCGGCACCCGGCCCTGTACAAGAACTTCATGGTGCACATCTTCGTGATGTTGCCCGCCGCGATGCTCATGTGCTGGATCGGCCTGCGGGTCGACGCCGCGCTCGGCCTCGCCCCGCTGCTGACCGCCGCCCAACGGGTGCCGCTGGGCCTCGGCCTCATCGGCGTGGGCGGCCTCTGGGTCTGGTACGTCTACGGCTTCTTGTTCTTGGCCGGGGGTGGCTCGCCGGGCAGCCACGTCGACGGCGGCCCGACCACCATGGTCGACACGGGCCCCTACACGGCGATCCGGCACCCGAGCGTGCTCGGCAAGCTCGCCGGGGTCACCGGCCTCGGCATCACCTTTGGCAGCACCGCCTTCCTCGTCGCCTTCGTGCCGATCTTGGTGGTCTACTCGGTCATCACCAACCGCCTGCTGCAAGAGAGGTTCTGCGACCAACGTTTTGGCGAGCGCTACGCGCGCTACCGCACCCGCGTGCCCATGCTCGTGCCGCGGCCCGCCGGGCTGGCCCGCTGGGCCCGGGGTGAGCCGGCCCTGCCCGACGAGGCCCCGCCGATCGCCGCCACGGCCCACCCGCCGGGGATCTGGGGTGAGCTGCGCTGGTACCTGCTCGGCCTGGGCCTGCTGGTGGGCACCTTCTCGCTGATCTGGGCCCTGGTCGGATAGCCGCGCCGCCGCCCCCTCCGCCCACGAGCGCCCATGTCCACACCGGCCCCGGCTCCCCGCCCCGCTGGCGACTCCGCCGACCTCCTCGTCGTGGGCGCCGGTCATGCCGGCGTCGAGGCCGCGCTGGCCGCCGCCCGCCTGGGCCTGCGGGTCACTGTGGTCACCCTCTCGGGCCGCCACGCCGGCCGCCTCTCCTGCAACCCGGCCGTGGGTGGCTTGGCCAAGGGGCACCTTGTCCGCGAGATTGACGCGCTGGGCGGCATGATGGCGATGGCCGCCGACGAGGCCTGCGTGCAGCACCGGCGGCTGAACACGCGCAAGGGCCTCGCGGTGCAGGCCAGCCGCGCCCAGGTCGACATCGACCTCTACCCGGCGGTGGTCCAGCGCCACCTCTGGTCGGCGCCCGGGGTGTCCTTGGCCGAAGGTGAGGTGGCCAAGGTGCTGACCGAGGGGGGTCGGGTGAGCGGCCTGCGCCTCGCCTCGGGGCGCTGCCTGTGGGCGCCGGCGGTGGTGCTGACCACGGGCACCTTCCTCGGCGGCGTGCTGCACTGCGGCGACGCCCGCCAGCCCGGCGGTCGGGTGGGCGACGCGCCGGCCACGGCCCTCTCGGCCAGCCTGGGGGCGCTGGGCCTGCGCCTCGGTCGGCTCAAGACCGGCACTCCGCCGCGGGTGCACAAGAACAGCGTGGACTGGCACCAGCTCGAGCGCCAAGACGAGGTCACACCCGAGGGGCGCTTCTCCTTCACCCCGGTGGAGCGGGCGCTGCCGCCGCTCGACTGCTTCATCACCTGGACCGACGAGGCGGTGCACACGGCGATCCGCGCCGCCCTGCACCGCTCGCCGCTGCACACCGGGGCCATCGTCGGCCGCGGGCCCCGCTACTGCCCGAGCGTAGAAGACAAGGTGGTCCGCTTCGCCGACAAGGACCGCCACCAGATTTTTTTGGAGCCCGAGGGCCACCAGAGCCCGCGGGTCTACCTCAACGGCTTCTCGACCAGCCTGCCCGCCGAGCTGCAGGACGACCTCGTGCGGGCCATCCCCGGCCTGTCGCGCGCGCAGGTGCTCCAGCACGGCTACGCGGTCGAGTACGACTTCTCCGATCCGCGTGACCTCGACCACGGGCTGCAGCACAAGGGCGTGCCCGGGCTCTTCCTCGCCGGTCAGATCAACGGCACCAGCGGCTACGAAGAGGCGGCAGCCCAAGGTTTGGTCGCCGGGGCCAGCGCCGCGATGGGCGCCCCCCTCGCGCTTGGGCGGGATGAGGCCTACATTGGCGTGCTGGTCGATGATCTGGTCACGCGCGGCGTGGGCGGCGAGCCCTACCGCATGTTCAGCAGCCGGGCCGAGCACCGCCTGCTGCTGCGCGAAGACAACGCCGACCGCCGGCTGATGCCCAAGGCGCGGGCGCTGGGCCTACTGTCGGACGCGGCCTGGGCGCGCTTCTCGGCCAAGCAGGCCGAGATCGACGCGGCGACGGCCTGGTGCGGCGAGCGCAGCCTGCTGCCCGACCCGGTCACCCTGGCCGCCCTGACCGGCCTCGGCCTCGCGCCGATCAAGAAAAAGCTCAGCGTCGCGCAGCTGCTCGCCCGCCCTGAGGCCGGCTGGGCCGAGGTCCAGGCCCTGTGCGCCGACGCGCCCGCCGTCTCCCCCGCCGTTGAGGAGCAGGTGCTCACCGATCTCAAGTACGCGGGCTACCTCGGCCGCGAGCGCTGGCGCGCCGACCGCCGCGCCCGCCTCGACGCCTGGCGCCTGCCCGCCGGCTTCAACTTCTGCCACCCCGGGCTCAGCCGCGAGGTCAGCGAGCGCCTCGCGCGCGCGCAGCCCGAGACCCTGGGCGCCGCCGCCCGCCTGCCCGGGGTCACCCCCGCGGCGATTGACGTGCTGGTGGCCCTGCTCGCCCGTGGGGGCGCGGGCCCCGGGCCGCAGCGCGCGCACCCACCTGCACCCGAAGGTGAGGGCCACGCCGATGTCTGAGCCCCGCGCCGCCGAGGACGTCGCCCGCCTCGCGCACACGAACGCCGTGCACGAGGCCCTCCTCGCCCAGTGGCGCAAGGCGATGGACCTCGTGGGCCCCGGCCCGCTCGCCCCCCACTTCATCGACGCGAGCGGCGCGGTGCGCGGCCTGCCCGCCGCCGGCCGCTGGGTCGACCTGGGCTCGGGGGCCGGTTTCCCCGGGGTGGCCCTCGCCGGCCTCTTCCCCGCGCTTGAGGTCGAGCTGGTCGAGAGCCGCCAAAAGCGCGCCACCTTCCTCGAAAAGGTCGTGCGTGAGGCCGGTCTCAGCAACGCCCGCGCCATCTGCTGCCGGTCGGAGGAGCTGCGCCCCGGGGCCTACGACGGGCTGATCAGCCGCGCCTACAAGCCGCCCGAGGCCGTGCTCGCCGAGGACGGCGCCCGCCTGCTGCGCCCGGGCGGCCTCGCGGTGCTGCTCTTGGGAGACGGCGGGCCGATGGTCGCACCGCCGGGCTGGGAGCCGGTGGAGGAGCTGCGCTACGCCGTCCCCGACGGTCACCGCCGCCGGGTCCTGCTGCGGAGGAGCGGGTGAGGCCGCCCCGCTCAGGCCCTGGGCCCCGCTTCGGGGAGGGCGGAGGGCGCGCCGCGGCGCTGGCCCTGCTGCTCGCCGCCTGCGCCGGCGACAAAGCGGGGGAGGAGGGCTGCGAGACCGCCGACTACTACGCCGACATCGACGAGGACGGCTTTGGCGCCGGCCCGCCCACCGCCGCCTGCGCGCCCCCGGCGGGCTTCGTCGACAACGCCGATGACTGCGATGACCTCGACCCCGAGGCCCGCCCGGGCGGCGCCGAGGTCTGCGACGGCGAAGATGACGACTGCGACGGTGAGGTCGACGAAGACGCCCTGCCCAGCGAGCAGGGCTACCCCGCTTGGCTGCCCGACGCCGACGGCGATGGCTTCGGCGCGGGCGCCGCGGTCGAGGCCTGCGCCGCGCCCGCGGGCCACGTGGCCTCGGGCGGCGACTGCGATGATGACGACCCAGAGACCTTCCCCGGCGCGACCGAGCGCCCCCAAGACGGGGTCGACCAGGACTGCGACGGCGCCGACGCCGAGACCGACGCGGTGGCGCCCGCGCCCGGCGATGTGCGCCTGCGCTCGGCCGCCGAGGCCGAGGCCTTCTGCGCCGACTATGACGCGGTGGAGGGCGATCTGATCATCGACGCCGGCGTGGGGGCGGCGCTCGAGCTGCCCTGCCTGCTGCAGGTCGGGGGCGCCCTGCTCGTGCTCGCGCCCGAGCTCGGCCCCCTGGCCCTGCCCGCCCTCTGGGGTGTGGGCGGCGACCTGCAGGCGCTGGGCGCAGCGGGCCTCGCGCTCGATGCGCCCGCCCTGCGCCTGGTCGACGGTGACCTGCGGCTGCCCGCCCTGCGCGCCGCCGCCGTGGAGCAGGTGGGCGGCGCGCTCGAGGTGCCCGGGGCCGAGCTGCCCGCCTTGACCCTGGTGGGCGGTGATCTGGTGAACGTGGGCACAGCCGACGCCCTCACCCGCATCGGCGGGCGCCTGCGGCCCGACCCGGGAATCGAGGCGCTCGAGCTGCCCGCCCTCGTCGAGATCGACGGTGAGCTGCGGGTCGACGAGGGGGCGGCCCTGGTCGCGCTGCGCCTGCCCGCGCTGGCCACCGTGGGCGGCCGGGTCGAGCTGCGGGCCGCCGGCCTCGCCGCGCTCGAGCTCGGGGCCCTGAACGAGATCGGCGGCGGGCTCGGCCTCTCCTGCGCGGGCTGCGCCGCGGTCGAGCTGGGCGGCCTCGTGGCGGTGGGCGGGGCGGTCGAGCTCGGCCCGCTCTCCGCCGAGGTCCTCCGCTTGCCTTCGCTGGTCAGCGTCGGCGGCGCGCTGACCGTGGCGGATTCTCCTGCGCTGTCTCAGCTCGAGATCGACGCCCTGGTCGATGTCCAAGACCTCAGCCTGCGGGCGCTGCCCGCGCTCGAGGGCCTGCGTCTGCCGCTGCTCGCCCTGCCCGCCGGCGCGCTGCTGATCGACGGGCTGCCCGCGCTGACCACGCTGGAGCTGCCGCTGCTCTCGCTGGCCGAGCCGGCCGCCGCCCTGCAGATCCGCGGGGTGGACGCGCTCGAAACGCTCGAGCTGCCCGCGGTGGCCGAGGCCCGCGGCGCGCTCGAGGTTGAGGCCAGCGGGGCGCTCGCGCGGGTGGCCTTGCCGGGCGGGGCCACGCTGGGCGCGCTGCGGCTCAGCGGCCCACCCACGCTGATTGACGCGCCTGGGCTCATTTTGGTGGAGCGGGAGCTCGTGGTGCAGGCGGAGGGGCCAGGCCTGCTCGCCCTCGACAAGCTGGTGCGGGTGGACGGAGACCTCTCCCTCACCCTCGACGCCGAGGTGGACGGGCTGACCCTCGGCTCGCTCGACGCGGTGGGCGGGGCGCTGCAGCTGCGCGCGGCGGGCCCGGCGGCGCTGGCGCTGCCTGCGCTGCGCGCGGTGGGCGGCGGGATGGTGCTGCAGCCGGGCGCTGCGAGCGCGCTCGACCTGCCGGCCTTGGACGCCGTGGGCGGCGCGCTGGAGCTCTCTGGCGCGACGGCGCTGACCGCGCTCGAGCTGCCCGCGCTCCGCTGGGTCGGTGGTCTGCTCCTCGATGAGAACACCGCACTTGAGGTCATCTCCGCCGAGCTGCTCACGAGCTGCGCCGGGCCATTGCGGGTGGTGGGCCACCCCCTGCTCGGCGGGCTCGACCAGCTCGCGCTCAGCGGCCCGCTCGGCGGCGAGCTCCGCGTCGAAGGCAACGCCTCGCTCGACGACCTCAGCGGTCTGCTCGAGATCAGCGCGATCAGCGGCGATCTCGTGGTGCGGCGCAACCCGGCCCTGCCCAGCGCCGCGGTCAGCGCCCTGCTGAGCGCGGTGGGCGTGCCGAACATCAGCGGGGCGGTGATCGTGAGCGAGAACGGCCCCTAGGACGTCGGTCTGCGCATGCGCCCCCAGGCGAGGGCGGCCAGCATCAGCGCCAGCCCCGCGGCGATCAAGGCCCCGCGGGGGCGCAGGCCCCAGGCCCGGCGCAGGTCCGCGGCGAAGGTCGGCGCGGGGGGCGCGCAGGCGGGCCGCAGCGGCGCGGCCACGGGCGGCGCGTCATCGGGGAAGGCCAGGGCCTCGACCCGGACGGCGCCGGCGCCCACCGGCAAGATCAGCGCCCCATTGGCCCGCAGCGCGCCATCCTCGACGACCAGCGGGCCGAGGCCCAAGGCCGCCTCGGCGGCCTGCACCCCGCCGGCTGCCCCCAGATCGGGCAGCTTCACCGCCAAGGTGCACCAGCGCAGCAGCGTGGGGCGCCCGCCGCTCCGCTCGACGGCCACCGCGCAGTCGAGGCCGATGGGCGGGCCGAGCAGGGCCGCGGCGGTCTCCTCCTCTTCGGGGAGCAGGGGCTCAAGGCCGGCCGGCGCCTGACATCCCCCGTGGACCAGGTCGGCCGGGAGCGGCAGCGCGCCCGCGGGCAGGTCAGCGGGGGCCAGCGCGGCCATGGCCGCCTCGAGGTGGGCGTCGAGGGCCGCGCTGCGGCTGGCTGGGCCGACCAAGCGCAGGCGGAGGGCCCCGCTCGGGGTCGACCAGGCCCGCAGCGCGGCCACCCCCGCCGCGCCGCCCAGCCGCGGGCGCAGCCGAAGCTGCAAGACACCATCGTCGATCACAGCGTCTAGCACGTCCACCTGCGCGTCTGGGCCCAGCTCGGCCAACAAGCGGGCCGCCTCGACCGCCGCCGCCGGGTCCGGGTCGGTCCACCGCCGCCGCAGGGGGAGGCGGCTCCACTCCAGGGTCACGCCGTCGGCGTGGCGGGCCGTCCAGCGGCCGGGGCCCGCCGGCCGGAGGCTGAAGCCGGGGGGTGTGGCGGGCGGCGTCTGGTCTGGTCCGGTGATCGGCGGGGCCGCCGCAGGCTCCGCGGCGGGCACGGGGTGGGCGCACAGCAGCCCGAGGCCGAGGCCCAGCGCGCGCGCCGCCCCGGCCGGGCGCCTCCGTGCGCGCCGCGCGCCGCTCCCCCCGCTCCGCCGCTCCTCCACGCCACCTCCGCGGGCCCAAGCTCCGCTCCGGCCGCCCCACCTCCCGCCGACCGGCGCCGCCCCCAGCCGCGCGCCCGCCATCGGGTAGCCTCGGGCGATGCCCCCGGCCGCCCCGCCCCGCGCTCCTCCGCGTCCGCTGCCCCGCGGTCGCGCGCCCGCGCCTGCCCCGCGGGCCACCCCCGCCGCCGCGCCCCGGCGCGCCTTGCGGCTGCCCCCAGTGGTGGCCGGGCCGCTCGCAGCCTACGGCCCCGAGCTGCTGGGGGTCTTGATCGCGATCGGCGTGGTGCTCGGCAACCTCGACGCGCCCCTGCTCGAAGACAGCCTGTTTTGGTGGGTGCCCCAGGCCCTGCTGGTCGCCGAGCGCGGCTACACGCTGGCGGTGGGCGGCCCGCTGCCCACGCTGATGGTCGAGAACCTGGGCGGGGCCGAGGGGCCGAGCCAGTGGGCCGACGGGCTGCCCGACTACGCGCACCCCCCGCTGTGGACCTGGTGGCTCGCCAGCTGGATCCGCGCGCTGGGCCCCACGGTCCAAGCGGTGCACCTCGCCTGCCTGCTGCCCGCGGCGGCGATCGGCCTCGGCCTGCCCGCCCTCGCCCGGCGCCTCGGCGCGGCCTGGGCCGGCCCGGCGGCGCTGGCCCTTCCGCCGGTGCTCGCGCAACTGCTGCGCCCCGAGCTGGACTTGCCGCTGCTCGCCGTCTGCCTCTGGGCGCTGATCGCCCTGGTCGATGGCCGCTGGTGGGCCTTCGCCGCGCTGGGCCTGCTCGCGCCCTGGATCAAGGAGCCCGGCGTGCTGCTCTGCCTGCCCGCCGCGGCGCGGGCCCTGCACGACGGCCGCCGCCGCTGGCCGCTGGCCCTGCTGCCCCTGCTCAGCCTGGACCTCTGGGGCCTCGCGCACGGGGGCCTCGCCCAGGCCGAGCGCCTGCCGGCGGGGCTCTGGGCCTACCTCAGCGCCGACCTACCCCACGCGCTCTGGCTCAGCTTCGGCCACCAAGGCCGGTTCTTGCTGCTGCTCGGCCTGCCCTTGCTGTGGTCGCGCCGGCACCGGGTGGGCGTGCAGGTCCTGGCCGCCTTCGGCCTCGGCTGGGTGCTCTTCTTCTCGGCGGTGGGCTTTCGGCTGCAGCCCCACAACCCCGAGCCGATCACCCATGTGCGCTACTTCGTGCCCGGCCTCGCCGCGCTGGCCGTGCTGCTCGGGCAGCGCAGCCCCCTGCTGGCCCTGATCGGCCTGCTGTGGCTGCACGCCCGCTCGCCCTATGGCCCAGAGGCCAACCTTTTTGGCCTCGACGCGGCGCGGGCCGAGGGGGCGGCCCAGCCCTGGATCCGGTCTGAGCTCGAGGCCGGCCGGCGGGTCTGGGTCGGGCAATACCAAGCCGCCGCCCTGCTCCAGCCCTGGGCGGGGCACGTGGACGCCCCGCTGCAGGGCATCCTCATCTATGGGCCCAACACCGACCCGATGAGCCTGAGCTATGGCGACGGCCTCGTCGAGGCGGCCTATGGCGAGCCCCTGGGGCAGATCGCCCGGGTCTGGCACCTCGAGATCGAGCGCCGCTGGTCGCTGCAGGGCGCGCTCTGCCAAGCGTGGCGCCTCGGCGACCGCACCGGCGCCCAAGCGGATCGGCCGACCGGGCCGCCGCCGCCGAGCGTGGCGCCGCCGCCCGACGCCCCGCCCGACCAGCTGCCGCCGCCGCCCGAGGCCGGGCCCGGGGCAGCACCGCAGCCCTAAAACGACGCGCTTGGCGTTGCTTAGGCCATGCGCGCGGGTGCGCTCAGCGTGCAGGCCTGCACGGCCGGGTGCTGCTCGATCCACGCCTGGACCGCGCCGGCCCGGGCCTCGACCCCCGGCTGCTGGCCGAGCTCGAGGTAGCCCCGCATCATGCCGTGGGGGTAGTCGGCGGCGCCCGAGAAGACCGCGCCGTTGGCCGCGGCGCCGTGCTCAAAGAAGTCGTCGATGAAGGCCTCGAGCGAGGCCTCGGGGCGGGCCTGGACGGTGAGCTCGCAGAAGTAGGGGCAGAACTCACCGAGGGACAGCTTCTTGCGGAGGCGGCGGCGCATGGGGGCTCCTGTTGGGAGGGGGCCGGCCGGCTAACCGCCGCAGCCCGACCGCCGATCCGCCGGCAGAGGATTAGGCGCGCGGCCCGCTGCGGAGCGCGCGCTGCACACCCCCTCCGATCTGCCGCCCACCCCTCCACCTGCGGCCCGCCGGCCCTGGTGGCTCTATGTCCTGTGGTCGGCCGCCCTCGCCCGCACCTACGTGGGCATCAGCGATCGCGTGCCCCACCGGCTCGCCGCGCACAACGGCGCCCGACCAGGGGGGGCCCGCGCCACCCGACCCGGGCGCCCCTGGGCCCTGGTCGCGGCCTACGGCCCCTTTGTGGATCGGAGCGCGGCCAGCCGCGCCGAGCGCCAGCTCAAGGCCCAGCGCGGCGCCGCCCGCCTGCGCTGGGCGGGCGCGCCGGCCGCCTCACTCGCCGAGGTCTTGGAACAGGAAGAGGGCGCCGGCGTCATTCCCGCCGCCGTCGTCCTCGTAGGCGCCGAGGCCGAGGGCGACCCGACCGGGGCTGAGCACGTCGGGCAGCAGGGCGACCGCCGAGCCGAGGTGGTCTGAGACGCCGTCGCCGGCGATGAGCGCGCGGTGGTCGGTGGCCGCGTCGCGGTCGGCGCCAAAGGGCCCGGTGAACAGGTAGGCCGCCCCCTCGCCGCTGGCCCCATACTGGGGAACACCGACCAATAGGTCGTTCTCGCCGTCGCCATCCCAGTCGCGGTCGCCGGCCAAGGCTTGGCCGAAGACCTGCGAGGTGCCCGGGCTGTTGATGCGCATGCGGGCCATCTCGCGCAGCGGCCCGGACAAACCTGCGAGATCGACGCCGCCCGCCACCAAGAAGACGGCCCCACCGTCCTCGAAGGTGTAGTCATCGCGGGTCACGCTGGCCCAGAGGTCACGGTAGCCGTCGCCGTCGGCGTCGCCAGCCGGGGCGAGCGCGCCGCCGGCCCGGTCACCGGCGGCCAAACCGTCGAGCAGCACGTCGGCCGAGGCCACGGGCACGGTGCCCGAGGCCACCGGGCCCCAGAACAGGTAGACCCGGCCATATTGGCTGCCCAAGGTGTTGCAGTTGTCGGCGGCGATGGCGAGGTCGTCAATGCCGTCGCCGTCGAGGTCACCCGGACCGGCGAGGCGGGCGCCCAGGTAGTCGAGCGTGTTCTCGCCGACCCACTTGGTGCGGGCCGCGGTGGCCGCGGGCAGGGCGCCGTCGAGGGTGGCCAGGGTGGCGCCGGTGATGAGCGAGACCGCGCCGGCCGCCGCCGCGGTGGTGCGGTCGCCGGTCGACCCGATGAGCACATCGTCCAGCCCGTCGTTGTCGAGGTCACCCGCCGAGGCGAGGCCCCCGCCGAACCAGCCGTAGTTCGAGCCGCCGTCGATGCTGTCGGGCAGCTCGTCGACCAGCACGTCGCCGCCGCCGGCGGGCAGGTCGCCGCCGCGCACCAGCCAGACCCGGCCGGCGTTGATGAACCGACCCGAGTCGACCTGGAAGCCGCCGACCAGCGCGTCGCCGAAGCCATCCCCGTCGATGTCGCCGAGGCCGTGCACCGCTTTGCCGACGCTGCCGCCATCTTCGACGCCGACGATGCGCCACGCGCCCTCGTGCAGGCCGCCCGAGCTGCCCACGGCGCTCGGCAGGATGTAGGCCACGCCCTCGCCGACCGCATCGACCGAGGTGCCCGGCGCGCCCACGATGAGGTCAGCCAAGCCGTCGCCGTTGACGTCGCCTGCGCTGGCGAAGGTCTGGGCGGCGGTGGCCGAGGCCCCCTCGCCGTAGCGCGTGATCAGCGCCTCGGCGGCGGTGGTCTCGCAGGACAAAGAAGCGCTGTCGCAGTCGTTGTCGACGCCATCGCCGCAGACCTCAACCGCGTCGGGCCGGATGGCGAGGTCGCCGTCATTGCAGTCGCCTGCGACGTAGACCGCCTCGGTGGGCGGGCTGCAGGCCCGGTAGATGTCGGCGCCGCCGAAGCCATCGCCGTCGAGGTCGAGGAAGAACTCGATGGCGTCTTCGGCGTCGGACTCGTCTTCGTCGCCGTCGCAGTCATCATCGACGCCATTGCACAGCTCGACCGCGCCGGGGAAGACCGCCGGGTCGGTGTCATCGCAGTCCACGTCGGCCGCGCTGCCATCACCGTCGGCGTCGGCGGGGTTGGCGCCGTCACTGCCGTCGGCGCCATCCGCCCCATCGGCGCCATCGGCGCCGCCGCTGTCGACGGCCCCATCGCCGCCATCGCCGCTCAGCTCGCCGTCTTTGCCCTCAGGCTCAGGGTCTTGGCCGCAGCCCACCGCGATGAGCAGGCCAAAGCCCGCGAGGGCCCGGGCCCACCGCCCCACACCCAGCACATTGTCCTGCAGCCCCGGCATGTCGCCTCCCGCGCGGCCTCGCCGCGGTCGTCCGCACCATACCGCGGCGGCCCACCGCCGCGAATTGCGGCGGCTAACGGTGCAGGTCGGAGCCCACAGGCGGCGGCCCCTCGGGGAGGGCGCGGGCGTCGGCCCGCCAACGCACACGCCGCATGGGCGGGAGCTCGGCGTCACCGAGGCCCGGGCCGCTCATCAGCAGCCATACGTTCGGGGGCAACGCGATGTCCAGCGTGGTCGCGTGGCTCAGCACCTCGGCGGCGCTGGCCTCGCGCATCACCGAGACGCCGACGAGGCGGGGGCGGCGGGCCTGGGCCACCTCGAGGATGGCCTCAGCGGGAACATCCGGGCCGAGCACGCTCACCCGGTGGCCCCGCAGGCTCAGGTGCACCGCCGCCATGAGCAGGCCGCCCTCGTGCGGATCGCCGGGGAAGCCGGCCAGCACCGCGCCGGGGCCGTCGTCGGGCCCCGAGCCGAGCTGGGTGAGGATGCCCTGCAGGCGCTCGCGGCAAAATGCGCTGCCGAAGTGCTCTTGCGCGATCGAGACGGTGCCCGAGAGCCAGCCCTCACCCAAGCGCCGCAGCACCGGGCCGAGCACCTCGTCGACCTGGGTCGAGAAGCGCAGCGGGCCGGCGCCCTCGAGCGCCCGCATGGCCGCGTCGCGATCAAAGCTGAGCAGGTGAGCCAGCACATCTTCGACGAGCTGGGCCGTGCCGCCCCGGGGCGCCTGTTCGGCCGCCGGCTGGGCGCTGACCATCGCCACGGCTTCGCCAATACGATGCCCATCGTCGAGCAGGCGCTTGAGCGCCCGCAGCCGCCGCAGGTCGTCTTCGGTGTAGGTGCGGTAGCCGTTGTCCTGCCGATCAGGCTGGACCAGCTCATACCTTCGCTCCCAAGCCAGCAGAGTGTTGCGGGGGATGCCCAGCAGCTCGGCGACGGTCTTGGTCCGGTACATGGTGCCTCTCTCTTGTGGCCGCGACGGCGGCGTCGAGGGGCGTGGTGGGGTTGTTGGGGTCAAAAAAGGGGAGAGGAGCCGCGCTCAGGCCGGGGGCACCCCGCCGAGGCCCCGCAGGTGGGCGTGCAGCGGAGGGCGGAGGCCCAGCGCCGGGTCGCGGCGCCACGAGCGGGGGGCGAGGGCCAGCGCGAGCCCCTGACCAAAGGCGAGGGCGCGCTGGTGGGGGCGCAGCACCGTGCGGCCGAACAGGGGGTCGCTGCCCCGCGCGCGGCGAAGCTGCCGACCGATCTCACGATACAGCACGGCGGCGACGATGATCGCGCTGCGGGGCCGGGCGGGGATGCTGCTCATGCCGAGCCAGGCGCGGTCGTAGCAGCCCTCAGCCACCTCGAGCAGGTCGTCGACCACGCCGGCGAGGCGGGCGCGCGCCTCGAGGTCGCCGAGCAAGGCCGGGGGCACCCGGTGGCCGCCCGCGTGCCGCTCGATGAGGGCGTCGTGGCTGAGGCCCACCGCGGCCAGCCGGCTGGCGGGCAGGTAGCAGCGGCCGCGCCCGGCGTCTTCGGCCACGTCGCGGCAGATGTTGGTGAGCTGCATGCCGAGGCCGAGGTCAATGGCGTGCGGCAGCGCGGCGGTCTCGGTCACGCCGATCACCCCGCACATCATCAGGCCGACGGTGCCCGCGACCCGGTAGCAGTAGCGCAGCAAGGCGCGGTCATCAGCGACCCGCACCTCGCCCAGATCGCTGAGCACGCCGTTCATCAGCTCGCGGCCGGCCTCGATGGGCACCGCGCGGCGCTCCATCACCCGCAGCCAGGCGCCGACCAAGGGCCGGGCCTGCCGGTGGCCGCGCAGCTCGGCGTCGACCTCGCCGAGGTTCGCCGCCGCGGTCTGCGCGTCGGGGGCCTCATCGGCCAGATCGTCGACCAGCCGGCAAAAGGCGTAGACCACCGCGGCCTCGTCGGCCTGCTCGCGCGAGAGCAGGGCGCCGGCCAAGGCGAAGCTGCGGCCGTGCCGCTGCAAGACGGCGTGGCTGTCGGCGACCAGCGCCGCGCTGTCTTGCTGGGCGAGGCTCAACGTTGCCCCCAGAGGTGCCGGATCGGCGCGGTGGCCGCGGTGGCCAGCTCGAGCGCGAGGCTGTGCAGGGCGGGCAGCTCGGCGAGGTGGGGGTCGAGGCGCACGCGCTCGGTGATGGCGTGGATCTCGTCGAGGACATCGTGCAGCGCGCCCGAGGCGCGGAAGCGACGGATGGCCTCTTCGATCTCGCGCTGGGGGGTGAGATCGCGGGGGGCGCGGAGCAGGTTGAGCAGCCAGGCGCGATCTTCGGGCGCGCGCTCGAGGTGGGCGACCACCAGGGCGCTGACCTTGCCCTCTTTGAGGTCAGAGCCGGGCAGGCCGCGGCCCTTGTCGCCATAGAGGTCGAGCACGTCGTCTTGCAGCTGGAAGAGCACGCCGAGCTCGGTGAAGGTCTCGCCGAGCAGGCGGGCCTCGGCCTCGTCAAAACCCGCGATCAGGGCCGCGCCCTCGACGGGAAGGGCGAACAGACCGCCGGTCTTGCCGCGCACAGCGCGCAGGTAGGGCACCCGGTCGAGGTGGGCGCCGCCGAGCAGGTCCATCTCTTCGGACTGGCCGCGCACCGTGCGGGCGGCGTGCTCAGCCAGCCCGCGGGAGAGGCCGGCCTGCACCGCCGGCTCGAGGGCCAGGTCGCAGGTCACGGCCAGGAAGGGGAGCATCAGCAGCAGGTCGCCGGCGTTGATCGCCTGGGGCACGCCATGGCGGACCCAGGTGGTCGGCTGACCCCGGCGGATGAGATCACCGTCTTGGATGTCGTCGTGGATGAGCGTCGCGTTGTGGAGCAGCTCACAGGCCGCCGCCCAGCCCACCGCGCGGGCCCGGGGGGCGCCCAGCGCCGCGGCCGCAGAGAGGGCGAGGCGGGCGCGGATGCGCTTGCCGCCCGTGGAGAGGTGCTCTTGGACCATCACCCCGGTGCGCTCGAGGCGGTCACCGCCAGCGAGGCGGGCCATGAGCAGCTCAACCTCGCGCAGCAGCTCGTCAGAGCGGAGGCTGTGCTCGCCGGCGGCGTCGGCCTCAGCGGCGGGGGAGAGGGCGGGGTGGCGCAGCAGCACGAGCTGGGGGGACATGGCGCTCCTGAGCGGGCGCGGAGGGCGCGCGCTGGGTTTGTCTCGGGGCCCGGAGCAGGATCGGGGCCGCGTGCATGGGGTCTGCGTCGGGTGCCGGTGGTGCAGAGGGCCGACCGGCCGAGCCGCCCGAACCATCCAGCTCATTCACAACATGCCGTGTTTGACGCTGTTGTGAGGGCCGATGGACCGGGCGCTGCCCGCGGGGGCGGCCCCCGGAGCGGGCGGGCCGCCCGGGCGGCGGGCCAGCCGGCGGAGAGAGCCCACCACAACCACCTGCAAACCTTATACAGCCACGGTGGACGACATGCAAACAGTTTGGATAGACTTTCGCAGCGGGGCCCCGGCCCTGCCGGAGGCCCCCTGATCGCGCTCTGCCCGGCCGACCTGCCGCCCAGCCCTGCGCCCCTGCGCGCGCCCGGCGGCTTCACCTGGTTCTACGTCGACCTGGTCGATGATCAGGGGCAGGCCGCGACGCTCATCTGGTCCTGGGGCTTGCCCTTCTTGCCGGGCTACGCGAGCGCCGCCCGGGCGGGGCGCGCGCAGCTGCCCATCGACCGGCCCAGCGTCAACCTCGTGCTCTACAACAACGGCCAGGAGCGCTTTTACCTCTTGACTGAGCTGCCGGCCGCCGAGGCGCGCTGGGGTGACGATGGCCGCAGCTGGCAGCTCGGCGCCTGCCGCTTCACCTGGGTGGACGAAGCCGCTGCAGACGGCGGCCCGCCCACCCGCGCGCTCGAGGCCCAGCTCGACCTGCCCCTGCCCACGGGCGGCCGGGCCCAAGGCCGGCTGTGGCTGCGCGGGCCGCTGCGCCGTGATCCGGCGCCGGGCGCAGGGGGCGCGGCCTCGCTCTCCGCCGACGACCCCACCTGCACCCACCGGTGGACGCCCATGGTCGCCGCCGGCGAGGGCGGGCTCGACCTGCGCTGGCCGGGCGGCGCGGCCCGCCTGCGCGGGCGGGCCTACCACGACCGCAACAGCGCCGAGCAGCCCCTTCACGCGCTGGGCATCCAGAGCTGGTGGTGGGGCCGCCTCGCCCTGCCCGGCCGCGAGCTCATCTTCTACCAGCTGCTGCCCGCCGCGCCGGGCGCCCGCCCCCGCGACCTGGTCGTCGAGATCAGCGACCAGGGCGCCACCCGCGTGCAAGAAGACGCCGGGCTGCAGGTGCAGCAGCTCCAGCGCAGCCTCTGGGGCCTGTCTTGGCCGCGGGCCGCCCACTTCCCCGACCCCGACGGCGCCCGCGTCGAGGTCCAGGTCGAGGCCCTGCTCGACGACGGCCCGTTCTACCAGCGCTACCTGCTGCGGGGCCGCTGCGGCGACCAGGTCGGGCATGGCGTCGGCGAGAACGTCGTCCCTGACCGTGTCGACGGCGATCTGCTCCGCCCGCTGGTGTCGATGCGCGTGCACCGCAGCGCTGGCCCGAACTCCATGTGGCTGCCTTTGTTCTCGGGCGACCGGCGGGGGCGCTGGCCGCGCCTGCTGGGCCTCCGGTCTGACCCGGGCGAGGCGGCGGGTTGAGCCCGCGGCTGGCGCCTCCGGCTCCTCCGGCCCCTCCCTCCCCCTCCGCGGAGGCCCCGTGCCCCTCGACCTGACCGCGCTCCTCACCCCGCTGTGGGGTGATCCCGCGCGCTTCTCGCTGGCCGCCATCCTCGCGGTGCCGGCCCTGGGCCCGCTGCTCTTCGTGCTGATCAACGCCCTGAGCTGGACGCGCGGCCGCCCCCTGCCCGCCCCGGCCGGCCTCGGCCCGGTGAGCGTGCTGATCCCGGCCCGCGACGAGGTGGCCAACATCGAGCGCTGCGTGCGCGCGGTCGACGCCGCCGCGGGGCCGATCAGCGAGATCATCGTCTACGACGATGGTTCCACCGATGGCACCAGCGAGGTGCTCGCCCGCCTGCAAGGCGAGATCGGCCGCCTGCGCGTGGTGCGCGGGGCCGGCCTGCCCGCGGGCTGGGTCGGCAAACCCCACGCCTGCCACCAGCTCGCCGCCCGGGCCAGCGCGCCGCTGCTGCTGCACCTCGACGCCGACGTCAGCCTCGCGCCCGAGGGCCTGCTGCGCATGCTCTCGCTGCTCGCCACGCCCGACCAGGGCCCGGCGGGCCTGGGCGCCGCCCTGGTCACCGCCGTGCCCCGCCAGCGCACCGACAGCCTCGCCGAGCGCCTGATGATGCCGCTGCTGCACCTGTCCTACGCGGCATGGCTGCCGCTGCAGCTCATCCACCGCGTGGCCGACCCGCGGGTGCTCGCCGCCAACGGCCAGCTCCTGTTGATCCGCCGCGAGGCGCTCGCGGCGGTGGGCGGCTGGGCGCGGGTGAAGACGGCGGTGGTCGACGACATGGCCCTGTGCCGTGCGGTCAAAGAGAGCGGCCAGCGCGTTGTCTTCGCCGATGGTGACCAGATGGCCACCTGCCGCATGTACGAGGACGCCGGGGCCCTCTGGCGCGGCTTCTCCAAGAACTTCTACGAGGGCATCGGCGGGCGGCCCTTCGCGCTCATCCTCGTGATCGCCCTCCATATTGGGCTGTTCGTGCTCCCCTACGGCGGGCTGGCCGTCGCGCTGGCCGGCGGGGCCCCCGATCTGGCGCTGGCCGCCGCGGTGGGCGTCGCGGCGAACGTTCTGCTGCGCGTCATTCTCGCGCTGCGCCACCAGCACGGGGCGCTGAGCGTGGCCCTGCACCCGGTCGCGGTGCTCGGCATGATGGCCGTGCTGCTCAACAGCGCCTGGTGGAGCCGCCAAGGCGCGATCCAGTGGCGGGGGCGCAGCTATGCCGCCCGCGCCGCCCGAGAGGCCGCATGAAGGCCCACGATCCGGCCGCTGACGCCACCGCCTTGACCAAGGCCGGCGACAGCCGCCGCCCCTGGTTCGCCCGCCTCGCCCGCGCCTATGTGCGCCGAAAGGTGGCCTCAGAGCTCGATGGTCTGTGGGTGCGGGGCCTCGACGGCGCCCGGGCCGCCCTGCGTGAGCGCCCGCTGCTGCTGGCCGCCAACCACGTCGCCTGGTGGGATCCGCTGCTGGTGCTGCTGCTCGACGAGGCCCTGGGCGGCACGGGCTGGGCGGTGATGGACGCCGAGAACCTGCGCAAGCTGCCCTTCCTCGGCTGGGTGGGCGCCCTGCCGCTCGACCGCAGCAGCCCGGCCCGTAGCCGGGCGGGGCTCGAGGCCTCGGCCGCCCTGCTCGACCGACCCGGGCGCGCGGTCTGGGTCTTCCCCCAGGGTCGGCAGCGTCCGGCGCACCTGCGGCCCCTCGACCTGCGGCCAGGCCTGCGCCTGATGCACGCCCACGCTCCGGTCGACATCCTCGCGGTCAGCCTCTCCTACGTCTTTTTGGAGCAGAGCCGGCCCGCCGCGGTGGTCCACTTCTCCGCACCGCTGCCCGGCGCCTCGGTCAGCGGTCGGGCCCTGCTGCCCGCGGTCGAGGGGGCCCTCCTCGAGGGCCTTGACGAGATTGACGCCGCAGCGGTCATCGCCACCGATGGCGGCCGCGCGCGCAGCCACCCCGCCGACCCGCTGCCCGGCTTTGCCCCCCTGGTGCTGCCGCGGGGCACGGCGGCCCAAGACGGCGCCGGCGGCCACCTGCTGCGGCGCCTCGGCGGAGGAGGTGCCCGTGCCCACAGCGCCTGAGGCCCTCGTGATCGGCGCCGGGGTCGGCGGTCTCGCCGCCGCCCTCGCCTTGGCTGGCCGCGGCCTGCGCGTGCGCGTGCTCGAGGCCGGCCCGCGGCCGGGCGGCAAAGCCGGCGTGGTCGTGCTCGACGGGGTCGAGGTCGACACGGGCCCGAGCGTGCTGACCCTGCCCGAGGTCTTCGCGCGCCTGTTCGCGCGCGTCGGCCGCCCGCTCGCCGAGGCCGTGCAGCTCCGCCCCTTGGACCCTGGTTTTCGCTACCGCTGGGCCGACGGCGCCCAGCTCGACGTGGCCCACCACCCCGACCAGACCCTCGCCGCGGTGCGGGCGGCCTTCGGCGCGCAGGCGGAAGGTGAGCTGGCGGCCTTCTTGGCCTACAGCGCGTCGATCTGGCAGGCCGCGGCCCCCCACTTCGTCTATGGCCCGGCCCCGACCTGGGCGGCGATGGCCGGCCTCGCCCTGCGCCACACCGGCGCCCTGCTCGCCGTCGACCCCCTGCGCAGCATGGGCGGCGGCATCGACCGCTGGGTGCGCGAGCCCCACCTGCGCCTGCTGCTGCGCCGCTACGCGACCTACAACGGCAGCGACCCACGCCAGGCGCCAGCCACGCTCAACTGCATCGCCCACGTCGAGCTGGCGCTCGGCGGCTATGGCGTCGAGGGCGGCATCTTCGCGCTGGTCAAGGCCATGGTCGAGGCCATCGAAGCGGCGGGCGGGGTGGTCGAGACCAACGCCCCCGTCGCGCGCCTGCTGGTCGAGGGCGGCCGGGTGGTGGGCGCCCGCTGCGCCGACGGCGCGATGCACCGGGCGGCGGTGGTCGTCGTGAACGCCGATGTGGGCGCTTTTTCGGGCGGCCTGCTGCCCGAGGCCACGCCCCACCTGCCCGCGCCGGCCGCGCCCTCGATGTCGGGCTGGACCGGCCTGCTGGCCGCCGCCCTGGGCCCCGCGCGCCTGCCCCACGAGGTGCTCTTCCCGGCGGACTATGCCGAAGAGTTCGCCGACATCTTTGACCGTGATCGCCCGCCCCAAGACCCGACGGTCTACCTCTGCGCCCAGGCGCGCTGCCATGGGCGGGCGGGCTGGCCGGGGGCCGAGCCGGTCTTCTTGATGGCCAACGCTCCGGCCGAGCCGGCGGCGGGCCCCCGCGAGCCCGCGGTCTGGGCCGCCCTCGAGGCGCGGGTCGAGGCGCGGCTGCGCGCGGCAGGCCTCTGGGGCGCCGCGGACCGCCTGCTCTGGCGGCGCGATCCGGGGCAGCTCGCCGCCCAGCTCCCGGGCAGCCGCGGGGCCATCTACGGCGCGGCCAGCAACGACCGCTTCGCGGCGTTTAAGCGCCCACCCAACCGGGTCGGCGGCCTCGGCGGCCTCTACCTCGCCTCGGGCAGCGCCCACCCCGGCGGGGGGCTGCCGATGGTGGCGCTCTCCGGCATGGCCGCGGCAGACTGCGCGGCGGGTGAGCTGGGCCTCCCCCCCTCTGGCCCTGGCGGCGAGGTGAACGTGCAGCGGCTCTACCCCCTGGTCTTGGCGCTGGTCGCCGCCCTCATCGGGCTCGGCGCACCGCCCGCCGCGGCCGCCGGCGAGCTGGCCCCGGGCCGCTACGGCATGGAGCTGGTGGTCGCCACCTTCGCCCGCGTGCCCGTGCTCGGCGAGAGCCGCGGCAGCAGCGTGAGCCTGTTGCTCGTCGATCTCACCGAGGGGCCCGACGGCCAGCTGCGCGCCACCCAGCAGGTCTGCGCGGTCGAGATGCGCGGCGCGGGTGAACGCGCCCAGATGCGCCTGAGCGACGGTTTTTTGCGCGCCCAGGGCAAAAAGACCTGGACGCTGCGCCTCGCCGAAGATGGCGCGATGGTCGCTGATCTCGGCGTCGACCATGTCGGCTTCGTGCCCAGCGGTCGCGACAGCCCCGTGCCCAAGCGGGCCACCGACCCGGGCGTGATCGACTGGGACAAGGACGGCCGCCCCGGGGCCACGATCTTGCTGCGGGCGCCCGTGCTCGGCGACGTCGAGCTCTACGTGGCCCAGCGCGCCCATGTGCGGCTGCGGGGCCGGGCCTCGCCCGAGGGCGGGGCCGAGGGCGCGGTGGAGGTGCTGCGTTTTGAGCAGCACACCATCGGCAGCAGCCACCGCCTCTTCGACACCTCACCCGAGATGTGGCCCGACCCCGCCTCGAGCGGCTTCGCGCTCTGGCCAGCGCCGCCGGGCACGGGCTGCGGGGGCCTGCGCGCGGCCCGCTGCGGCGGCGACACCGGGGGCTGCGCCCGCTGAGCGCAGCGCAGAACACGTCGATCCGCGTGCGAGGCCCTGCGATGGCCCGGGGGCCTCTGCTTGCTATGCTGCGCGCCCACGCTGGAGGTCGCCCCATGACCGCGCCCGAGCAGGACAGCCTGTCGAGCATGGGCGGCGCCCCCACCGCCACCGTCGAGCTCGACAGCGGCGAAGTCGCGCAGGTCGAGCACGGCGGCGCCCCGCCCTCGGGCGCCCCGGTCGGCCTGCCCGAGCGGTACACAGTGCACGACCGCATCGGCGAGGGCGGCTCTTGCGAGGTCTTCGTCGCCGAAGACCGCGAGCTCGACCGGGTGGTGGCGATCAAGGTGCTGCGGGTCGGCCGCCAAGGGCAGGCCGAGGCGGTGCGCCAGCGCTTCTTGGCCGAGGCCCAGGTCACCGCGCGGCTGCCGCACCCCGGGGTGATCCCCGTCTATGGCCGCGGGGCGCTGCCCGATGGCCGCCCCTGGTTCGCGATGAAGTTCGTGCGGGGGCCCACCTTCGGCGACGTGATCCGCGAGCTGCACACGCTGTCCACCCCGACCGAGTGGGCGCCGACCCCCGCGGGCTGGACCTTCTGGCGCCTCGTCGACGCGCTGGCCCGCTGCTGCGACACCATCGCCTACGCCCACAGCGTCAGCGTCGTGCACCGCGACTTGAAGCCCAGCAACGTCATGCTCGGCCAATTCGGCGAGGCGCTGGTGATGGACTGGGGCCTGGCCAAGCTGGTGGGCGTCGACGCGAGCGCCGGCGGCCCGGCCACCCGCGGGGGCGAGACCCAAGACTTGCTCCTCGCCCCCGCGCCCGCGCCGCTGGTCCTGCCCACCCGCAACACCCTGCCCCGCGGCACCGAGAGCCGGCGCACCCACTTTGGCGCGGTGGTGGGCACGCCCCAGTACATGGCCCCCGAGGTCGCCTGCGGCCAGCTCGCTGGGGCCAGCCCGGCGGTCGACATTTGGGGCCTGGGCACGCTGCTCTACGAGCTGCTCACCGGGCACGCGCCCTACCCGACCGACGGGGTCTCGGCGGTGGCCCAGCTCCGCCAGGGGCAGATGCCGGCGCCGGTGCGGGCGCTGCTGCTCAGCCACCCGCGCCTGCCCGAGGCCCTGGTCGAGGTCTGCGAGCGGGCGATGCGCCGCGATCCGTCCGCGCGCTACGCCGACGCGGCCGAGGTCGGCGCCGCCATCCGCGCCTGGCTCGACGGCTCGGTGCGCCTGCGCCAAGCGCTCGCCATGATCGATGAGGCCCGGTCCCACGGGGATCGCGCCGCCGCGGTCGCCCGCCGCGCCGAGGGGCTGCGCCAAGCCTCGCGCCGCATGCTCGAGGGCGTGCGCGACTATGACCCTGTGGAGCGCAAAGTCGAGGCCTGGGCGGCCGAGGATGAGGCGGCCGGCCTCGAGCTGCAGGCGGCCGAGCTGCGGGCCGCGATGCTCGAGCGGGCCCGCTCCGCGCTGTCCTTGGTGCCCGAGCTCCGCGAGGCCCACGAGCTGCTCGCGGCGCACCACGCCGAGCAGCTGCTCGCCGCCGAAGCCCAGGGGGACGGCGCCGCCGCGGTCCTCCACGAGCAGGCGCTGCGGCAGCACGACCGCGGCCCCTACGCCCGCCTCCTCGGCGGAGAGGCCGAGCTCACCCTGCGGACCGACCCGCCCGGCGCCCAGGTCGAGGCCGCCCGGCTGGTGCGCAGCCTGCGCCGCATCGTCGAAGAGCCGGTCGGGCCCATCGGGCGCGCCGACGATGGCCCGCTGCTGCTGCACCGGGGCACCTTCCTGTTGAGCGTGCGCGCGCCGGGCTGCGCGCCGGTCCAGCTCCACGTGCGGCTGCAGCGCTCCGAGCGCTGGGCGCTGCGGCCGCCCGGCGCCGCGGCCGACCAGGTCCTCCGCCTGCCCCGGGCCGAAGAGCTGGGCCCCGACGATGTGTGGATCCCCCCGGGCTGGTTCGAGGCCGGCGGTGACCCCCAAGCGGTCGACAGCCTGCCCGCCGCCCGGGTCTGGGTCGACGGCTTCGTCATCGAGCGCGACGCGGTCACCAACGCCCGCTGGCTCGCCTATGTCAACGCGCTGGTCGATGAAGGCGCCGTTGAGCAGGCGCGGGCCGCGGTCCCCCGGCGCCCCACCGGCGAGGGCGGCGGCCCGGCTTGGCCGCAGGGCCCCGACGGCCACTACAGCCTCCCCGACAGCAGCGCGGGCGCCGACATCGAGTGGCGCCTCCAGGCGCCGGTGGTGCGGATCTCCTTTTGGGCCGCCCAGGCCTGGTGCCGCTGGACCTCCACCCGCGAGGGGCTGCCCTGGCGCCTCCCCCACGAGCTCGAGTGGGAGAAGGCG
This sequence comes from Deltaproteobacteria bacterium, assembly GCA_016792625.1. Classification (GTDB taxonomy): domain Bacteria; phylum Myxococcota_A; class UBA796; order UBA796; family UBA2385; genus JAEUKK01. The sequence goes on along the minus strand of JAEUKK010000155.1, from coordinate 90,240 downwards.
GCGCGCGGGGTCGATGGCCGCACCTTCCCCTGGGGTGACCACGTCGACGGCACCTACGCCTGCACCAGCGCCTCGCATGAGGGCACCCCGAGCATCGCCGAGGTGGGCAGCTACCCGGTCGACCGCAGCCCCTGGGGTCTGCGCGACATGGGCGGAAACGCACAGTGCTGGTGCGACACGCCCTGGTCCTTCGAGGGGCATGGCGTGGCGCCCGACGGGCGGCTGCGCCTGGGCTTGGCGCCGGGCGTCGACTGCGACCCCCGGCGCATCATCCGCGGCGGGGCGTGGAGCCAGGTGGCGCAGATCAGCCGCTGCGCCACCCGCTTCGTCAGCGCCCCCGAGCAGTGGTGGAGCGCCGTGGGCGTGCGGAGGGTCCGCAGCCTGTAGGCGCCCGCGCTCAGCTCGGCAGGGAGATGTGCGTGTACCAGGCGGTGCCGGAGGGCGCGGTGCCCATCGAGGCCACCTTCTCGAAGACCAAGGCGCCGCCCGGCGGCACGGTGGGCCCGGCGAAGTAGCCGCTGTTGGAGGCGTTGTTCGCGCTCGGCGGGGTGGCCGCGCGCCAGAACCAGCGCTGGCTCTTCATCAGGTGGCCCGCGCCGCCGCCGAACACGATCTGCACCCCCCGGTCGATCATCCCGCCGCCGGCGGTAAAGGCGCCGAGCATCTGGAAGCCGGCCGGGTCGACGTCAGCGGTGGAGGAGCCGTTGCCGTAGGTGGTCGCCACCGCGCTGTCGAATTTCTGGGACAGGGCCTCAAAGTCGGTCTTCAGCCAGTCTTTGAGCGGCTCGCTGTTGACATCGAGGGACTCGAGCAGGCGCACGCGGAGCTGCTGCTTGTACCGGTTCGGGCTGGACCAGGTCTCCTGCGCGCTCGCCCAATTGGCGGCGGTCGAGCGCCAGTACTCGGTGCCAGCGGTGTAGTTCACGCCGCCCGACGACACGTTGGCGTTGGGGTTGAACATGTAGCCGACGGTCGAGTAGCTGATCGGGCCCGCCGGGCCGAAAGCGGCGCCGATCTCGACGATCCACCGGGTGTTGTTGGGGATGGGGATGAACTGGCTCTCGTTGGGCCGGAAGTCGGGGGTCGGCTCGGCGAGCGCGGAGTCGGCGCTGCTGCCCTGGGACAGGGGCCCGAGCAGGCAGCTGCGGTCGACCGCCCGCGCGCCGGCGATGATCGGGCGCTGGCCCAGGCCCATCGCGTCGAGCAGGGCGCGGGCCCGCAGGTGCAGCTCGTCGTGGGTGATCGTCGCGTAGACTTGGCCGAGGCCCGTGTCCTCGGTCTGCCAGCGCGAGAGCACCGCCTGGAGCGCCCAGGACCACGCCCCCGCCGGCCGCCCGTTCAGGTCGAGCGTGTAGCAGGTGTGGTTGACATCACAGGAGAGCAGGCCGCGGCCCGCCGCGCCGATCGCCTGCGCGAGGGCGCCGTCCGCCCCCTCGGCCAGGGTCGCGTCGGCCGCGACCGGGGTGGCGAAGCAGGCGTCGATGACCACGGTGAGCTCGCCGAGCCAGCCGTCCTGCGCGGTGTCCCCCTTGGAGAGGGCGGGGGTGGGCGCCCCCGGGATGCTGGCCACCAGCTCGCCGAAGCGGTCGCCCAGCACGGTGCGCAGATCAGCCGCCCAGGAGGGCAGGGCCCGGTTGATCACCGGCGCGCCCGCCTCGTCGCGCGGGCCGCTCTGCGCGGGGTTGTCACGCCCCGGAGGCGGGGCCTGCTCGGGGCCGTCACCCGCGGCGCCATCGGTCGGGCCGGCCGTGAGCAGGACCAGCGGGCTCGCGCCGATCAGCTCGACGAGGCCATCGCCCGAGAAGTAGGCGGCGTAGTCCTTGCGGCTCGCCCGCACGTGGTCGGCGCCGGCGAAGAGGAACTGCGACAGGTCGGCCTTGGGGGCCTTGGCGCCAGCGAGCAGCGCCTCGGCGGCGATGCCGTGGCCCGAGAAGGTCAGGAGCTTCTGGCCCTCCCACTCCATCAGCCACTCGATGCTCTTGCTGATGTGGGCGCCCGTGGCCCGCGCCCGGGGGGTCGCGCGGGCGAGGAGCAGCAGGTCGCCCCGCAGCGCGTCGTCGGGCCGGGCCACCGCCTCGACCAAGTCGAGGGCACCGAGCCGGGGGCTGGTGAGCAGGCGGATGTTGTGGGGGTGCACCCCGAGGCGCCGGACCGCGTAGTGCCACCAGGCGATCGCGTCGTGCAGCGCGCCTTCGGCGCTCTGCGCCCAGGGTTTGTCGTAGTCCCGCACGCCGACGATCACGACGCGCGCAGAAGAAGAGAGGGCAGCGACGCTCTGGCTCATGGGGGCTCCTGCTCGGCTGGGCGCCGGATCGGCGTGCGCTCCCCCGGGGGAGCGCCGGTACGCGGGCGCGGAGGCGCCCAGCGAAGCCGCGTTTAGCCGGTCGCCCCTGCGCTTGACAGGGGGGGAAGGCCCTGACTCAGGCCCCGGGGCAGCGCTGACCGAGCAGGCGAAGGCGGGTGTTCACGTCGCGCAGCAGCTCGGGGCGCTTGCTGCCGCGCTCCTTGGCCTTGCAGTAGGACTGCAGCGCCAGCGCAGGATCGCCGCTGAGCTCGGCCACAAAACCCACCCCGTACCAGGCGTCGGGGTTGGCGGGGCGCTCCCGCACGGCCGCGTCGAAGGCCTCGCGGGCCCCCCGCAGGTCGTGGGCCTCGATGTCGGCCCAGCCCTGGCGCAGCAGGTCGCCGACCGTGCGCTTGCCGCCGGGCGGCGGCGCGGGGATCGGCGCGGGCGCAGGCGGCGGCGCGGAGGAGGACCAGGCGGAGGAAGAGGCGGACGAGGGCGGCGCGGAGGAGCCCGGCGACGCGGAGGACTGCGAAGCCGAGGAGGCGGACGAGGCGGACGAGGCGGAGGCCGGCGGCACCGAAGCAACGTCAGCGACGGCATCCCCGAGCGGAGCGGCCGTGGCCTGCGCTCCCGCCGACGGCCCGAGCTCCACCGGGGTGGTCGCGGCGGGCGCGTCGGCGGCCGGCGGCGCCTGCGGGGTGGCGGGCGGCGGCGCGGCGGCGGCGGCTGGCGAGGCCTGCAGCGCCTCGAGCTCGAGCTCTGGCGCCCCTTCGACCACGGTGACCCCGCGCCCAGGGGCGGGCACGCCGAGCAGCCAGGCGAGGGCGCAGGCAGCCGCCAGGGCGAGGCTGCTCGCGAACAGCGCAGGGGAGACCTTTCCGCCCCGGGCGTCGGCCGGGTCCTGCCCGGTCACGCTGAGGTGCAGGTAGCGGGTCACCTCGCGGAAGTTGGGGTTCACGCTGGCGACATAAGCGAGGCGCTCGCGGGCGCGCTCGGCCTCGCCGCGGTGCAGGGCGGCCACGCCCTCGTCATAGGCGGTGGCCAGGCGCGCGGTGTGCTCGAGGCGCTCGATGTCGGCGCTCCACACGCTGTGCCGGCGGGCGATGTGCAGGGCGGCGCCGTAGTCGGACCGGGCCTCGTGCGCGGCCTGCTCTTTGCGCTCGGCGTCGACCTGCCGGGCCCGCAGCGCCTGCTTGACCGGCGAGGTCTCGGTGGGCTGATCGCTGGCGGTGGCGGCGTCTTGGGCGGCGGCGAGGTCACCCGCGGCCAACGCGACCGCGGCCCGCTCCTCGAGCAGGCGGTTGCGCAGCCGCTTGGCCTCGGACTGCTCGGGCGCGACCTCGAGCACGCGGGAATAGAGCTGCAGACGTTGATCTGCGTCGGGCGCCTCGGCGGCCAGATCGAGCAGGGCGCGGGTGAGGTAGGGCCCGGCCCGCCCCGGCCGCAGGGGGTGCAGGCGCTCGAGGTAGGGCACCGCGGCGGCCAGCTCACCGTCGCGCAGGTGGATGGCGGCGAGCATCTCGAGCGCGCCGGTGTGATCGGGGTGCACCGCCAGCACCGCCCGGACCGCGTCAGCCGCCTCGCGGCGGGCGGCGGGCCCCCGGGCGGCCTGCCAGCGCAGGGCCGCGGCGCGGTACCGTTCGTCGGCCTGGGGCAAGAGGCCGTCCAGCTCACCAAAGAGGTCGTCGAGCGGCAGGCCCGCCCGCACCCAGGTGCGCAGCAGGGGCACGTTCAGGCGCAGCGTGGCCGGATCAGCGTCGAGCACGTCTTGGCGGCGCAGCTCACGCGGGCCGTCCTCGAGCAGCTCGCGGCCCACGCCGCGCAGGCCCCGGGCGCGCAGCAGATCGCCGAGCTCGGCCGCCCCGCAGGCGCCCCGGTCGCTCCAGGCGAGCACGCCGAGCACCAGCCGGGCCGCGGGGGGCAGGCCCGACCAGACCGCCAAAAAGTGCCCGGACAGGGCGTCGAGCGCCGGCGCGACCGCGGCGTGCACCATGGCGGCGGTGGCGGTGGGGGCCACCCGGCCCGCGGCGGCGCAGGCCTTGTCCCAGATGAGCTCGCAGAGGGCCTGGGTGACCGCCGGGTGGCAGCCGCTGCGCTCAAGCAGGGCGTCGACGGCCTCGTTCGTCCACATCAGGCTGCGGTCGACCTGCGAGAGGCGCACCAGCGACCAGGCCTGGGCCAGCTCGAGGGGGCCGACCTGCCGGCGCAGGGGGCTGGGCAGGTGCTTGCGCAGGGCGGCCTCGGCGCTGGCGCTGCGCAGATCGTAGGCCATGACCACCGCGAGGCGGTCGGCGTGGCGCTCGAGCAGGCCGCCGAGCAGGGGCAGCAGGGCGCCCGCCGTGGCCCGGCTGCGCGCGTCGTCGATGACCGGAAAGGCGTCGATGAGCAGCACGAGGCGCTCACCGAGGCCGAGGCGGGCCAGCGCGGCGGGCAGCCACTGGGCGCGCAGCTGGTCTTCGGGCCAGGCCCCGAGCGCCGGGGCGTCGACCCCCAGGGCCGCGGCGATCTGCTCGGCCAAGGCCACCAGCGCGTCGTCGACCGCCGCGGTCGCAAAGGGTGCCGGATCGAAGCGGGCGGCGCGCAGGCCGCCGCTCTCGCTGAGCTGCACCCGCAGCTCGTCGAGCAGCGAGGTCTTGCCGCTGCCCGGGCCGCCGCCGACGATCACCGCCGCGCGCTCGGGCCGGCGCAGCGCGAGGCTCAGCTCGCCGAGCAGCTCGGCCCGGCCGACGAAGGCGGCGGAGTCTCCGACGCTGCCGCTGGAGCGGTAGGGGTTCTGCGGCGACGACATGGCGGGCCTGGGGCGGGGAGCCGGAGGAGGGCCGGCGGGGGCCGGCGGGGTCTTCGCCGCGTGCTGGCCGCGGATCGGCGGTCTGGGCGCGACGATGCTCCGATACCACGGGCCAGCGCCGCCGTGTCCTCCACCCGCGCAGCCCGCGGCGCGGGCCGATCAGGCCGGCTTGCGGGCGCGCTTCTCCATCCGTTTGCGCAGCTTGTCCATGGTCTTGCCCAGCCCGAGCGCCTTGCGCACCTCGCGCATGGTCTGGGTGGCGAGGCGCTGCATGGCGAGGGTGCCCTCCCACAGGACATCGTCGAGGAGATCGGGCTGCGCGGCGTAGTGGGCCCGCCGCTCCCACAGGGGCTCCATGAAGGTGATCATGGCGGTCAGCAAGCGATCCTTGACCTCGCCATCACCGACGGTGCCCGCCTCGTAGCGGGCGGCCAGGGCGTCGACCTCGGCTTGATCGGGGTTGAAGATCCGGTGGTACTCAAAAACCGGGTTGCCCTCGACCGTGCCGGGCACGTCGGCGTGCACCCGGTTGGGGTCGGTGTACATCTTGCGGATCTTCTTCTCGAGCGCCTTGCGATCATCGCTGAGCAAGATGCTGTTGCCCGCCGACTTGCTCATCTTGCCCTTGCCGTCGGTGCCCACCAGCGCGCGCTCCACGCCGAGCAGGGGCGTGGGCTCGACGAAGACCTCGCCATAGGTCTGGTTGAAGCGGCGGGCGATCTCGCGGGTGATCTCGACCTGGGCGAGGTTGTCGGGCCCGACCGGCACGATGTGGGCCTTGGGCAGCAGGATGTCGGCGGCCTGCAGCACCGGGTAGCCCAACAGACCGTAGGGGATGCTCTCTTCGTCGAGGTTGGCGTTCTTGGCCATCTCTTTGAGCGCCGGCAGCCGCGACAGGCGGTTGACCGTCACGAAGTTCTGCAGCAGCGTGTTGAGCTCGTAGACCTCGGGGATGGCCGACTGCAGGTAGATCTTGCAGTGGTTCGGGTCGAGGCCGGCGGCGAGGTAGTCGAGCAAGATCGAGCGCACGTTGTCGCCGATCTCTTGGATGTCGGCCGGGCTGCGCTTGGTGGTCAACATGTGCAGGTCGGCGATCAAGATGTAGGTGTCGTACTCGGCCTGCAGCTTGACCCGGTTCTGGATGCTGCCGACGAGGTGCCCCAGGTGCAGCTGCCCGGTCGGCCGGTCGCCGGTCAGCAGGCGCTTGACCCCGCCCGCCGCGCCCGCCGCCTTGACCTCAGCCTGCTGCACGCCCTCTTGCTCCGTCTGGCCGCTCATCTCGCCTCCGCTTTGGGCCCGCCCGGGGCCCTGGACGGGCGACCGTTAGCACAGGCCCGGCGGGGCCGCCCGGCGGAGGGCTGGGGTAGCTTCGCAGCGGCGCCGGGGCGATGGGACCACCCGGGCGCACGGGGCGCCGATGACCGACAGCTCACCAGGGACCTTTCGCGAAGACATCGACGCGATGCTGATCTTCCACGAGATCGTGCTGCAGGGCAGCTACTCCGCCGCGGCGGCCCGCTTCGGCCTCACCCGCAGCGCGGTGAGCAAGCGGGTCTCGCGCCTCGAAGAGCGCCTCGGGCTGCGCCTGCTCCACCGCACCACCCGGCAGGTGGCGGCGACCGAGGCTGGGCTGCGCTTCCACGCCCACTGCGCCCGCCTGCTCGCCATCCTCGATGAGGCTGAGGCCGACATGGGCAGCCTCGCCCAAGAGCCGGTCGGCACCGTCCGCATCAACGCGCCGGTGGTTTTTGGCGAGTATTACCTCGCCGAGCCCCTCGCCGAGTTTCAGGGCCGCCACCCCCGGGTGCGGGTGCAGCTCACCTTGAGCGACCACCGCTCCGACCCCGTCGCGCTGGGCCTCGACCTCGTGGTGCGCGTGGGGCCGGTCTTCGACGACTCCTTGGTCGCCCGCCAGCTCCTGCGGGCCCGGGTCGTGACCTGCGCGAGCCCCGGCTACCTCACCAAAGCCGGCACGCCGACGCACCCAGCCGAGCTCGTGCGGCACCGCTGCCTGCGCTACCTCAACCTGCCCGAGGAGCGCGAGTGGTCCTACGTGGTCGATGGGGAGATCCAGGCCCCGGTCGGCGCTTGCCCCCTCGAGACCGACTCGGGCCTCGCCCTGCGCGGCGCCGCCCTCGCCGGAATGGGCCTCGCCCACCTGCCGAGCTTCTATGTCGAGCACGACCTGCGGCAGGGCACTCTGGTGCAGGTGCTCGGCGAGTTTGAGCTGCCCGACATCTCGGCCTACCTAGTCTACGTCAGCCGCAAACACCAGCCGGCGGCGGTGCGCGCGCTGATGCACTTCTTGCTCGAGTGGTTCGCCGCCCACCCGCTGGCGCCCGTGCAAGGCTGCGCTGGCTGAGGCCCGGCCCCAAACCGACCGCCCCGCGCCCACCACCCGAGAGCTTCGGGGAGGGGCGCGGGGCGGCGGGTGGAGAAGAGGGCCAGGACGTCCAGCGGACCCGAACTCAGTCGACCGCGCCCCCCGGCGGAGGTCTACCCGGCCCGACTGGCGTCCAGACACAGACATTCTATGACATATGCAAGGCGCCCCTGACAAGGTTCCGACTTGCGCGGCCTCAAAAATCCCCCGGTCGACCCTTATTGCATTGATATACCAGACAAAAAACTTCTTGGGGTCTCAGGCCCCGCGGCGGGCTGATCGGGGCGCGGTCGCGCGCCCCCCGCCGCGGCCAGTGACAGGCGGTGACAGGATCGGCGGCGCCGCACACCGCCCACCGACCGGAGCGCGCCGCCCCGCCGGCTTAGACGGCCGGGCCGCCGAGGTCCCGATGCCCCACCGTGCGCACCCCGCCCAGCACCGCCCGCCGCGCCCCACCCTGCACCAGCCGCCGGGCACACCGATCTACTCGGGCCCGCCGCGGGAGCACGAGGTGCGCCTGCAGCTGGTCACCTACAACGAGTCGGTGGCCGAGGAGCACGCCGCCCACGGCGGGGCCGAGGTGCTGCGCCGCGCGGGGGCCTGGCGCCGCCCTGACCGGATCACCTGGGTGCACGTAGACGGCGTGCACGACGTCGAGATCGTGGGTCTGCTCGGCGATGTCTTCGAGCTGCATGGCCTCGCCGTCGAGGACATCGTGACCCTGGAGACCCGCGCCAAGGCCGAGGACTACGGCCTCTCGGTGGTGATCAACCTCAAGCACCTGCGGCTGAGCGAGGGCACCGACGCCGAGCTGAGCGCCGAGCACATCAGCCTCGTGCTCGGCGAGGGCTGGGTGCTCAGCTTTCAAGAGCTGCCCGCGCCGCTGTTCTCGGGCGTGCGCACCCGGGTGATGCAGGCGCGGGGGCGCATTCGCCAGCGGGCGGCCGACTACCTGCTCCACGCCCTGCTCGACGCCATCATCGACGACTACCGGGCCATCGCCGACCGCTTCTCGGACGCGGTCGACGCGCTCGAGGAGCGCCCCACTGACCGCTTCGACGAGTCCCTGCCCGGCGATGTGCACCGCCTCAAGGCCCAGCTCCAGGCCTTCCGCCGGGCGGCCAAGCCGGTGCGCGAGGCCCTGGCCATCCTCGAGCACGCCCGCCCCGAGCTGGTCCACAAGGGCACGCTGCCCTTCTTCCGCGACCTGCTGGCCCACCTCAACGAGGTGGTCGAGCTGTCGGAGAGCCTGCGCGAGCGCCTCGACAACACGCTCGAGCTGCACCTCGCCTTGGCCAGCCACCGCATGAACGAGACCATGCGCGTGCTCACCGTGGTGACCGCCATTTTCATCCCGCTGAGCTTCATCGCCGGGGTCTATGGCATGAACTTCGACCAGATGCCCGAGCTGCACAAGCCCTGGGGCTACCCGATGGTGCTCGGGCTGATGGCGATGCTGGCCGCGGGCTTGCTCTGGCGCTTCCGCCGCAGCGGGTGGATCTGATCGGGGGTGGAGGGGCCGCCGCCGGCCCCCGGTGGATAGGCGCCGCGCCCGGAGGCCCGCCGTGTCCGCAGCTCCCCCCCCTCCCCCTTTTGTCGTGATCATCGCGGGCGGCACCGCCAGCGGCAAGACCACCGTCGCGGCCCGGGCCGCCGCCCAGCTCGGCGCCCTGCTGCTGCACCACGACCGCTACTACAAAGACGTCGCCCAGCCCCGGGGCCACAACTATGACCACCCCGACGCGCTCGACACCGCGCGCCTCGTGGCCGACCTCGACGCGCTGCGGGCCGGTCAGGCCGCCGCGCTGCCGGTCTACGACTTCCGCACCCACCGCCGCCAGCCCGAGAGCGAGCACGCCGAGCCCACTCCGGTGATCTTGGTCGAGGGCATCCTCACGCTCGCCGACCCGGCGCTGGCCGCCCGCGCCGATCTGCGCGTCTTCGTCGACGCCCCCGCCGACGTGCGCCTCGCCCGCCGGGTGCGCCGCGACGTGGCCGAGCGCGGCCGCGAGGTCGGCGGGGTGCTCGACCAGTACCTCGACACCGTGCGGCCCATGCACGAGGCCTTCGTCGAGCCGACCAAGTCCAGCGCAGACCTCGTGCTCAACGGCACCGCGCCGATCGCCGCGCTGGTCGAGACCCTGGTCGCCGCCATCGCCGCGCGGCGGGCTTAGCCGCCAGCCAAGGTCAGGTTTTGGCGGCAGCTCGCCGCCTCGTCGCCCTGCAGGGCCGGGCAGGTGGCCTGCAGCAGCAGCCGGGCCTCGTCCGCGCGGCCGGCCTTGAGCAGGCGCGCCCCCACCAGCGCGCGGGCGCTCGGCGGGGCGGTCGGGGCCGCGGCGAGGCGCCGGGCCTCGTCCAGCGCGCCCACGTCGAGGGCCAGCGTGACCGCGAGGGTGTGCAGCGGCCCGACCGCCTCGGGCGGCGGCGCGGCCCCGGGCGCGCCGGGCAGGGCGGGGGTCAGCACGGCCCGGGCCCGGGCCCCCTCGCCGGCGGCGCGCAGCAGCAAGGCGTGGTTGTAGGCGGTGACCGGCTGGGCAGCGCTGAGCGCGGCCCCGCCCTCATCCCACCAGGCGTCGGCGAGCGGGGCGGCGCCCTGGCGCACCGCGCAGCCCCAGCCGAGGCGCAGCAGGGCCGGGTGCACGGCGGCCGGCGGCCCGAGCGCGGCGCTGCAGCCGGCCGGATCACCCGCGGCGTCGCGCGCGGCGGCCCAGCGCAGCAGGCCGGGGCCGGCGCTCTCGCGCAGGCCCAAGATCACGCCCTCGGGCAGCCCGCCCAGCACGACCCCCACGTCGACGATAACGCCCTGCACGTCATAGTCGGTGGATGTGCTCAGGCGCTCGAGCAGGTCCAAGGCCTCGGCCCGCTGGCCCAGGGCGGCGAGGCGGCGGGCCCGGGCGGCGTTGAGCAGCTCGACCTCGGGGTGGCGGGGCAGGGCCTTGGCCTCGACCACGCTGGCCTTGTCGAGCTCACCCCGCTGCACGTGCAAAAGCACGAGGTGGGCCGAGGCGATCCCGCGCAGCTCTTCGGCTTTGGCGGCGTCAGACGCCCGCACCACACCCGAGATCGCGCCCGAGCGGTGCACCACCAGCCAGTCCTCGGCCTCGATCGCCGCGCGCAGGTCGTCGATCGCCCCGCTGGTGTTGCCCACCCGGGCCCGGGCGATGCCGCGCAGGGCCCGGGCGTCGCCGCGGGTCGGGCGGGCGGCGACCACCGGGTCGAGCAGCAGCAGGGCCCCCGCCGGATCACCCGCGTTGATGCGGGCGAGGGCCTCTTGCACCTGCTTGAGCTCGGCCTCGGCGCTCTGGTCGGCGTTGAGCGGCATCCAGCCGATGAGCTCGGGGCCGGCGGCGGCGCAGCGGTCGGCCAGGGCGGGCTCGACCCGGGCCCGCAGCTCTTGGAGCACGGCGACCTCCATGCAGGCGCCGACGGGGGCGGGCAGGCGCTCGACCGCCTGGGCGGCGAGGCGCTGGGCGGCCTCACCCTCGCCGAGCCGCAGCAAGGCCTGCAAAAGAGCGGCGTGCGCGGCGATGTCGTCGGGTGCGAGCTTCAGCGCCTCTTCGGCGGCGACCCGGGCCCCCGCCGCGTTTTGGCGCACGAAGCGCGCGCTGCTGAGCAGGGTGTGGGCCTCGGCCTTCTTGGGCCAAGCGGCGGTCAGGCCGCGGGCCAGGGCCTCGGCCTCGGCGAGGCGGCCGAGCCGCAGCAGCACCATGCCCTTGCCGTGCAGCGCGCTGCCGCAGGTGGGGTCTTGGGCCAGCACCTCGTCGTAGGCGGCCAAGGCCAGCTCGAGCTGGCCCCGGGCCTGGGCGACCACCGCCTCGCTGTAGCGGGCCGCGCCCCGCTCGCTGACCGCCCAGCCGGCCCACGCCGCGCCCGGCACCCCGAGGATGGCGACCAGCACGAAGAGGAGGAGGGCGGCGCGGCGACCGAGGGGCGCGGGGGCGGGCATGGGGTCCTCCGGAGGCGGGCGCTGGACCGTGGCGCGGGGGGCGCGGTTCCCGCGTCGGTTATCCTCCGGCCCGCTGGCGCCCGCCCGGGGCCGGCCGAGGCCGCGGCCCCGCCCGCGACCCGCCCCGCCCGCCCGCGCGCCGAGGCTCGACCATGCCCGAGGGCCGCCGCTCCCGCCCGAGCACCCTGCTGCAGCGCCTGCTCCGCGCGCTGCTGGTCCAGGGCCGCGGCGAGGCCCGCGCGATGGAAGAGGCGATCCACCTCGCCAGCGTGCTGCGGCTGATCGGCCTCTTCGTGGTCAGCATCGCCCTGCCCGCCACCCTGCTCTCCTACTTCGCCGTGCGGGCCGCCCGCGTCGAAGAGGCCCTGGTGGTCAATGATCTGCGCCGCGAGGGCGCGGTGGCCGCCGACACCTTCTGGGCCGGGCTCGACCGCGACTTCACCAGTTTTGAGCAGCGGGTGGTCGAGCGCCTGCGCTCGGGCCGCAGCCCGCTCGACACGGCGGGTGAGCTGCACCCCCAGCTGCGGGTGGCCCTGCGTTTTGACCAAGAGGGCAACCTGCGGGCGCCTTTTGTGGTCGACGCGGCCGAGCAGCCCCTGCCGGAAGAGGACCTCTTCCACCCCGCTTGGCGGGCGGCCGAGCGCGCCGCCGCAGAGGGCGCGCCAACCGAGGTTCAGATTGACCTGCTGCGCGCTGTCTTCGCCGAGCACAGCAGCCCCGTCCTGCGCGCGCGGGCCCAGCTCGACGAGGCCCGCCTGCGCCTCAAGCAGGGCCAGACCCGCGAGGCGATGGCCCTGCTCGACGCCGTGATCAGCCGCGGCGAGCCGACCCGCGACCCCTATGGCCTGCGCCTGGCCGACCAGGCCCGCCTGATGCGCGCCGACGCCCTGCTGCAGCGTGATCCCGAGGCGGGCACCCGCGCGCTGCGCACCCTGGTCGAAGAGCTGCTCTCTGAGACCTGGACCGTGGGCCAAGGCGGCGAGGCCGCGCTGGCCGCCCGCGCGCTGGGCCTCGTGCCCCCCGGCGCGGCGGGGGACTGGGCGCCGGTCGCCCGCGGGCGCTTGGCCGAGCGCAGCTCGATGCTCTACTGGGCGGCCGCCCTGCTGCCCGAGCTCGACCCGGTCTTCGGCGCCACGCCGGGCCGCCTGCCCGACGGCGTGGTGCGCTGGGAGCTCAGCGACCGGGCGCTCTGGGCGACCACCTGGTGGGGCGACGACTACTACGCTTTTGGGCTCGACCTCGAGAACGTGCTCAGCGAGCTGCAAGCCGACGCGCGGGCCGCGGTGGTCGCCGACAGCGACGTGAGCGCCTACCTGCTCAGCCCCAACGAGAAGCCGCCCCAGGACGCGCTGACCAGCAAGAGCTTAGGCCCCTGGCTCGGCGGCTGGACGCTCGTGGTCGCCCTGCGCGACGCCGAGCGCTTGGAGGCAGAGCGAAAGGATCGCCGCGACCTGCGCGCCCTCATCGTCGGCTCGGCGCTCTTTGTGCTGCTGGCGGGCAGTTTTACCACCCTGGCCATGCTGCGCCGCGAGCTGCAGGTGGCCCGCCAGCAGACCGACTTCGCTGCCAGCGTCAGCCACGAGCTGCGCTCGCCGATCACGCACATTCGCAGCCAGGGTGAGGCCCTGCTCTACGGCCTCAAAGAGACCGACGAGGAGAAAGAAGAGGCCTTCCTCAGCATCGTGCGCGAGAGCGAGCGCCTGTCGCGCCTCGTCGACAACGTGCTCGACTTCGCGGCAATCGAGCGCGGGGCCAAACGGTACGCCCTGCGGCCGGGCGACATCGCCGAGACGGTGATGAACGCCATCGACAGCATCAGCTCGGCCCAAGAGGTCCAAGACAAAGAGCTGGACGTCGATCTGCCCGCTGATCTGCCGCCGGTGGCCCACGACGCCGACGCCATCGCCCAGTGCGTGATCAACCTCGTGAGCAACGCCGCCAAGTACTCGCCGGCCGGCGGCTGGATCGGCGTGCGGGGCCGGGTCGTCGAAGGTGGCGTGCAGATCACCATCTCGGACAAGGGCATCGGGATCGCCGCCCACGACATGCAGCAGATCTTCGAGCCCTTCTTTCGCAGCCGCGACGCGATGGCCCGCAAGCGCAAGGGCACGGGCATCGGCCTGACCATCACCCGCTACATCATGAACGCGCACGGCGGCGAGGTGACCGTGGCCTCACGCCCGGGCCAGGGGAGCACCTTCACCCTGCGTTTTCCGAGTGAGGCGCCCGCGGCGCTGCGCCGCTGACGCGCCCGCCCGACCGGAGCCCGCCGCGCAGCGGCGGTCGGCGCAGCCGACCGAGCCGGGCGGACGCCGATCCCGCCGCCAGGCGGAGCGGCGGCCGGGGCCCCGGCGACGGGCGGAGGGGGGGCCAGGGCGCCCAGACCCCCACCTCGCCGCCGGGTGGCCCGACGATCAGGCCGGGCTGCCGTCGGCGTTGAGCACCTCGGTCGGGGTCACCGGGGCGGCGCCCGCGGCGAGGCCCCGCGCGGCGGTCTCCATCAGGGCTTGGAGGCGGCCGGCAAAACCTTCGGGGTCGTCGAGGCGCCCCTCGGAGATGGCGGCGTGGTCGAGCAAGAGGCGCGCGAAGGGCTCGAGGCCGGTCTGGCCGTCGGCGTTGAGGCGGGCCAGGGTCTTGACCATCGGGTGCTCGGGGTTGACCTCGAGCACGCGCTTGGTGGCGCTGACCTGCTGGTTCGCCGCGCGCAGGATGCGCTCCATATTGGCGCCCATGCCGCCCTCGCGGTCGACCAGCACCGAGGGCGAGTCGGTCAGGCGCGAGCTGAGGCGGACCTCAGCCACATCTTTGCTGAGCAGGCCGCCCATCCAGCTCACGAGCGGGGTCGCCTGCTCTTTGGCGGCCTTGGTGATCGGGTCCTCGTCCTCGTCGGGCAGGGGCGGAAGCTCGCCGGTGGCGGCGTTCTTGAGCGCGGTGCCCTCGACCTCGCGCAGGCTCATCACCACCCACTCGTCGACCGGGTCGGACATGAGGATGACCTCCCACCCGCGCTTCTTGAAGCCCTCGAGGGCCGCGGCCTTGCCGATGCGCTCCTTGTCGACCGAGGTGAAGTACCAGAGGTGCTCTTGGCCGTCCTTGAGGTCTTTCTTGACGTCGGCGAGGCTGCGCAGCCCCCCGTCGCTGGTGGTGGTGGGGTAGCGCAGCAGCTCGGTGAGCTGGTCTTTGGCGCCCTCACCATCCTCGTGGATGCCCTCTTTGATGATGTGGCCGTACTCCTCCCAGAAGGTGGTGTAGGCGTCGGCGTCGGTGCGGCTCAGCTCGACGAGCTTGCGCAGCACACGTTTGGTGAGCTGCTTGCGAATGCTGCGGACCACCGGGGTCTGCTGCAAGATCTCGCGGCTCATGTTCAGGTCGATCTCGGCGCTGTCGACCACGCCGGTGACGAAGCGCAGGTAGCGGGGCACCAGATCGCCCGCGTTTTCAAGCACCTTGATGCGCTTCTGGAAGAGCTTGAGGCCGACCTTGTAGTCGAGGCGGTCGAGCTCCCAGGGGCGCTTCTTGGGGATGAAGATGATCGCGCTGTACTCGACCCCGCCCTCGGCGCGCACGTGCACCCAGGTGAGCGGGTCTTGCCAATCGCCCGAGATGTGCTTGTAGAGGGCGATGTACTCTTTGTCCTCGACCTCAGACGGGCTGCGCGTCCATAGGGCGGCGTCTTGGTTGGCCCGCTCTTCGCCCACGATGACCGGCCACTGCACGTAGTCGCTGTGCTTGGCGACGATCTCGCGCAGCCGGTCGGTGTCGCAGAACTCAATCGCCTCGTCGCGCAGGTGCAGGATGACGTCGGTGCCGCGATCGGCGCGGTCGCCGGTGGTGAGCTCATAAGCCTCGCCGCCGTCGCTGACCCAGTGGATGGGCGCGGCGTCGGGCAGGGCCGAGAGGCTGCGGACCTCGACCTTCTCGGCGACCATGAAGGCCGAGTAGAAGCCGACGCCGAACTGGCCGATCAGGCCCTCGGCGGTCTCGCCGCGCTCTTTGAGCATGTTGGCGAAGGCCTTGGTGCCCGAGCGCGCGATGGTGCCGAGGTGCTCGACCGCCTGCTCGTGGGTCAGGCCGACGCCATCATCGCTGATCGTGATGGTCTTCTGGTCCTTGTCGACGCTGATCTTGACGCCGGGCTCGCCGGCGGCCGGCCGCAGATCGGGGCGGGACAGGCCCTCAAAACGGGCCCGGTCGAGCGCGTCGCTCGCGTTGCTGATCAGCTCGCGGAGGAAGATCTCGCGGTCGGAGTAGAGGCTGTGGGTGACCAGGTGCAAGATCTGGCGGACGTCCGCCTCGAAGCGATGGCTCTCCATGGGGGCTCCAGCGGCCACAGCGGGCCACACGACAGGTTGGGAGGGTCGAAGGTGCGCGAGGCACAGGGGGGCGCGGCGCCCCCGGCGGCGGCTGCCCTAGGGACGGCCCCCCCCTCCGTCAAGGGCACCGTCAAGAGCAGGGGGCAGGCCCAGGCTCAGCCGGTCGGCGCCCGCGCCCGTGCCATACTGCGCGCGCTGCGTCCCCCGACCCGACGCCCCGAGGACTCCGATGCGCGCCGCCGCCCTCCTTTTGCTCGGCCTGCTGCCCTCTGCCGCCGCCGCGCCCCTCTCCCCCTTCCCTGGCTGCGGCGAGCCCGGCCGGCCCGACCTCTGCCCCAACGATCTGGGCTCCACGTGGAACCTGCTGTCCTGGTTCCCGGCCGAGTGGGCCAGCGTGCGGGCCGAAGAGGTCGAGC
Organism: Deltaproteobacteria bacterium; assembly: GCA_016792625.1. GTDB lineage: Bacteria > Myxococcota_A > UBA796 > UBA796 > UBA2385 > JAEUKK01. The sequence goes on along the minus strand of JAEUKK010000155.1, from coordinate 74,107 downwards.
TGGGCCCGGGCCTCTGGGCGGATCGCGCCTGGGCGCTGAGCGTGGGCCTGCCCAGCGTGACCATCGCCGTTCTCGACAGCGGCATCAAGTGGGACGAGCCCGACCTGCTGTCCAAACATTTCTTGCACGCCGGTGAGCTGCCCTTGCCCCAGCGGGCCGACGGCAGCCCGGCCGACAGCCCCGACCTCAACAGCGACGGCGTTTTTGACACCGACGACTGGGCCGAAGACCCCCGGGTCGACCCCGCCGCAGGCCAAGACCGGGCCGACGATGTGCTCGACCCCAGCGACTTGATCGCCACCTTCTCAGACGGCGTGGATGACGACGGCAACGGCTTTGTCGACGATATCTCGGGCTGGGACTTCTTCTGGAATGACAACGACCCCTATGACGACACCCGCTACGGCCACGGCACCGGTGAGGCCAAAGACAGCGCGGCGGAGGGCAATGACGGCCGGGGCGACATCGGGATCTGCCCCAATTGCCGGGTGATGAGCCTGCGGGTCGGCGACTCGTTCGTGGCCGACATCCAGAACTTCACCGGGGCGGTGCGCTACGCGGTGAGCATGGACGCCAAGGTCATTCAAGAGGCCCTGGGCACCCTCAACCACAGCGCCGACGCCCAAGACGCCATCGACTACGCATGGGACAATGGCGTGCTGGTCGTCGCTTCGGCGGCCGACGAGACGAGCTACCACCCCAACCAGCCCGGCGCGAACCCCCACACGCTCTATGTGCACGCGGTGCGCTACGACGCTGACGCGCGTGAGGACAGCGAGACCTTCCTCGCCTACAGCAATTGCACCAACCACGGGGTGCGCCTCGACCTCTCGGCCCCCTCGACCAGCTGCTCGTCGGGGGCGGTCGGCGTGAGCAGCGGGGTGGCCGGCCTGGTCTACAGCGCGGCCGAAGAGGCGGGCATCAAGCTCAGCGCCGCCGAGGCCTGGGCGCTGATCGCGCTGACCGCCGACGACATCGACCAATCCTGGGCCACCGACATCTTCTCGGCGGCCGAGCCGCGGTGGTACCCGACCAAAGCCGGCTGGGACCGCTACTCTGGCTACGGGCGCATCAACGCCGAGCGCGCGGTCGAGGCGGCGCTCTCGGGCCAGATCCCGCCTGAGGCCGAGCTCAGCGCGCCCGGCTTCTTCCGCGTGGTCGACCCGGGCCGCACGCCGACGCTGCGGGTCGAGGGCCGGGTCGCCGCGCCCCGCGGCGGCGTCGCCAGCTGGAGCCTGCAGGCCGCCCCCAAAGAGGAGCCGGACGCTGCCGACTGGGTCGAGGTCGCCAGCGGGAGCAGCGCGGTGGACGGCCTGATCGCCGAGATCGACCTGGCGCCCTTCGCCACGATGGCCAGCGCGGCCTACCGCACCTACACGCTCGACGACGAGCAGGTGGCCCGCGAGACCGAGGTGCACAAGAAGGTGCTCAGCCTACGCCTGCAGGTCACCGACGCCGCGGGCCGGCGCAGCGAGGCGCGCAACGCCGTCTTCTTGCACGCCGACCCCGACCACAAAGCGGCTTTTGGCGGGCGGCTCGACGGCGGCTCGCTCGAGCCCTCACCCCTGCTGGTCGATCTGGACGCCGACGGCGTCTTTGACGTGGTGCAGGCCACATCCAGCGGCAACATCTTCGCGTTGCGCGGGGATGGCAGCGCCCTGCCCGGCTGGCCGGTGCAGACCGAGCTGCTCGAGGAATTCGACGCCGCCCAGCCCGGCAACCACTTGGCCAACCCGAGCTTCGCCGCGGCCCGGCCGGCCCGGGCCAGCGTGCTCGGCAGCCCGGCGGCCGGCGACATCGACGGCGACGGCGCGCCCGAGGTCATCGTGGGCAGCCTGCGCGGCCAGCTCTGGGCCTTCCACGCGGACGGCAGCGTGGTGGACGGCTTCCCCGTCGCCCAAGACCCGGTCGACCGGGCCGGCCTGGGTGAGCAGCTGCGCCTCGACGAGGGCTTCTTCTCGTCGCCGGCCTTGGGTGACCTCGACCAAGACGGCGCGCTGGACATCGTGATCGGCGGGATGGACGGCCAGGTCTACGCCTGGCGCGGCGACGGCAGCCGCGTCGAGGGCTTCCCCGTCCGGCTGCAGCACCCCGACTCGGCGGCCGAGGGCCTGCGCCAGCGCACGGTGTCGAGCCCGGCGATCGGCGACCTGTCGGGCGACGGCGTGCCCGACATCGTGATCGGCAGCAACGAGCCCATCCGGGGCACCTACGCGCCGCTGTGGGCCATCTCGGGCAAGGGCAACGACGACCCGGGCGGGGCCGTGCTGCCGGGCTGGCCGGTGCTGCTCTTTGGCAGCGGGGCCGACGTGCTGCCCATGGTCGGCGAGGGCACCCCCCAGAGCCCGCTGCTGGCCGACATCGACGGCGACGGCGCGCTCGAGGTGGCCTGCCACGGCACGGCGGGCCCGCTGGTGGTGCTGCGGGCCGACGGCAGCCAGCTCTACCAGGCGATCAACACCTTGGATGGCTATGGCCCGAGCAGCAACGTCTATGACTCGGCCGCCTTCCCCTTCATCAACAGCCCGAGCGCGGGTGACCTGAACGGCGACGGGCAGATTGATCTGGTGACCGGGGCCATCGGCAGCGGCTACCTCGTGAACGCGCTCAATGACGGCCAGCGCACCCGCTTCGACTTCCCGATCATCGCCTGGGACGGCGCGACGGGCCGGCCCCTGCCCGCCTGGCCCCGCCAGCTCGAGGACATGCAGTTCTTCATGAACCCGGCCATCGCCGACGTCGACGGCGACGGTGATGTCGAGGTCATTCACGGCTCAGGCGGCTTCTTGCTCCACGCATTTTCGGCCGACGGCACCGAGCCGGCGGGCTGGCCCAAGCTCACCGGCCAGTGGATCTTGGGCAGCCCCACCGTGGGCGACATCGACGGAGATGACCTGCTCGAGGTCGTCGTGGGCACCCGCCAGGGTGAGCTCTTCGCCTGGGACACCCCGGCCCCGACCTGGGCCCGGGTCGACTGGGCCGGTTTTGGCCACGACCCGGCCCACACCCGCAACGCCGAGACCCCCCTCGTCGGCTGGAACGCCGACCCGCCGGTGAGCGACACCGCGGATTCGGGCGGGGCGCCGGTCGACAGCAAGACCCAGCCCGGCGGCTGCGGCTGCGCGGGCGCGCCGCGAGGCGCGGGCGGCGGAATCGGCGTGCTGGTGCTCGGCCTGGGCGCCCTGCTGCTGCGCCGGCGGAGGGGCTGAGGCGGAGGGCCTGAGGCGGAGGGTCTGCGCGGCGGCGGAGGGGCAGCGGCCCTAGGCCGTGGTTGGCGGGGCCCCCGGCTCAGGGTCGTGCACAAAAAGCACGCTGCAGCGCAGCTCATCGCAGACCGGGCTGTGCCGCAGCTCAAAGCCGGCGATGGCCGGCGTCCACGCGCCGCCGACGCCAATGATGAGCAGCGCGCTGTTGTGGGCCCGGGCGGCCAGCTCTTCAAAGCTGAGGGTGACCGGCAGCTCTTCGACCGGCAGGCCCGCCGCCCGCAGGCGGGCGCCCACCCGCGCCGCGGCCGCCCCATGTGGCCCCTCGGTCACCAAAATGGCCTTGTCGAAGCTGTCGCGGGGCATGAGCATGCAGAGGTCGGCGTCGAGCTCGTTGGCCAAGGTCTTGATCGGGCCGCCGAAGACCGCTTGACCCAGCAGCGGCTGGTGCACGCCGACCAGCACGACCGTCGAGCGCTGGGTGCGGGCGATGAGCGCGATGTCGCGGCCGGGCTCGTCGCTCGAGAAGCTCATTGAGCGGGCGGCCACGCCCTCGACCGCCAGCGCGTCGGCCAGCTTGCCGCTGAGCGCGCGCACGGCGAGCTCTTCTTCGGCGGGCGGCACCATCTGGCCCTGCTCACGCACCGCGGTGAGGCTGAGCGCGAGCGCCTCGCCGTCTTTGGCGAGCAGCGCGCCCACCTGGGCGAGCCGGGGCAGGTTCTGGGGCCGGGCCACGCTGACCAGCAGGCGCACGTCGCCCGCGCCGGTGGCCGAGGGGCCGGCCGACGGGAGCGGCGGGGGCGCGGCGCTGCTCGGCCGCAGCAGGCTCACCAGGGGGCTGGTCATGAACGTGTTGGTCAGCGAGCCGATGACCATCGCGCCGAACAGCTTGTCGGTCAGCACGCCCATGTCGCGGCCAATGTTGAGGATCACCAGCTCCATCAGGCCGCGGGTGTTCATCAACACGGCGAGGGTGGTCGCCTCGCGCAGGCCGAGGCCGCCCCGAAGGGCGGGCAGCAGGGTGCCCACGACCTTGCTCAGGCTCGCCGTGAGGAAAACCGCGAGCGTCACGCCAATCATGCGCCCGTCGAGCGCGTCGCCCAGATCGGCGCGCAGGCCGGTGACCGCAAAGAAGATGGGCAGGAAGAGCACGACGACCAGCTCTTCGATGCGGGCGGTGAGCACGTGCACGATCCCGCCCTCGCGGGGCATCACCGCGCCGAGCACGAAGGCCGAGAGCAGCGCGTGCACGCCGATCTGCTCGCCAGCCACCGCGGTGCCGAGCAGCATCATCACCACGATGGCGAAGCCCGCCGAGGTGATGCGCTCCTCGCGCAAGAAGCGCCGGGCGACGTGGGCGAGGAAGGGCCGGGCCACGAAGACCATGAACAACATGAAGGCCGCTGAGCCCGCTGTTTTGAGCCCGGCTTCGGCGAGGCCCCCGCTGCCCGCGACGCCGATGGCCGCGGCGATGAGGCTCCAGGCCGCGACGTCGGCGAAGGCCGCGCAGGCCATGGTCACGCCGCCCAGGGGGGTGCGCAGCAGGCCCCGCTCACCGGCGATGCGGGCGAGCACGGGGAAGGCGGTGATGCTCATCGTGGCGCCGATGAACAACATGAACGGCAGCCGATCCACACCATCGGGGGCGAGCGCGGGCCAGAGCGCCGCGGCGAGCGCGCTGCCCGCGACCAAGGGCAGGCCGATGCCGCCCAAGCTCGCCCGCAGCGCGAGCCCGCTGCGCCCCCGCAGCAGCTCGGGGTCGAGCTCGAGCCCCACGACGAACATGAAGAGCACGAGGCCAATCTGGCTGATCGCGTCGAGCGCGCCCACGCTGTGGACCGGGAAGAGCGTGGCCATCGCCTCGGGCCAGAGGCGCCCGAGCACCGTGGGGCCGAGCGCGATGCCCGCGGCGATCTCGGCGATGACCAGGGGCTGCCGCAGGCGACGCGCGACCAGACCGAGCACGCGGCAGCTGCCGATGATGACGAACATCTGGCCGAGCAGCAGGCCCAGATCGACGCCAGCGCTGGCTCCCATCGGCACTCCAGGCGGGAGCCCTGCTCCGCCAAGCGCCGCGCGGCGCGCGCGACCCCGTCTGAGCTTGGCGCCCGGCGGGCGCGCCGCGCAAGGCCCCCCGTCCCACATGCGGTCGAAGTGCTTGATTGGGATTGACTCAATTGCGGCGATCAAGCACCCGAAGGCCCCGCATCCGCCGGGTGCGCTCGCGCGCCCGCCGCCGGCCGCCCCGCAGAGGCGTTAGCGGGGCGGGGCTGGAGGCCCTCCGATGACCCACGACCCGACCGCTCCGCGCCCGACCCTCCCCTCGAGCGCGTCGACGCCGGCCCAAGCTGCCTTTGACGCCGCCCCGACCAACGGGCTGGCCCACGGCGTGGGCGCCGCCAGCTGGGTGATCGGGCCCGACCCCCACGCCCAGCTCGAGCACCTGCTCGGCCTGCCCGCCGGCCGCCGCATCGAGGCGCTGGTGCAGTTCGCCGACGGGGCCGCCGCGATCGGCGACGCGGCGCTCAAGGCCAAGGTCGCCACCGCCGTGCTCGAGCTCATCGAGGGCTGGGCGGGCAACCCCAAGCAGCGCCTGCAGCTCGGCGTCGCGCTCAGCCGGGTGGGCGACCCCCGCCTGCGCCTGCCCACCGAGGCCGACTACTGGGCCACGGTGACCACCGACGAGGGCGCCGTGCTGCAGGTCGGCCGCTTCTTGGTCACCAACGCCGAGCTGCGCGCCTGGTTTGACGCCGGCGGCGACAAAGACGACGCTTGCTGGTCGGCCGAGGGCCTGGCCTGGCGCGACAGCGGGCCGCCCAGCTGGGCCGCGCTGGCCGCCGATCCGGCGGTGCGCCACCTCGTCGAAGACAACCAGCCCGCCGCCGGCCCCACCTGGTGGGAGGCTGAGGCATACGCCAAGGCCCACAACGCCCGCCTGCTCTCGGTCGACGAGTACCGTGCGGTGGTGCGCGGCCTCGAGAAGCGCCCCTACCCCTGGGGTTCACCCTTCGGCGACGGCAACGCCAACACCCGCGAAGAGGCGCTGGGCCAGCCCTGCGCCGTCGGCATCTACTTGGCCGACCGCACGCCCGAGGGTGTGTGCGACCTCGCCGGCAACATGGGCCACTGGCTCGCCGATGACAGCGGCGACCGCAAGATGTTGCACCCGGGCTCGTGGGCCCGACCGAGCATGGCCGCCTGGGCCAAGGCCGTCGACATGGCCGACCCCGACACGCGCTCGGCCGACATGAGCTTCCGGCTGGTGCGCGGCGGATGAGCGGGCCGACCCGCACCTATACGGCCAAAGAGCTGCTCACGGTCGGCGACCCGGCGTGGCCCGAGCTGCACGGGCGCATCCGCGGCGGGCGCAACGGGGTTGAGCTGCTGGTCGCTGATCCCGAGCAGGGCAAGCGCTGCCTCGAGGGCATCCAGGCGCCGGTCAGCACCGTGCTCGGCGCGATGAGCTACCACGTCGGCGGCCTGCTCATCGACAGCGGCTGGCTGCGGATCCTGGGCTGCGGCCACCCGCGCATGCGGGGCAGCCTGCTCTCGTGGAACGGGCGCGGCGGGCCGACCGGCTTCCCGGGCATCGCCGGCGCGGTCATCGTCGCTCACGACGTGCTGGGCGGTGTTTTCGCGGTCAACGGCGGCGGCCTCTTCGGGCAGCCCGGCGAGCTCAACTACTGGGACCCTGCCGAGGCCCGCTGGGCCCCGCTCGAGGTCCGCTACCCGGGCTTCATCGTCTGGGCGCTCGACGGCGACCTCTCCCAGCTCTACGCCCACAGCCGGTGGGAGGATTGGGACCGCGACGTCAGCGCGCTGACCGGCGATCAGGTCATCCTCCGCACCCCGCCGCCCTGGGAAGACCCCGCGCCCGAGGCCGTGCAAGCCGAGGTCCGCCCCGTGATGGAGCTGGTGGCCGGCCGCTGGCGCCCCGCGGCGGGCGAGGGCGGCGGGGCCGAGGCCTGAGCAGGCCCGAGCTGGGCGCCAGCGCGCCCCCGCCTGGCGTCGCCGGGGCCCCGGGCGCCGCTCCGCCTGGCGGCGGGATCGGCGCCCGCCCGGCTCGGTCACCCGGCGGGGCCGGGTGACGGCTGCGCCCCGGCGGTCGCGCGGGCGCGGTCGGGCGTGGTCCTGCGCCCTCCCCCCCCCGTCACCCATCGGGTGCGGACCCATCGGGACGGACCGCGCCCCTCGGGGAGCGCGCACAAAAAAACTGGAAAAGCGCGCGGTCATCTGCGAAGCTCGCGGCGCACCCGCCGGAGCGCTCCATGCCCGTCCTGCCCCTCTTCGTTCCCTTCACGCTGCTCACCGTGGCGGGGGCCGCCGAGCCTGCGGCCGAGGCCCCCACGCTCCGGCTCAAGTACAACCCTGAGCTCATCTCCCACGCGTCGTTCAGCTACCGGCGCGACGGGGGGCCTGTGGCCGGGGCGGCCACCAACCAGGTCACGGCGGTGGCGCTGCCCGCGGGCAGCAACCGCCTCGAGCTCACTTACCGGCTGGGTGAGCGGGCCGAGCTCGGGGGCCTCTTCGACATCACCTTCGACCGCGTCTCCTCCGACGGCGGGGCGCCCCGCAACGACATCGGCGGCGGGGTCGGGCTCACCGGCGCCTACACCCTGCCCTTGCGCGGCGACATCGGCGCCTTCGCCCAAGGTGTGGCGCTGTACACGCGGTCCTGGGGCACGTCCAACCCCGCGGCCACCCGCGGCGGCGACCACGGCCTGCGGCTGAGCGCCGCGCTCGGCCTGCGCTTCCCCCTGGCCGGGCACATCAGCCTCGACCCGGCCCTTGAGCTCAGCCGCGGGGCGCAGCAGGCCTGGGCGGTGCCTGCCGAGGTCGAGCCCGACCCCAAGGTGCGCCAGGTCGAGCTCCGGGCGAGCGCGCGGCTCGGCCTGAGCGTGCGCTTCTAGTCTCAGAGAACAACGACCAGCGCAGCGCTCTGGGCCAACCGCCCGCCGGAGAACCCCATGCCCACCCCGCTCCTTTTGCTGGCCCTGCTCGGCGCCGCGCAGGCCGAAGACCAGTCCCCCGACGCGCCGAAGCTCCGCCTGAAGGTGGCGCAGAGCCTGGTCTCCACCGGCCTGAGCACCTCCGACAGGTCCGGCGGCCCCTACCCCGCGAGCAGCTCCACCTTCCGGTACACCTCGGCGCAGCTGAGCAGCGGCCCGACCCGGGCCGAGCTGACCTACCGCCTGCGGCCGCGCTTCGAGCTGGGCGGCTCGGCCACCGTCGCCCTCCAGCGGGCGACGATCGGCGGCACAGAAGGGGGCTCGTACACCGGTGGCGGCGCCGGCCTGGGCCTGACCGCGATCCACAACACGCCGCTGCGGCCGGGGGCGGTGCTTTTTGCGCAGGTGGGGGCCGGCTACAGCTGGAGCAGCTACCCCAGCAACATGCCCAACGCCGGCACGCGCACCCATGGGCTCGGCGGGTGGGCGGCGGTCGGCCTGCGCCTCAAGCTCGCCGAGCAGGTCAACCTCGAGCCCGCGCTCACCGGCGCGGCGAGCGGGTCGTGGACCACCGAGGCCGCGGCGGCCGACCCCGACGTTCAGGACCACCAGTCGACGTGGCTGGGCGGCGGCGCCGAGCTCGGCCTCAGCTTCCGGTTCTGAGCGCCGGGCCTACTGCCGGGCCGTGTCGATGCGCTCGATCGCCGCCCGCATCGAGGGGAAGCGGTCAAGCAGGTAGTGGAAGCTGGCGCCCGAGGCCCGCAGCAGCTGGCAGTCGAGCCGCGCGGTGGCGGTCGCGCTGCGGGCCCGGCCGTGCAGCAGGGCGCCCTCACCAAAGCAGGCCCCCGCGCCGAGCAGGGCCAAGGTCTGGTCGGCGCGGGAGATCTGCACTTGGCCCTTGGTGATGAGGAAGAACTCCTCGCCGCGCTCCCCTTCGGCGAAGATGCGCACGCCGGCCGAGCGCTCGACCGGGACGAGCGCCAGGGCGAGCTGGTGCAGGAAGGCGGGCTCGGCGTCGGCCAAGAAGGGCAGCACGCGCAGGTTGGCCGCACGCAGGCTCATCTCGACCGCGCGCGACTCCTGGGCGTCGCGGCGCTGGTGGCTCACGCGCTCGAGCAGGTCCTCCCTCCGGCCGTACTTGGGCTCGATCACGTCGTAGTAGATGAAGCGCCAGATCGGCCGCATGCGCTCAAAGAACAGCGGGAAGGGGATGGGCGCGTCGTCGGCGAGGCCCAGCGTGCGCGTCCAGCGGCGGGCCTCGGCCGCCGGCATGGCCCACTCGTCGAGCAGGGCCTGCAGCTCGCTGCGGTCGATGGCCCCGTCGCCGTTGATGTCGAGCAGGTCAAAGACGAAGAGGGCCCGGTCACGCTCGGCCTTGGGGCCGCCGTGGGTGAACACGACCTCGCGGGCGACCTCGCGCAGCTCGGGGATGGGCCAGAGGTCGGCGAGGAAGCGCTCAAAAGGCATGGCCCCGCCGGCGGGCTGGCGGCGCATGAAGGTGACGATGGCCGCCGTGGGCAGGCTCGCGTTGGCCAGCACATCGGCCACCTCGTCGGGCGTGACGACCCCGTCGCCGTCGCGGTCGAGCGCGCGAAAGAGGCCGCGGGCGAGCTCGCGGTCTTCGCCCTCGCAGCCAGGGCGGCGCTGCCAGGTCGCGCGCAGGCCGGGCGAGAGCGCGCTGTCGCGGGCGCGCTCTCGGCAAAACTCGCGCAGCTCGGCGTCGCTGCGCACGAAAAAGGCGATGTGGGCGCTGATGTAGACGCCGAGGCCCACGGCGACGGCGAGCATGGCCTCGGTGCCGAGCACGGCGGGGGTGGTGGTCATGCCGGCGGCGAGCACGGCCACGGTGTACTTGCTGTCGCCGAAGATCCCGAGCTTGTCGAGCACGAAGTAGTAGATGCGCACCCAGACATAGGTGTTGAACAACAAAAAGGTGGCGACGGTCCAGCCCAAAGAGCTGGGGTTGAACCACAACATCACGCCGGTGTAGGCGTGCAGCGCGATGCACATCAGGTAGGCGGGGCGCATGACCGCCCGCGAGCCGAAGACCCACTGGGCTTGGGCCAGGGCCGAGGGCACGTGCAAAACAACGGCCACCAGGGCCATCAGGCGGCCGAGCACCTCGTGGCCGCCGAGCAGGGCGGCGCTGAGGCCGAGGCCAAACTCCAGCGTGCCCGAGAGGATGTGCACCAGCAGGATCCCGCGCCGCCACCGCAAGATCAGGAACTTGGGGTGGGCGGGCACGAGGTGGTGGTAGGCGAGCACAAAGAGGTTGGCCAGGGCCGAGAGGCCGACCAGCACCCACTGCAGCGGGCTGATCGGGCCGGGCCCCGGATCGGGGGCGCCCCAGAGCCAGAGCCCCAAGGTCGCGCCGGTCAGGCCCACGACCGTGGCCTGCTTGATGCGCACCCCGAGCCCCATCTCGCCCCCCAGGCCGCCGCGGTGGGCAGCGCCGCGGCATGATAGCCCGCGGGTCCTCGACGCACCCCGGGAGCACGATGTCGCTGCAGACGCACCCCGTGGCCGGCGCGGCGCCGAGCGCACCGCCGGCGCAGACCGGGCTGGCGGGGCTGCTCGCGCGCGTCGACCGCTTCTTCTCGGTGCCGTCGGGGCCGCTGCCCGCCGAGAACGTCGACGTATACGCCTTCACCAACTGGTGCATGGCGCTCGCGCTCTGCTCTCACGCGAGCTTCGCCGGGCTCTTCTTCGGGCTCGGCGTGCTGCCCATGGCCGCCTTCAACCTGGGCAGCACGGCGCTCTTCGCGGTCTGCTTGGTGATCGCGCGCCGGGGGCGCAGCCACACGGCGATGGGCCTCGCGGTGGCCGAGGTCGCGGTGCACGCCGTGCTGGCCAGCCTCTACGCCGGCGTGCCGGCGGGCTTCCACTACCACATGCTGCTGATCGTCGGCGTGGTGCCTCTTTTCGCCAATGTACCGGGGCCGGCGCGCCTCGGCGGGCTGCTGCTGGTGGGGCTGACCTACGCGGCGGTGGTGGCCGGCCTCGGCGACCGACCGGGCTGGGCGCCCCTCGACCCGGGCACGGTGCAGGGCCTAGCCCTGCTCAACGTGGGCGTGTTCACCACCACCTTGGCGGGCATCGGCTGGTACTACACCCGCGCGATGCACGAGGCGCGGGCCCAGGTCGCGCGGGAGTACCAGCGCTCAGAGACCCTGCTGCACAATATTTTGCCGCGCTCGGTGGTGCGGCGGCTCAAAGACCGGCCGACGATCGCCGACCGCTTTGAGTCCTGCAGCGTGATGTTCGCCGACATGGCGGGCTTCACCGCCTGGTCGGCGCGGGTCGAGCCCGAAGAGCTGGTCGAGCAGCTCAACGCCGTGTTCACCGCCTTCGACCAGCTGGTCGAGCGCCACGGGCTCGAGAAGATCAAGACCATCGGCGACGCGTATATGGCCGCCGCGGGGGTGCCCGAGCCCCGGCCCGACCACGCCGAGGCGACCGCTGAGCTGGCCCTCGACATGCGCGAGTTCATGCGCGAGCGGCGCCGCGGGGTGAGCGGGGGCCTGACCATCCGCATCGGCATCCACAGCGGGCCGGCGGTGGCCGGCGTGATCGGCCTGCGGCGCTCGCTCTACGACCTGTGGGGCGACACGGTCAACACGGCGGCCCGCATGGAGTCGCATGGGGTCAGCGACGAGATCCAGGTGAGCGAGGACACGGCCGCCCTGTTGGCCGAGCGCTACCTGCTGCAGGACCGGGGGCTGCAGCAGATCAAGGGCAAAGGTCCGATGCGAACCTTCTTGTTGCTCGGCCGCAGGTCACAGGCGCCGGTCGGCTGAACCCGGCTTCGTTTGCGTCGACCCGCGCCGGTGTGCGCTTGGGGCTCGGCGCCGCGCCGCCTTGCCCGCCCCAAAAAGCGGAGAAGCCCCCGCGCTCTCGCGCGGGGGCCCTCTGCTGGATCTGCGCCCCGACCCGGAGGCCGGGGGCGCAGGGGGGACTACCAGCTGTCGCCGCCGTAGCCGCCGCCGCCACCGCGGCCACCGCCGCCGCCGCTGCGACCACCGCCGCCGCCGCCGCCGTAGCCGCCACCGCGACCACCACCGCCGCCGCCGCCGTAGCCGCCGCGGTCACCGCCGCTGCGAGCACCGCCGCCGCCGCCGTAGCCGCCGCGGTCACCGCCGCCGCCGCCAGCGCCGCCGTAACCACCGCCGCCGCCGCCGCCGCCGAAGCTACGACCGCCGCCGCCGCCGCCGCCGAAGCTGCGGCCGCCACCACCACCGGGGCCGCCAGCGCGGGGCCGATCCTCGGCCTCGTTGACGCGGATGGTGCGACCGTCGAGGTCGGAGCCGTCCATGTCAGCGATGGCGCTGGTGGCCGCATCGTTGTCGGAGAACGTCACGAAGCCGAAGCCGCGGGACCGACCGGTCTCGCGGTCGGTCACGACCTTGGCATCCGAAACCTCACCAAAGCTCTCGAACGCGCGACGGAGGCCGTCATCAGTCGTGTTCCAGCTCAGACCACCCACGAACAACTTCTTTGCCATTCTCTTCTTCTCGTACGGACCATGACGCGCGCGTTCGGCGTCGTTTTCGTCCGGGACGCCCGGGAGGACCACCCGCAGCGGGTGCGTCGGTCTCGGGTCATCGGCCCCTCGACTGTCGAAGGGTCCGCCACGGTTGGCGCGGGGGCCCCGGGGGTGGACCCCGAGCACCGCGGGGAGCGGTGGCGGCGAGGTTCACGTTGGGGGCCCGCGACTGGCGGCGCGGGACACGCCCCGGGTAGCGCCTCCCCGGCGCCGTGGCCACGCTCCCCGGCCAATTCTCGCAAAGAAAATCGGCCGCTGTCCAAGGCCGCCCCGCGGCGCGCGCGGCGCCCGGCCCACCCGGGTCGGGCCTCGCTGCTACATGATTGAGAAGACGCCCATCAGCGCTGGGATGCCCACCAGCAGCGACAGCGCGGTCGCGGGCAGCCCGACCCGCAGGTAGTCCCAAAAGCCGATCTCCTGCTCGGGGGCGGCGGCCTCGGCCACGATCAGGTTGGCCACCGAGCCGACCAGGGTCAGGTTCCCCGCGACCGAGCTGATGAAGCCCAAGGCCGGCCAGGCTAGGCCGGGCGGCCCCAGCTCGGTCACCGACGGGCCGACCACCATCACGAGCGGCACGTTGCTCACGAGGTTGGCCCCCGCGACGACCGCCAGCGTGAACACCCCCAGCCCCGCCGGATCGTCGAGGGCCATGGCCGGGCGCAGCGCCGCGAAGGCCACCTCGGCCAGCCCGGCCGCGCGCAGCCCCTCGACCACCACGAAGAGACCGCCGAACATCACCAGCATGGGCCAGTCCACCGCGGCGAGGGCCCGGGTCGGCGCACGACGGCGGGCCACCAGCAGGGCCAGCGCGCCGCCGGTCGCCGTCCAGCCCATCGGCGCGCCGGCGATCAGCGCCGCGGCCACCGCGGCGAGCAGGAGCAGGCCGAGCCGCCGCGGCGCCCGGGGGGCCGCCGCGATCACCGCGCAGGAGGCCGGCAAGCGGCCCGCGAAGATCCAGTCCATCAGCGCGAGGTGCGCGCCCAAGGCCAGCAGGGCCGCCGGCCCCACCGCCAGCGTGAAGCGGAGGAAGGGCAGGCCCGACAGCGCGCCGATCAGCATGTTCTGGGGGTTCCCGACCAAGGTGGCCGCTCCGCCGATGTTCGCCGCCGTGGCCAAGGCGAGCAGGTAGGGCAGCCGCGGCAGCCCGGCCGCGCGGCAGAGCCGCAGCACGACCGGCGTGAGAAAGACGCACACGGTGTCGTTCACGAGCAGTGCGCTCAGGCCGGCGGAGCCCAGGCCCACCAAGGCGAGCAGGCGGCGCGGCGAGCCGCCGCTCACGCGCAGCGCCATCTCCTCCATACCGTCCAGCGCGCCATCTTCGGTGAGCGCCCCGCTGAACATCATCATCCCGAACAGCAGCAGCAGCGCGTCGGGATCGACGGCGGCCAGCGCCGCCTCGGGGTCGAGCGCGCCCGTGGCCACCATCAGCACCGCCCCCAGCAGGGCGACCCCAGGCCGCCCCAAGGGCAGCCACGACAGGCGCGGCAGGATCAGCAGCGCCGTGGTGCCCAGCGAGATCCCAAGGGCCAAGGCGGCGGTGGGCGCGAGGGCAGCGGTCACTCAGCCCTCCGCGGGCGCGTCGAGCCGCGCCCAGACCCGCTCGACCAAGGCGCGCGGGGTGAAGGGCTTGCTCAGCAGCCAGCCCAGCTCAGCCGCGTCGACGCGGACCTCGCTGTAGCCCGACATGTACAGCACGCGCAGGCCCGGCTGCAGGCGCCGGGCGGCGGCGGCGAGGCCGGGGCCATCAAGGTCAGGCATGCGGACGTCGGTGAGCAGCAGATCGTAGGGCGGGCCCTCTGCGTGGGCGACCGCGCGCAGGGCCTCGAGGGGCTGCTCGTGGGCGTCGACGCAAAAGCCCTCCCGCTGCAGGGCTTGGCGCGCCGCCCGCAGCACGGCCGTGTTGTCATCGCAGACGAGGACCCGCCGCTGGGCGCCAGACCGCCCGACCGGCGCGGGCCCGGCCGAGGGCGCCGGCGCGGCCGCCCGCTGCGCCGCCGAAGCCGCGGGGAGGAAGACCGCGACCGTACAGCCCGCGCCGGGCGCCGTGTCGATCTGCACAAAACCGCCGGACTGGGCCGCGATCCCGTGGACCTGCGAGAGGCCGAGCCCCGTGCCCTTGCCCACCGGCTTGGTCGTAAAGAAGGGCTCAAAGGCCCGCGCCCGCACCTCAGCGCTCATGCCGGGGCCGTCGTCGATCACCTCCAGCACGCCGTAGTCGCCTGGGGCCTGCCCCGGGGGGAGCCGCGGGTCACCCCGCTCGAGGCGCGCCGCATGCGCCCGCAGGCGCGCCAGGCCAGCGCCCGCCAGAGCGTCAAAGGCGTTGATGACGAGGTTGAGGACCATCTGGCTGAGCTGGGTCGGGTCGGCCAGCACCCAGACCGCGTCGGCGACCTCGACCCGGAGCTGCGCGCCGCCGCGGACCTCGGCGAAGCGCCCGAGCAAGGACTGCATCTCGGCGCAGGCCGCGGCCAGATCCACCGCCCGCGGCTCGAGGACCTGCCCCCGCGCGAAGGACAGCAGCCCCCGCGTGATCTCCGCCGCGCGCTGGGCCGAGGCCTCGAGCTCCAGCAGGCTGCGGTGCGCGACGGGGCCGCTGACCGCGCCCCGAAGCTGATCGACCTGGAGCAAAATGGCGGTCAGCTCGTTGTTGAAGTCGTGGGCCACCCCGCCGGCGAGGCGCCCGACCGCGTCGAGGCGCTGGGCCTGCTCGATGCTCCGCTGAAGCTGGGCCCGCTCTGCCTCTTGGGCGAGGGCCGCGCTGCGGTCGGCCACCGCCACGAGGCAGGCTGGGTCTTGGCCCACCGCGTGGGGGCGCGCCTCGGCCCGCAGCAAGAAGCGCTGGGGCAGCCCATCGGGGCCGCGCCGGCTGGCCCAGACCTCGACCTCGGCCTCGCCGCCGGCCGCCGCCGCGCCGAGCATCCCGCGGTAGGCCTCCTGCCCCGCCGGCTCGATGAAGCGGAGCGGCGCCGCGGCGCGCAGCGCTGCCGCGGGCTCACCAAAGAGCGCCGCGGCCGGGGGGTTGAGGTCGAGCAGCGCCCCATCGGCGCGGTGCAGCAAAAATCCGTTGTGGGCCTGCTCAAAAACCGCCCGGTACCGCTGTTCTCGCGCGCGGGTCTCGGCCTCGGCGAGGCGCTGGGCGTCGAGCTGGGCGAGCAGCTGCGCGTTGCGGCGGCGCAGGGCCTGGGTGCGGCTCCACCAGAGCAGGCCCCCCGCGCCGAGAAGGGCCGCGGCGAGGGCGGCCCGAACGCCGCCCCGCTGGTGCCAAGCGGGCTGCACCTCGAGCTCGAGGCGGGTGCCCGTGTCGACCCAGACGCCGGCGCTGCCCTGCACCTGCAGGTGGAGGGCGTAGCGCCCCGGGGGGAGGTTGGTGTACCGGGCGGTGCGGCTCGCCCCCACCTCAACCCAGCGCTGGTCAAAGCCAGCCAGACGGTGCCGAAACCGCAGGCGATCGCTGGCGCGAAAGCTCAGGGCGCGGAACTGGACCTGCACCGCGTCCGCGCCCGCTGGCAGCGCGGCGCGGCCGTCCACGATGGGCACCGGATGATCGTCGGCCACGACCGCCTCGAAGACCACCGGCGCGGCGCCCGCGGTCGGGGCGGGCGCCTCCGGGCGCAGGACGCGCAGGCCGTCGACGGTGGGCAGCAGCACCCGACCGCCGCGGCTCAGCCCGCCCGCGCTCATGCTCCCGCCGTTCCCTTCCCCCTCCACATAAAGAATGGCGCTCAGCTCGTCGCTCTCGCCGGTGCGAAAGGCGTTGACCCGCGCGGCGGGCACCCAGCTGATGCCCCGGTTGCCATTGAGCCACATCCCGCCAGTCTGGTCGATGATCACCTGTGAGACGATGTTCTCGATGAGCCCCTGGCGGGTGCTCACCCGGCGCAGGCGCCCCTCGCGCAGCAGGGCCAGCCCGCCGCCGTAGGTGCCGATCCAGACCTCGTCGGGGCCCACCACCCGCAGCGCCCGCGGCAGGCCGCGCGGCAGGCCGTCGGTGAGGCCCCAGCGCTGGGGCGCGCCCCCTTCGGCGGGGAGGCGCAGCAGCTCGCCCTCGGCGGCGGCCCAGAGGTCCCCATCCGGGCCCCAGGTGAAGCTGAGGCCGGCCCGGGGTCGGGGCAGCTCGGGGCGGCCGATCGGCCGCAGACGCACACCACCCTGCCCGTCAAGGGCCGCGACCTCGGGCTCGAGCCCGCTGCGGCTGACCACCAAGCTGCCGTCGGGGCTCAGCGCGGCGGAGCGGATGCGCGCGTCGCTGGGCGGCAGGGCGAGGGCCAAACGCGCGGTGGGCGCCGGCGCGCTGGCGTCCACCCACCAGATCTCCTCCTGGCTGAGGGCCCAGAGCCCGCCGTCGGGGGTGGGCAGGAGCTCCACGAAGCAGGGATTGAGGTTGACCGGGGCCTCCCCGCGGGGGAGGGCCAGCGCGAGCGGGCCATCGGGCCCCCAGCGCACGAGCGGACCGCAGGCGCCCCCCGTCCAGATGGTCCCGTCGCGGGCCTCGACCACCGGGAGCACCCCGGGGGAGTCGCCGGCCGAGGGCGCGGCCCAGAGCGCCATGCGCCGCGGCTCGAGGTGGAAGAGGCCTCGGTTGCCGCTGCCGACCCAGAGGCTGCCCTCGGCGTCGACCATCATGGCGCGGTTGTCGCTCGACAGGCCCACCGCCTCGGCCCGGTCGAGGGCGCCGTCGACGCCGATGTGCAGCAGCGCGTCGCCGTCTGCCCACCAGGTGCCGCCCTCGGGGTCCTCGGCGAAGCGCACGTTCCAGGCCCGGTTGGTCCAGCGCTCGAGGCCGGCGTCGGTCCAGCGCCAGATCTGCCCCATGCCGCCGCCCCAGACCCCGCCCCGGCGGTCCTCGCCGACGGTCCAGGTGGGCCCGGGGTCCTCTTCGCCGACCCGGGCCGGGCGCAGCTGCTGGCCATCGAGGCGCAAAAGTGTGGTGGTCGTGCCCACCAGCACCCCCCGGGAGCTCGGGGCGACCGACACCGCGAAGCCATCGGCGGGGGCCACGAGGTGCGTCTCGATCACCCCCGCTTGGCTGATGTAGGCCACGCCGGCCTCGGCCGCCGCCCACACGCCACCCCGGGGGTCAGCGGTCAGGTCCCACACCACGCGGTCGGTCAGCGGCGCGGGCAAGGGCACCGCGACGAAGCGCCCATCGGCGAGGCGCTTGACCAGCCCAGCGTTCTCGGTGCCGAACCACAGCACACCCGAGGGGTCGACCGCCGCCGATACGAAGCGGTTGGCGGGCAAGGCCGGCTCGACCGCCATGTCGATCGCGGCGATCTCTGCGCCATCGTAAACAGCCAGCCCGCCGAAGGTGGTGATCCAGAGGCGGCGGTCGGGCCCCTGCACCAGATCGGTGACCGAGATCTGCGGCAGGCCATCGCGCAGACCGAAGCGGTGCACGGCGAAGGCGAGGTCGGCCCCCGACCCGCGGGTGGGCTGCGCGGCCGCCGGGGGCCGCAGCCCGAGCCCAATCGCCAGAGCGGCGAGGAGCAGCAGCAGGCGAGCGGTGGAGGGGCGGAGGCGCACAGGCGCTCGGGGGCAGGAGGCGGGGCCGCGCAGGGGAGGGAGGGCCAGGGCGCAGGGCAGGGGCGGAGGGGCGCGGACCCTCCGCGCCGACCATCGTGCGCCCGCGGCGCGCGAGCAAGGGGCGTACGTGCAAACCCGAGGCTGCACTGGTGCATGGGGATCGGAGCGGAGCCCTCCCGCGGACCTCGGCCGCGGCGCGCCACGGCGCCGGAGCTGGGCGCCCGCAGCTCAGCCCGACCCGCTGCCCTCGGCCCAGAGGCGGGCCGCCAGCCCCGTGTGGCGCCGGGCCCGGGTGGTCAGGGCGGCGGAGAGGGTCGGGTCCACACCCTGGGGGCGCACCCCGAGCACGGTGAGCCGCTCCCGGGCGCGTGTGGCGCCGGTGTAGATCAGCTCGGCGTTGAGCGCCCGGTTGGGCTGCCGGGGCAGCAGCAGCACCGTATGCCAGAACTCCGAGCCTTGGCTCTTGTGGATGGTCATCGCGAAGACGGTCTCGTGCGGCGGCAGGCGGGCCGGCGCGAGGTGCTCGACCCCGCCCGGGCCGGCGAAGGCCACCGCCCGGACCGGGGCGCCGCGCTCGTCGGTGCGATCCACGAAAATACCGACGTCGCCGTTGGTTCGGCCGGTGGCAGGGTCATTTTGGGTGATGAGCACCGGCCGCCCCAGCCACGAGGCGCCCTGCAGGCTGCGGGTCGGCCAGCGGGCGGCCAGCGCCTCGTGGATGGCCCGGTTGGCGCCCGCCACGCCGCGGCCCCCCTCGCGGGTGGCGCAGAGCACGCGCACCTCGTCAAAGAGCCGCAGCACGGCGCTGTGGTGCTCGTCCTCGTCTTCGCTAGGTCGCGGGCCGGCCCAGAGGCGGTCGAGGTAGGCCGCGTAGCCCCCATGGGGGCCCTTCGGGGTCGGAACGCCGTCAATAATCAGCTGCAGCGCATCTTCGTCGAGCCCGCCCTCGAGCGGTCGGCCCTCGAGGCTGCCTGGCACCCCGGCCCGCAGCAGCCCCAGCGCCTCGTCGACGGCCCCGGCGATGGCGGCGCGGGCGAAGCGGCCGATGCCTGAATCGGCGCCAAAACGTTGGCTGACCGTCAGCTGCACCGTGGCGTCATGCAGCGCGGGGAGCGGGCCCTCGACCACGACCACGCTCGGGTCGGCCGCGGCGCGCAGGTCGAGGCCGGCGAGGGCGGCGAGCTGGTCGGCGAAGGCCCCCGAGACCCGCTTGGCGCCGACCAAGCCCGCCCCGAGATCGGCGAGCACCGCGCCGGCCTCGACGCTGGGCAGCTGCTCGCGGTCGCCCAGCAAGAGCAGGCGGCAGCCGGGCGGGGTCGCGTCGAGCAGCCGGGCCATCATCGTCGCGTCGACCATGCTGACCTCGTCGATCAGCAGCAGATCGGCGACCAAGGGGCGCGCCGCGTCATGCGCGAAGCGGGTGGGGTTGTCGGGCCGCCAGCCGAGCAGCCGGTGCAGGGTGGTGGCCCGCAACGCGACGAAAGAGGCGCGCAGCACGGCATCCCCACCGGGGCCGAGCAGGGCCTCGCCGTGGTCGGCGCAGAAGCCGTCCAGCCCGCTGAGCAGCGCCTCGCGGACCCGCGCGGCGGCCTTGCCGGTCGGCGCGGCGAGCAGCACCCGGGGCAGAGGTTGGCCCGCCGCGGCGGCTTGGGCGAAGAGCAGGCTCAAGATCACCCGCACCGTCCAGGTCTTTCCGGTGCCCGGCCCGCCCGAGAGCACGAGCAGGCCCCGCAGGCAGGCCATGGCCGCGGCGAGGCGCTGGCGGTCGACGGCGCCGGCCCGGTCAGGCGCGCGGGCGAAGAGCCCCGCGAGGTCAGCGGCGAGGCGCCCCGGCGCGGGCAAAGGCGCGGTCAGGGCGGCGCGCTCAAGCAGCGCCGCGGCCACCGCCCGCTCGGCCCGCCAGCTGCGGTCGGTGTAGAGCCGCCCACCATCCCATTGAAAAGCGGCACGTGCCCCCGCCTGACCCACCGCCGGGCTCTGGCGCACCGCGGCGGCCCAGGCGGCCTGGTCGGCCGGCCAGGGCAGGGGCGCGCCCTCGGGGCCGGCGGGCAGCGGGGGCAGCAGCGGCGGCTCGAGCGGCAGGCAGAGGTCACCCACCCGGGGCGCGCGGGCGGCCAAGGCGAGCGCGAGGTGGACCTCGGGCCGGTGCTCACCCGCCCGGCGGCAGGCGAGGTCGGCGGCGTGCACCTCGAGGGGGGAGAGCGCGCCGGCGCTGAGCATCGGCGCGAAGGCGGCGTCGACCGCGGCCTGGGCCACAGCGTCGCGCCCGCGGGCCCGGTCGAGGCCGCTGAGCGGGAAGGAGGGGGCGTGTTGGGTGGGGTCCATCAGGCCTCCTCGGCGCCGAAGAGCTGGTCGAGGGCGGTGATCAGCTCCACAGGGGGCTTGTCGAAGAAGACGCCGGTGCGCTGACCCTCGACCACCGGCGTGTCGGGCCCGATCATCCCGCGCAAAAACAAGTAGTAGACGCCGCCGAAGTCGCAGGCGTAGTCGAAGCCCGCCCCGAGGCGGCTGCGCAGGTAGCGGTGCAGGGCCAGCGTGTAGAGGTGGTACTGCACGAAGTAGTGGTGCTCCTCCATCGCGGCGCGCAGGCGGGGCCGCGTGTAGGCGCCGGTGGTGGGCAGCTGCCCAGGCAAGGCGAGGCGGTTCGACTTGTAGTCGACCACGAACCACTGGGGTCGGCCGTCGACCTCAGCCCGCAGCACCAGATCGACGCTGCCGGTCAAAAAGCCCACCAGCTCACCAAGCTCGAGCTGCTGTAGGCCGCGGATGTAGGCGGCGCTCATCGCCGCGTCGGGCGGGCGCTGGGCGAAGGCGGCGGCAAAACCCCGGGTGGTCACGGGCCGGAGGGGGCGGCCCTCGCGGCGCCAGCGGTCGCCGCCCGAGATGGGCAGGTCAAAGCGCAGCTCGTCGAGGCGGTCGCCGCGGGGGATCGAGCACAGGGCCCGCGCGCCCAGCGGGCCGCCCAGCGGGGTCTGCAGGGCAGCGCTCAGGCCCGGGCCGAGCTGCGGGCCCCAATCCGCGGCCGAGAAGCCGTGGTGGCCGAGCTGGGCGGCGATCACCTCGGAGAATTTGGCCGCGCCCTCGGCCCCACCCTCGACCCAGGTGAAGTCGGTGTGCTCGAGCACGGCGTGGAGGAAGGTGCCCGCCTCGGCGTTGGCCGGCGCCTCGGCCAGGGGCACGGGAAGGCCCAGATCGTTGGACACGGCCTCAGCTGCGTCATCGTCGACGATCTGCGCGCGCACCCGGTCGGGGTCAAAACCGGGCCGGCGCGGGTCGACCGCCGGGGCCTCGTCCATGGCGGCGGCCGCGGGCGCGGCCGAAGCCCCGCCGTGCTGGCCGCGGGTCAGCGCCGAGTAGGAGTAGCGCTGCCAACGGGTGGAGAAGGGCCCGCGCGTCCACGCGGCGGCGGTCAGCGCCTCGGCGGGCGCAGGCGGAGGGGTCCAGCGCCGCGGCCGCAGCGGGCCGGCCGGCAGCAAGGCGGCGCTGCCCGGGGCCTGGGCCTCCAGCGCGGCGACCCAGGCGTCGAGATCGGCGCGCAGCGCGGCGGGCGTACGCCCAGCGACCGCGGCAGAGGCAGCGGCGCGATCTGCCGGGGCCTCCCCGGGGCGCGCGGCATGGAGCAGGACCGAGAGCGGCGCGCGCTCGAGCCGGGTCACCGGCCCGGTGTAGAGCCAGGTCTGGTGCCGGGCGCGGGTCAGCGCGACGTAGAGCAGGCGCATGTCCTCCTGCAGGCCCTCGTGGTCGGCGGCGGCGTGCAGGTCGTCGAGCGCGGGGTCGCCCACCCGCAGGTCGAGGATCCGCCGCAGGCCGTCGGGATCGCTGGGGTCGCGGCCCAGCGCGTAGGGGGCCGACCGGCCGCCGGGCCGCATCCACAGCTCGGGCAGCAGCACCACGGGGTACTCGAGGCCCTTGCTGCGGTGCATGGTGAGCACCGAGACGGCCTCGTCATCGGTCTCGAGGCGCAGCACGACGGCGTCGGCGTCCTCGGGGCGCTCGGCGCGCTGGCGCAGCAGCCAGGCGAGCAGCGAGGGCAGGCCGAGGCGCAGGCGGCGCTCGGCGGCGTGGGCCAGCTCGGCGACGTGCTGCAGGTTGGTCACCGCGCGGGCGCCGCCGGGCCGGGCGAGCAGGCGGGGGATCAGCTCTAAATCGTCGAGAGCGGCGCGCAGCGCGACCATCAGGCCGGCGCTCTCCATCGTTCGCCGCCAGCGCCGCAGGCGGGCCAGCCAGGCCTCCCACGCGGCGCCGGGCTGCATCAGGCCCTCCACCGTCCACCCCCAGCCAGGCGACAGGGCCAGGGCGCGGGCCGGGCCCTCTCGGCCCGGGTCCATCAGGGCTTGGAGGAAGGCGGTCAGCGTCTCAGCCTCGGGGGTGGCGTAGACGCTGGCCGAGGACCGCACCACCGCCGGCACACCCGCGGCGACCAGCGCGGCGGCCAGCGCGGTGGCCTCGTCGTTGCGGCGGGTGAGCACCGCCAGATCACCCGGGGCCAGTGACCGCCAGCGCCCCTGGCTCCACAGGCTGTGGCCATCGCTGAGAAGGCCGACCGCGTCATCAACCAGCTGCGGGCGCAGGGCGCTGCGCAGGGCCTCGGCCGAGGCCACCTTGTCGGACGCGGCGCCGGCCCGGGCGACGGCGGCCGGGTCGACCCAGCGCAGGCAGAGGGGGGCCGCAGGCGCGCCATCGGGGCCGCGCAGCCGCTGGGCGGGCTCCCGCGCGGGTGTGTCGACCTCGATGTAGGAGATCGGCGGCTGGCAAAAGACCCCATCCGCGTCATCACCGAGCAGCAGGTTGTTCGCGCGCACCGCGGCCGCGTCGGAGCGGTGGTTGCGGGTCATGGTGAAGCGCAGGTCGGCCTGCGCGGCGGCGCGGAGGTAGACGTGCAGATCGGCGCCGCGGAAGCGGTAGATCGCCTGCTTGGGGTCGCCGATGAGGAAGAGGTGGTGGCTGGGGCCGCCGGCGCTGCGCCCAGCCTCGTGGAAGCACCGCTCGAAAATGGTCCACTGGACGGCGTCAGTGTCTTGGAACTCGTCGATGAACACGCCGCGGTAGCGGGCGGCCAAGGCGGCGGCCAGCGCGGGCCCGTGCACCGCGTCGAGCAGCCGGTCGCGCAGGAGCAGCAGCAGGTCGTCAAAGCCGCAGACGCCGTCCTCGGCCTTGCGGGCGGCGAGGCGGGCGCGCAGGCGCTCGACAAAGTGGGCCCGCAGCGGGCCGGCGAGGGCGGCCGGGCTCGTCCAGGGCCGGAGGGGGTCGAGGGCGGTCAAGCGCACCGACTCGCCCGGATGGACGAGCTGGGCGTCAAAGGCGTCGGCCTCTGCCCAGGCGGCCAGGGGGCCGAGCGCGGCGGGCCCGGGCAAGGGCGCTTCGGCGAGGGCATCGACCGCGGCGTCAATGTCATCGCGGAGCCGCTGCGAAGACCAGGTGCGCTGCTTGGGCTTGAGGCGGGGCTTGAGCGCGGCCTCAAACTCGGCGATCAGCGCCGGGCCCCAGGTCTGCCGCAGGTCGGCCGCCAGCCCCGCCCGCTGGGCCAACCAGCCGGCCCGCAGGGCGGCGAGGCTCTGCGGCGCGGGGCGCACCGCCGCGCGCGGGTCTTGGAGGGCCAGCCGGGCGAGCTGGCCCAGGCCCTCGCGGCTCCAGTCGCAGCCCAGCGCCACCGCCCGCCAGGTCTGGGGGTCGAGCTGCACCAGATCGGCGGTCAGCACGTCATCCACGATCTCTTCGACGTAGGGGCTGAGGTCTTGGGCGAGGTCGAGCCCGAGCTCGGCGCCAGACTCAAAAGCCAGCTCCTCGAGGGTGCGCTTGCAGAAGGCGTGGATGGTCGAGATGGCGGCCTGGTCGAACTCCTCCGCCGCGCGCAGCAAGGCGCGGTGGGCGCGGGCCCGGCCGTCGACCCCCAGGCCCTCGACCCAGGCGGCCAAGGTGGGCTCGGCCGCCGGCGCCGCCCCGGGCTGCAGGGCGGCCGCGGCCTCGGCGAGGCGCCGGCGCACGCGGTCCTTGAGCTCTTCGGTAGCGGCCTCGGTGAAGGTGACGAGCAGCAGCTCGCTCATGCGCAGGCCCTCCTCTGCCACGAGGCGAAGGACGAGCGTCGTGATGCTCCAGGTCTTGCCGGTGCCGGCCGAGGCCTCGAGCAGGGTGGTGCCGCGGGGGAGCGGCTGCAGCGGATCGAAGGGCGTGGTCACCAGGGCCTCGGCGCGCCGTCTGCGACGATCTCTTTGGTGGTTCGGCGAAGGGAGAGCACGGGGCCCCAGACCCACAGCGCGCAGAGCGCGAAGGCGGGCTGAACGAGGTGCCGGCGGCCCGGCGCCCGCAGCGGGTCGCGGCCTTGGTGGGCCCGGGCGAACCAGGGGTCATCGACGTCCAGCGCGCCAAAGGCGGCGGTTCCCGGGCTGTCGAAGTAGGCCACCGCCTTGCCCAGCGCGCCGCGGAGGGCCTCTTCGGCGGCGGGCGACAGCGGCGGCGGGTCGGAATGAATGAAAAAAGCCTCAGACACAGCGCCTCCGAGCGCTTTGGCGAACTCGAGGCTGGCCTGGGGCAGCAGCGGCAGGGGGGCGCGCTGCCCAGCCCGGTAGAGCTGGACCAGCCGGGCCAGCTGCGCGCGGGCCCAGGCGCGGGCGTCGCCGGGCGGCGCGCCGAAGCCCTTGAGCTCGGGCTTGGGCGCCCCGCTGACCACCGAGCCGTGGGCCAGCACCGCCCGGGGCGCGGGGTCGGCGCTGGCGGCGAGGCGCAGCAGGTGGGGCAGGACCACGCGCAGCAGGCGTTTGCCGTCCTCCCTGCCTACGTTGGCCCGCAGCAGCACCGAACCGTCGAGGCCGGCGACCCGCCGCAGGGGCCCCACCCGGCCGATGAGCTGGACCCCTTGGGCCGGCGCCGGGGCCCAAGGCGGCCCGCCCTCGACCCCCGGCAAGCTGAGGCGCAGGTCTTCGGCGGGCAGGGTCGGGCCGGCAAAGGCCTCGGCCAAAAAAACGATGGCCTCGCTCAGCTGGCGCTCGCGGGCGACGGCCTGGCTGCCCGACTGGCCGAAGGGCAGGCGGCCCTCGGCGCGGGCGCGGGCCTCAGCCGCCGCGGCGCGGGCGGCGGGTGCGCCATCCCCCGCCTGGGCGCCGGCGAGCAGGGCCTCGCCGAGGCCCCAGCGCTCGAGCGCGTCGAGCTCGACCGGCTCGCGGTCGGCCACCGCGGCGGGCGCGGGCGGCAGCTGCACGCGCAGGCGGCGCTGCAGCAGGGCGCGGGCCGGGTTCTCGAAGAAGCGCACCAGATCGTCAAGCTCGATCTCTTCATCGGGTTGGGGCGCCGCCGGGCCGCGGGGCAGGCGCAGCACGGTCGGGGCCTCGTCTTCGACCGCCTCGCGCTCGCCGCGCAGGGCGGCGGCGCCGGCGCGCAGGCTCGGGCTGAAGCTCCACGGGCGGGCGGTCGGGGCGACCGCTCCAGGCCAGCGGGGCCGGAAGTTGTCGGGGTGGAAGGCCTGCAGGCTGTGGGTGCGCAGCAGGTGGGGGCGCAGCGGGCCGCCATCGGGGCCGGGCGCGGTCGCCTCGAGCGCGTCGAGCAGCTCCGAGACGGGCACCGCCGGCGGGCGCTCGTCATTGCTGCGCTCGTCACGGCCGCTGAAGAGCACGAGCAGCTGGTCGCGGGCGGCCAGCACCGCCTCGAGGAAGAGGTAGCGGTCCTCGTCGCGGGGGCTGCGGTCGCCCGGCCGGGGCCGCAGGCGGGTGGGGTCAAAGCCCAGCCGCGGGGTCTGCCGGGGGAAGGCGCCGTCGTCCATGCCGAGCAGCGCGACGATCTTGTAGGGCACCGAGCGCATGGGCTGCAGGGCGCAGAAGGTCACCGCCCCCGACTGCAGCCCGGTGGGCTCGGCGGGCACCTCAAAGCGGCCGGTGATCGCCGCCCGCAGGGCCTCGGCCTGCACCGCGGCCACGCTGCCCGCGGCTTTGGCCTGGGCGCGCAGCTCGTCGATGCCCTCGCGCACCCGCCGCACCAGCCAGGCGCCGTCCGGGTCCATCGCGGTGAGGGCCGCGAGCTGGCGCTCGAGGGTGTCGCACCAGGCGGTGATCGGCCGGGGCGCGCGCAGCTCGTCGAGGGCCGAAAACAGCGCGGCGAGCGCGCCGGCGAGGCGCCCCACCGCCGCAGCCGCCGCCGGGTCGACCTTGTCCATCGGCGCGATGCCGTCGAGCAGCTCATCTTCGTCGGGGGTCAGGGCGCCGAGCAGCAGGCGCTCGAGGCCAAAACGCCAGGTGTTGGCCAGCTCGGCGGGCTGCTCGGGGAAGGCGGCGCGGTGCAGGTCGTCGACCGCGCAGCGCACCCCCGCCTCTTGGATCAGCCCGGCGCAGCGGCGCACGTCGTCGGCGTCGAGGCCAAAACGGCGCTGGATGGGCTCGAGCTCGAGCAGGTCGAGCACGGCAGAGGCCGGGGCCCGCCCCTGGGCCAGCTCGACGGTGCGCAGCAGCACGTCGGCCACGGGGTTGAGCCGCCGCTCGCTGAGGTCGGCGATCTTGAACGGCAGGGGCGGAGGCCCGCCGCGGGCGCCACGCCCGCCAAAAACCGCCTGGACCAAGGGGGCGGCGGCCTCGATGTCGGGACAGAGCACGACCACATCGCGGGGCTCGAGGGCGGGGTCGTCGGAGAGGGCGTGCAGCAGGGCGTCGTAGAGGACCTCGACCTGGCGCAGCAGGCCGTGGCAGGCGTGGACCTGCACGGAGAGATCGGTCGGCGCGACGGGCGGCCGGCTGGACCGCGCCGGGCCCGGGTGCTCGGCGCTGAGCAGGTCAAGCTGGAGCTGCTCGAGCAGGGTCGGGGCCGCGCCTTGGATGGGCACGCCGAAAAAGGCGTCGCCGGTGTCCATCACCTCGACCGGGTCGAGGCCGACGGGCAGGGTCTCGTCTTGGGCCGCGTCGAGATCAGCGAGCAGCAGCTGCAAGTCGCGGGGCACCCGCCCGAGCGTGCGCAGCAGCGGGTGCAGGCCGTCGGCCCCCTCGTCGAGGCCGAGCGCCTCGAGCAGGGCGTCTTCGCCCTCGAGCGCGCGCAGGCCGACCCGGCCGCGGGCGCGGGTGGCCAGATCGGCCCACCAGGCGCTCGAGGGCGCCAACAAGTAGAGGTGGATGGGCAAGCTGCGGGCCATGGCGAGCAGCTGGGCGATCCAGGCTGGGGGCAGCACCGAGAGCCCAAAAAGGTGCAGCCGACGGTGATGCGGCACGGCCTCGCCCCGCTGCCACCGGGGCAGGGCCCGCTCGAGCCGGGCGGCGATGTGCTCGCTGCCGACCCGGCGCACGACCTCGCGCCAGAGCAGCGGCTGCCAGGGGATCGCCGCGGTGCTGGCGCCTTCCCCGCGGCTCCACGCCTGGGCGAGCTCGGGGCGGTAGGCCACGACCCGGTCGAAGACGCGCGCCAGCTCGGCGCACAGCGCCCAGGCCCGCCGGTCGATCACCGGCGCGGCGGGGTCGAGCAGGGCGCTCGGGCCCAAAGCGCCGCGCAGGGGGGCGGCCAGCGCGGGCGGAAGCTCGGCCAGCAGGCCGGGCAAGGCCTCGGCGAGCGTCCAGGCCAGCGCGTCGGGCTGCCAAGCCGCGCCGGCGGGCGGGGCCCCAGGGGGCTGGGCCCACTGCAGCTCGGCGTCGAGCACCCGCGCCGGGAAGAGGAACTGCACGTTCGCGCAGACCCCGAGGTCTTCGGCGAGGTGATGCGACAGCCAGCGCTCCATCCCCTTGTTGCCGATGAGGACGACCTCAGGCGCGATGGGATCGGGGTTGGGCGCGGTCTTGAGGGTCGCGCCCAGCACGGCCGCGAGGTGCTCGGCCCGGTTGGATCGGGTGATCGTCAGGCCCGGATCACCGAGCGGGGCAGAGGCGGCGGGGGGCATCGGCGCTCCAAGGTCCCACCCTATGCCTTGGCAGCGAAGGGCTGGCGAGGACAGAATCTGTCCGCCCACCTATTTTGTGGACCCGGGCTCAGCCGAAGCCGCCCGCGGCGAAGGTCCAGCCCACCGCGCCGAGGCCGATCAGGGTCAGGCCGACGGCGCTGAGGATCGAGGACATCCTCCAGCCCATCATTTTGAGCGCGATCTTGCCCTCGGTGGGGAACCAATCGGGCTGACCGAAGGCCAGCGACCACTGCAGCCGGCGCCGCGCGCCGATGCCGTCCAGCGCGCCCATCTTGGGCTCCTCCGGCCGCCAGAAGAAGCCGATCGGGCGGCCCAGCTCCTCCCACCGGGGGCGGTCTTCGTTCCACATGGCCTCGACCAGCTCATCCCACAAGCGCATCGCGCGCAGCTGCAAGGCGAGGGCGGGCACGGCGCAAAAGGTGAGCAGCAGCACGGGGTCCATGCGCGCCCACCTGCCCCCGCGCGGTGCGCGGCGCAAGGGGGCGCTTGACCGGGGCGCTGCGGGCCTTCGTCGCGCCTTCCCTGCGCTGCGCGCGGGGTCCGCCGGCCTGCCCCGGGCCTGCCGCAGCGCTGACCTGATCTTGTCACCGCCCAGATGGGCGCTATCTCGCCCACTTTTATGCGAAGGTGGGCTTGACGTGCCCAGCCCTCTGGGGGAGGCTCGCTCTTGGCACCGCCGCGCAGACCGCGCGGCGCGCCTCCTCCCCCTGCGCCGCGCCGCTGTGCGCGCTGGCGCAGCCCACCTGAACGCCACGCGCGATGACCTCGACGCGCCATGTGCGGGTGTCCGCGGCTCCAGCTTGGGCTGGGCCGGCCGATGTCCGCCCTGTCCCCTGCCCGGAGCCTGCATGATCCGCCGCCACGCCCGCACCCGCCCCCAGCTCCAGAGCCGCAGCCGCGCGCGCGCCCGAGACCGCATCCGCGCCACGATGACGGACAATGAGCTGCCTGAGGGCGATGAGCTGCGGGCCAGCGCCGAAGCGCCGCTGGGCTGGGGCAGCGCCCCGCCGAGCGCGCCCTCGGGTCGCTGAACCGGGCGCGCCCTCGGGTCGCTGAGCCACCCGCTTGGGCCGCGCGCCGCCCGACCTCCGCGACCTCCGCCTGCTTTCGGGCCGCGCTCCTCGCCCCCGCTTCCGTTGCAAAAACGCGCGAACGCCGCCGGGCACGCTGGCCTCGGCGGCCTCGGCGACGTTCTTGGGTGCGGCGCCCGGGCCCGGTGCCAGAACACCGGCGGCCCAGGCGCAGCGGCCGCTCAGTAGTTGAGCTTGCCCGGCAGGCTCTTGGCCGCGGCGATGAAGCTGGCCACCTGCGCCTCGGTCGGCACCTCGAGGGCGACCTTCCGCTTGCCGTTCACCTCGTTGAGCTTCGCGGTCAGGTTGGCCGCGTTGCGCTGGGCCAGCTCCTTCACCGTGTCGACGCCGGACTTCTTGAGCAGCTCGGCGGTCTGGCCGCTCACGCCCTCGATGCGAAGAAGGTCGGCCATGTTGGCCCACTTGAGGACCAGGTCGGGGCGAACCTCGGCCTTCTCGGCCAGCTCTTTGCGGCCGGCCGGGGTGGCGGCGCGGTCGAGCAGCTCGCCGGTGGTGCTGACGCCGACCTTGGCGAGGCGGTCCGCGAACTTGGGACCGACGCCCTCGATCTCCTCAATCTTGTACGACATCGTGCGCTCCGGGGATCGGATGATCCGGGGATCTGGGGTGGGCTAGCTCGGGCCGGGGCCGACGAGCCGTGGTGGACGCTAACCGCAGTCGCGGGAGCGCGCGCTCCTGTCCCGGGAGGAGGGGCGCGCAGCGCGCTGCTTCGGCACACAGACGGGGTGGGTGGCGTCTTTGCACGGAAAACTCCGTGCGAAACCCGGCCCATTGGAGAAACCCCACGAATGACCGCCCGCCAGTGTATCCCGTTGGGCGCGCTTGTCCGGTGTTTCGCTGACCTCATGGTTACACTGAGTGACAATTACAGCGCAGGGCGCGCCACCGCGGCCGTGCGACGAGACATACGGTTTACACCCTAGCGCCCAAGGTGGCGCAGCAGCGGACCGCGGCCAGTCCCGACGACCACCCGGCCAGACGGCGGGGCCGCGCGCCCGGGCGCACCGGGAAGATAATACGATGTTACCCTTATCTGGTGTGCGCGTGCTCGACTTCACCCGGGTGCTCGCCGGGCCCTATGGCTCACTTTTTCTCGCCGATCTTGGCGCCGACGTCGTCAAAGTGGAACATCCAGGGGAGGGGGACGACACCCGCGCCTTCGGCCCCCCCTTCCTGTCCGGTGAGAGCACGTACTTCCTCTCGGTCAACCGGGGGAAGCGCTCGGTCACCATCGACCTCAAGGACCCCGCAGGGCAGGCCCGGGCCCGCGCCCTGGCGCTGGCCGCCGACGTGGTCTTCTCGAACTTCCGGCCCGGGGTGATGGAGCGCCTCGGGCTCGGCGCCGAGGCCCTGCGCGCCGAGCGGCCCGACCTGATCGTCTGCACCATCCAGGCTTTTGACGACCCCGACGACCCCCGCCCTGGCTACGACCTGCTCATGCAGGGCCTCTCGGGCATCCCGGCGCTGACCGGCCCGGTCGAGGGCGAGCCCCACAAGTGCCCAGCCAGCATCGCCGACCTGGCCAGCGGGATGAACGCGGCCATCGCCATCCTCGCCGCGCTGCACCGCAAGCAGCGCAGCGGCGAGGGCGCGACGGTCCGGGTCTCGCTGCACGAGAGCACGCTGAGCCTGCTGACCTACCACGCCAGCGCCTGGCTCAACGCCGGGGCCGCCGCGCCGCGCATGGGCAACCACCACCGCTCCATCCACCCTTTTGGCAGCTACCCGGCGGCAGACGGCCACCTGAACCTCTGCGTCGGGAATGACGCGCTGTGGGTCACTCTCTGCAAAGCGCTCGGCGAGCCCGAGCGCGGCGCCCTGCCCGCCTACGCCCGCAACGCCGACCGGGTGGCCGCCCGCGCCGAGCTCGACGCCTGGCTCTGCCGCCGCCTCGCCGAGGACACGGTGGCCGGCTGGACCGCGCGCCTCACCGCGGCCGGCGTGCCCTGCGGGCCCATCTTGAGCGTCGAGCAGGCCCTTGACGGCTTGGTGACGCTCTCCCACCCGCACCCCCAAACGGGGGAGGCGGTCCGCACCCTGCGCCTCCCCTTCGCCATGGACGGGGCCGGGCGCGGGGCAGAGCGCCGGGCGCCCCGCCTCGGGGAGCATGACGGCGAGGTCGACGCCGCGTGGCTGGCCCGCGCCCCTTGACGGCCTCGCCTTGATCCGGCGATCTCCTCGCCCAACGGCCGCGGGATGTGGCAGGCTCCGCCCATGCGCACGCCGTCCTGCCCGCCCCGGCCCCGCGCCGCCCCCCTCCTCCACCTCATCGCCCTGGTCGCTGTCCTCGGGGCCGCGCCGCTGCTCAGCGGTCCGGGCGCCCACGCGTCCGGCCCGGCGGTGGTCGCGCCCCTCTCCGTCTCTGCCTTGGCGGCCGCGATGGCCGAGTATGACCGCAACGCCCAGCTCCCTCTGCCCCGGCTGACCGACGCCCAGCGCACGGCGCTGATCCGCGGCGAGGTGGTCCGGGTGCTGGATCAGCCGGGCGGCGACCCCGACGAGCCCCGTCGGGCGACCGGCCTGCGGGTCATCCCCGCGCCGCGCGACGTGGTCTGGGTGGCCTGCCAAGACCCTCACTACGTCCAGAGCGGCGAGGTGACCGAGGTCCGCGTCGAGTTCGCGCCCCCTGATCGCTCACGTTGGTACGGCATGCTCGATCTGCCCCGACCCTTCGCCGATCGGCACTGGCTCGTCGATGTCACCAATAACCACAGCCTGGCCGCGAGCACCGGCAACCGCGCCTGGGAGCACCCTTGGCGCCTGCGCGCGGGGGGCGAGGCCGAGCTGGGCGGCTTGATCGCCGCCGGGCGCCTCGCCAAGATCCCGCCCGAGGCGGTGGCCGAGGCCGTGTGGACGCCGGTGAACCACGGCGCCTGGCTGGTCATCGCGCTCGACCCCGAGCACACCCTGCTCGGCTACCACGCGACCTCGGTGGTGGGCGGCTCGATCCCCGAGGGCCTGATCACCCGCTTCGTGCACGCGACCCTCGGCGGCATGCTCGAGGCGGTGGCCGAGCGGGCGCTGCACAAGGTCCGGGCGCACTACGTCGCCGGCCACAAGGCGGTCATCGGCGGGGATGGCCGTCCAGTGGGTCACTTCGGGGGATAGCGCCCCGCCCCGCGGGCAGGGGCGCCACGGCGGGCTAAGCGCGGCCCCCGCCCACCGCCCCGGAGCCCCGATGTCCGCCGCGCCCGCCTCTGCCGCCCCCTCTGCCGCGCCGCCGGCCCACGACCGCTCCGCCGCGCTCTTCGCCGAGGCCCGCCGCGTGATCCCCGGCGGGGTGAACTCGCCGGTGCGCGCCTTCGCCGCGGTTGACGGCGATCCGCCCTTCATCGCCCGCGGCGAGGGCAACTGGCTGGTCGACGCCGACGGCAACCGGGCGCTCGATCTGATCGGCTCTTGGGGCCCGCTCATCTTCGGCCACGCTGACCCTGACGTGCTGGACGCGATCATCGACGCGGCCAAGGGCGGCACCAGCTTCGGCGCGCCCACCGAGGGCGAGGTGCGCTTCGCCGAAGAGCTCTGCGCGGCCCACCCCTGCCTTGAGATGGTGCGCCTGTGCAGCTCGGGCACCGAGGCGACCATGCACGCGCTGCGCCTCGCCCGCGGCGTGACCGGTCGCGACGTGATCGTGAAGCTCGACGGGCACTTTCACGGCGCGCACGACGCCGTTTTGGTCGCGGCGGGCTCGGGCGTGGCCACCTTCGCCCGGCCCGGCTCACCGGGCATCCCCGCGGCGGTGGCGGCCCTGACCCGCACCGCGCCCTACAACGATCTCGGGGCCGTCGAGGCCCACCTCGCCAAAGGTGACGTGGCGGCGGTCATCCTCGAGCCGGTGCCCGGCAATATGGGCTGCATCGCGCCCGCGCCCGGCTACCTCGAGGGCCTGCGCCGCCTCACCGCCGAACATGGCGCGCTGCTCATCATTGACGAGGTGATGACCGGCTTCCGCCTCGCCCGCGGCGGCGCCTGCGCCCGCTTCGGGGTCGACGCCGACCTGGTCTGCCTGGGGAAGATCGTCGGAGGAGGCCTGCCGCTCGCCGCTTTCGGCGGCAAGCGCATTTTTATGGAGAAGCTGAGCCCCCTGGGCCCGGTCTACCAAGCGGGCACCCTGTCGGGGAACCCGCTGGCCGTGGCCGCGGGGCGCGCGGTTCTGCGCAAGCTCAGCCCCGAGGTCTACGCGCGGCTCGACGAGATCGGCGCGGCGGTCGAGGCGGGGCTGCGCGGCCCGATCGAGGCGGCGGGCTGCGCCTTTGTGCGCGTCGGCTCGATGTTCACGGTCTACTTCCACCCCGAGGCGCCGGCCGACTTCGAGGCGGTCAAGCGCTGTGATCTGCGTCGCTTCGGTCGTTTTCACCGCGCGGCCCTCGACCGCGGCGTGTACATGCCGCCGAGCCAATTTGAGGCCGCCTTCTTGCCCGCGACCCTGACCGAGGCCGAGGTCGCCCACTTGGTGCGTGTCCTCATCGAGGCGGTCGAGGTGAGCGCTTGACGCTGGCCGCGTGTCGGACTGGCGACAGCGGAGCCCTTGCCCTTTGACTGGCCCGCCCCGGCGGATTACCCCCACGCTCCGCCCCGGTCCGGGGTGGAGCTGGAGAGTGGTTGACCTTCCCCGGTTGACCTCGGCGCTCAAGATGGATCCCCGCACCCTCCGCCGCTACGGTCGGGCGACCGCCTCGGTCGCCGAGCTCGTCGTGATGGTCGTACTGGGCGTCTATCTCGGTGATGCCCTCGACTCCCGGCTCCGCACCGCTCCATGGCTGCTCCTCGGCTGCAGCACAGCGGCCCTCATGGTCGGCATGGTCCGACTGACCCTGGCGATGCGAGGCCTCGCAGACCCCGATGACCCTCTCCCTCCGCACGATCACCCACCAGAGCGCGGCCCTGCTGGGGCTGATCGTGGGGCTGAGCGCGCTGATGGCTGAGCGGCAGGTCACGCTGGGCATCGCCGCGGCGGGCGGGCTCTGCCTGCTCAACCTCGGGCTGTGGCAGGTCGTCGGGCGCGGCCTCTTCGCGGCCCGCCTGCAGGGCGGCTCGGCAGCCCTGCCCGTGGCCCTCTGGGGCCTCAAGCTCCTCCTCCTGGTCGGCGGCTCTGCGCTGCTGCTCGCGCACTTCCCGCCGATGGCGGTGGCGCTGGGTGGCTCGGTGCTCGTGGCCGTGCTCCTCCTCTCTGCCTCCCGCGGCGTGTTCCACACGCTCGATGCCGAGGACGCCTGATGTACCACTTCTCCTGGTTCCAGCTGCTGTCTCCGCTGGTGCATGCGCTCGAAGGCTTCGGCGCATCGCACGACGACGCGATCCGGGTGCTGAGCTCCTGGGGCATCTGCCTGTTCCTGCTGGCCCTGGCCGCGGTGGGCCGTGCCGCGCTGGGCAAAAAGCTCGACCCCAAAGGCGGCGCGGCCCAGTTCGTGCCCTCGCCCGGCCTCGGCCTCGGCGGCGTCTTCGAGCTGTTCGTCGGCGCGATCATCGGCATGCTTGAGCCCACGCTCGGCAGGGCCGACACCCGCCGCTACTTCTGGCTGCTCGGGGGCACCTTCTTGGTGATCTTCGTGAGCAACCTGATGTCGGTGATCCCGGGCTTTTTGCCCCCCACCGACAACGTGAACACCAACCTCGCCATGTCGCTGGTGGTGCTCAGCATCTACGTCTTCGAGGGCATTCGCCGCACTGGTCTGGGCTTCTTCAAGCACATGGCCGGCCCGGTGTGGTGGCTGGCGCCGCTCATCTTCGCGATCGAGGCCGCTGGCGTCTTCATCATCCGCCCCGCCTCGCTGACGCTGCGCCTCTTCGGCAACATCAACGGCGACCACCTGGTCTTCGGCATCATGTCCGACCTGGTGCCGGTCCTTGTGCCCTCCGTTTTCTTGGGCTTGGGAATCTGGGTCAGCTTCCTGCAGGCCTTCGTGTTCACCCTGCTCTCGGCCATCTACTTGATGCTCTCCGTCGGCCATGACGACGAAGAGGGTCACCACTAAAGTTCCCCCGTGCCCCGACGGCCTGGTCCGCCAGGCCCCCCGCGCGCGGTGCCTCGCACCGCGATGGCGGACCACCTCACCGCCGCGGCCCCGCCGGCTCGCGGAGCCTCCCCACCCTTGCCCTCTGCCCCTGATTTGGAGGAAACCATGAAGAACGCCCTCAAGCTCCTGCCCGCCGCGCTCGTGCTCCTGACCTTCGCCACCCCGGCCTTCGCGCAAGACGGCGGCAAGGGCGACATCGCGATGGCCGCTGGCCTCGCCATCGGCGTCGCCGCTGCCGGCGGCGCGTTGGGCCAGGGTAAGGCCGCCGCGGCCGCCCTCGACGGCATCGCCCGCAACCCCCAGGCCTCGGGCAAGCTGTTCACCCCGATGATCATCGGCCTCGCCCTCATCGAGTCGCTGGTCATCTACGCGCTGGTCATCGCCTTCCAGCTCGTCGGCAAGGTCTGAACACGACGGTTGCGGCCCGGCGACCGGCGCCGCGCCCCTGCTCCGCCCGCCCCCGTGCTCTGGCGCGTGGGGCGCGCGTGTTTTTGCCCCAACCCGACCAGCGGCCGCGCCGCGCCCTCCGCCGGGACCAGGCCCGCGCTTCGCGGGGTTGACGTCGCAGAGCACCAAGAGCCGGCCGACGGCCCGCCCCGCGCGCCGCTGTGTCATGCTCTGGGCCCGACTCGGGGCCCCGCCGCCCCGGCCCCTCCGCCGCGGCCCAACCGCGCCCACCCCGCACCCTCCGCGCAGCCGGCGCCCCCGGCCCGCGCCCCTGGTGGTCCGACCATGCGCAGCTCCGCCTCCGCCCTCCTCCCCCTGCTCGTCCTCGCCGCGTGCAAGCCGCCGCCCCCGCCGGCCGCCGCCCCGGTTGGTTGGCACAAAGAGGCCACCGGAATGGCGTTTGAGTGCTACTTCCCGCCCGACTGGGGCAAACTGCCCGAGACGGATCGGAAGATGGCCCGGGCCGCCGCCCTCGACGCGATGAAAGAGCAGTGGGCCGGCAAACGTGACGGCGGCATGAGCCTCGAAGAGGGCGTGATTGACGAGGTCGAGGTCACTCTGCTCGGTCGCCCAGCACAGATCGAGGCGGTGGTCAGCCAGAACCTTGAGGCCTGCCGTACTGCGGCCGGCGGGGGCTCGGTCGAGGCCTGGGCCAGCGCGATCAAGGCCCTGCCCGCCAAGCTGACCGCGGGCGAGTGCCTCACCCCGCTCGACTACACGATGTTCGACTACCTCGAGATCGACACCGGCTGGCAGCGCCCCCTGCGCATCTGCAAGGGCGACAAGGTGCGGGTCTGGGCGCCGGTGGGCGACAAGTTCCGCATCAC
Organism: Deltaproteobacteria bacterium; assembly: GCA_016792625.1. GTDB lineage: Bacteria > Myxococcota_A > UBA796 > UBA796 > UBA2385 > JAEUKK01. Next base: position 37,645 of record JAEUKK010000155.1, on the reverse strand, counting down.
CGACAAGGGCCCCTGGATCAACGTCGAGGGCGACCCCGCCCAGCCGACGACCAGCGGCGACTGGCCCTGCACCATCGAGGGCTGCCGGGCCGGCATGTTCATCATGAAGTTCGTGACCGAGGCCGGGGTCGAGCTCATCAAGCCGGTCGGCGCTGAGCTCATGTTCGAGGCGCCCGAGCACGGCGAGATCAGCTTCTCGATCAACGACAAGACCTTCTACGACAACATCTGGTTCAAAAACGGCGGGATCACCGACCACGCCGCGATCAACGTCGAGCCCGCGCGCTAGTCATGGCCGCGCTCCCGCTGACCCGCAAGCTGGCCTTCGCGGCGATCACCACGCTCGTGGTCTTCGGCGGGGTCGAGCTCGGCCTGCGCAGCGCCGGCTGGCCCAAGCCCACCGGCACCTTCGCGCACAACGAGCCCTTTTGGATCACCGACCCGGGCCTGGCCGGCGAGAGCTTCCCCCACAACGAGGAGCGCACCACCTTCCGCGTCTCAACCGACGAGAATGGCCTGCGGGGGCCTGTTCACGCGGTCGAGAAGCCTACGTCGGCCTGGCGGCTGCTCAGCATGGGCTGCTCGACCACCTTCGGCTGGGGTGTGGGCGACGCCGAGGCCTACCCCGCCCAGCTCGAGGCCACGCTGCGCAGCCGGGGCCACGCCGCGGTCGAGGTCGTCAACGGCGGCCAGCCCGGCTACACGAGCTTCCAAGGCCTCTGGTTGTGGGACGAGGTGCTCAAGAATTACGAGCCTGACGTCGTCCTCATCGGCTTCATCGTGCAGGACTCGCGCAAAGCCGCCTACACCGACAAGAGCCAAGCGGTCTTGCAACAAGACGCCCGCTTCCTCAAAGAGAACCTGCTGTACCGCAGCCGCATCTACATGGGCCTGCGCGCCGGCCTCGGGAACATCCAGCTGCAGGCCAAAGAGCGCCCTGATGGCGGCGAAGAGGGCCTGTTCCGCGTGCCCCCGGCCGACTACGCCGAGAACCTGCGGGCCTTGGTGGCCAAGGTGCAGGCGGCCGGCGCCACGCCCGTGCTGTTGGGCTACCCGCTCGAGCGCAGCGGCTACACCGCCCAGCACCGCTTGATCTTGCAGGCGGCGGCCGAGCAGCTCGGCGTGCCCCACCTCGACCTGCAGCCCCAGATGGAGCGCGCCGTGAACGGCCAGCAGCTCTACTTCCCCAACGACCGCGGCCACGCCAACGCGGCGGGCAACGCGCTGATCGCGACCTGGGTGGCCGACTTCATCGAGGCCAAGGGCCTCAACCGCGCCGGCGGGGGCACACCATGAGCCAGGGCGGCCCGCCGCGCGACAGCACCATCGTCCTGCTGGTGCTCAACGAGATTGACGGCCTGCGCGCTGTGTGGGAACAGCTCCCCCTCGGTGACTTCGCCTGCGTGCTCGCCGTCGACGGCGGCTCGACCGACGGCAGCCGAGAGTTCCTCGCCGAAAAAGGCGTGCCAGTGCTTGACCAGCGCGTGCGGGGCCGCGGGGCCGCCTTTCGCGTGGCCGCCCGCGCCGCGACCACCGCCCGGCTGGTCTTCTACAGCCCCGACGGCAATGAAGACCCCGCCGACATCGCCCGCCTCGACGATCTGGTGCTGCAGGGCGCTGATCTGGCCATCGCCAGCCGCTTCGCCAAGGGCGCGATCAACGAAGAGCAGGACGCCCTGCGCCCCCGGGCCCGGGTGAACGAGGCCCTGACCTGGCTGGCCAACCGCCTGTTCAACCACCAGGGCTACGTCACCGACACGATCAACGGCTTCCGCGCCCTGCCCACCGCCCGCCTGCTCGAGCTCGACACCACGGTCAAGCGCTTCCCCATCGAGTACCAGATCTCGATCCGGGCCATGCAGCGGGGCTGGCGCATCGCCGAGCTGCCCACGGTCGAGGGCCAGCGGGCCGGCGGCGAGAGCAAGGCCCTGTCCTGGCCGGTCGGGAAGGACCACCTCAAGGTCCTCCTCAACGAGCTCCCCCACGCGAAGGTGTTCACATGAACCAGGGCGCCGCCTCCCCCTCCGCCCGCGCCGCGGCGATCGCCGCCCTGGTCGAGCAGTTTGGCGCGCTGGACGTGGACGCCCCCGCGCCCGCCGACAGCCTGCCCCTCGCCCTCGCCCCCTTCGGCAAAGAAGAGGTGGCCGAGGCCATCTCGGCCCTGCTCGAGGGGCAGCTGACCATGGGCCCGCGGGTGGCCGCTTTTGAGCGGGCCTGGGCCGACTACATCGGCGTCCAGCACGCCGTTGCGGTCAACTCGGGCAGCTCGGCCCTGCTCGTGATGCTCGCCGGCCTCATCGAGCTCGGCCGCCTGCAGCGCGGCCAGCGGGTGATCGTGCCGGCGGTCGGCTGGTCGACCAGCCTCTTCTCGGTGGCCCAAGCGGGCCTCGTGCCGGTGCTGGCCGACGTCGACCCCGACTCGCTCGGCCTCGAGGGTGACTTCGACGACCCGGTGCTCGCGGTGCACCTGCTCGGCTGCCCGAGCCGGGCCCGCTCCCCCCTCCTGCTCGAAGACGCCTGTGGGGCCCACGGCGCCGAGGTCGACGGGCGGCGGGTCGGCGGCCGGGGCGCGGCCGGCGCCTTCTCCTTCTTCTTCTCGCACCACATCAGCACGGTCGAGGGCGGGGCGGTCACCACCGACGATGCGGAGCTCGCCGACGCGATGCGCAGCCTGCGCGCGCACGGCTGGGTGCGCGAGCGCAGCGACAAGGCCGCCCTGGTGGCCCAGCACCCCGAGATTGACGAGCGCTTCCTCTTTGTGAGCGCCGGCTACAACCTGCGCATGCCCGATCTCTGCGGCGCCTTCGGCGTGCACCAGGTCCGGCGCCTGCCCGGCTTCTTGGACCGCCGGCGGGCCAACCACGCGGCTTGGTGCGCCCAGATCTCCGCCTTGAACCTGCCCTTGCGGGTCTTCCCCGAGCTGCCTGGCACCACGCACGCCGCCTTCGCCTTCCCCATGGTGCTCGACGCCGACAGCCCGCTCAGCCGGCCCCAGCTCTGCGCCCGCCTCGAGGCCCGGGGCATCTCGACCCGGCCCATCTCGGGCGCGAACCTCGCGCGCCAGCCGGCCTTCGCGCGGCTGCCCGCGGTCGAGCTGGCCGGCCCGCTGCCCGTCGCCGACGCCGTGCACGACCGCGGCCTCTTCGTTGGACAATCCCACGCTTTCGACGAGCGCCACGGCGCGCTGCTCGCCGAGGCCTTGGCCGAGGCCTTCCGCGGCGCCTGAGCGCGCGGGCCCTTGGGCTATGCTCGCGGGCCCGGAGGCCCGATGGCGAACCCAGCAGCAGACGGCCGGCTCCCCGGCGTGACCGACGCCGCGCAGCGCGCGCAGAACGCCGACCAGCTCGTTGTGGTGACCGGCGGGGCCGGCTACATCGGCTCGATGTTGATCCCCCGGCTGCTCGACCAGGGCTACCGGGTGCGCTGCGTCGACAACCTGATGTACGGCGGGCAGGCCATCCTGCACCACTTCCTGCACCCGCGCTTCTCTTTTGCCGAGGTCGACATCACCGACGGGCCGGCGCTGCGGCGACAGGTGCAAGACGCCGACTCCGTCGTGCACCTCGCCGCTTTGGTCGGCTACCCGCTGTGCAAGAAGATGCCGCGGCGGGCGGTCGAGGTGAACGTCGACGGCACGCAGAACCTGCTCGACGCGCTGCGGCCCCAGACCCGCCTGCTCTATGGCAGCACGGGCTCCAACTATGGCGAGGTCGAGGGCATTTGCACCGAAGACACGCCGCTGAACCCGCTCTCGCTCTACGGCGAGACCAAGACCAAGGCCGAGGGCATGTGCCGCGCCCGCGGCAACTGCGTGGCGATGCGCTTCGCCACCGCTTTTGGCTTGGCGCCGCGCATCCGGCTTGACCTGATGATCAATGACTTCGCCTGGCAGGCGGTGCACAACCGCTACCTCGTGGTCTACGAGCGGCGCTTCCGGCGCACCTTCATCCACGTGTCTGACATCGCGCGGGCCTTCCTGCACATGATCGACCGCTGGGATCATCTGCAGCACGATATTTACAACGTCGGCCACGACTCGATGAACTACACCAAAGAGGACATCGTCGGCCTGCTCAAGCAGCGCCTCGACTTCTTGGTGCACTTCGCCGAGATCGGCAGCGACGACGACAAGCGCGACTACGCGGTCGACTACAGCCGCATCCGGGCCTCTGGCTACGAGATCACCGTCGACATCGACCGCGGCCTCGGCGAGCTGGTCGCCGGCCTGCCCCTGCTGCGGATCCGCAACCCCTACTCCAACGTCTGAGGCGCCATGTCCGCCGCCCTGCCGCCGCTCTCGGCCCGCTACGCCGGCCGCCGCGTGCTCGTGACCGGGGCCCGCGGCTTCTTGGGCCGCGCGGTCTGCGACCGCTTGACCGCCGAGGGGGCCGAGGTCTGGGCGCCCAGCCGGGCCGCGCTCGACCTGCTCGACCGCGCCGCGACCAAGGCCGCCCTGGCCGAGGCCCGGCCCGAGATCGTCGTGCACTGCGCGGTCGACGGCGGGGGCCTGGGCTGGATGGCCGCGCACCCCATCGAGAGCGGCCTGCACAACACCTTGATGAACGCGCACATCATCGAGGCGGCCGAGGCCTGCGGGGCGACGCGCTTCATCGGGGCGGGCTCGGCCTGCGCCTACCCGCGGCTCTGCCCGGTGCCGTTTACCGAAGATCACCTGTGGGACGGCTATCCCGAGCCGACCAACGGGCCCTACGCCCAGTCCAAGCGCACGCTCATCGATCTGTGCGCCGCCTACTGGGCCCAGCGCCGCTTCTTCGCCGTCACCCCCCTGCTCGCCAACCTCTACGGGCCCGGCGACCACCTCGACCCCGGCCGCGCGCACGTGGTCTCGGCCCTGCTGCAACGGGTGGTGTCCTTGCCGCCCGAGGCGCCGCTGACCGTCTGGGGCAGCGGCCGGCCCACCCGCGAGTTCATCTACATTGATGACGCAGTAGAGGGCCTTCTGCGCTGCGCCGACCTCGATGAGCCGACCACGATCAACATCGGGACGGGGGAGGAGCACAGCATCGCCGCCCTCGCCGAGGCGGTCTGCGCCGCCGCCGATCACCGGGGAGGGATCACCTTCGACCCCACCAAGCCCGACGGCCAGCCCCGCAAGTGCCTCTCGGCCGAAAAAGCCGCGACCCTGCTCGGCTGGCGGGCCCAGGTGGGCCTCGCCGAGGGCCTGCGCCGCACCGTGGCCTGGTACCGCGCGGCGCGCGCCGCATGAGCCCGCGCTGGGCCGGCCCCGGCCTGCTCGCCCTGCTCTCGGGCTGCTGGCCTGAGCGGGTGACCGGCGTGGCCGTGCCCCTCGACCCCGCCTACACCGCCAACGCCAAGGACGACGACGGTGGGGGGAGCAACGTGCCCTTCGCCGGCCACAGCGGGCCGACGGTCACCGTCTCTGGCACCGTGGGCGGAGATCAGTCGATCGCCGCCACCCCGGTCGACCTCACCATCCAGGTGCCCGACCCCAAGGCGGCCGGCGGCATGCGGTCCGAGGGCAAGCTCATGCTGGATGGGCCCGGCGCCTTCAGCCTGAAGGTGCCCGTCGACGCCGGAGCGCTCAGCATCCAGGCCTTCCAAGACCCCGACACCGACGGGCCAAACGGCACCGACCCCTACGTCGACCTGAGCGTGCAGGTGGCATCGGTCGACATCAGCGGTCTGGAGCTGATCCTCATCGCGGGCGGCCGCGGCACCGCCGTCGCGCACGCCGACGCCCCGCCCGGGGCCCCCGGCGGCGCGCCCCGCCAAGCCGACGCGCCCCCCGGCGCGCCGGGGGGTGATCCCAACGGCCCCCAGCACCAAAATGTCCCCGGCGGCGCCGTGCCGCACGGGGAGGGCGTGCCGGTCGGCCCGCCGCCGATGGGCCGGGGCGCGCCCGGCGCCATGCCCCCCTTCGCCGAGCTCGGCGAGGCCCCGGTCACGCTGAAGGTGACCCTGGCCTGCGCGGACTGCAAGACCATCGACCTCGACCTCTTTGTCGAAGATCCGAGCCGGCCGGGGGGCCGCCGCCACATCGGCAAGCTCAAAGAAGAGCCCGGCCTGGTCGAGATCAAGGCCCCGCGCGGCTACGGGAAGATCGTGCTCGAGGCCTTCTCGGACCTCGACGCCAACGGCCCGAGCAAGGGCGACCCCATGGGCATCTACCTGGGCAACCCGCTGGTGATCGGCGCCGAAGATCCGCCGCCCATCACCATTGAGCTGCAGGTCCAGCCCGGCGGCGCCATGCCCCGGATCGCGGTGCGCCCCGGCGCGCCCGGGCCCGGCGGCCTGCCGCCCACCCCGCCGCCGCTTCTGCCGCCCACGCCCCCGCGCTGAGCGGCGGCGCGTGACACCGCAGGGTCATCGCCGAGAGCCGCGCGGGCGCGCTCCAGGGCCCGGGGGTCGGGCACCGCGTGGGGGTGCCGTGATAGCGTCCTGCCCGGGTCGTCTGGGCGCGCGGTCTGCGCGGGCCCCGGGCCGATCCGCCGAGGACCCCCATGCCGAGCCTCCTCCTGCTGGTGGCGGCGGCGCACGCCGCCTCCCCCTCCGCCCCCGGCGACCTGATCATCAGCGAGTTTTTGGCCGAGCCGCGCACCGTGCCCAACTACTGGGGCGAGTGGTTCGAGGTGCACAACCCGACCGACGGGCCCATCGACCTGCTGAACCTCACCATTGAGACCGACGACGAGCCGGGCTTCACGGTCAGCAGCTCGTTGATCGTGCCTGCAGGCGGCTACGTCGTCTTCGGCATCGACGGCAACACGGCGCGCAACGGCGGCGTCTCGGTCGACTATGTCTACGGCGATGGCTCGGGCCTTGACGTCTTTCAGCTCGACCACCGGGCCGACAGCATCCGGCTGAAGTGGGGCACGACCACCATCGACGCCCTGACCTGGGACAGCTCCGGCTCCTGGCGACTCGAGGTCGAAGACAACTCCTACCAGGTCAACCGCAACGCGCTCGGGCTCGAGTGGGCCAACGACCTGCCGCAGAACTGGTGCGACTCCGACGTGCCCTTTGGCAGCCTCTACGCCACGCCCGGCGAGGCCAACAGCAACTGCCCCGACTTTGGGCGCGACACCGACGGCGACGGCTACACCCCGGCCACCGGTGACTGCGACGACAGCGACCCTGACGTCAACCCCGACGCGATCGACGGCGCCCGCAGCCCCTATGGCGAGGCCAACGACGACGCCGACTGCGACGGCGTGCGCGACGACGGCACCACCGACGACGACGGCGATGGCTACGCCGAGGTCGAGGGCGACTGCGACGACGGCGACACCGCGCTGCGGCCCGGCGCGCCCGAGCTCGACGACGGCCTCGACAATGACTGCAACGGCTGCGCCGATGACTTCGACCTCGACGGCGACGGCTTCACCCCCTGCGCCCCCGAGCTGCGCACCGATGGCGAGGGCTGGGACTGCGACGACACCGACGCCAGCGTCAACCCCGACGCGCGTGAGGTGGCCTACGACGCGGTCGACCAAGACTGCGACGGCGAAGACGCCTGCGACCTCGACGATGACGGCTTTTACGCCAGCCCCGAGGTCTGCGTCGACGGCGTCGACTGCTGCGCACAAGACGGCTCGCCCGGCGCCGACTGCGACGACACCAGCGCCACGGTCTCGCCGGCCGGCGACGAGGGTGACCCGGCCGCGGGCGGCATCCCCGACGGCGCCGACAATGACTGCAACGGCGTGGTCGACGACCCCTACCTCGACCGCGACGGCGACGGGCTGAGCGTGGCCGACGGCGACTGCCGCGACGCGCCCGCCGACGAGGATCCCGACGCCCCCAGCGTCTTCCCCGGCGCGGTCGAGGCCTGCGGCGACGCGATCGACAACGACTGCAACGGCCTGGTCGACGACGGCTGCTCCACGCCCACCGCGCTCGGCGCGCTCAGCGGCGGCGGCCTGTGCGCGGCCGCCGGCGGGGCCCCGGCCGCCCTCCTCCCCTCCCTCTTCGTGCTCGGCTTGGCCGCGCTCCGCCGGCGCCAGCCCCGGCGCGAGGCTTGATGATGTCCCGCCGCCCGCGCTCCGCCGCCCTCCTCCCCCTGCTGCTGCTCAGCGCCACCGCCGAGGCCGCCGAGGCCGACGGCACCGTCGACTTCGAGCTCTTCCAGCCCCACGCCGACACCACCGGCTACCTGCACAGCGGCGGCGCGAGCACGCTCCGCCATCTGCAGCTCGGGCTCTCGCTGTGGGGCGGCTACGAGAACGACCCCGTGGTGCTGCAAGCCAACGGTGAGCGCGTGCGCCCCCTGGGCGGCGCCGAAGATGAGCGCGGCGACGCCATCGTCGACGGTCGCCTGCGCACCCACCTCGGGGTGGCCATGGGCATCGGCGGCTTCTCGAGCTTGGCCATCGACGTGCCGCTGACCTTGAGCCAGCAGGGCACGACGCTCGACAGCGTGGGCGGCGAGGCCCAGGGCCTGCGGGCCACCGGCATCAACGACATCGTGGTCACGCCCAAGCTCATCGCGCTGAACCCCGAGGACTTCCCGGTCGGCCTCGCGGTGAACCTGCCGCTCAGCCTGCCCACCGGCGCCGGCGAGAGTTTTCTGGGCGACGGCGGCCTGGGCTTCAGCCCCAGCGCCACGCTCGAGCTCGCCGATGACAGCGTGCAGGACCGTCAACACGGCCTGCGCGCGGCGGTGAGCGCGGGCTACGCGGTGCGCGGCGAGGACCGCCTGCGTGACCTGCACGTGGGCGGCGCGATGACCTGGGGCGCCGCCGGCGGCTGGCGCCCGGCAGACCCGATCGAGCTGGTCGCCGAGGTCCACGGCGAGCTGGGCGGTGGCCGCGCCGCGCAGTCCCCCGCCGAGCTGCTGGCCGGCCTGCGCCTCTACGCGGGCGACATGGTGACGGTGAACCTGGGCGGCGGCGCGGGCCTCGCCGGCTTTGGCGCGCCCGACTGGCGCGGGGTCTTTGGCCTCACCGTGGCCCCCGACTTTGACCCGAACTCCAAAGACAGCGACCTTGACGGCATCAACGACGGGGTCGACGGCTGCATCGACAGCCCCGAAGACAAAGACGGCTACCAAGACGCCGACGGCTGCCCTGACAAAGACAACGACGTCGACAAGATCCCCGACGAGCGCGACCAGTGCGCCGACGACCCCGAGGACGACGACGGCTTCCAAGACACCGACGGCTGCCCCGACAATGACAACGACGGCGACGGCGTTGTCGACGTCGAAGACCGCTGCCCCAACGAGTCTGAGGTGGTCAACGGCTACCAAGACGAAGACGGCTGCCCCGACTCGCGCCCCCGGGCCGACCAAGACAACGACCGCATCCCCGATGACGTCGACCGCTGCCCGGCGGTGGCCGAAGACTTCAACGGCAACGAGGACGGCGACGGCTGCCCCGACGGCCGCGTGCAGGTGCAGGGCGAGGCGATCAAGATCACCGAGAAGATCTACTTCGACACCGGCAAGGACTCGATCCAGACCCGCAGCTACGACCTGCTCGACGAGATCGCCAAGGTGCTGGTCGAGCACCCCGAGCTCAAGCTGGTGCGCATCGAGGGCCACACCGACAACGTCGGCCCCGACGCCAACAACCTCAAGCTGAGCGGGGCGCGCGCCGAGGCCGTGCGCCGCTACCTCGTGGGCAAGGGCGTGGCCGTCGAGCGCCTCGAGGCGCGGGGCTTCGGCGAGATGTACCCGCTGCAGAACAACGACACCGAGGCCGGCCGGGCGGCCAACCGCCGGGTCGAGTTCATCATCGTCGAGCGCAGCTGAGGCGCCGCGGGCCTGCCCGCGCCGGCGCGCCCCAGGGGCAGCCGACGCGGGCGCCGTCGTTTTTGGCGCGCCCGGTCAAAAGCCTGTGAGCCCATGTACACGCCTCGTGTACACTCCCGGCCGACTGCCCTCGCTCCGCCACCTTGGAGGCTCCATGCGCCCACGCTCCGCCGCCCTGCTCGCCCCCCGCATGTTGCTCTGCCTCGCCGCGCTCGCCGGCTGCGATGATGACGACGACACCAAAGACAGCGGGGTCGACGATGGCTGCGGCGGCGACGACTGCGGTGATGACGCGGGCGCCGACGACGCGGGCGGTGATGACGCGGGCGCCGACGACGCGGGCGCCGATGACGCGGGCGGCGACGAGGCGGGCGACGGCGGCGATGACGACAGCGGCGGCGATGACGGCGTGCCCAGCGTGCAGGCCGAGGTCAGCGGCACGATCACGGTGCAGCTGACCCAGCTCGACAGCGGCGGCGACATCCAGCCCCTGGCCTGGGAAGACTCCCCCTTCGTGAACACCGACGGCAGCATCACTTGGCCCTACGGCAAGATCTTCGTCGGCGGCTACGCCGAGCCGAGCCCGGGCCTGCAGACCTATGTCGGCACCGCGGTGGTCCCGAGCCCCGCCCCGGTCAACCCCTACACCCTGCCCATCGTCATGGCGGAAGAGGGCGAGATCTTGGTCTACGCCTCGCTCGACGAAGACGGCGACGACATCGTGGGCAGCCAAGACCCGGTGGGCGTCTGGCCGCTGCGCATCCCCATCACCGAGGGGCTCAGCCTGACCAGCGTCGACATCGTCATTCAGGTGCTGGTCACCGAGGGCGGCGGCGGGTCTGATGGGGGCGGCGGCGGCGAGTCGGTCACCATCTCGGGCGAGGCCCTGGTCACCGCCGGCTACAGCGCCAGCCAAGCCCGGGTGATGTTGGTCAACCTCGACGGCACGGGGCCGATCGCCTCGACCCGGGCCACGCTGAGCAGCACCGGCGCGGGCAGCTCTGACGTCAGCGGCCCCTACACGATGGAGGTCCCCGCCTACCTGGGCCAGCGCAACCTCGTCGGCGCCATCGACAGCAACGGCAACAGCATGATCGACCCGGCCGACACCTGGGGCGCGACCACGCTGGCCCTCGACGTCGACGGCAACCCCATCCTCATCGGCAACACCGACCTGGTCGACTACCCGGTGCAGATCCCCCTCGGTGATGGCCCCGGCATCAGCGTCATCCCCTTCGTCCAGCTCAGCGGCACCATCACCGGCTGGTCAGACCCGCTGGTCGCGATGACCGCCGGCGACGTCTACGTCACCGCGCTGAAGTACCGCCAGAACGCCGAGTTCAACCTGCTCGCCTCGACCGCCGACTTCGACACCAAACAATGGGCCTGGGCCGCCGACAACCTCGGCGTCGAGCTGAGCAAGCCCTACACCCTGCTGGTGCCGGCGAACAGCGTGGTCTACCTGTGGGGCTACGGCGACCCCGACGCGGGCGGCCTGGTCAACCAGACCCTCGAGCCGGTGGCCTCGGTGGGGGTCGACGGCCGGATCGTGGTGGGGACCACCAACATCTCGGGCCTCGACCTCACCCTGTCGATCGTCGACTGAGGCCGAGGCAGGCAGCCGCGCGCGGGCAACGTGATCGGCCAGCGCCGCGGCCCTCCGCTCTGGTAGGATGACGCCGCCCGCGTCGTCTCCTCCGGAGTCCCCATGCGCCTCGCCGCCCTGCTCCCGCTGCTCCTCCTCCCCGGCGCCCTCGCCGCCTGCTCCGCCAAAGGTGGGGGCGAAGATGGCGCCGCCGAAGAAGAGAGCGACGGCGCCGCCGGCGACGGCGGGGCGGGCGACGGCGGCGACAACCCCGACGACGACGTCTACGACATCGAGTCCTACCCCTACAAGGGCTGGGTGAACGGCAACGTCACGGTCAGCCTCGCCCGCGACGACGACGAGGGCAACCGCGCGATCGTGCCGTGGGAAGAGTCCGGCTACGACGCCTTCCCCTTCGGCACCCTCTTCGTCGGCGCCTACACCGTCCCCACCGCCGACCAGCCGGTGCAGCTCTACGCGGGCACCGAGGCGGTGACCGAGCCGGTGATGGGGGCCAGCCCCTACCAGATGCGGGTCGGCGCCCAGGCCGAGACCAACATCCTGGTCTACGCCGCGCTCGACGTGCTGGGTGATGGCGTCATCGGCAGCGAAGACCCCCGCGGGGTCTACCCCGAGGCCCTCTTCCTCAGCAATGATGTCGTCTACGATGACGTCAACATCGACATCCTCGCGATCGAGCAAGAAGAGATCGTCTGCGGCGAGGCCGGCACCATCAACATCACCGGCACGGTGACGGTCAGCCTCGACTACTTCGGCGGGCCGATCGGCGTGATGTTGGTCGATGAGGCCGGGAACGGCCCCTACCACGTCGTCTCGGTCGAGCCCGACCGCACTGGGGTGGGCGCCCGCGCGCCCTACACCCTCGAGGTCTGCGCCGACTACGGCACGATGCGCCTCGCCGCCGCCTGGGATGCGAACCGCAACGGCCTCTTCGACCCCAACGACAAGTGGGGGGTCTTCTCGACCGACGCGGCGACCGACAGCAACCCGGTCTTCGTCGGCAACGTCAACATGAACAACTACCCGATCCATATCCCCCTCGGGGATCGTCCCGGGGTCAACCCGATCAGCTTCGCCACGCTGTCCGGGCAGGTCCGCATGGCGGATGGGGCCTTCTCCACCCTGCCCGCGGGCACCGACGTCTACGTGGCGGCCCTCAGCTCACGGCCGCTGCGCGAGTTCGAGGTCGACGCGGCCACCGTGCTGGCCTACCAGAAGTTCAGCTGGGGCGAGATCTCTGGCGCGGCGACCCGCGACTTCTCGCTGCTGCTCGCCGCCAACTCCTTCGTCTACCTCTGGGGTTTCGCCGACCTCAACGCCGACGGTGTGCTCAACGACGTGGGCGAGCCCGTGGGCACCGTGGGCAGCGACGGTCGCGTGCCCACCGGCGAGGGCTTCGGCGGCATCGACATCGCGCTCATGGCGGTCGAAGACCCCGGCGAGAGCGCCCCCTAAAGCCGCGCATTCGGGAGCCCCGAGGTCAGAGAGGCAGCGCAGCGGGGAGCTCGTCGCCCCTAAGCCGCCCGCTGCGCGCCCGCCCCGTGCAAGAAGCGCTCGAGCACGTCGTCGACCACCGCGTCAAAGGCGGGCCCGGTCGCCGCCGGCTCGTGGTCGTCAAACAGCGCCACCGCGCTGATCAGGGTGAACAGGTCGGTCACGGCGCGGTGCGGCGGCCCCGGGCGCAGCGCACCCTCGGCCATCCACACCGAGAACGGCCCCGTCCACGCGTCGCGGGTGGCCCGCGCGGCCCGCAGCGCGAGGTCCCACACACCCCCCATCGACGGAGCGGGGCAGAAGATGTGGCGGAGCATCGCCCGGTGGCGCATGCAGTGCTGCAGGCCCACCTCGGTCAGCCCGCGCAGGGCGGGGACGCAAGGGCCCAGGCTCGCCGGGGGCAGCAGGGCCTCGAGGCCCACACCCGGCCCACGCTCGCCGAAGACAGCGGCCAGCAGGGTCGCCTTGTCGCCGAAGGTCTTGTAGACGGTCATCGGCGAGACGCCGGCCCGGTCGGCCACGCCCTGCACGGTCAGCCCAGCCAGCCCCACCTCGAGGATGAGGGCCGCCGCCGCGTCGAGCACCAGTGACTTGGCCGTGGCCACTGCGTTGGGTGCGAGCCCATACCGGCCTTGCACCTCGTGGAGCAGCGCGTCATGCGAAGGGAAGTGCCGGTAGATTGTCGTGCGCGACACAGCGGCGACGGTGGCCAGCTCTTCCATCTTGGGGAGGGGGCCGTCAAGCAGCAGCTCATAGGCTGCTTGGAGGATGCGTTCGCGGGTCTCGCGGCCCCGTTCCTGACGGCTTCGTTTCGGTGTTGCAACTTTGCGATGCCCCCCATCGCGCAACGCCAAAGGACCAGGTGACATTGATGCACGCTCCGTCTATCTGCGCGTTGTATCGAGTCGCTCCGCTATGTCAATGCGCTGTGACACGCAACACAAGTTGAGTCCGTTGGCGCACCGTTCCGCGGCGGGCTGCGCGCCGGGCGGGGATGGCCGCCCCCGCGTGCTACACTCGGCGCCACCCCTCGGCGCGCTCGCTGAGGCAGGCCCTGGCCGCGCACCCGTGAGGAGGCCCACCTTGTCCATCGCTCCGCTCCGCACCCTGACCCTGACCCTCGGCCTGCTGCTCCCCGCCGCGGCCCTCGCCGGCGCCACCGTCTCGAGCTTCAAAAAAGAGACCAAGATGGGCGCCAACTACTACAACGCCCAGGCGGCCCTCGACGGCAAGATGGACACCTGCTGGATGTTGCCGGGCGAGTCCGAGAACGTCGGCGAGCACATCCTCATCGACATCCCGCGCATCGAGGTCGACAAGATTGGCCTCGTGGTCGGCTTCGCCAAAGACGAGGGCACCTTCCTCGACTACGCCCGGGTCAAGAAGGTGCGGGTCACCGCCCTGGTCGCCGGCGAAGGCGGCGCGCTCAGCGCGGTGGGCACCCCCGCCGAGGTCAGCTTCGAAGACAAGATGACCATGCAGATCATGGACATCCCCGACATCAAGGGCGAGTCCGAGTTCGGCGGCAAGGTCAAGATTGAGGTGCTCGAGGTCTACGAGGGCAAGGACTACCCCAACCTCGCGGTCAGCGAGGCGCTGGTCATCCTCGGCGAGTTCGACGCGGTGCCGGCGATCACGGCCATCTCCAGCGAGGCCGAGGGCACGCGCGAGGCCCTGCTCGACAAGAACCCCAAGACCATGTGGTCGGCCCCGGCCGAGGGCGCGGGCTTCACGCTCACCGCCAAGGGCGTGATGTTGTCGAGCCTGCGCCTCGTGCCCGGCCCCAAGACCCACGCCCGCCCCAAGAAGGTCAGCGTGACCACCGACAACCGCACGCTCGAGTTCGAGCTGCCCGACACCGCCGGCCCGCACTCGGTCATGGTGCCGGCGGTCCAGGGCTACTCCGGCACGTGGAACGCCGTCCAGGTCAAGATCCTCGAGGTCTACCCGGGCACGAAGTTCGCCGACAAGCTCGCCCTGCTCGACCTCAAGGCGATGGCGTCCAGCTCCGACGGGCTCTGAGGGCCGACGGGCTCTGAGGGCCGACGGGCTCTGCGCGCCGAGGGGCGCCCGCTGCCCCGCTCGGGGGCCGGGCCCCCGCCGCTCAGACCGCCGCCTCTTCGACCTGCTCCTGACCGGCGGCCTCAAGCGCCGCCCGGTCGCGCAGCACGAGGCCCTCACGCTGGGTCTCGACCACGCCCTCGCGCTGCCAGCGGGTCATGATGCGAATGGTGGTCTCGACGCGGCAGCCGACCAGATCGGCCAGGTCGCCGCGGCTGAGGTGCACCGGCACAAAGACCCCGCGCGAGTCTTTGAGGCCGACCTCATCGCCCACCCGCAGCAGCACCCGGGCCAGCCGGCTCTCGACCGCGCCGTGGTTCAGCTCGTCGAGGCGCCGGGTAAAGGCCGCCTGACGGGCCACGGCCAGGCCGAGCAGGGTGGTGCTCAGCGCGGGCTGCTCGCGCAACATGCGCCGCAGCGCAAGCTCTTCGACGCGCACGGCCCGGCCAGCGCTCAGGGCGACCGCGGTGGTGGCGTGCACCGCCCCGGGCACCGCCGCCGCCTCACCCATCAGCTGCCCGCGAAAGACGAGGTCGAGGATCATCTCGCGGCCGTCGGGCCAGCGGCGGGTGAGCTTGACCGCGCCGGTGCACACCGAGATCAGCGCCGAGGCGGGCTCTCCCTGGCGCCAGAGCACCTCGCCGCGCCGGAAGCGCACGCCCTCGCCATCCCGCATCAGCGGGGCGTTCTGGTCGACCTCGGCGCAGGGCCGGGCGCAGGGGCAGCCGCTGCCGGTCGACAGCCCGCAGCCGCCGACGGCGCGCAGGTGGGCGCTCGGCGCCGCGGTCGGCGCGGGGGCCCGACGGGCCGCGAGGGAGGAGGGGCTGACGATCAGGGTGGGCATGGCGAGGCTCATGGGGGTCTCCTGGTGCTCCGGCGCGGCGTGGGCCGCCCTTCGCCCCGCACAAAGCAAGGCCCGTGCCGTCCCCCTGCGCCCGGTCAGGCTTTGGGCTCGGCCCCGCCCGCCGCGGCAAAGCCTGCTCAAGATCAGCCCGGCAGCGCTGCTCCCGCCAAGGCAGCCAATTTGGGCCAGCGCCGCGCCCGCGGCCCGCTGTTGACGATGACGCGGGCCCCTGTGTGGAATAGCACGCATCGACGCGGGGCCGCAGCCCACCCCGCCGCCGGGAGCCGCCCATGCCGCAGGACGCCCACACCGACGCCACCATCCTCGTGGTCGACGACGAAGAGCTGATCCGCTGGTCGCTGGTCGAGCACCTGCGCAGCGAGGGCTACACCGTGCACGAGGCGGCCGACGGCCAAGAGTGCCTCGACGCGGTCGCCCAGCAGACCCCCGACCTCGTGATCACCGACATCAAGATGCCGCGCATGAGCGGCATCGAGGCCCTGCGCCGCCTGCGCGAACGCGAAGATGACGTGCCAGTCATCGTGTTGACCGCCCACGGCGCGGTCGAGACGGCGCTCGAAGCGACCCGCCTGGGCGCCAAGGCCTACCTCAGCAAGCCCTTTGACCTGCGCGAGGTGGCCCTGGCGGTCACCCGCGTGCTCGAGCAGCAGCGGCTGGCCACCGAGGTGCGCTACCACCGCGGCCAAGCCGCCACGACCTATGGGCGCATCATCGGCCGGTCCTCAGCCATGCAGCGCCTCTTTGAGTCCATGCGCCGCCTCGCCGACGTCGAGGCGCCCACCGTGCTGCTCACCGGCGAGTCGGGCACGGGCAAAGACCTGTTCGCCCACGCCATTCACGACGAGGGCCCGCGCAAAACCGGCCCCATGATGGAGGTCGACTGCGCCAGCCTGCCCGAGCACCTGATCGAGAGCGAGCTCTTTGGCCACGAGCGCGGCGCCTTCACCGACGCGCGCCAAACCAAGCGCGGCCTGTTCGAGGTGGCCCGCGGCGGCACCATCTTCCTCGACGAGATCGGCGAGATGAGCTTGGGCACCCAAGCCAAGCTGCTGCGGGCCCTCGAGAACCGCCAATTTAAGCGGGTCGGCGGCGTCTCGCAGATCCGCCTTGACGCGGGCATCATCGCGGCGACCAACCGCACCTTGGCCAACGAGGTGAAGAAGGGCACCTTCCGCGAAGACCTCTACTTCCGCCTCAACGTCATCCAATACCAGGTGCCCTCGCTGCGTGAGCGCCGCGAAGACGTGCCGCTGCTCGTTGATCACTTCATCCAGCGCTTCAACAAAGAGTTCGGCCGCCACGTCAAGGGCGTGAGCGAAGAGGCGCTGGGCAGCCTCGCCGCTTACCCCTGGCCAGGCAATGTGCGCGAGCTGCGCAACGTCATCGAGCGGGTCGTCATTTTAGAGGCGCGCGAGGTCATCGAGCAGCAGCACCTGCCGCCCGAGATCCGTTTTGGGCACCGCGGCGGGTCCAGCGCCGGCCCCGGGGGCAGCCCCTTCCTTTTGCCCGACGAGGGCGTCGATCTCGAAGCGGTCGAGCGCAGCTTCATCGTACAAGCGATGGACCGCACCAGCCAAAACCAGTCCGCCGCCGCGCGCCTGCTGGGCATCAGCCGCTACGCCCTGCGCTACCGGCTCGAGAAGTTCGGGATGCTGTAGCGCTCGGCGCCTTCGGCCCCCCTGCGCACGTCGCCGGGGCCCCGGTCGGCGCGCCGGCCGGCGGCCGGGCGCGCCGACCGCCCGGCTCGGTCGCTGCGCGACGGCCGCTGCGCGGCCTGCTCCGGTCGGCCGGGCGCGGGGCGCCGCTTTGACGAGAAGACCGCGCCCGGGGGCGTTGCGGGGGCGGGAGCCCCCGCCCACTCAGCCCTGCCCCGCCTTGACCTCGGCCAGGGACTTGGCGAAGACAGCGACCATCTCGTCGATCTCGTCTTCGGTGCTGTTGAAGGCGGGCAAGAAGCGGATGGCGTCGGCGCCCGCTCCGACGACCAGCACGCCGTTCTCGCGCATACGGGCCACGACGGGGCCGATGGGCAGGCCAAAACGTGCGGCCTGGATGAGGCCGAGGCCGCTGACCTCGGCGCCGGCCGCCTCAAGCCCCGCCCGCAGGCGGGCGCCGAGGGCCGCGCAGCGCGCCGGAAGGTCGTCCCGCTCGATGATCTGCAGCGTGGCCAAGCCCGCGGCGCAGGCCACCGGGTTGCCGCCGAAGGTGGTGCCGTGGTCGCCGGGCTGCAGGGCCTGGGTGAGCGCCGGGTTCACCACGAGGATGGCGCCCAGGGGCAGGCCGCCGCCGATCGCCTTGGCCAGGGTGATGATGTCGGGGCGCGGGTGGTGGATGAGCTCGCCGGTGCGGCCGAGCCCGCACTGGATCTCGTCAAAAACCAGCAGCGCGCCGTGCTTGTCGCAGGCCTCACGAATGGCCTGCAGGCCGGGCACGGGGCGGCAGCCGCCCTCGCCCTGCACCGGCTCGAGGAAGACCGCCGCGGTGCGCTCCGAGACCGCCGCGGCCACCTGCTCGGCGGGCACGACCTTGACGCAGTCGGGCAAGGGGCCGAAGCCTTGGTGGTAGGCGGGCTTTGGTGTCATCGCCAGCGCCATCATCGTGCGGCCGTGAAAGGCGTGGTCGAGCACGATGATCTCGGTGCGGGGCGAATTCCCGTCGCCGGGGCAGCCCGCCTGGCGCCAGTGGTGCTTGCGGATGAGCTTGACCGCGCCCTCGTTGGCCTCAGCGCCCGTGTTGCAGAGGAAAACAGCGGCGCCGCCCAGCATCTCGAGCAGCTTGTTCGCGAAGGCCCGCTGCACGGGCAGGCGGTAGAGGTTGCTCGTGTGCAGCAGGGTGTCGACCTGCGCGTGGATGGCCGCCTTGACCTCGGGGTGGTCGTGACCGAGCGCCAGCACGGCGATCCCGCCGATGGCGTCGAGGTACCAGCGGCCGCTGCTGTCCTGCACCCGGCGGCCCGCGCCGCGCACGAGCTCGAGGGGGAAGCGGGCGTAGGTGTCGAGGAAGGGCGCGTCGACGGTGAGGGGCGCAGAGGTCACGACGGGCTCCGGGGCCGGTCACCGGCCACGTGGGGAGAGAGAAGCCGAGAGGGGGGCGCGGGTCGCGTGGGCCCACGCCGGGCCGCAGCCGGGAAGGACCGCAGCCGGGCACGACCTCAGCCGGGCACGACCATCGTGCCGACGCCGGCGTCGGTCAGCAGCTCGATGAGCACGGCGTGGGGCACGCGGCCATCGGCCACGGTGACCCCGCCGACCCCGGCCTCGATGGCCGAGAGGCAGGCCTCAGCCTTGGGGATCATGCCGCCGCTGATCACCCCGCTGCTGATCCAGGCGCGCAGGGTCGCCGCCGAGGCGACCGGGGCCACGGCCCCGTCTTCGCCCTTGATGCCGGCCACGTCGGTGAGGAAGAGCAGGCGGTCGGCCCGCAGGGCCTCGGCCACCGCATTGGCGACGCTGTCGGCGTTCACGTTGAGCGAGGCCAGCTCGGCGTCGACCGCCACCGGGGCGATGACCGGGGTGATGCCCTGGCCGAGAAGGCCGAGCACGAGGCTGGTGTCGACCCCGACCACGTCGCCCACCCGGCCGAGATCAACCGGCAGGCCGGTCTCACGCGAGATGTGCTGGCGGGCGACCGCCCGCAGCCAGCCGCCGCCGTCTTGGCCCGAGAGGCCCAGGGCCCGGCCGCCGCGCCGCCCGATCGCCGCCACGATGTCGCGCGAGATGCCGCCGACCTGCACGAGCTGGGCGATGCGCATGGTCTCGTCGTCGGTGACCCGCAGCCCGTCGATGAAGGTGGCGCTCAGGCCGAGGCGCTTGCTCAGCTCGCTGACCGCGTTGCCCCCGCCGTGCACGAGCACGACCCGCACGCCGACCGCGCTGAGCAGCACGACGTCTTGCATCACCGCGTCGGCCAGCTCGGGGCTGACCATGGCGCTGCCGCCGTACTTCACGACGACGGTGCGGCCGGCCCAGCGCTGGACGTGGGGCAGGGCCTCGACGAGGGCCTCGGCGGTGGCCCGGGCGGAGCTGTGCATGGGGGCCTCTCTCGGCGGGGCGGGCCGGCGCGGGCCGGGCTCAGCTGCGGTAGTCGGCGTTGATCGAGACGTATGCGGCAGACAGGTCGCAGCCCCAGGCCACGCCCAGGCCGGCGCCGGGCAGGCGGGCCCGCACCACCACGCGGTCCTCGCGCATGTGGGCGGCGGCGGCGGGCTCGTCCCAGGCGATGGGCTGGCCGGCGCGCAGCAGGGGCACCGGGCCCAGGTCGAGGTCGAGCTGGTCGAGGTCGGGCGCGCCCGCCGCGCCCAGCGCGCCGACGATGCGACCCCAGTTGGGATCACCGCCGTGCACGGCGCTCTTGAACAGGTGGCTCTCGCAGACCGCGCGGGCGAGGCGGCGGGCGGTGGCGTCGTCGCCCCCGCCGATGACCGTGACCTCGAGCAGGTGCTCGGCGCCCTCGCCGTCGCGGGCGATGGCCCGGGCGAGCTGGCCGCAGACGGTGAGCAGGGCCGCGCGCAGCAGGGCCCAGCCCGGGGTGCCCGGCTGCAGGGCGGGGCCGGCGCCGGTGGCCTGCACGATCAGCGTGTCGTTGGTCGAGGTGCAGCCGTCGACGGTGACCTGGTTGAAGGTCTGGTCGGTGACCTCGGCGAGCAGGGCTTGCAGCGCCTCGGCCTCGACCGCGGCGTCGGTGGCCACAAAGCCGAGCATGGTGCCCATGTTCGGGTGGATCATGCCCGAGCCCTTGGCCAAGCCGCCGACGGTGAACACGCCCTCACCCGCGCCGTGGGCGGCGAGGTCGACCCGCACCGCGGCCTCTTTCTCCACCAGGTCGGTGGTGAGGATGGCCTTGGCCGCGCGGTGGCCGTCGGCGCTCAGGTCGGCGGCGGCGGCGCGGGCCGCGGGGAGCATGCGGTCCATCGGCATGGGCACGCCGATCACGCCGGTGCTGCACACCAGCACCTCGGCGGGGCTGCAGCCCAGCACCTCGGCGACCGCGGCGGCGGTGGCCTCGGCGTCGGCCAGGCCCTGGCGGCCGGTGCTCGCGTTGGCATTGCCGGAGTTGACGACCACCGCGACGTTCTTGCCGGGGACCAGCGCGCGCGTCCAGGCGCAGGGGGCGGCCAGGGCGGTGCTGCGGGTGGTGACCGCGGCGGCCACGCCCGGGGCCCAAAAGACCACCACGTCGTCGCGCACGGCCTTGAGCTTGATGCGGCCCTGGGCCACGCCGCAGCGCACGCCGGGCACGCTGGACCAGGTGCCGGCGGGCAGCAAGGGCAGGCTGAGCGTGGCCGCGGGGGCCTCGATCAGCGCGGGGGCGTCATTTTGCGAGGGAGCTGCGCTCATGCGACCTTCTGGGCGGCCAGGGGGTGGGCGAGGGGGAGGCGGCGGACCAGCAGGTCTTGGCCACAGCCGGCGAGGCGCGGGCAGGCGGCGCAGCGGCGGGCCTTGTTGGCCACCGCCTCGCCGAGCGCGGGGAACTCGGGCACGGGCAGGGTCGCGCAGCCGCGGGCGCGCGCCCAGGGCCGGTCGGCCACCGAGAGGAAGCCGAGGCGCTCAAAAAAGCCCGAGATGCCGGTCAGCGCCACGATGTTGGTGTAGCCGCGCCGCGCCGCCTCTTGCACGGCGGCGGCGACGAGCAGCGCGCCGAGGCCGCGGCCGGGGCGGGCGCTGACCAAGCTGCCCAGCTCGACCACCGCGTCGGACCATGGGGCCAGCGCGACCACGCCGACCAGCGCGCCGCTCGGGTCTTCGGCGACCAAAAAGTCGTCGGCCCGCACCATCCGTGGGAGCACCGTGCCCGCGGCCACCGCGGGGGCCATCACCGCCTCGATCTGCCGGACATCTTCCGGCCGTGCGTCGCGCACCATCATGGGCACCTCACTCAGGGCAGCAGCGGGACCAGCGGCAGGCCAGCGGTCTCGGGCAGCCCGCAGGCGAGGTTCATGTTGTGGACGGCCTGGCCGGCGGCGCCCTTGCCGAGGTTGTCGATGGCGCAGGTGGCGGTGACCACCCCGCGCGCCGGGTCGACGAAGGCCGCGACGTGGGCGCGGGCCGTGCCCCGCACATCACCGCTCGAGGGCGGGCTGTCGACGACCACCACCATCGGGTGATCGGCGTAGGCGGCGTCATAGAGCGCGCGCAGCTCGGCCGCGCTGGGCAGGCGGCGCACCCGCGCGTGCACGGTGGCGAGCATGCCCCGCGACATGGGCGCGAGGTGCGGGGTGAAGGTCACCGGAACACCGAGCAGCTGCTCGATCTCGGGCGTGTGGCGGTGGCTGCCCGCCACACCATAGGCGACCGCCCGCTCGGTGGTCTCGCAGTAGAGGTTGCGCGGGCCCGGGCTGCGGCCAGCGCCCGAGACGCCCGAGAGGCAGTCAGCGACCACCCAGTCGGCGCCCAGCGCGTCGACCAGGGGCAGCGCGGCGATGGCGGTGGCGGTCGGGTAGCAGCCGGGGTTGGCGATCAGGGCCGCGCCGCGGATCTGGTCGCGAAAGCGCTCGGGCAGGCCATAGACGGCCTGGGCGAGCAGCTCGGGGTGCGGGTGGGCCCCATAGGCCGCGGCGTGCACCGCCGGGTCGCGCAGGCGGAAGTCAGCGCCCAGATCGATCACCCGCAGGCCGCGGGCGAGCTGGCCAGCGGCCACGAGCTCGCCGACAAAACCCGCCGAGACGCCGTGGGGCAGGGCGAGGAAGAGCACGTCGAGCCCCGCGCACAGCTCGAGGCTCAAGGGCTGCAGGTCGGGCAGGCCCAGGCCGGCCAGCGCGGGCCAGCTCTTGGCCACCGGCTGGCCCGCGGCGCGGCCGCCGCTGAGGGCCACCACCTCGACCTGCGGGTGGGCGACCAACAAGCGGATGAGCTCGACGCCGGTGTAGCCAGAGGCCCCCGCGATGCCGACCCGCAGCGTCATGCCCACCCCTCGCCGCCGCTTGGGCGGCCCGCAGACCCGAAGGCCCCGCGACCCGGAAACAGAGGCGCCCCCGGGCGCGGGGGCGCGGCGCGTGCGCGGAGCACGCCGCCCCCGGCACACCAGCACGCGCCAGCCGCCCCGGGGGAGCCGGCCATATACAAGGACCGGAATAGTTATGCAAGGAGAGGCGCACGAGCGGAGTGTGACCGTTCTGAAACGCGCTCGTGGTCGATGTTCTGCATCATGCGCACCCGCAGCCCAGATCGGAGGGGCCGCCGCCCCTTGGCCGAGGCCCGAGGGGGGCGTAAAGGGCAGGGCGGCGGGTCCGAAGCCGCCGATCCCACCGCGGAGGAGCCCGCCGATGACCGCGCCCCCGCTGAGCAGCCTGCGCGCGCTGTCGCCCCCCGCGGGCGGCGCCGAGGCCGAAGGCGCGTGGCGCTGGGTGGTCGAGGTGCCCCTGCCGCGGCCGGCGGGGGCCGGGGCGGTGCGCGCGGCCCTGGGCCCCCGCTGGCTCTCCGAGCACGGCGCGGCCACGGCGAGCCTGCGGGTCGAGGGCCAACAGGCGGGCTGGCCGGCGCAGCTGCCCCTCGACGCCGCACCTGAGAGCGCCCTGGTCAGCGCCATCCTCATCGAGTGGGAGCTGTTGGCGCGCGGCCAAGAGGCCCCCGGCCCCACGCTGGCGCCCGGCGGCTGGGTGATCGTGCACGGCCGGGCCGACGAGGGCGAAGGTGTGCCCGACGAGGGCCACTTCCAGCACCGGCTGGTCGCCTTGGCCGAGGCCCTGGCCCCCCTGCGCCCGGGGCCCTGCGCCCCGAGCCTGCCCCCCGCGGTGGCCGCCGAGCGGGCCAAGGCCCTCGACCGGCTGCGGCGGGCCTGGGGGGCGCGGGTGGTGCTGCGGCTGCTCGCGCCGCCCCCGGGCTGGGATCCGGGCGCGGTCTGGGCCGCGCTCACCCACCAGCTCGGCCTGCGCGCGCTGCCCGACGAGCGCCTGGGCTTCGTGCCGGTGGGCGCCGACCGCCCGCTCTTCGACGCCCGCGGCTGGGATGGGGGCGCCGCCGCGCGGGCCCACCGCCCCGGCCCTGCCCGCAAAGATGGCCTCGTGCAGGGCCTTGAGCTCAGCTTTCGGCCCGGTGCGGTGCCCGATCCCGAGGCCGTCCTCGCCGCGCTGCTGCAGGTGGCCGACTGGCTGCGGGGCGCGCTGGGCGGCGCCCTGCTCGACGAAGAAGACGAGGCCCTCGACGAGCGGCTGCTGCGCGACGCCGTGCGCCTCGTGGTGACCGGCCTCGCCGCCCACGGCCTGCGGCCGGGCCGCGGCCCGACCCGGCTGCTGCAGGGGCGGCCGGTGGGGGCTCCGCCGGCCCTGCGGGTGGTCGGGCGCGCCTGAACATCATCCAGCGCGCCATCTTCGACAATCCGGCTGACCGCGCGCCCTCCGCCCGCCCCACACCCGACCGCCGCGGCCTCGATAGCCCCACCTCCGCCCGAGGTGCTCGTGCTCCCTGCCCCGCGCCGCCGCGACCGCCCCGCGCTGCTGCGGGCGCTGATCGGCGCGCTGCTCGTCGTCCTCATCGGGGTCGCCTCGGCCGCGCCGCGGCCCGAGGCCGGGCTGGCGGCCTGGGCGCCGCAAGCTCCACCGGGAATGGCGGGCGACAGCGCCGCCTGCGGGGCCTGCCACAGCCGCACCCACCGCGACTGGTCCGCCTCGGCGCACGCCACGAGCTGGTCCGACCCACGTTTTCAGGCCTCGTGGCGGGCGTGGCCCAACGGCTGGTGCCTCAACTGCCACCTGCCGCTTGAGGCGCAGCAGCGCGAGGTGCTCGGCGGGCGCGCCATCCCCGGCGCCCTGCACAGCGGGGCGGGCGCGGGCGGGCCCTGGGCCGCCGAGGGCGTGGGCTGCCTCGTCTGCCACGGCGGAGAGGGCGTTTTGCGCGCCGCGGGCCGGCCCTCGGCGCTGGCCCGGCGCGCCCACCCCATCGAGGCCGACCCCGCGCTGCAGGTCGACGGCGCGGCCGGCCTCTGCGCCCGCTGCCACCAGTTCAACTTCCAGCAGCACAGCCCGCGCCACCCCTTCGCGCTCAGCGCCACGCCGCTGCAAGACACGGTCGCCGAGTGGCGCGGCTCGGCGGCCGCCGCGGCGGGCATCGGCTGCGCCGACTGCCACATCCCCGATGGGCGCCACCGCTTCGCCGGCGGCCACGACCTGGGCCTGCTGGCCGCCGCCGCCGAGGTCAGCGCCTGGGCCACGGCCGGCGAGGCCACCGTCGAGCTGCGCGCGATCGGCGTGGGGCACCGGCTCCCCACCGGCGACCCCTTCCGCCGGCTGATCGTGCACCTCTGCGCCGATGCCTCCCCCTCCCGGGGCCAACGCGGCCCACCCTCCCCCTGCGCCGCGCCGCTGGCCGCCCTCAGCTTCCGCCGCACCTTCGTCGGGACCGACGTGGCCTGGGCGCTGGACGAAGACACGACCGCGCCGCCCGCGGCCCCGGGCCAGCCCGCCGTCCGCCGGCTGAGCACCCCCGTGGCGCAGCAGCCGGCCCGCTGGGTGCTCGAGGTGGTCTGGGTCGATCTGGAGACCGCCGCGCAGCTGCCACCAACCGCGGCCCGCGCCCTGGTGGAGGGGGGCCCGGTGCGGAGCGGCCCGCCGCCCGCGCCGCGGCGATAAGCCCGCGCCCGGAGGATCGATGCCCACCTTGATCGGCCTTGTGGCCCTGCTGCTCCACCCCGCCGCCGACGCGGCCCCGCCCGCGCCGCTCAGCGCTGACCTCGACGGCGACGGCAAAGCCGAAGAGATCCGCGCCCAGCCCGGCAAGATCACCGCCGGCAGCGCTGTTTTCGAGTGCGGCTACGACGGCTTCACCTGCAGCGTCAGCGTGGTCGACGTGCACCCGGGCGACAAGCGCAAAGAGCTGGTCATCTGCGGCGAGGCACCCCGCCTCGACCGGGCCTGCGACCTCTACACCCTGCGCGGCGGCGCCCTGGTGGTGGTCAAGGTGACCGGCCAGAAGGACATCACCGAGCTCGGCGCGCTAAAGCTCAGCGCGCCAGGCAACGGCCACCTGATGGTCGAGAGCTGGGAGCGCCTCTACACCCGCCTCGAAAAATACGCCGTCGACGCTGATCTCACATCGATGCGGCGGGTGCCCCAGCCCTTTCAGCGGGTCGAGCGCGCGGTGCCCTGCGAGGGCCAGGTCACGCTCAGCCTCGAGCCCACCGGGGGCGCCGCCGTGGCCACCACCAAGGCGGGCAGCAAGCTCACCATCCTGCTCGAGAGTGAGCCCCATCGCGAACGTTTCCTCGTGCAGAGCGCGACCGGGCTCATCGGCTGGGTCGGCATCGACGGCCTCATGGCCGCCTGCGAAGAGGTCCGCCTGACCTACTCGGCGGGCTGAGCGTGGGCCGCCCGCCCGCCTGGCCCCTGCTGCTCGTGCCCACCTGGGCCCTGCTGCCCGTGCTGCTCGCCTGGGCCTGCCTCGCCGCGGGCAGCGGCGGCCAGCTCGGCGGGCTGGGCTGGGCGGTGGCCATCCTCGACGTGATCAGCCCGGTGCACGGTGTTCACGGCGTTCAACCCCTGCCGCTGGTCCTTTGGCTGGGCCTCGCCGCCGCCAGCCTCGGCGGGCTCGGGGCCCTGCGCGGCCGCGACGACACGACCGGGGCGCAGGCCCGCGCCGCCCTGCCGCTGGCCGCCCTGCTGCTGCCGGCCGTGCTGCTCGGCCCCGCGCCGCTCTACGTGCTCAGCGGCCTGCCCGCCGACGCCGCGACCTGGGCCTGGCCGGGCGGCGACCCCGCGCTGGTGGCCCGGGCCCGCTTTGGCGCCGCGGCGGGCTTTTTGCCCCTGCTGCTCGCCCTGCCCGCCGTGCCGGCCTGGCGCGACGGCCTGCAGGCGGCCCTGCGCGGCGCGCCCGCCCCAGCCCTGCCCCGCGGGGCCTGGCGATTTGTGGCCGGCGCCGCGCTGACCGGCCTGGTGATCTTGGGCTTGGCCTACAGGCAGCTGGTCGCCGCGGGCTAAATACCGCGCGGGGCGCTATTTTGCGGGGTCGGCCTTGAGCTTCTCGAGCTCCTCGTCCACCTTCTTCAGGTACCGGGTGGTGCGCACCTCGACCCCAGGCCCAGGCACGGGGGCCTCGGCGCGGGCGGCGACGAGCGCGGCGCGGGCCTCGGGGCGCCGACCCTGGCCGTCCAGCGCGCGGGCCAGGGGCAGCACCGCCCGCAGCCGCTGGTCGCCAAAAGCGGTCGCATAGGCCGCTCGTGCCTGCACCTCGGCCTCAGACCAGCGCTTCGCCCCGACCAGCAGCTCGGCGGCGGCGTGGTGGAAGGTGAACTCGTCGGGGAAGCGCACCGCCGCGGCCTCGAGCAAGGTGAGCGCGGCGGGCAGGTCGCCGGCCTCGGCCCGCACGTGGGCCACGCTGGTGATCAGCGGCCGGTCCTTGTGGAGATCACCGGTGAGCAGACCATCGTAGAGCAGCCGGGCGCCGAGGCGCAGGGCCTTGGCCGCGCCCGGATCGGCCTGTGCCACGCCGTCGGCGGTGATCAGCAGCGCGTCGGCCGCCTGCTCGGGCGGGAGCTGGGCGATCAGCGGCCCCAAGGCGTGGAGGCGCGTGGGCTCGGCGCTGAGCGCGGCGAAGATCCAGGGCCCGGGCTGGCCGAGCGCGGTCAGCTTGTCGAGATCAGCGGCCTCGGGCTTGATCTCGACGCGGGCAGAGAGGGCCGCCACATGGTCGGCGGGCGCGGCCTTCAACCACAGCTGGGCCGCGGCGACCTCACCGCGCCGGGTGAGGTCGAGGGCGGTCTCGGCGGCCAGCGCCGGATCGACCCCCGCCGGCGGCCCGGCCCGCAGCTGGTCGAGGGTCGGGGCGGCGCCGAGCCCGCGCAGCCAGTCGAGCAGCGCCGCCTCGCCGGGGTAGCCGATCAGCCGGCCGCGCTCCGCCCCCGCCGCGTCGACGGCGATCAACGTGGGGTAGCCGGTGACGGCGTAGCGGCTCTTGAGCGCCCAGCTCTCGGGCCGGTCCACGTCGACGAGGGTGAGCCGCAGGCCGGCGAGGTCGGCGGCGTTGGCCGGGTCTTCGAGCACCTCGGCCTTCATCTGCTGGCAGGGCGGGCACCAGACCGCGGTGAAGTCATAGACCTCGGTGACCGCGCCCCAAGCGGCGGGCGCGGCGGCGGGCGCGGGCGGGGTGGCGGCCGGGGCCATGGCGGCGCCGGGCGGGCCGAGCGGGGTGCTCCGCGGCGGGCGCCCGGCGGGCAGGCTGCCCTCGAGCTTCGCGAGCCAGCAGGCGCCCGAAGTATCGTCGCAGAGGCCCACCTCGAGGCGCAGGGGCGCGGCGGCGGCCTGCGCGGTCCACGGCAGGCGGGCCCCGTCCTGCACCATCGCGCCGCCCAGCGCCGCGGGGCCGACCTCGAGCCGGGCGGGGGCCTCGGGGTTGAGGTGCGCGCCGGCGGGGGCCTGCAGCCTGAGCTTGAGCCCGCCGCGGCAGCGATGCAGCGCCGCCGCGGGCAGGGCAGGCGGAGCAGGGGGAGGCCCAGCGGCAGGCGCCGGAGCCGGGCCCGCTTGGGCCGAGGTGGAGGCGAGGACGACGAGGGGGAGGAGCGTCTGGAGCAGCATGGGCGGACGCTAACCGCGCGCAGCGGGGGGAGATGCGCCGCGCAGGCCCGCCGCCGGGCCGACGAGCGCACGAGCGGGGCGGCCTGCGCACCGGCCGGGGGCGGCCTGCGCACCGGCCGGGGGCGGCGACGCGGCGCGTCAGGCGCGCTTGAGGTTTGGCCGGACAGATTCGGGCCAGAGGTGCCCATGCTCCCCCTCCGCCCACGCCGCGCCGCCCTGCTCCCCTTGCTGCTCAGCCTCGGCTGCGCCTCCTCCACCAAGAGCAGCGGCGGAGCGAGCGCCGACAGCGCCGACGCCAGCGGCGCAGACGACAGCGGCGCCACCGCCGCCCGCGCGGCGGCCTGCGTGGTCGAAGGTGGGCGGCCCGCGGGCTGGGCCGACGAGACCCACGGCAAGCGGGCAGACCCCGACCTCAGCGTGCTGCAGACCGATCAGGTGCGCTCGATGACCCTGACCGTCGCCGCAGCGGACTGGGCGGCCGCCTTCACCGAGCTCGAGGCGCTGATCGGGACGGAATTCGGAGCGGGCGGTGGACCGGGCGGCGGAGGCGGCCCGCCCGATGACGGCGGGGGCCCCCCAGACGACGGCGGCGGAGGCGGGGGCGGCGACCCGCTGAGCCTGCTCGACGGAGAGCCCAGCTACATCCCGGCGGATGTCACGGTCGATGGCGCGACCTGGTGCGGGGTGGGCCTGCGGGCCAAAGGCAACGCCACCCTCGTGCAGACCTGGGCGGCGGGCGTCGAGAAGCTGCCGCTGCGGCTCAACTTCGACAAGTTTGAGAGCGAGCGACCCGAGCTCGACGACCAGCGCTTCTTCGGCTGGGAGGAGCTGGCCCTGGCCAACGGCCAAGGCGACGGCACCCTGATGCGCGAGGTGCTCATGGATGAGCTGCTGGTGTCGGAGGGGGTGCCGGCCGCCCGCCGCGGCTACTGGTCGCTCTCGCTCGACACCGGCGAGGGCCCGCGCCTGCTCGGCGTCTACGTCGCGCTCGAAGACCCCGCCGATCACCTGCTGGAGGACACCTTCGGCGACGACAGCGGCAACCTCTACAAGCCCGAGGGGGACTGCTCGGACTTCACCTGCTTCGACGAGGCCAGCTTCGAGAAGAAGACCAACGAAGAGGAGGCCGACTACAGCGACGTGCAGGCCTTTGTGGCCGCGCTGAACGCCGACCGCACCGATGCGGAGGCCTGGCGGGCCGGGCTCGAGGCGGTCTTCGCGGTCGACGCCTTCTTGCGTTGGTTTGCGGTGAACACGGTCGCCGAGAATTGGGACACCTACGGCGGCCTCGCCCACAACTACTACCTCTACGCCAACCCGAGCGACGGGGGCCGCCTGACTTGGATCCCCTGGGACCACAACCTCGCGCTGGCGGCGAGCTTCATGACCAGCGGCGACCCGCTGCACGCCGATGTGGGCGAGGAGTGGCCCCTGATCCACCACCTGCTGGCCGACCCCGTGTACGCGGCCCGCTACCGGGCGCTGCTCGCCGAGGCCCTCGACGGCCAGGCCGCGCCTGCGCAGATGGCCGCGCGGGCCGCGACGCTCAAGGCGCTGCTGCAGCCGGCGCTGTTCGCGGGCGGTGAGGGTGAGAACGACCCCACCCTGTTCAGCAGCGCCGTGGCGCATGACGCGGCGATTGACGCGCTGGTGGACCATATGACCAGCCGGCGCGCCGAGGTCGAGGCGGCGCTGGCCCGCTGAGCGCGGCGCGCAGACCGGCGGAGCTCCGCCCTGCCAGGGTCTCCTCCGGAGCGGGCGGGGGCTCCGCCCTTTGTGCCCCGCCCTCGCCGCGCCTGTGCAGAGCGTGTCAAAGTGCGCCAGTCGCCCGATCCTGAGCGCCGGGGCGGGTCATGACGAAGCCCCGAGGAGCGCCCGTGAGCACGCCCGCCGTCCCCACTGCCCTGCCCCGCTGGGTGGCGGCATCCGTCGCCCTGATCGCCGCCCTCATTGGGATCAGCGGCTGCGGCGCCGATCTGGCCGACTGCGCCGACGCAGACTGCCGCCTGTCCACCGCTGAGGCCGCCTTCGCCGACGCCCCGGTCGACACCCTGCGCCAGGTCGCCGCCTTGCCCGACCCCATCGAGCAGGCCGCCCTCATCGAGCTGCTGGTGCACCGCTACCCCGAGCACGGCACGACCATCTGCGGGGTGGCCCCCGCCGGGTCGATCGCCGCCGAGCGCTGCGCCCGCCTCACCGTGCGGCCCCACCTCTTCGCCACCGAGCGGGTGAGCCCGCTGCAGCCCGCCGCCGTCGCCCCCGCCGCGGGCCCCCGCGCCGACCTGCCCCCGCCGGCGGGCGCCGCGGCCCCCTGGCTGGGCCTGCCCGTCGATGAGGCCGCCCTGCGCGCGACCTGCGGCGCGTCCTCGACCTGCCTTCAAGACGCCGCGCTCGAGCGCGCCGGCGCCGCCGACGCCGTGGGCGCCGGCCAGCGCTGCATCCTGGCCTGGCCGGCGGGCAGCGCGGTGGGCCAGGAGTGCCTCTTTCAGGTGGCCGAGCGCATGATGCTCGCCCGCGGCGCGGCGGTGCTCGAGCCCGCCCTGGCGGTCTGCGCCCAGACCGGCAACCTCGCCAGCAATTGTGTGCAGCACGTCGTGCTCTTCACGGTGCCCCCCGCGACCCCCGCCGACGCCCCGGTGGCCGGCGCGGTGCAGCAGGCCACCGCCACCGCCGCCCGCCTGCGCGCGCTGGGCGGCGCGACCGCTGGCGCGGCCTACGCCGACCTGCTCTGGTCGGTCTGGCTGCGCGAGTGCGCTGTGCAGGCCCGCAGCCCGAGCGGGGCGCTGGCCGGCTGGCTGCCCGCCGAGGCGCTGCCGCACCTGCGCATGGCCCTCGCTTGGCAGGCGGCCCTGCTGCACCCGCCGCACACCGCTGACCCGCTGCGTCTGGCGGCGGAGCTGGTCGCCCGCACGACGCCGGGCGCGACGCCCCCACCGCTGCCCACCACCACAGGGGCGCCCGCCCACGCCCCGCCCAAGCCGGCGCGGGCCTTTTGGCGCTGGGACCGGGGGCCCGAGGACGCGGCCCTGCCCGCGGTCTACGCGCTGGGCGCGGGCCGCCGCGCCCTGGGCGAGACCCCCGAAGATGACGCGCTGATCGCTGTGCTCGAGGCGCTGGCCCGGCTGCCGCAGCCCCCGCCGGCCGAGACCTTCGCCGCGCTGCTCGGGGGCCCGCATGGGCTGCGCGTGCGGTGGACAGCGGGGCGGCTGGCCTCGGCCTTCGCGGGCGCGCAGGCCAGCGGGCTGTTGGGGCGAGACCCCGATCCGCTGGTGGACGCGGCCATCCGGGCCGAGATGGGCGCACATCGGTAAATTTCTCTCGCCTTCGCAAGGCGTGGGCGCCTTTGGGGCGGATGGAGGCGGGGCCACCGTGGCGGCGCGGTGGTTTCATACGCGCTTCGCTTGATTCGGCTCGCGCTTCCGACGCTTGGCCTCATCGAGTTGACGAGACCGTTCTCGCTGTCAACTTGCTGTTTCACCACGGATGCCGGGGGCCGCCGGCCCCCAGGCCCCCGGCCAAAGGGCCCGCGGGGCCCCTTGGATCCCCCGCCAAGGGGGGCCGCGGGCAGGCTTCGCGCGGCGCATGGCAGCGCCGCGCGCCAGCCCGCAACGCCCCCCTTTGGAAACCCCCATAGGCGGCGCGTTTTGGGGCCGCGGCGGGCGATGAGGGGGTCGCCGCGAAGGCCTGGGCCGAAGTGGAGTGGTCACTTCGCGCTTGGGTCAGATTAACGTGAAGCGGGTCATTTTCGACGAGCTCAAGCCGAGCCAAGCGGCCGCAGGCTGAAGCCGGCCAAGGCACCGTCGATCCCCGTCGCAACCCGCTGCTGCAGCGCCTGGGCGGCCTTGGCTTCGGCGGCGGTACGCGGCCCTGGCGGGGCCATCGCCTCGAGCTGGGCGGCCAGGGCGTCGAGGTCGGCGCCGCTCTCGGGACCGCGCAGGGCGGCGGCGGCGGCGCCGAGCAGCTGGCTGACCGGGCCGAGGGCCGCGGGGCCGGCCTCGAGCTGCTGGCGAAGGGCTTCGAGCAGCGGGGCCGCGTCCTCGGGGGTGGTCGGGGCGCGCGGATCACCGAGGCCCAGCGACCGGCCGAGCAGGGTGCCCGCCGCGCCCAGGGTGGCCGGGTCGGGCATGCGGCGGCCGGGGTCGCGCAGCTGGGCGGCGAGCTCGGGCGGCAGGCTGTCGAGGGCAGCCGCGAGCGCGTCGGGATCGACGGTAGGCAGGGGCGCGGCGGCCGCGGCTTGGTCGAGGGCGGCGCGGGCGGCGGCCAGGGCGGCGGCGCCCCCCGGGCCCGGATCGGCGGAAGGGGGCGCGGCCTCGGCGGCGAGCAGGGCCTGGGCCCGCCGGTCGCTCGGGGCGGCGTCGGCGCGAACGCGGCGGAGCAGCGCCGCGCGGGCCGCCGGCTCGAGCCCCGGCTGGGCGAGGATGACGTCAGCGAGGGCGTCTACGTCGAGCCCGACCGGCGCGCACGCGAGGGCATAGGCCGCGGCGGCCCCCGCCGGGCCGGGGCCCACGCGGCGCCGCAGCGCGGCGGGGATGAGGCCGGCCGGGTCGGCCGCGGCCGCCCAGACCTCCACCAGCGGGTCGATGTCGCGGGGCGCATCGGCGGCGGCGTCGAGGGACGCGTCCACCCACGCCTGCACCGCCGGGGGGCGCAGCAGCTCGCCGCCGATCAGCGCTAGGGCCTTCACTGGCCCGCCCCGGCGGCCGGGCCGGCCGAGATCGGCGCGCTGAGCGCGTCCTGCTCATCTTTGTCGATGAAGGCGCCGGCCTCGCGGGCCTTGGCGTCCTTGTCCTCGCCGCCCGGCGCCGACTGGATCGAGGCCGAGGGCAGCGCGGGCCCGCCCGGCTCGAGCTTGCCGAGCTCTCCGCCCAGCCCGGCGTTGATCTTGTCGAGGTCGGCGAGGTTGGCGAAGCGGCCGCCCGGCTCTTGGTCGCGGTAGAGCAGCAGGATGTCGACCGACTCGCTGTCGAGCTTGGTCAACTTCTGGATCAGCGCCTTGTCGCCGCCGTTGACCGCGTCGAGCACCGGGCGGAAGGGCCCGGCGTCGAGCGCGCCGAGCTTGGTGCCCAGGCCGGGCTGGATGGCGTCGATCTCGGCCAAAGACTTGAACTGCTGCCCGGGCGCCTCATTCTTGTAGAGCATGAGCACCTCGACCTCGACCGGGTCCATGCCGGTGAGGCGCGAGACCCCCTGGATGTCGCCCTTGGCGAGAAGATCGCTCACGTCGCCGCGGCCCGAGCCGCCGGTCACCGGCTGGTCACCCGCGCCCCCGCCGAGGCGGCTCATGCCGTTGCGCAGGCCGGTCATCGAGCTCGCGCCGAAGTCTTGGCCGGTCTTGAAGGCGTCCTGCTGCAGCTCGCCGCCCCGCCCGAGCCCGCCGAAGTTGTTGGCCGCCGAGCTGACCGTGGCCATGGCCATGTCGTTGAAGTTCAACTCGCCCTTCGTGACGTACTGCTTGGTGCCCTCGACCGCGACGTCGCCGCCAAACTTGATGCCGGCTTTGGCACCCGCGCTCATGTCCTTGATCTTCGGCATCTTGTCGACGCCGTTGGCCACGACCGACTGCAGCACGATGAAGCCGAAGTTGCTCCAGTCGAGCTCACCCTTGAAGGCCGCCACCGCGGTGTTGAGCACGATGTCGAAGGCGCCCTGCAGCACGGCCTTCAGGACCGGGCCGTAGGCCAAGCGCGCGCCCGAGCTGAGCCAGCCGCCGAAGCCGCCGGTGAGCAGGCCGGTGACCGCCCCCATGACCATCGCCGTGCCGAGGCCGTCGTTCCAGGCCTTCCCGTCGCGGAAGTTGCTGATGATCTGGATCGCGCCGCTAGACAGCGCGCCGACGATGGCGCCGCCGACCGCGGTGCCGATGATCGTCGCCGCCACCGCGCCCGCGCCCAGCGCGCCCGCCGCGCCCACGCAGGCCCCGATGATGAGCGGGCCTGCGAAGACGGCGACCACCACGATGACCGCGATGATGAGCACCCAGGCGACCACGCTCTTCCAGGCGGGCTGCTCCGCGTCGGCGGCCTTCTTGGCCTCGTCGCGGATGGCCTTCATCATGTCGCCCTTGGCCGCCTCGACCAGGCCGGCCTTCAGCGCAGCGGCGTTGTCGACCGCGCCCTTGGCCATGCGGCTGAGGAAGTCGGCGAAGAGGGCCGAGATGTTGTCCTCGACCGGCTTAAACGCCCCGTCGCGGGCCGCCTCGAGCTTGGTCTGGCCCTTGGTGTAGCCATCGCGCACGCTGCGCACGGCCTGGGCGGCGTTGGTGCGCAGCTTGCCGAGGCTCTCGTCAAAGGCGCTGACCGCCGCTTGGCCACGGCCCACCGCGGCGGCGCCCGCCTCACCCAGCGCGGCGGCGATCTTGCCGCCCGCCTCGAGCAGGCCGGCCTCACCTTGGCTCACGCCGGCGTTGACTTGGGCCATCAGGGCCTCGACCTGCCCGTCGAGGGCCGCCTGGGCCTCGCTGAGCGCCGGGGCGAGCTGGTCGGGGTCGGGCGCGGTCTTGCCGTTCAAGCTGGCCTGCAGCTGGGCCGCCGCCGCGCGGATCCCCGCCGCGCCCTGGGCCAGGGCCGCCTCGGCCCCCGCCGCCAGGCCCTCGGCCTGGGAATCAATGCCGGTCAGCGCGTCATTGGCGGCCTGGTCGATGTTCGCGAGGTGCTCGGCCTCTTCTTGCTCGAGCGCGCCGATCGCCGCCGCGCGGGCCTCGTTCACCGCCTTCTTCAGCGCCTTCTTCTGGTCGTTGGCCGCGGCGACCGCGGCGGTCTTGTTGGCGTTCGCCGCGTCTTTGACCGCCTTGGCTTGGCTGTTGATCAGGTCGTTGGCGTTGTTGATCGCCAAAACGACGCCGTTGAGGTCATTGGGCAGGTTCGCCCACGACTTGCCGGCGATCTCTTCAGCCTTGGCCCGCAGGCCCTTGGCGTACTCTTTGCCCACCGCCCGCGCGGCTTTGGCCCGGGCCTTCCACCGCCGGTCGGTGAGGTAGCCGTCGGTCCACGAGTCCATCTTGCCAGTGACCCGGGCCTCGTAGGACTTGGCCTCGGCCTCAGCCAGGGCCTGCGCCTGCTGCGCCGCCGCCCCACCCGCGGCTTTGTATTGGGCCGCGGCGCTGGTGTAGAGCCCGGAGATCTTCACCATCTGGGCGGCGCCCATCGCCGCCACCTTGACCTTGCTCGCCGCGGCCGCGACGTCGACCGAGGCCCCAAAGGTGGTGTTGCGGGCCTCGATGTTGGCGACCAGCGCGCCAAAGTCAGCGTCGAGCTGACCGAGCAGGCCGGTGGCCTTGCCGCGGGCCGCGGTGCGCGAGGCCTGGAACTGGGCGATCACCGCCGCCTTCTGGGCGGCCCGGTTGTCTTCGACCAGGGCCTTGGCGGTCAGCGCCGCGCCCAACACCCGGTCGCGCAGGGCGCCGCCCGCGCCGAGCACCTCGGCGGCCTTGGCCTCAGCCCCGCTCATAAAGCCCGAGATCAGCGCGCTGCTGCGCGTCTTCGCGTCTTCGACCAGGGTCGAGACCTCGGTGCCCGGCCCGCCGCCCTCGCCGATCACCGGGGCCACGAAGGCCGGCGGCGCGCCGGTGACCGGAGCCGCGGTCGGGGCCTCTTCGGTCGGGGCCGCCTCGGTCTCGGGCGCCTCTTCGGCGGGGGCGGCCTCCATCCCCGATAGGAACATCGCCGCTAGGCCGTCGGCCGCGGCCATCGCGCCCTCGGGCAAGGCCGCGATCACCCCGCCGCCGCCGAGCCCCTCGACGGTGCGCAGCAGCTCTTCGACCCCCGCGGGCTTCGCCGGATCAGCGCCAGGCGCGCCCTCTTCACCGGTGCGCTCGGGCGCGGCGCCAGCGCCCGGCCCGCCCGTGGCGACCTCGCCGCCGCCGCCACCGCCACCGCCGCCACCCGCGCCTTCGCTGGTCGCAGAGGAGGAGCCGCCGGCGCCGCCCGAACCACCGCTCGATGTCGAGGAGGAGGAGGAGCCGCCAGCGCCGCCCGCTCCGCCGCTGGTCGCGCTGGAGGAGGCGCCGCCCGCGCCGCCCGAACCGCCGCTGGTCGTGCTGGAGGAGGCGCCGCCAGCGCCGCCCGAACCGCCGCTCGAAGTCGAGGAGGAGCCGCCCGCGCCGCCCGCGCCGCCGCTCAGCCCGTCGAGCGCGGCGCCCGCGGCCGCCGTGGGATCCGCGCCGCCCGGCCCGCCGCCGCTGCCGCCCGCGGCGCCACCGGTCGCGCCCGCCGCCCCGCCCGGACCACCGCTGGTGGCTGCGGCGCCGCCCGCACCCCCGGCGGCCCCAGCGCCGCCCGCGGCGCCCGCTCCTCCGCTTCCCCCAGCTCCACCCGCGCCGCCGGCCGCGCCCGCGCCGCCGCCGGTGCCCCCCGAGCCGCCGCCCCCGCGCAGGGGATCGATGTCGGGGTCAGCGGCTGCGCCGCCCTCTTCGGCGGCCGGGCCCCCCTCGAGCGCGGTGCGGGCCTCGATGATCGCGCCGGTGCCGGTGCCGGTCTCGGTCAACTTCAGCGGACCGCCGCTGGCCTCGATGGCCCCGGCCGCCGCGCCGCCCGCCGCCGCGGTCGCCGCGCCCAGCGCGCCGCCGGTAGCCCCGCCCGCGGCCTCATCTTCAGCGGGCGTCGAGGGGCCCGAGCCGCCGCCGGAAGACCCGCCCCCGCCACCCGAGCCCCCGCCGGACCGCCCCGGATCGGCCTTGGCCTGGCCGGGGCCCGCCGGGACGAGGCTGGGCGCGTCCATCCCGCCGCTGGCCGCGCCCTGGTGCAGGTCGATGACCGACCAGACCTCGGGGCCGGCCGCCCCGGTCGCCGCGATGCCCGCCTGGCGCTGGAACGCGACCAGCGCGTCTTGGGTCTCGCGGCCGAACATGCCGTCAGGCACGAGGTGGGCGCCAGCGGCCATCAGCGCCCGCTGCAGGGCCTGCACGTCGGGGCCAAAACTACCCAGCTCGAGCGAGGGCCGGCTCGCGCCGATCGACTCGACCGGACCACCGCGCTGGCGCATCATCTCGGCGTCGCTGGCCGCGGGCACCTTCATCTGCAAGCCCGGCTGCACGAGGCCGATCGGCACCTGGGTCAGCTCGGTGTCGGCGGCCAGGGCGGCCGGCTTCGGGCCGTCGGCCGGCGGGCCCATCGGCGGCGCGCTGCGCGTGCCCCCCACCAGCGAGCCCGGGCCCCGCGTTGAAGCGGCGCTGCTCGCGCCCGGCTCGGGCGCGTGGGTCGAGGTGGCCTTGGTGCTCGCTTCGGGGCGGGCGAGGGCTTGGGCCGGGGCGTGCATGGCGGCTCCGAGGGCGGCGAACGGGTGCGCAGGCTCGGGAGTATGCCCGATCTGGGGGGGCGCGGCCCGTGCAGAGCGGGGCCGAGCTGTCACTTTGTGCCAGTTGGTGAAGACAACGCACTTCACAGCATCTTC
>JAEUKK010000068.1 GCA_016792625.1 Deltaproteobacteria bacterium | reverse complement strand
GGGGGCGCGGCGGGCGGGGCCGCGGGCCGGGCGGGCGCGGGCGTGGGGCCAGTGCGGCCCTCGACCGGGGAGGGCGCGGCGGAGCGGGCGGGCGGCGGAGCGGGCGCAGGCGCAGCTTTGGCCGGCGCCGCGGCGGCGCCCGCGCCGACCTCGAGGCGGAACTCGGTGGCCCCGATGCGGATGTGATCACCCGCGCTCAGGCGCTGGGTGCCGTTGACCCGCTCGCCGTTGACATAGGTGCCGTTGGCCGAGCCGCGATCAAAAAGCCAGAGGCCATCGGCCCGGGCCTCGACCCGGGCGTGGTCGCGGCTGGCCGCTGGATCGAAGAGCACGATGTCTTGGGCGGGTGAGCGGCCGAGGCCCAGCCCGGTGGCCAACAAGGGGTAGGCGGGGGCGAGGCGGTGGCCGGCGAGCACCAAGAGCTGGATGGCGGGGGCCTCTTCGCCCTCGGCGCGCAGCGTCTCGTCGTCTTCGTCTTTGCCGCCCTGGAAGTGAAAGACGAGGGTGAAGGGGTCGACGACCACCTCATCCCCTTCGCTGAGCACCTGGCTGTCGACCCGGCGCCCCTTGAAGAAGGTGCCGTTGCCGCTGCCCAGGTCTTCGATGCGGACCTCGTCGCGGTCGACGACGATGCGGGCGTGGCGGCGGCTGACCCCGATGTCGGGCAGCACCAGATCGTTGTCTTCGGCGCGCCCCATCTGCGTGACGCCCTGGGCCAGCACCCGGCGCCACTCGGGCTGCCCAGAGCGGCGCACCACCAGCTCGACCTGACGGCTAGACAACGGAACCTCCACTTTTGTGGCGTGGGCGCGCGCCCCACGCCGAGCCGCAGGGGCTGACCTGCGGACGCGCCGGGCCCTCTAAGCCGGTGCAAGGGCGCCTGTCGCGGCCTGACCGCCGCGGCGGGCCCGGCCTGCCGCTGGGCGGCGCCCCCCATTCGTGGCCCACCCCGCCCTCAGCTGCCCGCGACCCACAGCGCGAGGGCCCCGGCGACGAGCACCAGCGCGCCGACCCCAGCGATCAGCGGCCAGCGCGGGCCCGCCGCCGGCGCGGCAGGCGCCGCCGGCGACGCAGAGGCAGCGGAGGCCGCCGAGGTCGCGGGCGTCGGGCCTGCGGCAGCGGGGCGCTCGGGCTCATCGCTGCGCCACTCGAGCTGGAAGGTGTTGGCCTCGCCGACGCTCAGCGTATCGCCCGGCCCGATCGTCGCCGGGCGCTGGATCTTCTTGCCGTTGACCACCACCCCGTTGCGGCTGCCCGCGTCGCGCACCCAGACCGCGCCGTTGTGCACAAAGATGCGGGCGTGCTCCCGCGAGACGCCGGTGTCGGGGATGCGCACATTGCAGCTCTCGCCGCGGCCGAGCACCAGCTCGACGTCTTGCACGTCAAAGCGCTGGCCCAAAAGACCGCCTTGCACACACACGAGCTGCAGCCTGCGCCCCATCTCCCCTCCCGTACGGGTGCGGCGGATCGCCGGGTGCATCAAAGCACCGCGCGGCCCCCGCGGGGCGATCTGCGCCACACTTGGGTCAAAACGACCCGCAGACGCCCGGGACCGCGGGCGCCCGCGCCGATGAGCCCGGCCCAAGGCGCCCCGGCGGCGGCGCGGCCCAGCGCGCGCGGCGGCGCCCCGCGGCGGCCCCCATGATCGGCCCCCCGATCATGCCGATGTCATCCTCAAGATGAACGTGCTGGATGTCGTCGCCGGCAACAAGGGGGGGGAAGACCGCCCGTCCGTGCGCGCCGCGGGCCCACCGCGCGCCCCCCCTCCGCTACAGTGCGGGAGACAACGAGCAGGGCGGGCCACCCACCGGGCAGCGCGGACCTTCGGTCGTCGCCGGGGCGCGCCCCGACGCGCGCTGGGGATCGCGGCGGGGGGAGCGCAGCGGCCGGCCGCGGCCCGCTGCCGCCGACCGCGCCACGACCGCGCCCGCGCTCTCCCTCAACCCTGGGCCGCCGGCCCCGATGCAGCGTGGCGAACACGAGGAGTCCTCGCGATGAGCGACGAGACGACAGACCGCCTGACCCAGCTCCAAGCCGAGCTCAACGCCGTCCTCGCCGAGCGGCTCACGGCGCTCACCGCCGCCGTGCGCGGCACCGAGGCCACCAGCCGCCGCATCCTCGGCGCCGAGCTCGAGCTCGCCCGCCACCAGGATGACAAGGCCCGCCTCGACGCCGAGCTGCACGCGCTCAGCGCCGAGCTCGGCGCGGCCCGCGACCGCACCGTGGCGGTGCGGGCCGAGGCCGAGGCCACCGCGGCGCGCGCGGCCACCCAGCGCGCCGAGCTCGAGCGCATCGAGGCCGACATCCGCGAGGCCGACGCCGAGGCCGAGCGCAACCGCCGCCGGGTCAGCGCCCTGCAGGCCGAGGCCGAGTCGATCCGCGACGAGAACACCGCGCTGAAGACCAAGGTCCGCACGCTTGAAGAGAACATCCAGCAGCTGCGGGCGATCAAGGCCGAGATGATGGCCTCGCTCACCGAGCTGACCGCGCAGATGTCGACGCTGAGCAGCGAGCGGGTCGGCTGAGCCCGCCCCGCCGCCGGCCGCCGCCCCGCCCCTCGTTTGACGCCCCGTGGAGCCGCCCATGACCGCCGATCTGGCGCAGATCTCCCGCGCACGCGTGCGCGCCGCCGAGGCGCTGGTCGCGACCGCCCGGCACCACCAGCGCCAGCTGCAGGCCCTCGCCGCCGGTCTGCCGCCAGCCCTCCAGCTTGAGCTGGCCTTGTTGGCCGAGGTCGGCCTGCACGACGGCCCGCCCTGGACCTCCCCCGACGCACTGCCCGCCGGCTGGGGCCTGGGCCCGGCCGCTCCGATCACCGCGCTGGGCGCTGATCCCGACGTGGCCGGCGCGGCGGGCGGCGCCGTTCACCCCGCTGCGCCTGCGCCCCTCGCGGCCGGCGACGCGGCCCAGGCCCACGAGGCCCCGGGCGGCAGCGCAGAGGGCGAAGGCGCCGCCGAAGATCCGCCTGGGCGGGCGCTCCCGGCCAGCGATCTCGACGCCACGCCGTGCGACGCCCCCGCCCTTGTGCCCGAGCTCGAGCCCGAGCTCGAGCTGGTCTTCGACGCGCCCTCCGCGGCCGAGGGCCCGGCGGTCGAGCCCGACCTTGAGCTGATCTTCGACAGCGCCTCTGTCGAAGGCGCTGTGCTGGGCGCCGATCTCGACGAGGCCAGCTCCGCGCCCGCCATGGCCGATCCGGCGCCCGCCGCGGCGGCCCTCGGCGAGGGCGTGACCGCCGAGATCTTCTCCAGCGGCGCCGTCCGCGCCGAGGCCTCCGCGCCGTCCAGCCTCACTGAGCCCGAGCTTGAGCTGGTCTACGACGACCCGCCCCGCCCGCCGGCCGATCCGGGGGCCGAGGCCGAGACCACCACGGTCGACACCACCTCCCCCGACGCGGTCTTCTTGGCCCCCGGCGCCGACGAGGCCGAGACCGTCGCGCAGCCGGCCGCCGCGCCCGTCGACGACACCCACGAGCTTGAGGCCGAGGGCGCGCCCGCCCAAGCCGCGCTCGGCGCGGCGGTCCTCGACGCCCTGCGCCGCGGCGCCCCCGACGCCGCCTTCGAGCAGCGCACCAGCGAGCTGGACGACGGCGAGGATGACGCCATCGAGGTCATCCTCGACCCAGAGCCGCCCGGCCTGCCCGCGGCCGCCGAAGCCGCCGAAGCATCCGCGCCCGCCGAAGGGTCCGGGTCCTCCGAAGGCTCCGCGCCCGCCGAAGCCGCCGAAGCATCCGCGCCCGCCGAAGCCGCCGAAGCCCCGGAAGCGCCCACGGCGACACTCCACGAGGACATCGACCCAGACGACGTCTTCGCCGACGACTTGGCGCCGAGCGACACCGACACCAGCCGGTCGACCGCCGCCCCCGCGGTCGGGCTGGCCGCGCTGCGGGTCGGGCCCGCGGCCGCCGCCCTCGAGGCCGACACCGGGCCCTTCGCCCCCGACGCGGCTTTTGGGGTCGAGAGCAGCCCCTTCCTCGACGATCCCGATGAGGAGCACACCCTCATCGACGCCGCGCTGGGCGGCGCCCCTTCACCCTGGCTGCCCACCGCGCCGGCCGAAGAAGAGGCCACCGCCCAGGTCGGCCCCGCCCACATCACCGAGCCGACCACCGATCCCGATCAGCGCAGCGGCGCGGCCCTCGCGGCCTCCGCGGCCTCCACCACCAGCCTGCGCATGCCGACCCTCGCCGCGCCCCGGGCGCTGGGGGTCAACCTCGCCGCGGCGCCCGAGGCCCCGACGACCGGCGCCGCGATCCGCGCCGAGCTTGAGCAGGGCACCGGCGCCCACGCCCACGCCCGCACCCGCCCGATCGAGGCCCGCTCGGGCCCGACCGGCGCCCTGCGCAAGCCCGACCCCTGGGCCCCCGCCGGCCCGCGCGTGGTCGAGGGCGACAGCGCGCCAGTCGAGCCCCTGGGCGCCGCGGCGATCCAGATCTTGGGCATCGGCAAGGCCCGCACCCTGACCCAGACCCTTGAGCTCGACGGCGGGATGGAGGAGCCCCCCGAAGAGATGGTCAGCGCCAACATCCAAGCGGTGAGACACCACGAGGATGACGACCCGGATGGCGATCTCGCGGTGCGCTTCGAGGAGCCCGCCGAAGACAGCGCGCCGCGTGTGCCCCGCCTGACCGAGGCGCCGCCGACGCCGACCCACCCGGCCTCGATGCTCACCGCCGAGGGGATCTTGTCGACGGTCGCGCCGCCCGATCTGCGCTCCGACATCGGCAGCAGCGAGCTGCAGCGGATCTTGCGCGAGGCCGAAGAGAGCGAGCGCCGGGGCAAGCTGCGCGAGGCGGTGGTCTTCTACGGCGACGCGCTCGAGCACGACCCCGAGCTGGTGCCCGCCTGGCTCGGCCGCGGCCGCTGCTTGGTCGAGCTCAGCGACTATGCCGCGGCGATGAGCGACTTCTCACGCGCCGAGGACCTCGCCCCCGAGAGCCCGGGCCCGGCGATCGAGATGGGCAACCTCTTCTTCGTGCGCAAAGAGTACGCCAAGGCGATCAGCCAC
This sequence comes from Deltaproteobacteria bacterium, assembly GCA_016792625.1. GTDB lineage: Bacteria > Myxococcota_A > UBA796 > UBA796 > UBA2385 > JAEUKK01. Next base: position 22,663 of record JAEUKK010000068.1, on the reverse strand, counting down.
TTCGACCAAGCGCTGCAGCTCCAGCCCCAGCACGCCCTGGCCCTGGCCCGCCGCGGCACGGCCCACCTGCACCGCAAGGACCAGGCCGCCGCCCTGGCCGACCTGCAAAAGGCCTTTAAGCTCGACCCAAGCATCCCTGGCCTACAACGCCAGCTCCAGTCTGCACAGAAGAAGCCGACGCGCTGAGCGTCGGTTCCGGTCGCGGCCCGGCGCGTCCGCGCCTGCCCAGCGCGGCGGGCCGGTGCGCAGCGGCCTTCGCACTTGGGGCCTCCCCTCCCCTCCAGCACGTCAATCTGGTGCTTCGAGGCCATGGCACGCGACTTGCTGCGCCCGTCGCGGCGCCACCGCAACGTTGGGCGGCGCCTCCACCGACGCCCCGCGGAGCACCCCATGGCGCACCTCCCCAGCACCGCCCCCTCGCTGCACCTGCACGCCCACGCCAGCGCAGACCACGCGGAGCTGATGCGCGACCGCAACCGCCTCGTGGCCCGCAGCTTCTACCGGCAGCTGCGCAGCGAGGGCTTCACCCAGCAGCAGATCATCGAGCTGTCCACCACCCTGCTCGATCTGGTGACCGAAGACCTCCGCGGCGGCGCCGGCCCCGAGGCCCGCTGAGGCCGACGGCGGTCGGTTAGCGGCGCCGGTCCTCGCCGACGCCCGCTCCCCCTCCGCCGCACGAGAACGCCGATGCTCCGCCGCGCGCACCTCCCGCTGATCGTCGCCCTCGCCGCGTGCAAAGAGAAGGGGGCCGACAGCGCCGCAGGCAGCTGTGATCCCGGCGACATCGCTGATGGCAGCATCGAGGCCGAGATCGACGGCGCGGCCTGGGCGGGCGCCGAGCTGCAGTGGTCGGCCACCGGCGCGGGCCTGCAGCTCACCTCGGCCCTGGGCGCGGGCGACGCGGCCTCGGATTGGCGCATCACGCTGGTCGCGAATGACGGCCTCGACGCCATTGAGGCCGGCGACCTCCCGCTCAGCCTGCCGATGGACGCGGCGGGGGAGCAAGCCTGGGCCCTGCTCTACCCAGCGACCGGCGACAGCTTCAGCTCCAAAGAGGGCGCGGGCGGCGCGGTCACCTTCGCGGCCCTCGACGGCGACGCCCTGCGCGGCTGCGTCAACTTCGGGGCGGCGGGCAGCGGCGGCGAGGTCGAGCTCGGCGGCGGGCGCTTCTCGGCCTTGCGGCGCTAATTTTCGCCGTACGACGGCCCGGTTGGGCGCCTGCGGCCCCCCTGCGCGCGCGCCCGCGGGGCCGGTCGGCGCTCCGGGCGCGCTGCGCGCCCGGGATCGCCTCCCGCGCGGGCTTGGTCGCTGCGCGACGCCCGCTGCGCGGGCCGCTCCGGTCGGCCGGGCGCGGCCGGGCGCTTTTCGGCCCTGCTCCGGTTGGCCGGGCGCGGCCGGGCGCACTTCCGCCACCTTCCTGTTTTTTGTGCGACGCCGCGCGCTGGTTTCGCTGGTTTTTGGCGCTTTGGTGGGCCTTTGCGCGGGTTGGGCGCGGTTGCCGCTTCGGTTGGCTCGGCGCGGGTGCGCGACGCAGGGCTTGGTCGGCTTGTTGGGGGCGTTCGCGCCGTTCATGTGCTTTTTCGCCGTGGATGCCGGGGGCCGCCGGCCCCCAGGCCCCCGGCCAAGGGGCCCGCGGGGCCCCTTGGATCCCCCGCCAAGGGGGGCAGCGCGCAGGCTTCGCGCGGCGCATGGCAGCGCCGCGCGCCAGCGCGCAAAGCCCCCCTTTGGAAACCCCCGGGAGGAGGCGCGACCCGCTGCGGCTGTGGGCGATGAGGGGGCTCGCCGCGAAGGCCCGGGCTTGGGGAGGGCTCGGGTCGAGCGGGCTGGGGTCGCCGCGAAGGTCCGGGCTTTGTCCAGGGATCGGCTGCCGGGAGCTTGCGTTAGGCGTCGAGGCCCAGGGCGGCGCGCAGAGCGCGCCACTCGCGCGGGCTGAGGCCGGCGGCCTCGGGGTCGGGGGCCTCGCCGCGCAGCATGGCGCGCAGCACGTCAAGCTCGCCGCGGCTCAGGGTCAGGGCGCCCAGGCGGTAGTCGCGGAAGGCCTCCCAGCAGAGCGGCACCCAGTCGGCGACCAAGGCGCCGATCTGATCGGCGTAGGCGCGGATCTCCCACTGGGCGTGGGCGTCCATGCGCAGGGCCAAGAAGTGCAAAAGGTTGTGCAGGTCAATCTTCCAGTACCACTGGGTGTAGGTGTTCAGGCCCAGGTCCATGCGGGCCAGCTCGCGGGCCAGCTGGTGCTCGTCCATCAGGCGCGTATAGGTGCGGTGCACGCGCAGCGCGTCATCTTCGAGCAGGCGCAGCACCTCGGCCGCCGCCTCGGCGCTCAGCGCCTCGCCGCGCCCCTGCTTGTTGTCGCGGCTCTGGGTGGCGAGGTCCTCGGGCCGGGGCAGGTAAAACTCGCGGTCGAGCACGCTGTAGCGGGCGCTGGCCTCGTTGACGCTGGCCATGCGGTGGCGGATCCACTGCCGGGCCACGAAGATGGGCAGCTTCACGTGCAGCTTGAGCTCGCACATCTCGAAGGGCGTCGTGTGGCGGTGCCGCATCAAGTAGCGGATGAGCCCGCGATCTTCGCGCACCGCCTTCGTGCCCTTGCCATAGGACACCCGGGCCGCCTGCACCACCGCCGCGTCATCGCCCATATAGTCGATGACCCGGATGAAGCCGTGGTCCAGCACGTCAATCCGGTGGCCGAGGCGCGCTTCTAAGCCCGGGGCGACCGGCCGCAGGGTGGGGGTCGGGGCGCGCTCGGGGGCGTCATCGGCGGGCACGGCGGCTCCTGGGCGGAGCCTCGCCCCGCGGCCGGCGCGCCTAGCCCGGGGGACGCCTCGCCGCTATTTTGGGCTGAGGCCCACGTCGCCCTGGCGCCGGGCCGCCCAGGTCTGGCGCAGGCTGCCCGCGTTGGGCGCATGAGGCAAGATCCCCGCCGCGCGGCGCACGAGGCTGGCCAAGGGGGCGCCGATCAGCGCGCCCAGGCGCTGCCGCGGGGTGGCCGCCCAGAGCCCCGGCCGAAGTAGGGCCAAAAGATGGGCGCCGGCGTGTAACAGCGGGTCGTTCTGGGCGACCTCATGGGCGCGCCGCCAGGCGCTCGGCCCGCCCCCCGCCGCCGCCCGCAGCGCGACGAGCGCCCGCCGCCGCCCGCCCGGGCCCAGGCCCGCGCGCCGCCAGCGCCCGATCAGCCGCCGCAGCCGCGCCCTGCCCGCCATGCCCGCGCCCCCTCCGCCTGCGCCCGCAATTGCCTGCGGGGCACAGACCCCAGTCCTCCTGCGTTATCCCGACGTCCCGCGCCCACACCCCCAGGAGCACCATGTCCACCGCCCGCCCGCTCGCCCTGCTGCTGCTCGCCCTCCCCCTCGCCGCCCAGGCCCAAGATCCGGCCGCCCCCGCCGGCGGCCCGGTCAACTACGCCCTCGCCGGCGGCACCGCCCTGCACGTGCGCGTCTACAAAGACCCGAGCACCGTGGCCGCGGGCCTCTCGCACGACCACGCCATCGCCAGCACCCAGCACAGCGGCACGGTGAGCTACGACCCGGCCAACCCCGCCGCCTGCGCGATCAGCGTCACCGTGCCCGTCGCCGGCCTCGACCCCGACCCCGACGCCCTGCGCCAGAAGGTCGGCCTGCCCGGCGTGCTCGACGCCAGCGCCCGCGCCGAGATCAAAGAGCACATGCTCGACGCCGAGCAGCTCAACGCGAAGGCCTTCCCCACCATCACCTTCGTCAGCAGCGGCTGCGCGGCGGCCGGCGACCAGGTCAAGGTCGCGGGCACCCTGACCATCCGCGGCAAGGCCCAGCCGGTCAGCCTGAACATGAAGGTCAAGGCCGACGCCTCGAGCTTCTCGGCCAGCGGCAGCCTGCCGATCAAGGCCACCCAGTTCGGCTTCCAGCCCTTCTCGGCCCTGCTCGGCGCGCTGAAGAACAAGGACGAGATGACCCTGGTGGTCAACCTCTCCGGCAAGCCCCGCTAAACCGCCCGGCCTCGGTGGGAGGGCGCCGCGCGCGGGGTAGAAGAGGACCTCGCCGAGGTGCCCATGCGCGTGATGTTGATCAACCCGCCCATCGACCAGGTGCTCGAAGAGGGTCACGCCAACCCCGTGACCACCTTCCTCTTCTACAACAGCGCGCCGCTCGGCCTCCTCTACATCGCCGCGGTGCTTGAGCGGGCCGGCCACACCGTCGCCTGCGTCGACGCCGCCGCCCAACAGCTCAACGTGGCGGGCACGGTCAAAGAGGTCGAGGCCTTCCGGCCCGATGTCATCGGCATCGGCTCGTTCACCGTCACCTTCGAGACCTGCAAGAAGCTCGGCGCCGCGCTCAAAGGCGCGCTGCCCGGCGTTCCCATCGTGCTGGGCAGCTACCACGTCACGCTGGTGCCCGAAGAGGCGATGGCCAACCCGCAGTTCGACGTGGGCGTGCTCGGCGAGGGTGAGCACACCATGCTCGAGCTGGTCGAGCACTACGAGGGCAAACGTGAGCTGAGCGACGTCGCCGGCGTCATCTTCCGCGACCCGGCCGGCGGCTTCGTCTACACCACCAAGCGGGCCAAGGTGCGCGACCTCGACGAGCTGCCCTTCCCCGCCCGCCACCTGCTGCCCGCCAACATCTACCGGCCGGTTCCGGTCGATGAGCACAGCTTCCCCAAGTTCGCGATGATCACCAGCCGGGGCTGCCCCCACGCCTGCGCCTTCTGCCAGAAGTCGCGCTCGGGCTATCGCAGCCACAGCCCGCGCTACATCGTCGACGAGATCGAGCACCTCGTGCGCGACTTTGGCGTGCGTGACATCGCGTTCGTCGACTCCCTCTTCTGCGCGAACAAGAAGCGGGTCTACGCCATCTGCGACGAGATGATCCGCCGCGGCGTGCACAAAAAGGTGAGCTGGACGTGCTCTTCGCGGGTCGAGGTGGTCGACAAGCCCCTGCTCGCCCGCATGAAAGAGGCCGGCTGCTGGCGCACCCGCTTCGGGGTCGAGTCGGGCAGCGACAAGGTGCTCGACTTCATCAGCAAGGGCATCACCAAAGAGAAGATCCGCGCGGCGATCACGGCGGCCCATGAGGTCGGCCTGCGCCCCAAGGCCTTCTTCATGGTCGGCCACATGCCCGACACCCGCGAGACCATCCTCGAGACGATCGAGTTCGCCAAGACCCTGCCCCTGCACGACGTCACCGTGCAGATCAACACCCTGCTCCCCGAGACCCCCCAGATGGAGCTCTGGGAGCGTGAGGGCGAGAAGTGGGGCCGCATCGTCAACCAGACGAACAACGAGAAGAGCTTCTGGGAGCCCACCTTCGTGCCCTGGGGCCTCGAGCCCGACGAGCTCATCGAGCTGCACCGGCGCTTCTACCGCGAGTTCTACTTCCGGCCGGTGACCATGGCCCGGCACCTCGAGCAGGTCCAGAGCTGGCGCGACGTGGCCAAGTATGTGCAGGCGGGCAGCTTGTTCAGCTTCTTGTTCTTCAACGAGCACAAGCCGAGCCTGTGGATGCTCAAAGACGCGCTCACCAAAGCCGCCGCTGGCGACGCGGCGCTCGACCGGGCGATGGCCGCGCGCTGAGCGCCCGCTGAGCCGACCGGTGGCGCCGCGCCTCAGGCCCCGCCGCGGCGGGTCGGGGCAGAGTCGTAGGTGAAGCTGCGCTTCAGCGTGGTCGGCTCGGGCGCGTCGAGCGGATCGAAGGCGGACTCAGGGCCGAGCCCGGTCTCAGAGAAGGCCGACCAGGCCTGATCGGCGCTGGGCACGGCCTGCGCGTCGACCGCCGCCCAGGTCGGGTCGGGCGGCGCGGCAGGATCGGGCTCGAGGGGAGGAGCCGCAGCGACCACGACCGGAGGAGCCGCAACAGCCACGACCGGAGGAGCCGCTGCAGCCACGACCGGAGGAGCCGCAGCGGCCACGACCGGAGGAGCAGCAACAGGCACAACCGGGGGAGCAGCAGGCCGCGGCGCGGGCGCGCCCCAAGGCGAAGGCGCCGGAGGAGGGCCGCCGCCCGCCCCGCCCGACCGCGGGCCGATCGGCGGCGCGGGGGGCCCCGCGGAGAAGGGGCTGCCCGGCGTCGGACCCGGGCCCGCCGGCCGCGCAACCGGAGAAGGCGCCGCGGCGCTGGGCCAGGCCGCTGGGCGCGCGGGCACCTCGACCGCCGGGGCGGGCGTCGCGGGGACGGGGGCCACCGGCGCGGGCAGCGGCGCCGGCGAAGGCAGCTGCGCCGGCGGTGAAGACAGCGCCCCAGACGGTGAAGACAGCGCAGCCGGCGCGGCGAGGCCAGCGTCGACCCCCAGCTCAGACAGGCTGGGCAGGGGCTCGAGCCCGCGGGCGATCGCCGGGGCGAGGGCGGCGGCCGGGGCCCGCGGGGCCGGCGGCGGCGGAGGGGGCGGAGGCGGCGGCAGCGCGTCGAGGGCCGGGCCGTCGATCATCGAGGGGGTCGGCGCCAGGGTCGCGCCCGAGGCCAGCGGATCCACGGCGGGCTCGCCGGCGATGACCTCAAACACGGTGTTCCCGACGAAAATCTCAGCGCCTGCGACCAGGGGGGCCTCGACCGGGCCGGTGGGCCGGCTGCGCCGCGACAAGGTCTGGACCACCCCGCCCACCCGCAGCCAGGCCGCGCAGTGCTCGGCCACGTTGCGCACCCGCCCGAGCGCGCCGCCCGCCGCGCCGACCTCGACCTCGACGTGCTGCTTGGCCACCATGATCGAGTCGGTGGCGAAGCGGGCCTTGGGCACCGCCCCGCCGCGGGCCCGCACCACCGCGCCGTCGAGCGCCTCGGGCCGCCACAGGATGTTGTCGTTGTGCGGATCGTCGGGCAGCCGCAGGCGACAGGCGGGGTCGCGGCCGATCTGCAGCCGGTCGCCGTGCAGGGCGTGGGTGAGCGCGCCGTCGACCCGCAGCGCGTAGAGGTAGGGCCAGCCCTCGGCGGCCACGCCGCGCAGGTCGCGCAGGCCGAGGCGGGCCTGGGGCAGCCGCAGCTCGTGATCGCCGCTCAGCTCGCGGCCCTGACCCGGGCTGAGGGCCGCGCCGTCGAGCTGCAGGCCGACCTTGTGGGCGACCAGGGCCACCCGCTGCCCGATCACCCGCAGGGTGGCCGCCGGGCTGTCGAGGAAGGTCGAGGTGCGGCCGGCGCCGTCGACATAGACCTCGTAGCCCTGCATCACGTCGGGGAAGTGCACCCGCTGCAGCAGCAGGCCCACCTCACGCAGGCCGAGGCCGACCCCCGGGGCCGCTTGGGGCGCCGCGGTGGGCAAGGCGCCCTCGGCCGCGCCGGGCCGGATGAAGCGGGCCCGCGCCGTGGCCTCTTCGAGCGGGGCCTCGTCGCGCGCCCGCAGGGGGACCCGAGTGGTGGGGCCGTCGAGGGTGACCCGGGCGGCCAGCGAAGGCGCCTGATCGAGGGTGGGCTCAGAGACGACCACCACCGTCGCCGGCTTGGGCCGCGGGGGTGGGCCAAGGACCTCGAGCACCAGCCAGGCCAGCACCTCACCGCTGGGGGGCTCGATGGCGAAGATGGTCGGACCCTCCCCGTCGCCGTGGCGAACCAGCCGCCAGCCCGGGCCCAACTCAGGCCCCAACAGGTGCACCAGGCCGTCATCTTCGTCAAAGCGCAGCCGGTAGAGGGCGGGCGCCCCGAGCGCGGGCACGCGGGCGCTGTCGAGCCAGTGGGCGCCCAGCGTCAGCAGGTCTTGGTCATCGTAGAGGCGGGCCACCTCGCGGTAGCCCGTCCACTGGCCGGGCACGTTGAGGTGCACGGCGAGCAGGGCGCGGCTGCCCGCGCCGGGGCCCGCGTAGAGGTTGGGCAGCAGGCCGGTCACGAACTCGCCGGGGCGCAGGCCCAGGCGCTCGCCCCCCATCGGCTCGCCGCCGTCGCAGAGCAGGCGCACTTGCAGCGGGCGCTCGGGGTGGCGCCGGCTCAGGCCGACCTGGGCCGTCCAGTCGGCGAAGCGGCGCCCGAGCAGGGCGCCCACGTCGCGCCCAAAAGCCGGGCCGCGGGCGGCGGCGGCGCGGGCCCAGTCCTCGGCCGAGAGCACGAGCAGCAGGTCAGACAGCCCGGCGATGCGCTCGTCGCTGGCCCCGAGCAGGTGGGCGAGCAGGCCCGGCGCGTGGGCCGAGCGCGGATCGGTGGACCAGAGCGCGTCGGGCGCCGCGACCACGTCGGCCCCGCTGCGGTGCCGGCGCAGGGCCGCCGCGAAGAAGTCGAGCGCCGGGTCGGGGGAGAGCACGCGCTCGGCCCCACCCGAGGCGCCGCGCACCCCGCCGCCGCCGATCAGCCGGAAGGAGGTCTGATCGGAGAGCGCCATTCCACCTCCACCCGCTGGGCGCGCCGCGCGGCGCCGGGCCCGCCCGCCTAACCGCATGGGGACGCCGTTGGCTGATCTGCGGCCTCGAAGCGGCCCGGCGCGAGTTCGCCGGATCGCCACCTCGGTGTCACCGGCGGCGCGCCGGGATGGCACCGGCTGGCCCAACTCTCCACACCGCCGGGATAGACCGCCGCCACGGCCGGGGCACCCGCTCCGGCCGGGGAGCCGCTGTGAGCAGGTCGAAAACCGCGCCAGCTACGCCACAGAGGGGCCGCCTCCCCTTCCGCCCGACGGCGGGGGGCGGCGCCCGATGAAGGCCCCTCCAGCCCCGGGCGGCGTCGGCTTGGCCTTGATCCGCCACGGCAAGTCCGCTTGGGACGATCCCACCCAGCCCGATCATGCCCGCCCGCTGGCCCCCCGCGGCCGCCGCGACGCGCCACGGATGGGCGAGGTGCTCGGCGGCCTGGGCTGGGCGCCCACCCTGGTGCGCTGCAGCGACGCGGTGCGGGGCTGGCAGACCTGGGAGGGGCTCGCCGGCGGCCTGCGCCGCCACGCCACGCTCCAAAACAGCCTGCCTGACGCCATGCTCGACAACGCGCTCTTCCACGCGCGCGCCGGCGAGCTGGCCGCCGCCCTGCCCGGCTGGCTGCCGCCGGCGGGTGTGCTCTGGCTCATCGGCCACAACCCCGGCTGGGAAGAGCTGATCGAGGCGCTCAGCGGCGAGTCGGTCGAGCTCCCCACCTGCGCCGCCGCCTTGCTCGTGCCCGGCAAGCACCCCGGGCGCTGGCGGCTGATCGACGTGCTCCGCCCCAAGCAGCTCGCGGATCGCGGCCTGCTCAGCGCCGACTGACCGCGGGCCCCGCCCGCCCCGAGGATCGCATGACCACGCCCCAGCTCCTCATCAGCCGCCCCGGCGCCGACGACCTCGGCGTGCTGCTGCTCCGCCTCAACCGCCCCGAGCGCCGCAACGCGATCACCGCCGAGATGTACGCCGGCCTCGCCGACGCCCTGAGCGCGGCCGACGCCGACGACAGCGTGCGGGTCGTCGTGATCAGCGGCGAGGGCGGTCACTTCACCGCCGGCAACGACCTGGTCGACTTCCAGTCGGCGCCGCCCAGCCTCGACGACGACAGCCCGGTCATCCGCTTTTTGCGCGCCCTGGCCACCTTCCGCAAGCCGCTGGTGGCCGCGGTCGAGGGCGCGGCGATCGGCGTGGGCACGACGCTCCTGCTCCACTGCGATCTGGTCGTGGTCTCGCGCTCGGCCAGCCTCAAGATGCCCTTCGTCAGCCTCGGTCTGGTGCCCGAAGCCGGGGCGAGCCTGCTGCTGCCGCGCCTCGTCGGGCACCTCAAGGCCGCCGAGCTGCTCATGCTCAGCGAGCCGGTCAAGGGTGAAGAGGCCCTGCGCCTCGGCCTGGCCAACCGCCTCGCCGAGCCCCTCTGCGCCCTGCCCGAGGCCCTGCACCTCGCCGGGCGCCTCGCCGATCAGCCGCTGGGCAGCCTCATCCTGACCAAGCAGCTGCTGCGGGCCCCGATCAAAGAGGCCCTCGCCGAGACGATGATGACCGAGGGCGCGCTGTTCTTCGAGCGCCTGGGCTCACCCGAAGCGGCCGAGGCCTTCGTGGCCTTCTTCGAGAAGCGCAAGCCCGACTTCCGGCGGGCCACCGCCTGAGGGCCGGGCCCGCACAGCAGGCCAGCCACGCCGGCGCTCAGGCCATCGCCGCGTGCACGGCGGCCAGCAGCGCGGGGATGGTCACGTGCAGCACCATCTCGGGCGGGCCGCTGATCACGCAGCCCGCCGCCCGGCGGTGGCCGCCCCCCGCAGGGTCCAGCGCGCGGGCGAGGGCGGCGCAGTCGACCTGCCGGCGGCTGCGCAAGCTCAGCCGCAGCAGCCCCGGCTCACGCTCGATGAACAGCACGGCCAGCTCGACGCCCTCGACGTGCAAGAGCTGGTCGACCACGCCTTCCAGATCGCTGTACTCGGCGTCGGTCTCGATCAGATCGACGTGCCGAACCAGGCCCACCGCGAGGGCCGGGGCCGGCCGCTGCAGGCTGGCCAGGGCCCGGGCCAAGATCGCCACCCCCGCCGGCCGCCGCTCGTGCAGCACACGCAGGGTGATCGCGTTGTGGTCGATGCCCTGCTCGACGAGGCGCGCGGCCGTCCGCAGGGTGTCGGCGCCCGTGTTGCTGTGGCGAAAGCCGCCCGTGTCGAAGATGACCCCCGCGAAGAGGGCCGCGGCCAGCTGCGGATCGAGCGGAACAGCCCAGGCGTCGATGATCCCGAGCACGAGCTCGGCCGTGCTCGCCGACTCGGGCGCGACCAGCGCGAGGGTGTAGCCCTCGGTGCCGCTGCTCTGGTGGTGGTCGAGCAAGACCCGCTCGGGCGCCCGGTCAAAAACCGCCCGCACCGCGGCGTGCAGCCGGCCGCGCTCGCCGTCGAGGACGATGGCCAGGTCAACATCCTCGTGGATCGCCGGGTCCGGCACCATGCGGCCCGCGCCGGGCAGGTCGGCGTAGCGGGCGCCCGGTCGGCCGACGATGGTCACCCGCAGGCCGCGCAGCTCGAGCGCGCGCCCCAAGGCGAGGCAGCTGCCGATGCTGTCGCCGTCGGGATCGGCGGGCCCGCTGAGCAGCACGCTGCGCCCCGCGGGCAGGCGGTCGGCCAGGGCCTCGGCGAAGCCCACCAGCCCTGCGCGCCCGCGCCAGACCGCGGGGGCCGTGGGCGAGCGCGCGGAGGCCGATGCCCGGCTGCGCTCGGTCGCCGGGTTGGGGCCCGCGACCTGCTTTTTGGTGCTGTGCTCGCTGCGCATTCTCCCCTCGCGCCTGCAGCTTAGGCCGCGGCCGCGCGGGAGACACCCCACCCGCGCTGCTCCACCCAAGACGCCAAAAGCCCGCGCGTGGGCGCGGGCGCGGCGGGAGGCGCCGGATCGGTCAGGGGACCGGGCCGGCGCGGCCCCTTAGCGGCTGGCGGTGAAGCTGCCGTCGTAGGTGATGTCGAGCAGGCCGAGCGCGAGGCCGCTGCCGGCGTAGGACCCGCTGATCGTGTCGCCCGACACGGTGCCCGACCAAGTGGTGGTCAGGGCGACGGTGGGGATGGTGACGCTGCCGCCGACGGTGCTGCCATCGGACTCGATGCGGCCGTCGAAGGAGAAGGCCGGGGCCGGGTCGAGGGCCGCCATCAGGCCGCCCCAGGCGCAGCTGACGTTCGAGAGGATCGGGATGCTGCTCGCGGTGTTGATGTCGACCACCACGGTGCCCGAGCAGGTGTCGGCGATCGAGCCGTCGCTGCTGGTGAAGCTGCCCACGAAGCCGCCGGTGTAGACGCCATCGAGGTCGCTGCCGCTGCCGCCATCAGAGCCGCCGTCAGAGCCGCCGTCGGTGCTGCCGTCGCTGCCGCCATCGGTGCTGCCGTCGCTGCCATCGGCGCCGTCGTTGCCGTCGTTGCCATCAGTCCCGCCGTCGCCGCCACCGTCGGTGTTGCCGTCCTGACCGTCGGCGTTGCCGCCGCCGTCAGCGGGCTCGAAGGCGGCGCTATCTTCGGTGGTGGGGGTGACGATCTTGCTGCCGCAGGCGGCGAGCAGGCCGAAGGAGAGCAGCGGGAGGAGGGTGCGGTGGTTCATGGCGGGCTCCAATGGGGGGAAGGGGGCGTGGCGGCGCCCGCGCGGCCCCGCCGCGCCTTGACGACCACCTCCGCCGAACGGCGCCCACCTTACTCCGGCATCTGGCCGCCCGCTGGTCATGAGCTTGCCAGGAGCCACCTGCTTGACGCCGTGGCGTCACCCCCGGGCCGCGCCCCAGGTCAGGGCGTCTGCAGCGCGCCGTCCACGCCGGCGCTGAGCCCGCTGCCCGCCAAGACCACCGCGCCGCGACCCGTGGCGCTATTGCCCAGACCACCGACCAACGCGACGTTGTCGGCGAGCGCGCTATGCGCCTCGCCCACCACGAGCCCGCCGCTGCCGCCGAGCGTGTGGCCGTCGCCGATCACGAGGTTGTGCGAGCCCGCCTGGGCGCCCGCGCCGGTGTTGTAGCCGATGATGACGTTGCCGAGGCCATTGTCGGCGTCGTGGGTCTGACCTTCCCCGCTGCGCACCCAGAGGTTCGCGCCGTCGAGCACCAGGGCGTCGCCCTGCACCGAGAGCACGGCGAGCAGCAGCTCCACCCCCGCGGTGCGGGTGTCGGTGGCGGTCAGCGCCGCGTCCAGGGTGGTCAGCTCGTCGTCCACCGCGACCAGCTCCGCCTCCACCGCGCTGAGGGCGGCGCCCTGCCCGCCGAGGGCGAGCTCGGCAGCGCCGACCCGCAGGTCTAGGGCCGCGCCCTCAGCGAAGGCCACGCTGAGATCGACCTCCAGCGCGCTGATGTCAGCAGCGGAGGAGGCGACCGCGGCGTTCGTCGTGGCCAGATCGCCCTCCAGCGCGCTGATCTCGGCTGCGGAGGAGGCAACCGCGGCGTTGGTCGAGGCCAGGTCGCCCTCCAGTGCGCTGATCTCAGCAGCGGAGGAGGCGACCGCGGCGTTGGTCGTGGCGAGATCGCCCTCCAGCGCGCTGATGTCAGCAGCGGAGGAGGCAACCGCGGCGTTGGTCGAGGCCAGATCGCCCTCCAACGCGCTGATCTCGGCAGCGGAGGAGGCAACCGTGGCGTTCGTGGACGCGAGACCGCCCTCCAACGCGCTGATGTCGGCGTTCGCGGTGGCGACAGCTGCGTTGGTCGTGGCGAGACCGCCCTCCAACGCGCTGATGTCGGCGTTCGCGGAGGCCACCGCGGCGTTCGTGGACGCGAGACCGCCCTCCAACGCGCTGATGTCAGCAGCGGAGGAGGCGACCGCGGTGTTGGTCGTGGCGAGACCGCCCTCCAACGCGCTGATGTCGGCAGCGGAGGAGGCCACCGCGGCGTTGGTCGTGGCGAGACCGCCCTCCAACGCGCTGATGTCGGCGTTCGCGGTGGCGACCGCGGCGTTGGTCGAGGCCAGATCGCCCTCCAACGCGCTGATGTCGGCAGCGGAGGAGGCGACAGCCGCGTTGGTCGTGGCGAGACCGCCCTCTAGCGCGGCGATCTGGTCGTTCGCGGCGAGGATCGCGGCCCCCGCGTCGGCCTGCCCGATCTCGAGCAGGTCTAGGCGGCCCTCGGCGGCGATCAAGCCCGCCTCGGCGCTGTCGACCCGCAGGCTGGTGCTGGCGGCCAGCTCCTCGACGGCGCTGAGATCGACGCGCAGGACGCCTGCCTCAACTTGGGCCTCGGCCTGGGCGCCCTCGAGCGCGGCGAGCTGCTCGCCCTGGGCGCTGAGGCTCAACGTGTGGCCACCGACCAGGCCCTGCAGCGTGCTGAGCGTGCCCCGCTGGCGGCTCTGCTCGGACTGCAGCAGCGTGGCGGCGGCGGAGAGGTCGGCCAGCCCGAGCTCGGCCAGGGCGAGCCGATCCTCGGCCCCGCTGACCCGCAGCTCAAGCGCGCCCTGGGCCTCAGCCTGCGCGCTGACCGTGGCGCTCAGCTCGGTCATCGACTGGGACAAGAAGCTGAGGTTGCCTGAGCTGGCGTAGCCCTGCGCGCTGACCCAGGCCTCGGTGGCGAAGCCAGCCCCCTCGATCTCGGTGAGCCGCAGGTCGAGCGCGGCGACCTCGACGGTCAGCGCGTCAATCTCGGCCTGATCGGCGGCGTCGGTGCCGGCGCGCAGGTCCTCGATGAGCACGTCCTGGTCGGCGTCGTTGGCCACCAGCTCCAAGATCAGCGCCTGCTGGGCGTCGATCGTGTCTTGCAGCTGCTTGAGCTTGATGGCCTGGGCGTCAATGTCGGTCTGCTGCTCTTTGTCACCGCAAGCGGCGAGCAAGAGCAGCAGGGGAAAAGCTGGGCGTCGCATGGGGCCTCCCGCCCGGGGGAGCCCGGGCGCACCCCCCCTCCATCGGCACGCCGGGCCGCAGCATGACCCTGAACGTGCGCGCCAGCGCGCGGGCCGCCTGCGCTATGCTCCGCGCCTCCCTCCACCGCCTCGCGCCCACCGGCCGAGCGCCCCAGGAACCAGATGGAATGGGTCATCGCTGAGCACACCCGCTGCGACCTGCACTTTTACAGCGGCATCAACTTCTCGGGCGAGCACCGGGTGGTGCACATCCACCCGGCCGGCGGCCGCCAGGGGCAGAAGATCGACGACTTCCCCTTCCAGAGCGTGGCCGTGGCCGGCCCGCTGCACACGCGGGTGATCTTCCAGACCAGCGTGTCTGACGACTGGGAGCAGCGCCCCTGGCGGGCGGTCGAGCTGCGCCCCAAAGAGGGGTTCAAGGACCAAAACGGCCTGCCCGCCGTGCGCCTGCCCGACATGAACTGGCTCGACAAGCCCGCCGCCCGGCGCGCCGACCCCGACTTCCAAGAGGGCTTCCGCCAAGCCGAGACCGCCGCCGAGCGCCCCGCCTGGACCTATGGCCGCGGCCCGGGCGACATCAGCGGGAACATCGTCTGCATCCGCATTGAGCGCCTCGCGCCGGTCAAGTAAAAGCGCCGCTCAGCCCTCGTCGGCCACACATTGGCTGATCAAGAGCAGCTCGGCGGTGGCGCCGTCCTCGACCGCGGCCGCAGCGGCGGGGGCCGGCGCGCAGTCGGCGCTGGGCAGCCAGCCCGAGGCCGGGAAGTCGCGGGCCGGGTAGGCCGCCACCTCGTAGCAGCCCGGGGGCAGCGACACGAAGAGATCAGCGGCCAGCGCATCACTCTGCTCGTCGAAGCTGTGGGCGCGCAGCTCAAAATCGCCCGGCAGCGCCATGTCGAGCAGGTCGACGTCGGCCTCGATGCGCAGCGGGTGAAAGGCCTCGGCCGCGTCGCAGGCCACCCGGTCGATGCTGAAGTGAAAGCCGACCACGTCGGTAAAACCAGCGGCGTCGACCCGCAGCAGCGCGCCGGTCTGGCCGGCCTCGGCCTCAGGCGCGCCGCCCGCGCCGTCGACGCAGGCGCTGAGGATCACGAGAGGCAGGCCAAGGAGGGGGCGTGGGCGCATGGGGGGCTCCTGAGACGCCGCACTCTAGCGCCCCGCGCCGCCCGCCTGTGGGCCAAAGGTCCGCTCTGACCGCAGGCTCGGCCGCCCAGCGGACAGAGCCGACAGGCCGGGCCGGGCCGGGGCCCCTCCCCTCCGCGCAGCCGGCCCCGCCGAGCCGACAGAGCGGACAGGAAATTTTCGGGGCGCCCGGCGCCCGCGCCGCTCAGGGCTCGGCCCGCACCCAGCCGCCGAAGGTGTCCTCGAGCGCGGCGGCCGCGGCGAGGGTGACCGCGTCGGCCCCGCGGGCGCCGACCACCTGCACCGCCAGCGGCAGGCGCTTCTTGCTGAGCCCCATCGGCACCACGGTGACCGGCAGCTCGAGCACGTTGAAAATAGCGGTACAGGCGGCGTCGAGCGGGGTGCGCCAGCTGTCGCGGTGGTAGGGCGCCGGCCGCGAATAGGGCGGGTGCAGCAGCACGCCCCGCGGGCCGATCGCCTCTTCGATCTCGGCCTGCAGGGCGCGCCCCTCGGCGACCAGCCGGGTGAAGTTCATGGGCAGCTTGCTGCCCCAGACGTCAAAGACGGTGAGCGCCAGCCCAGCGAAGGTGTGATCGCTGCGGCCGACGGCGAGCTTGAGCAGCTCGAGCGGCAGCGAGATGGGCGCACCGCCGCCCAACACGCGGTCGTAGCGCTCGGTGGCCGCCTCGTTGAGCATGGCGCTCCAGATGAGGAGGGCCTCGCGCATGCGCGGCAGGGGGACCTCGACCCGGACCGCGCCGCGCGCCTCAAGCGCCTCGGCCGCCTCACGCACCGCCGCCCGCAGCTCGGGGCAGACCCGCGTGCTGCCGTTGGTCTCGAGCGCCAACACCCGCATGCCCTCGATCGGCACGTCGGCGTAGCCACCGCTGTAGCTGCGGGTGCAGGCCTCGTCTTTGCCGTCAGGGCCAGCGATCACGCGCAGGCAGAGGTCGAGGTCGGCCACGCTGCGGCCCAGCGGCCCCACGCAGAGGTAGGGCGACATCTTGCCGTGCCCGCCCGGGTGGTGACCGGTGTTCGGCACGAGGCGGCCCGAGGGCTTGTGGCCGAAGGTGCCACAGAAGGCCGCGGGGATCCGAATCGAGCCGCCCACGTCGCTGCCGATGCCCAAGGGTGAGCAGCCCGAGGCGACCAGCGCGCCCTCGCCGCCGCTGCTGCCGCCGGGGGACCGCCGCAGATCCCAGGGGTTGTTGGTGCGGCCCCAGATCTTGTTGTAGGTCTCCATCCAGAGACCGCCCTCTGGCACGTTGCTCACGCCGAGGATGATCGCGCCGGCGGCCCGCATCCGCGCGGTGACCGTGCCGTCGGCTGCCGCGACCGCCGCCCGCTGGGGGTAGAGCCCGGCGGTGTGGGGCATGCCCTCGACGCCAGCGAACTCCTTGATCGTGACCGGGACGCCGAGCAGCGGCGGCAGCACCTCGCCCGGCGCCGCCGCGCGCAGCCGCCGGTGGGCCACCTCGGCCTCGGCCCGGGCGGCGGTGAAGCGGTCGGCCACCAAGGCGTTGATCTTCGGGTTGATTTCCTCGATGCGCCGGATGTAGGCTTCGAGCAGGGCGGGCGCCTCGAGGCTGCCCTCGCGCAGGCGCCGGGCCAGCTCGACCACGGGCAGCAGGTCGGGGCCGCGGGACTCGACCGGGGCGCGGGGCATCTGCTCCTCGGGGTCGAGCTCGCCGTCCTCGCCGGCGTTGATGTCGATGGGGCCGCGGGGCGGGCGGGCGGGGTCAACGGACGGCATGGGGGCTCCTCGGGCGGGCGCGTCCGGCCTATCCGCGCCGCGCCAGGCGGGGCGGGTGGGGCCCCATACGGGCCACCCCCCACGCAAAGCACCGTACAACCCATGACTCTCGTCAAGCTTTGAATCAAGGGCGCGCGCAGCGGGGCGATGAGGTCGGGGTCGACAAGGAGCACCCATGCCCCAGCACCAAGCCCAGCTCTGCCGCAGCGGCGCCTGCGCGCTGCTCAGCCTCTGCCTCCTGCCCGCTTGCGCGACCGAAGTGGGCCAGGCCGACAGCGGCGCCACCCCAACCACCTTGGACGCCGGGCGCGCGGCCCTCGACGGGGCCCGATCACGCGGCGGCCCGCCGGTCGCCGTGCTGAGCGTCACGCCGGCGGGCGCCTGGGTGCCCGGGCACCGGATCACCGCCCACATCGGCCAGAGCGACGGCAGCCCGGCCACGGCGCTCTGCGTCTCGACCAGCCCGCGCTGCGCCGCCTGGCGACCGATGGCCGACAGCGTCGAGCTGCTGCTCGCCCGCAGCAGCGCCCCGCAGCAGGTCCGCCTCTGGCTGCGCGACGCGAGCGGCGCGGTCTCGGCCCCGGTCAGCGCGGTGGTGCGGGTCGACAGCAGCCCGCCGACCGGCGGCCGCTTGAGCGCCACGCCCACGACCGGCGGGGCCGAGCTGTCTTGGTCAGGTTTTACCGACGCGGTCAGCGGGATCGTCGGCTACCGCGTCGTCGCCGACGCAGGCCGGCGCACGCCCAACTGCAGCAACACCGCCAAGGTGGTCTGGGAGGGCACGGCCACCTCGACCACCATCCGCGGCTTCTCATCAACCAATGACCTGAGCCTGCGGGTCTGCGCCCAGGACGCGGCGGGTCTGTGGGGCGACGGGCCCCGGTCCACCCTGCGCCCGGCCGGCGAGGCGGCGGCACCCGTGGTGACGCGCTTCGTCATCGCCGATGACGCCACCTATGTGCGCGAGCGCGAGGTGACCCTGCACAGCGATGTCCTCGACGACTCGGGGATAAGCCAGCTCTGCTCGTCTGAGACCGAGACCGACCCGGCCCGCTGCAGCCCTTGGCGGGCCTACAGCCCGACCGCCGCGCACGAGCTGTCGGGTGGGGTCGGCCCGAAGACCGTGCGTGCCTGGTTCAAGGACCCCCACGGCAACCTGAGCGCCACCGCCCAAGACACGGTGACCTTCGACCGCGTCGACCCAGAAGACGGCGAGCCCACCGCCGAGGTTGACGGTGAGGACGTCGTTTTGACCTGGAGCGGCTACGAGGACGCCCTCTCGGGCGTGGTCGGCTACATCGTGGTCCGCGCCGATGACGTGGCGCCCTCTACCTGCGCCGAGGGGGAGGAGGTCGCGCGCACCGCCGACACCAGCGCGCGCATCAGCGGCCTGCGCCTCATCCGGCACGGGCTGCGGGTCTGCGCCATCGACGCCGCGGGCAATGTGTCGGACGGCGAGCCGGTGCGGGTGACCCTGCGCCCGCCGGTGGTGGCGCCGGTGATCACCCGTTTTGGCGCGGCGCGCACCGCCTGCGACCGGTCGCCCCCGGCCGCGCTGACCGCCAGCGGCGACGCCGCGATCACCCGCATGTGCCTGACCGAAGATCCGCTGGGCTGTGACTACTGGTCACCATTCTCAGAGAGCCCCACCCTCGACCTCTCGTCTGGGCTCGGGGTCAAGCGGGCCTATGCGTGGGTGCGCGACGCCGAGGGGGTGGAGAGCGCGGCGCCGGTCAGCCTCGACATCGAGCGGATCACCTGCGCCGGCGAGCTGGAGCTCTCGCGCACCGACCTGCACCTCGGCCCGGTCTGCGACGGCGCAGAGGCCGAGCTGGTGCTGCGCAACGTGGGCAATATCCCCATGACCGTCACGCGGATCACCAGCTCTTCGCCGGATTTTACCCCCGACCTCAGCCCGCCCCTGCCTTGGGTGATCGCCCCAGAGGACGAGGCCACGCTCAGCCTCGCCGTCGGGCCCGGCGCAGGGGAGCTGACCATCGAGACCGACGCGCCGGGCGCCCGTCGGGTGCTCGTGCCCTTGTCGGCGACGATCGACCTTCCGCCCAGCGTGCACTTCACCGCGCCGGCCGACGCGGCCGTGCTCACCGCCGGCGCGACCACCACGATCAGCGCGGTGGTCAGCGACGCCGAGGAGGACCCGCGCAGCCTGCAGGCCCTCATCGAGAGCGACGTGGACGGCGTGCTTTGGGAGGGGTCGCCCGACGGCAGCGGCGTGGTCAGCCTGCGCTGGGTGGGGCCCTACCAGACCGCCGGAGATCACGCGCTGCAGGCCACGGTCACCGACCGCTGCGGGCAAGAGGCCACGGCCGCGCTCGGCGTCTGCCAGGACGCGGGCTTCACCGCCGAGAACCTCGACCTCACCAGCTGGACCTTCAACGGCAGCGCGCGCTGGGACAGCGCCAACCGCTGGGTCGAGCTGACCCCCGCCCTGCGCAACCAGGGGGGCACCGCGTTTCAGACCGCGACCACGGTGGACAGCGGCGACATCGACATCTCGTTCAGCTTCTACATGAGCGGCGGCACCGGCGCCGACGGCATCTCGGTGACCGCGCTGGACTCTTCGCGCATGACCCGCTTCGTCGGGGGCTATGGCGGCGGGCTGGGCTACTCGGGCCTGCCCGGCTGGTCTGTCGAGGTCGACAACTACTACAACAACGGCTCCGACCCGACCACCGATGATCATGTGTCGGTGCACATCAACGGCGTGGTCGGCCGGGCAGAGGTGTGGCGGGCGCTGCCCGACATGGAGGACGGCCGCTGGCACACGATGCGGGTACGGGCCCTGGGCAACCGCTTCACCGTCGTGGTGGACGGCACCACCTACATCGACCAGAACATCGCTGGGCTCACCAATTTCCCCGCCTATGTCGGGTTCACCGCGGCCACCGGCGGCTCGACCCAGAACCACCGCATCGACAGCCTCGAGGTGCGCGGCTCGGCCTGTGACTGAGCGGCGCGCCCTCAGCCGCCGGCCGGCCCCGTGCCCAAGCACAGCGGGCTCAGCGTGGCCACCCGATCAAAAGGGAGGTTGCGCTGCTCGCCGATGTCGGCCAGCGCGCTGCCATCGGCCTGGACCCCAAAGCGGAAGGTGAAGGGCGGGCGGGTCGGCGCGGCGAGCTGCCGGGCCTCGACCTGCTCGCCCACCCGCGTGACCGCGTAGGGCAGGCGGAAGTCGGGGGCCTCGAGCGCGTCGCAGGGGTTGTCACCGGCGAACATCAGCCCGTTGGGGCAGAAGATGAGGCAGAGGCGGTCCTCGGGGAAGCCGGGGCCGCTGCCATACCAAGCGCCCACGTGTGCCACCGCCGGATCGACGACCGGCAGCGGCGTTTGGCGTGGGCAGCCCGCCAGCAGCAGGGCCAAGCCGAGCCCCGCGCCCCGCACCTCAGGCCCCCGCGGGCGGGTAGCCGCGCCCGAGGTGCACGCAGCGCAGCGGCACCGTGGCGTGCAGGACGGTGAGCCGGCGGAGCAGGTCGTCGACCGCGCCCAGCGCCGCCCGGCCGCAGTCGACCGAGAAGCGCACACCGCTGGGACCGACCTCAAGGTCGCTGATCTCGTGCAGGCGGCCCGCGTCGTGGCTGCCAAAGGCGCCGTCGAAGCCCGCGGTATACCACTCGCCCACCACCGCGTCGATCTGCAGGGCGACGCCCTCGGGATCAGCGTGGGGCACGATGACCACGGTGAGATCGTTCCAGGGGACCTGGCTGCAGATCGACACGAGGAAGGGCCAGTCGCCCGGCGGCCAGGTCATCACCACGGGGGCCTGGGCCACCGCCGGGTAGTCGGCCAGGGCCACCACCATCGGCTGGTCGGCGATGCGGCCGGGCTGCCCGCTCTGGGGGTTGACCAGATCGACGCGCACGGCGGCGTAGGGCGCGGCCCCCTCGGGGATGATCGGCACCACCTTGCCGTCTTCGTCGCGCATCATGCGCGCGGCCTCGGCGATCCAGCCCTCTTTGCCCATCTTCTCGGCGTAGTGGTCGAACATCTCGACGTAGGAGCCCCGGTGGGCGGCCAAGAACTCTTTGGGGTGGATGTCGTCGCGCACAAAACGCCGGACCTCGTCGACAAAAAGCTCGGCCGCCTGCAGGAAGGGCGGCTCGTCGGCCTTGTCTTCGATGTAGGCGTCGAGCGCGCGCAGGCCCTCGGTGACCCGGCCCCAGGCGAGCAGCACGTGCCCGCGGCCCTGGCGGGCGCGGGGCTGCTCGGGCTCATGCACCAAGATCTCGTCGTAGGCCGCCAGCGCCGCGGCGGGGTCGCCGAGGTCTTCGGCCGCGCTGGCCTCGACCAGCTTGAGCTGCGGCATCATCATCGAGGCCGTCTCGTCGCGGGTGCGCTCGGCCTCGGCGATGCCCTTGCGGGCGGTATCGAGCGCCTCGCGCGCGTCACCCAAACGCAGCTCGGTGACCGCCAGGGCGTGCACCAGATCGAGCCGGCCAGGGGCCTTTTGCAAGATCTCGCGGAGCAGCCGCGCGGCCTTGACCGGGTCATCGCCCCGCAGCGCGGCCATCGCCTGCTCTGCCACGCCGTCCACAAAGCTCGCCGCGTCCCGCTCGACCGCCATCGTCGCTCCCTGCCGCCCCGCCGGGGCGGCCGCTCGGGCCCCGCCGCGGGCGCCGCGCACCGCGCGCCGTGCCCACCGCCGCTCACCCTGGCCCTGGCCCCGCCCCGAGGCACTCGGCGTCGGCGGGCCGCTCTGCCGCTGCTTGCTCTGCCGCCGGGTACGGGCAGTGCCGGCAGCCGGCGCCGCAACAGTAGCCCCGCGCGCGCAGGTAGTGGGCGGTCATGACGAGATCACCGCCTACCGGGTCAACGTAGCTGCTCTGCCGGCGCGCGCTGGCCGCGTCGTGGGCGCGCCAGACCGCGCGCAGCTCGGCGGCGGTCCGCGGGGCCTCGGCCGTGCTGCGCATGTCCACCTCCGCACCTGGGGCGCGGCTATCGAGGCGGGGCGGTGGGCGCCCCCGACCGCAGCCCAGCGGGCCCCCCAGCCGGGGCATCGGCGCTGAGGATGCGCCACAGCGCGTCATGTTCGTCGGGCCGCAGCCCGGCGGTGGCCACCGCCACCCAGCCGGGGTGGGCCGGGCCGCCCGCCCGCTGCTCGCCGCGCAGCAGGCCGTCGAGGCTGAGCCGGTCGATCGGCCGGCCGACCGCGCCGCCCAGCGCCGGGGCCACGACCCCGTCGAGGCCGGCGCCGCCGGGCGCCCGCGCGTCGACCGCGAGCGGGTCGGGCTGGCCAGGGGCGGGCTGGGCCAGGGCGAGCTCGACCGCCGCGCCGGGCGGGCGGTGCGGGCCGTGGCAGCCCGCGCACATGGCGGCGAAGAGGTAGCGCCCCTGCGCCTCGACCCCCGAGGGGGGCACCAGCGGCGGGCTCGACTCGCGGGCCCGCCGGGCGGCGCTGCCCTGGGCCGGCGGGGCGGCGGGGGCGGGGGGCCCCGCCGGCGGCGGGGCGTGGCGCTGGGGCCAGCGCTCAATGGCGGCGAGCGCGGCGCTCAGATCGCTGAGCGCCAGCGCGGCGTGCTGGTCGCAGGGCATGGCGACGAGCAGGGCGCCGTCGGGGGCCACGCAGTCGCGCACGGCCCGGGCGCGTTCGGCCAAAGCCCAGGCGGCCGACCGCCCGCCGACCAGATCGGGCGCGGTCGCCCCGCCCAGGCCGGG
>JAEUKK010000139.1 GCA_016792625.1 Deltaproteobacteria bacterium | reverse complement strand
GCAGGTGGGCCCCGGCGGCAAGGGCGGGCCGGGCGGCGACGGAGCCCGGGGCGGCGCGGGCGGCGCAGCGGCCCCGGGCGGCTGCGGCGGAGACGGCGGCCCGGGCGGGCGCGGCGGGGACGGCGGCCAGATTCAGCTCCGCATCGAGGGCTCCGCGGCCTTCCGGGCGCGGGCCCGCCAGAGCCTGCGCCTCGAGAGCGCGCCTGGGCGCGGCGGTCCCGGCGGCCCTGCCGGCAGAGACGGCGGCGCGGGCGGGGCGGGCCCCGGCGGCGCGGCCGGCCCCGCGGGCAGCGGCGGCCTCGGCGGCGCCGGCGCGCCCGCCGGGGGGAGCGGGCCCGCTGGCCAGCCCGGCGCCTCAGGTGCCCTGGGTGCGCCAGCGCCCGCCCCGAATTGCCGCACCGAACCGGGGGCGTCCGGCGGCACCGGCGCCGCGCCCCCGCCCGTCGTGCGCGAGGCCGGCTGAGCCGCCCGCAGCCCTCCTCCTTAGTTCCTTCTTTGATTGGAGCCCCGATGCCCCGCGCCCTCTGCCGCGCCGCGCCGATCGCCCTGCTGCTGCTGATCGGCGCGCCCGCCGCCGCCGCCCGGCTGAGCCGCAAGCCCACCGCCGCGCTGCTCAGCCGGCTCGAGGAGGCCGGCCCCGCCGACCGCGCCGCGCTCATCGACGAGCTGGCCCGCCGCCGCGACCCCGCCGCGATCCCGGCCCTGGCCCGGGCCGCGGGCGACGCCGACCGGGCGGTCCGCCGGCTGGCCATCGCTGGCCTCGCCGCGCACGGGGGCAGCCTCGCCGATCCGACGGTCGACCAAGCCCTGCTCTCTGCCCTCCAGGACGTCGATCCCGAGGTGGTCGCCGCGGCCGAGCGGGCCTTGGGCGCCCGCCTCGCCGCGGGGGTCGAGCCCGGCGCCGCGGCGCTCCAGGGCGCGCTGGCCCGCCTCGGCCGCGCCGCCCCCGGCTGGACCACCCGCCGCTCCGCCGCGGCCCTGCTCGGCATGGCCCCCGGCGGGGACCCTGGCCCCGCGCTCATCGAGATCGCCCGCCTCGACGCCCACCCCGAGGTGCGGCGCGCCGCGGTCACCGCGCTCGGCCAACGTGGGGTCGAGGCGGCCCGCCCCGCCCTGTCTCGCGTCAAGAACACCGACCTAGACGCCACCGTGCGCCTCGCGGCCGAGGCGGCGCTGGCCCGGCTCGGCGGGCCGGCGCAGGCCGCCGTCGTCGCGGTCCTGCCCTTCTCGGCGCAGACCGCCGATCTGGCGCCCTTCGCCGCCAGCCTCCAAGACAGCTTCACCGCCGCGATCGCCGAGGGGCAGGGCGCCCGCGTGGTCGAGCGCCGTCAGCTCGAGCAGGCCCTGGCCGAGCTGCGCGGCCCCGCGGCCAGCCAAGAGGGGGCGGTGCGCGTAGGCGCCCTGCTGCGCGCCGATCAGGTGGTCTTGGGCAGCGTCAGCCGGGTCGGCGACGAGGTGACCTGCGTGGCCAAGCGCGTCGTCGTCGCCACCGGCGAGGTGCAGGCGACCTCGGCGGCGGGCAGCACCCACGATCTCGCCGCCCTGCAGCGGGCCTGCGCCGCCCGCCTGCTGCGGACCTTTTGATGGGCGCCCACCTGCGCCCGGGCGGCGCGCGCCGCGCCGCCATCCTCGGGATGGGTGTGCTGGTGGTCATGTTCGCCCTGGTGAGCCCCGAGGTGCGCGGCGCCGCCCCCTCCGCCGGGCCCCTCGCCGCAGCGGCCGTGATCGGCATGAACGAGGCCGCGCTGCGGGCCGCGCTCACCGCGGCGGACGCGGCGATCTGGGCGGGCGGCCACCGCGAGGCCGGCGCGCTGGACCGGGGCTTGCTCGACCGACCTGGGCTGCTGGCCGGCCTGCGCGCCGCCGGGGCGCCCCACCGGCTGCTCGACGGGCTGCCGCAGCGCGGCCCGCGGGTGGTGGTCGCCCAGCATGCGGGGGTCGACGGCGCCTATGCCCTGCTGGACGACAAGCTCGAGGCATTCGCCCTGAGCCTGCCCGCCGAGGCGGTGGCGCCCCGCCCCGCGCCCTTCGACCCCGACCGCCTGCGCCCGCTCAGCGAGGCCATCGCCGCGCTCTGCCCCGGGGCCCCGGTCGCCGCGCGCGACCCGCGCGGGCGCGCGTGGGCGTGGGCGGGCCCCTGCCATGGGGGCCGCGGCCGGGTGGAGCACCACCCCGAGACCCCCGAGGACGCCCTGCGGCTCGTCGTTTGGCGCGCGCGCTGAGCAGCGGTGGCGGGCCGATGGCCGTTGCGCGGCGCCCGCGTGGCGCGGGAGGATGTGGGAGGCCCGCTGCCCCGCGCGGCGCGGCCCGAGGACACCCTGTCAGCCCGCCGCCTGCTCTCCCCGAGCGCCGCCTTGGCGCTCTCGCTCCCCTTGCTGGGGCGCGCCCCGCCCGCCCGCGCCCTCCCCAGCTGCGAGAGCTGGGGCGCCAGCGTCGATCTGGGCACCTGCGGCGAGCCGGCCCTCAACGAGGCCAGCGGGCTCGCCGCCCTCGCCCGCGCGCCGGGCCAGTGGCTGACCCACAATGACGCTGGGGGCAGCGCTACGCTCTACGTCTTTGACGAGAGCGCGGCCTTTGTCGAGGCGCTGGCCGTCGAGGGCGCGACCATGCGCGACTGGGAGGACATGGCCGCCGGCCCCTGCCCCGCCGCCGTCGCCGCCGACCGCTGCGTCTACATCGGCGACATCGGCGACAACAGCGAGGTGCGCGAAGACATCGTGGTCTACGTGCTCCCCGAGCCACCCGCCGGCGGCCCAGCGGTGGTCGCCGCCCAGTGGCGCCTGCGCTACCCCCCGGGCCCGCAAGACGCCGAGGCTCTGACCGTCCACCCCTGCACCGGGCAGGTGCATATCTTCACCAAAGACCGGGATGGTGATCCGGGGGTCTACGCCCTGCCCGCTGAGCCCACCGGTCCCGATATGGTCGCTGAGCTCAGCTTGGTCGCCACCCTGCCCCGGGCCACCTTCGACGGCAGCGGCCTCATCACCGCCGCCGACTGGTCGCCCGGGGGCGAGCTGCTCGCCCTGCGCACCTACGGCGGCGGCTGGGCCTGGCGCACCGATCCGTCGGCCCCCGACGCGCACTGGCCCGGCAGCCCCGAGCGCCTGCCCATCGACACCTCGGGCCAGGGCGAGGCGCTGGCCTTCCACCCCGAAGGTGGCCTGCTGCTCGTCAATGAGGGGAGCCCGATGAGCGTGCGGCGCCTGCCCTGCGCGACCTTCACCGAGGTGGAGGGCTGCCCGCGCCCGCCCGAGGACAGCGGGGGCGGCGAGGCCGCCGACGGTGAGAGTGACGGCGGGGGCAGCGAAGGCAGCGAGGGGACCGGGGACGGGGGAGAGGGCGTTGGCCAAGACGGAGGTGGCGCCGGGGCAGGCGCTGGGGGCGGTGAGGGCGACGACGGGGCGCCCGGTGGCGAAGGCAGCGTCGCTGACGCCGATCCCGACGCTGACAGCGGTACAGCCGGCAAGTGGCCCGGCGCCGGAGGGCTCGCCGGCGGCGCGGGCTGCGGCGGTGGGGCGGCCGGGCTCACCCTGCTGCTCGGCGGCCTCGCCCGAATCCGCCAAAGCCTGCGCCAGCGCAGCGCGCGCCGCGGCCCCCGGGGCTAGCTGGTCATCAATGGCCCCACAGGTCCATTGAGCCCACACGCCCCGGAGCACCCCATGTCCGACGACAACAACGCCCCTCAGACCTCTCTCTACGCGCGGATCGGCGGCGACGCCGCGGTGCAGGCCGCGGTGGAGCTGTTCTACACGCGGGTCGTCGCCGACCCGCACATCGCGCACTTCTTCGGGAGCACCGACATGGAGCGCCAAAAGGAGAAGCAGCGCGGCTTCTTGACCATGGCCTTCGGCGGACCGAACCGCTACACCGGCCGCAACATGCGCCTGGCCCACGCCCGCCTGGTCGAAAATGGCCTCGATGACACTCATTTCGACGCTGTGCTCGGCCACCTCGACCAGACGCTGGCCGCGCTCGGGGTGGGCGCAGACGCGCGGGCCGAGGTCGCGGCGATCGCCGAGAGCACCCGCAACGACGTGCTCGGGCGCCCGGCGCGCTAAGGCGGCCCCGCGCCAGGCCCCCCGCGGGGCGCAGCGTCGCCCGCCCGCGGGCGACCGAGGCGGGCGGCCCCGGACCTTGGCCGGGGCCGGGGCCCCGCCGAAGCCCGAGCCGGGGGGCCGCCCGGCGCCCAGCCGAGGCCCACCGATGGACGCCCCCCCTTCCTTTGCCGCGACCCTCTTCCGCTGGCCTGGCAAGGGTGGGTGGACCTTCGCGCCCGTGCCCGAGGCCCACGCTCCCCCGGTGGTCGCGGCCTGGGGCCGCACGCCGGTGATCGCGACCGTGGATGGCCGGGACTACGAGACCAGCGTGTGGCGCGACAAAGTGCACGGCTGCCTGCTGCCGGTGCCCAAGGCGGTCCGCGGGGCCAAGGGGGATGGTGACCAGGTCGAGGTGCGCCTGCGGCCCCGGGTCGAGGCCGCCCGCTGACCGGGCCCCGCGCCCCCGTGGGCCCGCCGCGATAGCCCCGCCGGCCCTCCGCCGCCGGAGCCAACTGTGCACGAAGATCCGCCGCAGACCGTCAAGCCCACCCGCGCAGGCGCCGAGGCGCAGCCGCCCGCGCCCAGGGCCGATGTCTGGCCTGACGAGGCCCACCTCGACGCCCTGGCCGCTGATCTCTCGGCGCTCGGCGCGCGCCTGCGCCAAGACGACCCCGCCGGCGATCTCGCCCACCTGCGCCGGATCGCCGCCGCTGGGCGGGCCTGCACCCTCATCGGCGTCGGGGCCACGGCCCTGGGCTGGCTGCCCCTCGCCGTGATCGGCCTCGCGCTCGGTCGCTTCGCTCGCTGGACCATGATCGGCCACCACGTCGGCCACCGCGGCTACGACCGGGTGGGCGGCCCGGCGGGCAAGGGCTTCGGCGAGGGCGCGCGCCGCCTCATCGACTGGTTCGACTGGCTGGTGCCCGCGGCTTGGAAGCACGAGCACAACGTGCTTCACCACTACCGCCTCAACGAGGCCCGCGACCCTGACCTCGTCGAGGCCAACCTCGACTGGCTGCGGCGCAAGCCCTGGCCCGTCGCGGCGAAGGTGGCGGTGGTGGCGTTCTTCTCGATGACTTGGCGCTGGTCATACTACGCGCCCAATACGCTGGCCGAGCTGCACCGCCCGCCGACCGCCCCCGGGGAGGACCCGGCCGAGCGCGGCGTCGCGACCTGGGACCCCCGGCGTCCCGCGGGTCGGGCGCTCTGGCTGCAGAGCTTGTTGCCCTACGGATTGGTCCACGTTCTGCTGTTCCCGGCGCTGTTCTTGCCGCTGGGGGTCAACGTCGCGGTCGGCGCCCTGGTGGCCAGCGCCCTGGCCGAGCTGATCACCAACCTGCACACCTTTTTGGTGATCGTGCCCAACCACGTCGGGCGCGATCTCTGGCGCTTCGACCAGCCGGCCCGCGGCAAGCGCGACTTCTTGATCCGCCAGGTGCTCGGCTCGGCGAACTACCGCACCGGCGGTTCGGTCAATGACTTCCTGCACGGCTTTCTGAACTACCAGATCGAGCACCACCTCTGGCCCGACCTGCCCATGCGGGCCTATGCCCGCGCCCAGCCCGAGGTCGCTGCGCTGTGCGCCCAACACGGCGTGCCCTACGTACAAGAGAGCGTGTGGCGCCGGCTGGTCAAGACCGTGCGGGTGATGGTCGGCGTGGACGCGATGCGCCGCGCCCCGGTTGCCTCCGCCGCCCAGGCCTAAAGGCGGGCGCCGTGGGCCCTTGACCCCGGGCCGAAGCGTGCCCAGCGAGGCCGCGCTTCGGTGGGCCGCGCGCCCGCGGCGCGGTGCCCTTGGGCGCGCGCGGGGCCGCCGAGCGGGGAGCAGGCATGGGCAAGATCGGAATTCTCGGCAGCGGCGGCGTCGGCCAGACCTTGAGCAAGGGCCTCTTCGCCAAGGGCCACGAGGTGCGCATCGCCAGCCGCAGCGGCGACAAGCTGGCCGCGTTCAGCGCCGAGACCGGCGTCGCTGAGGGCACCTTCGCCGATGTGGCCGCTTGGGCCGAGCTCATCATCCTCGCGGTGCAGGGCGCGGCCGCCGAGGGCATCGTGCGCGAGCTCGCGCCCCAGCTCGCCGGCAAGGTCGTGATCGACGCGAACAACCCGATCAGCGGTCCGCCGGTCGACGGCTTCTTGCCCTACTTCACCACCGACCGCTCGTTGATGGAGCTGCTCGCCGCCGCCGCGCCAGAGGCCCGCTTCGTCAAGGCGTTTAGCAGCGTGGGCGCGCACCTGATGATCGACCCGCAGCTGCCCGGCGGCCGCCCGAGCATGTTCATCTGCGGAGATGACCCGGCGGCCAAAGCCGAGGTGGTGGCCCTGCTCGACAGCGTCGGCTGGGACGCTGAAGACGTCGGCAAGGCGCCCGCGGCCAAGGCGATCGAGGCCCTCTGCCAGCTCTGGTGCGCGCCGGGCTTCCTGCGCAACGACTGGGTGCACGCCTACAAGGTGCTGCGACCCGCGGCCGGCTGAGCGAGCGGAGCGCGCGCCTACTCCGGCTCGACCGCAGGCCCCGCGCCGCCCCGCGCCGCCCCAGGCGCCTCATCGCGGAGCAGGTCGCGGGCCCGCTGCAGCAGCGTGCCGAAGACCGCCCGGAGCGCGCGGCCGTCGTCGGGGGGCGCGCCGAGGGCCTCGAGCGCCTCGGCGGTGGCCTCGAGCGAGGACAAACACTCCCGCCGCGGCTCTTTGCGCAAGCGGCCATAGAGCGAGGACCGCTGGGGCACGAGCACGAGGCGGTGCAGCTTGAGCAGCCAGGCGTTGCGCCACCACAGGGCCTTGGCCTGGCTCCATGTGCCGTCGAGCACGACGATCCCCTCGAGCCGGGGCAAGGGCGCGCCCGGCGCCTCGGCGAGGTGCAGGCCCGGGCCCGGCGGCGCCTCGGCGGCGGCCCCGAGGTACAGCGCGCCCCAAGCCTTCGGGTCGACCGGGCGGCCGACGGCGGCGCTGAGGTTGGCCCAAGACAGGCCCACCGCGATCTGCGCGCGGCTGAGGCAGAGCTGGGCGAGGATCGCGCTGCCCAAGGTGCGGTCAGGCTCTTGTGGGTGCTGCAGAAAAAGCACCTCGACCGCGTTGTCGACCGGGCGGATCACGTCGCAGACACAGAGCTGCTGCGGCTTTTCGCAGCGCGGGCAAGGTGCGCCCAGGGCGAGGCGCTCGAGCGGGCTGCGGCCATCGCCGCGGGGCGGGCCTCGGCGCTGCGGGGGGCGACTCCCCGCGCGGGGGCCCCGCGGATCGGGCGGCGGGGACTGGGCCAAGCGCACCTCCAGCGGGGCGGGTATCGGCGCCGCCGCCTCACCGCGATCCGTCTGCCGCGCGCCACGGGCGCCCCGCGGCCTGGGCGCGGCGTGGACCCCGGGCGGATCACCCGCCCAACGCGGCCTTCATCGTCCAGGTCGCACGAAACCGCTGATGACACCTTGGTGACTTGGGGGGCAGAACCCGCCGCGCCAGGTGACGCGGAGCCCACTTTCGGGGTAGTGTCGGGCGGCCCGGTGATCGACCACCGGGCAAGGTCGCGTGAGCGACGCTGCTTCGAGCGGCGTCTCGGCGCCCCCGACAGGCGGGGGTGGCAGGCGCCCCACGAGCACAGCGCAGCGCCCTCTCGCTGTTCTCAGCACTATGGCCGCGCCGCGGCCTCCAACACACGGAACGAGCAGAGTCATGGCCAGCAAGTTGTTCGTCGGCGGTCTGCCCTGGGCCACGGACGAGCAGGCCCTCAAGGGGGCCTTTGGGGCCTACGGCGCCATCGAGGATGTCGCCATCGTCCGCGACCGGGAGACCCAGCGGTCTCGTGGTTTCGGCTTTGTCGTCTTCACCAGCGCGTCCGATGCCACCACCGCGATGAACGCGATGAACGGCGCCGAGGTCGGCGGTCGCCGGATCACCGTGCGCGAGGCGCAGGATCGTCCGGGCGGCTTCGACGGCGGCGGGCGCCCCGGCGGCTTCGACGGCCCCCGCGGCGGCGGCTTCCGCGACGGCCCGCCGCGCGGCCCGGGTGGCCCTGGCGGCTTCCGCGACGGCCCCCCCCGTGGTGACGGCCCTCCCCGTGACGGCGGCTTCCGTGACGGCCCTCCGCGGGGCCCAGGCGGCCCTGGCGGCGGCTTCCGTGACGGTCCCCCGCGCGACGGTGGCTTCCGCGATGGCCCCCGTGACGGCGGCTTCCGTGATGGTCCTCCCCGGGGTCCGGGGGGCCCTGGCGGTCCAGGTGGCGGCTTCCGCGACGGTCCCCCGCGCGACGGCGGCTTCCGCGACGGCCCCCCGCGGGGTCCGGGTGGTCCCGGTGGTCCAGGTGGCGGCGTCCGCGACGGTCCCCCGCGCGACGGCGGCTTCCGTGATGGCCCCCCGCGTGGTCCGGGCGGTCCCGGTGGTTCCGGTGGTCCCGGTGGCGGCTTCCGCGACGGTCCTCCGCGCGGTGATCGTCCTCCGCGTCGTTTTGATGAACCGCAGGTCGAGGTCGGCTACCGCCGGGGCCCCCCCCGTGACGGCGGCGATGACTTTGGCGGTGGCGGCGGTGGCGGCGGCTACGCCCCCCGCGGCGGCGGCGGCGGTGGCTTCCGGCCCAGCTTCGGCCCGCCCCCCGACGAGGGCAGCGGCTGGGGCGACGACCGCCCCCGGCGCAAAGAGAAGCCCGACAAGAAGAGCCACCGCTTCGAAGACGACGACTCCGACGACTGGTAGGCCATCTTGATCGACACGGGCCGCCGCCCCTCACCGGGCGCGCGGCCCGTGCTGCGTCTGGGGCCCGCCGGGGCTGCGAGGGTCTCCCCCCCCTTCGCGCGGGCAAAGCG
Organism: Deltaproteobacteria bacterium; assembly: GCA_016792625.1. GTDB lineage: Bacteria > Myxococcota_A > UBA796 > UBA796 > UBA2385 > JAEUKK01. Next base: position 72,792 of record JAEUKK010000139.1, on the reverse strand, counting down.
GCTCCCGTCAAGGCGCCCGGCGGCGGGCCGATGCGGCCGGTACGCCCCGACGCGGGCGCGGAGCCACCATGACGCCGCAACCTCCCTTGACCGTGCCCGTCGCCCAGCCCGAGTCGGGTGCGCCGCCGAGCAGCCCCCCCCTCCCCCTCGCGTTGGCGCTGCGGCTCCGCGCCGCGGCCGAGGGTCCCACCCCCTTCGCCGGGCTGGCTTCGGTCTGCCTCGCCGAAGGTGGTGCACACCGCGTCATCCTCGTCGACACCACCACCGACGGCATCGGCCGGGTGGTGCACGATCTCGGCGACGCGCCGCTGGCCGGTCTGGGCGCCGCGCCCCTCGACAGCCTCGAGGCGCCGGCTGGGCTGCGCCTGCACTGGGCGGCGATCGGGCCCGACCGGCGCCTGGGCCTCGTCGCGCCTGCCGCGCACGCCCCGCTCGCCGAGCTGACCGCCGGGCTGCTCCGCCCCGCGCCACCCGTACCGCCCACCGAGGCGCAGCGCGAGGCCGAGCTCATCGCCACCTTCGCCTCGGCCTTGGCCGACGCGGGCGCCCAGCCCGAGCTCGACACCCTGATCGCCGCCCTCAACGAGGGCCTGCGGGCCTCCTACGGGCGGCTGAGCGCCTGGGCGTGGTTCGACGAAGGCGGAGAGCTCCGGCCGGCGCGCAGCTGCCGGGCGCTCGGCCCCCTGCCCCGCGGCGCGGCCCGCCCCGGACGCGTCCGGGCCTCAGAGCCGGGCGCGCTCGCCGCCTTGCTCGACCAGCAGGGCAAACCAGAGGCGCTGGCTTGGGCGCTCGGCCCCGCGGCCGCGCCCCAGGGCTGGGTCGTGGTGGCCGACCCGCCCGCCGCCCTCGCTGCGAGCATCTCGCGCGGCATTAGCCCCTGCGTCACGTTGATCTCGACGCAGCTCGCCGCTGGCTTGGCCGCCCGCGCCCGCGCCGCCGAGGCGGCCGCCCTCGCCGCGGCGATCCTCAGCCAAGCGGAGGGCCGGGTCGGCGTCCAGGCCCTCGACGCCACCGATCCGGACCTCCGCCTGATCGCCCGCACCTGCGCCGGCGTAGCCCAAGGCAACGCCGAGATCGGCGCAGAGCTCTCCGTCCTCGCTGAGGCCGTGATCGGCGGTGACCTGCAAGCCCGCCACGCCCCCACCCGCGCGCCGGGCAGCGCCGGGGCCTTCGTCGACCGGATGAAGCACATGGTCGACGCGGTCGCCGCGCCGGTCGAAGACCTGATCCTCTGTCTGACCCGCCTCGCCAACGGCGATCTCAGCGGCGTCATGACCGGTGACCACCCTGGTGATCATGCCCGCGTGCGCGCCGCCTGGGAGGACGCCCAGCAGAGCCTCACCCGGCTCATCGGCGAGGTCCGCCGCGCCTCGGTGCAGCTGGCCAGCGGCGCCTCACAGGTGGCGACCGGCGCGAACGTCGTCGCAGACGGCACCTCCCGCCAAGCCGCCGCCTTGCAGAAGTTGACCTCGTTCATGGAGCAGGTCCAAGCCCAGACCCGCCAGACCGCGTCCGACGCGCAGACCGCCAATGAGCTGGTGGCGCAGTCGGCCAGCATCGCCGAGCGGGGCACCAGCCAGATGGACGCGATGGTGCAGGCGATGTCGGTGATCGAAGCATCCACCAACAACATCGGGCGCATCATCAAGGTCATCGACGAGATCGCCTTTCAGACCAACCTGCTCGCGCTCAACGCCGCGGTCGAGGCCGCCCGGGCCGGCCAGCACGGCAAAGGTTTCGCGGTGGTCGCCGAGGAGGTGCGGAACCTCGCCGTGCGCTCCTCGAAGGCCGCCGCCGAGACCACCACGCTCATCGACGACTCGACCAAGCGGGTGCGCCAAGGGGCCGACGCCGCGCGCCGCACCGCCTCTGCCCTCCAAGAGATCGTGGCCGGCGTGCAGTCGGTCTCAAGCCTGATGGCGGCGATCGCCCGGGGCAGCGCTGAGCAGGCGGCGGGCATCAAGGACGCCAACGAGACCCTAAACAACGTCGACCAGGTCGTTCAGACCAACGCGGCGACCGCCCAAGAGAGCGCGGCGGCGGCGCAAGAGATGAGCGCCCAAGGCCGCGCGCTGCAGGGCCTGGTGGCGCGCTTCACCCTCGCCGAGGCGCCGAGCCGGCGGGGCCCCGAGCCTGAGCCGGATCTCTCCGGTATGCTGCAGCACCTGAGCCCTGAGCAGCTCGCCCTGGTCTGGGGCATGTCCCAGGACCGCGTCGTGCACGCCCGCTGAGCGCGCCCGCACCGGGGCCGCCCCTCGCCGCGCGCGGGTGGGCGGCCTCGCTGCGTTCAGACCCCTGTCGGGCCCGGCTGCAGCAGGGCGAGCGCGGCGTGCAGGCGGGCCAGATCGGCCTGCAGCAGGTCGAGATCGGCCTCGCCTGGGTCCAGATCACCGCCGGGCCCGAGGCGCTCGATGCGCGCGCAGAGGCGGGCCAGCTCGGCCCGCGCCGATGCCCAGCGGGCCGCCTCGTCGGCCGCGCGGGCCACCAGCCGGTCATGCTCGGCGGCGCGCGCCGCGTAGAGCGCGCCCAGCGCCGGATCGCTGGGAGGAGCGCCGGGATCGGCCGCCGCCGCCGCCTCGGCCGCCCGGGTCACCCGCCGCGCGCCGCTGCGGGCCGCCTCGGCCGCCCGCAGGACCGCGGCCTCCATCCCGGGGGGCGCCGCGCCGGCCGCCGCCTGGAGCGCGCGCGCCAGGGCCTCCCCTTCCCGGGCCGCGGCGCCCTGCACCTGCGGCGCGGCCTCCTCCGCCCGCAGCAACAGGGCCGGGACGTACAGCGGCCACAGGGCGACGACCACGGGCAGCTGCAGCGCGCCCCGCAGCCCGCTGGCGGCCGGGGCGCCTTTGAGCCCCCAGGCGCAGACCGCGCCGATGAGCAGGTACAAGGCGGCGATCAGCTCTGGCGCGCGCATCGGCTCCTCCTGCCATTGGCCAGGGCGGCCCCGGGGATCCGGGCAAGCCCGGGCCGGTGCTCCACCCCCCTCCTCCGCCCGCCGCTCATGCGCCGATGCCGAGCAGGGCTTCGAGCACCCGCGCGAGCCCAAGCGGGGCCATCGCGGTGAAGACCGCCGACCAGCCGAGCACGAGCAGGGTGGGCAGCGGCTTGCGGCCCCCCGGCGCGGCCCGCAGCGCGAGGCGCTTCATCGCCCGAAGCAGCGTCAGGGGCGCGAACAAGCCGGTGAGGAAGGGCAGCGCCGTCCCCAGCGCGGCCAGGGTCGCGGCCGCGCCGCCGCCTTCGTCGAGCAGCCGCAGCCCGAGCCCCGCGGCGAGGTGGACCGGCACGACGCTGAGCAGCACGAGGCCCGCGGTGGCTTGGGCGCGCAGCGACTCGGCCGAGACCCGCCAGGCATGGGTGGGGATCCCCGCCAGCAGGGTGTAGAAGTAGAAGGTGGGCAAGCCGGCGAGCTGCGCCCCAAACAAGCCCGCCGCTCCAGCCGAGAAGTAGGCGAGGGTGAGCTCGAAGGGCGTGGCGTCGGCGATCAAGGGCGCGCCGGGCGTGGCGGGAAGCCCGCTCAACAGGGCGGCTTGGGCGAGGGCCCAGGCGAGCAGGCCCGCGGCGCTGAGGCCGGCCAGCGGGCCGAGCAGGGCCACCGCCCGCTGCGGATCGTCGAGGACAGCGTCAGGGTCATCAATCCGGCGCAGAACGAGGTCGAGGGTGGCGCTCATGAGGGGCTCCGGGGGCGCGCCGCGGCGCGCGGCGAAGGGGGCAACGCGCTCAGAGGCCCGAGAAGAGGCCGAGCACGAAGAACATCTCGGCGCCGGTCACCCCGAGCAGGCCGAGCCAGAGCACGTGCAAGAGGCGGCGCCGCTCCAACGCCCCCATCACGCGCAAAAACACGTCGGCCATGCAGAGGCCCACCCCGAGGAAGCTGGCCAAGACGCACAAGATCCGCAGGCTCGGCGCAGCCCAGGAGAAGAACCAGAGCACTGGCACGCTCGCCGCCATCGCCAGCCCGGCGAAGCTCACCGTGACCATGGCCGCGTAGAGCACGGCCCGGGGGCGGAGCGGCGAGCCGAGCAGGGCGCCGACGATGAGCAGCGTCGGCAAGGTGGTCACCCACGCGATCCCCGCGCCGCCGGCCGCGGCGGCCGCGCCGAGCAGCCCGGCCTCGATCCCGCGGGGCAGGTGCAGGGCGAGCCCATAGGCGCCCACCCCGATGGCGGCGACCCCGAGCAGCGCGCCGGCGTCGATGAGATCGGTGTGCTTGGCGCTGTCTTCGGTGAGGCGGGCGCGGGCCCAGCCCTCGGGGTGGCGCAGGGCCGAGGTGACGGTCTGGCGGGCGCGGGCCCACGCGGGGGGCGGCGCGGCGGCCGCGGTCTGTGCTGCCATGGGGGACCTCCGCGACCCGCACAGCAGGGCCCGTGCCAACGCCGACGGAGGCCCTCCTCCACCACACCAACGTCAGGCAGCCGATCTTCGGCGCAGGGTGGGGAGGAGGCGCTGTCCACCGCCTGGACAGGCGCCCACCAGGTGGAGGGGGCCGGGTCGCCGCCGGAGATGGCGCGCCCGCCGGGCCAGCGGGCGGTAGAGTGCCGGTCCGCGGGCCGGCGCCCCGCGAGAGGGAGGGGCCCCTGCCCGACGGCTTCGCGGCGAACATCATCGCGATCGCCGTGCTGGGCGCGGTGCTCGGGCTGCGCGCGGCCCGCAGCGGCCACAAGGCGCTCGCCACCCTCTGCGTCGCGCTGGCGCTCTGGGCGGCCAGCCTCGGCGCAGCGGCCCACCCCGACGCGCGGGGCTGGGGCGAGCGACTGCTGATGGTGGGCTTCGCCGTCCCGATCAGCTTGTGGGAGGCCGCCCGCGCCGAGATCCAGCGGGCCGGGCTGCCCACACCCGCCTGGGCTGGCGCTCGCCCCCGCTGGTGGGCCCGCCTGATCGCCGCCTTTTTCGCGACGACGGGCCTGATCTGGCCGCACCTATGGCTGGAAGCCGGCGGTCAGGCCCCTGGTCCGGGCTTCTTGCTCATGTTTGGCGCGGCGGGCGCCCTGAGCACCGCCCCGCTCATCGGCCTGCTGCGCACCCTGCCCCAGACCCCGCCCGCGGCCCGCGAGCGCCTGCGCTACCTCTCGTTGGCCGGGGCCGCCTGCACCTGGGGTGGCGGGATCAACGTCATGGCCTTTCTTTTGCACCGGCCCACCGCGGCGGGGCTGAGCCTCGCCCTGCTTGGGGTCGGGCTGCTGGCCTGGGTGGTCCACGCGGACCGGCTGCCCGCTTTTGGGCGCTTCGTCGAGGCCAGCCTGCGCTACTCGATCGCCGCGGCGGGGCTGACCACGGCGTACCTCTGCGCGGTGCTGGTGCTCTGGCCAGGGGCAGGCGCCCAGCTTTGGGCCCAAGCGAGCTGGGGCAGCGCGCTGCAGCTCTTTTTGCTCGTGTTGGTGGGCCAGCCCGTGCTCAACGCCGCGCGCGCCTCGGTGGCCGGTCGGATGCTGCCCGGGCACGGCGATCTCGAGGGGATGGCCCGCGCGCTGGCCGAGAGTGAGGCCCGGAGCGCGCACCACCAGCGCCTCGCCGAGCTGGGCACCCTGTCAAGCGCCGTGGCCCATGAGCTGCGCAACCCGCTCGGAGTGCTGCGGGCGAGCGCCGCCGTGCTGCGCGCCCGGGTGAAGGGTGACCCGGTCGCCGAGGCCTCGCTCGCCGAGATCGACGTCCAGATCGACCGCTCGGTGGCCTTCTGCGAGGAGCTGCTCGAGCTCGGCCGCCCGGCCCCGCTGGTCCGGCGGGCGGTCGCGCTCGGCCCCACCGCCGAGATGGCCTGGGGGAGCTCGACCGCCGCCCTGCCCTTGCCCGGCGCGCGCAGCTTCTCCTGCGTCGGCGAGGATGGCGCGGTGGAGGGCGATCTGCACCAGCTCCACCGCGCGATCACCATCCTGCTCGACAACGCGCGCCTCGCCACCGGTCCGGGCGGAGCGGTGCGGGTGCTCATCGAGAAGCAAGGCGAGGATGTGCTTCTGCACGTCGATGACGACGGCCCCGGCGTCGACCCGGCCCTGCGCCCGCGGCTCTTTCAGCCCTTTGTCAGCGGGCGTGGGCGCGAAGGCCCCCGACCGGGGACCGGCCTGGGCCTCGCCATCTCCGCGGCGATCGCCGAAAGGCATGGGGGCAGCCTGCGCCTCGCTGACGGGGCGGGCCCGCTGGGCGGCGCGCGCTTCACGCTGCGGCTGCCGCGCCGCCCGGCCCTGCCCGCCGGGCTCTAGGACCGCGGGCGCGCTGCTTTAGCGAAGGTCGAGCACGGTGGGCTGGCGCTCGGCCGATGAGAACAACGCCGGCGCGCTCAACATCGCGAGACCCGCGAGGGCGGGGCCCAGGGCCGCTGCCCAACCCTCGCCCTGAATGGTGAGCAGCAGGCCAAAGCCGAGGCAGGCGCCCAGGCGGGCCAGCTCAAAAGGCAGGGCGATGGCGCGCCGGTCGAAGAGCAGGCCCCAGCTCATCAAGGTCATCAGGAGCATCGCGCTCCACAGCGTCGTGCTGCCCCAGCCTGGCCGCACAAAGAGCAGCAAGGTCAACGCGATGACCGTGGGGAGGAACCAGGCCGCCACATAGAGGCTGACCGCGCGGGGCACCGCGGCGCGAGCTTGGGGCCGCTGACCGGGGACCGGGTGGGGCGGGACGGTCAGGGGGCCGCCGAGCGCGGCGGGGCGCCACTCTGGGGGCCCAAAAAGGAGCTGCAGCGCCCAATCCCACCGACCCAGCGCCTTGGCCCGGCGCACGAGGTGGGCGATCTCATCAAAGTTGGCCCAGATGGGATCCCAAGAGGCGATGCCTTTGACCGTGCCGTAGACGGGCTCCTCGCCCTCTTCGACGAAGGTGCCGAAGAGGCGGTCCCACACGATAAAGACGCCGGCGTGGTTCTTGTCGATGTAGGCCGGGTTGACGCCATGGTGCACCCGGTGGTGGCTGGGCGTGTTGAGCCAAAGCTCGACCCAAGCGGGCAGCTTGCCGACCAGACGGGTGTGGATCCAAAATTGATAGAGGGTGTTGAGCGCCGTGCAGGTGAACACGACCAGGGGCGGGAAGCCGATCAGCGCCAAGCCCCAAAAGAACGGGTTGTAGGTGATGTGCGTGAACAGCGCCTGCCGCAGCGCGACGGCGAGGTTGTACTCTTCGCTCTGGTGGTGCACGACATGGGCGGCCCAGAGCAGGTTCACGCGGTGGCTGGCCCGGTGCCACCAATAGTAGAAGAAGTCGACCAACACAAAGGCGACCAACCAGGTCAGCACGCTGTCGGCCTGCAGATCGAGCAGCCCGAGCTTGGCTTCGATCCCCGTGTATGCCCAGAGCGCGACCGCCCCAAAAAAGATGCCGCTGACCTGGTTGCCCACCCCGGTCGCCATGCAGGTGATGGCGTCGACAAAACCGTAGTAGGCGAGGCCGCGCCGGCGGGTGACCGCGAGCTCCACCGCGATGAGCACGATGAAGAAGGGCACAGCGACGCCGATCGGGTCGAGCTTCAGCGCCGGCCCCGCGGCAGAGAGGCGCGCGGCGAGATCGAACATGGGCCCCACTCCTCGGCGGGCTCAGCCGCCCGTGCCGGTGAACTTGTCGCCCTCGTCGCGGAACAGGAAGTTGAAGGTCGTCAACGCGCCGTAGGCCCGGCTGAGCTGGGCTTGCAGCTCGGCCCGCTCGGCGAGGTCGATGGCCTCGTTGTTGTTGATCTTCTGTTCGAGCACGCGCAGCTTCTCGCGCACCGTGGTGATCTTGCGGAAGACCACCTCGGCGGGCACCGCCTTGACCTCGCGACCATCGGCGTCGACGAAGACGACCTTGCCGCCCAGGAAGCGCCGGAGGATCGGCGCACCGCCGCCGTGCCCCTCTTCTGCGAGAACGGTGCGCAGCGCGTCAGCCACGGTCTCGTACAGCGTGGCCGCGTCAAGGACGGCGGGCGGAGCCTCGTCCTCGCCCGCGCCCTCGGCGGGGCGGCGGATCACGTTGGGCGGCGGAGGGGGGCGGCGGAGGGTGTCCATCGAGGCTCCGGAGTCCGGAGCGCGGAGCGCGCCGCCGGAGGCGCTGGGATAACCCGCCCGCAGGAGGCCGCGTGAGCTACCAATTCTACAAGACCCTGCACCTTGTCTCGGTGATGCTGATGTTCTCGTCCTTGGGTGGGCTTTTGCTCCACGCCATGAACGGCGGCACCAAGGCCAACAACCCCTCGTACAAGCTGGCCGCTGCGGGCCACGGCGCCTCGTTGTTGGTCATGTTGGTGGCCGGCTTCGGTATGTTGGCCAAAGGTGGCTTCTCCTTCGCCACCAACCCCTGGATCCACATCAAGCTGCTGCTCTGGTTCGTGATGGGGGCGCTGGTCATGGTGCCCGCGCGCGCCCCCGGCCTCGCCAAGCCGGTGTGGGTCGCCGCGCCCATCCTCGGCGGGATCGCCGCCTGGGCCGCGATCTTCAAGCCCTTCACCGCCGCCGGCTAAACAACGCACGAGGGCGGGCGGGGCAAAACCGCCCCAACCCGCCCCTCACGGCCCGCGCCCCCTTCTGGGAGGGCGCGGCGCCATCCGCCCCGCTTGCTCAGCGCCGGCGCCGCAGGCCGAGGCTGGCGAGCAGCCCGAAGAAGACCGCCATCACGCCGCCGCTGCTCTGCTCGGTGGTCGCGCAGCCGCAGCCGGGGCCCTTGCCGCCGCCCCAGTCACCGTCGACCATACCGTCACCATCGTCGTGATGGCCCTCTTCCCCGTCGTCACGCGGATCGAGCGGGTCGGTGCCGTCGGCGAGCTCGTCGCCGTCATCCACGCCGCCGCCGTCGGTGTCGGACTCGGTGGGGTCGGTGCCCAGCGCGTCCTCATCGCCGTCGTCCAGACCGTCGTCATCGGTGTCGGCGTCGAGCGGGTCGGTGCCGTCGGCCAGCTCCTCACCGTCGTCCATGCCGTCGCCGTCGGTGTCGGGATCGAGGGGGTCGGTGTCGGCGTCCAGCTCATCGCCGTCGTCGAGGCCATCGCTGTCGCTGTCCTCATCGAGCGGATCGGTGTCATGCACGTCGAGCTCGTCGCCGTCGTCGATGCCATCACCATCGGTGTCGGCCTCCGTCGGGTCGGTGCCGACCTCGTCGACCTCCACCCCGTCGCGGATGCCGTCCAGGTCGGTGTCGTCGTCGCCTGGGTCGGTGCCGAGGATCACCTCGTCGCCGTCGAGCAGGCCATCGTCGTCGCTGTCCTCGTCGAGGGGGTCGGTGCCGGCGTCGATCTCGTCGCCGTCGCTGAGCAGGTCGTCATCGGTGTCGGGGTCGAGCGGATCAGTGCCGTGGTCCTCGACCTCCTCGCCGTCCTCGAGGCCGTCTCCGTCGGTGTCGTCCAGCGTCGGATCCGTGCCGAAGTCGTCGACCTCGTCACCATCGTCAATGCCGTCGCCGTCGCTGTCGTTGTCGAAGGGATCGGTGCCGAGCTCACCCTCTTCGACGTCGGTCAGGCCATCCCGGTCCGTGTCTTCGAGGTCATCGGTCGGGTCGAGGGGGTCGGTGCCGTCGTCCCACCACTCGTCGCCGTCCGTGCGACCACCGCCGTCGGTGTCCTCGTCGCGCGGATCGGTGCCGATGACCAGCACCTCATCGCCATCCGAGAGGTCATCGCCGTCGGTGTCCGCCTCGGTGGGGTCGGTCAGCGTGGTGCCGATCTCGGTCCCGTCGCTGAGACCGTCGCCGTCGGTGTCGGGGTTGGTGGGATCGGTGCCCACCCCGCCCTCAACCCCATCACCCAGGCCGTCGCCGTCGGTGTCGGGATCACGCGGGTCGGTGCCGATGCCGACCTCATCGCCGTCGCTCAGGCCGTCGTCGTCGCTGTCGCTGTCGCGCGGGTCGGTGCCCCCGTCCGCCTCGACCTCGTCGGTGATGCCGTCGCCGTCGGTGTCCACCCCCGCGTCGTAGCCGTCGCAGTCCTGATCGATGCCGTCGAGCGGGATGTCGACGAGACCGGGGTGCACGGTCGACCGGGTGTCATCGCAGTCGACCCCGCCGTAGCTCGAGCTGTCGTAGCCATCACGATCAGCGTCGTAGTCGCTGCCCCCGGCGCAGTCGCCGTCGACGCCGTCGTACCAGGTCTCGGGCGTGCGCGAGCTGCGGGCCGGGTCGGTGTCGGCGCAGTCGCTGCCGCCGAAGCCGCTGCGCGCGTCGCCATCACCGTCGGCGTCGTAGTCGCTGCCGCCGCTGCAGTCGCTGTCGACCCCGTCGTACCAGGTCTCGGTGGCGCCGGTGTAGACGCTGGCCCGGGTGTCGTCGCAGTCGTCGCCACCGAAGAGAGAGGAGTCGTGGCTGTCACGATCAGCGTCGTAGTCGCTGTTCCCACCGCAGTCGCTGTCTACCCCGTCGTACCAGGTGTCGCGGGCGCCGGGCCGCACGGCCGACGCTGCGTCGTCGCAGTCGAGGCCGCCATAGCTCGAGCTGTCGAAACCATCGCGGTCGGCATCATAGTCGCTGCCACCGCCACAGTCCTGGTCGACGCCGTCGTACCAGATCTCGGTCGCGCCGGTGCGGATGGCGGCGTCCGCGTCGTTGCAGTCGCTGCCGCCGAAGCCGCTGCGGGCCTCACCGTCGCGGTCGGCGTCGTAGTCGCTGCCGCCGCTGCAGTCCTGGTCGATACCGTCGTACCAAACCTCGGTTGCGCCAGGGCGCACGGCGCTGCTGCTGTCGTTGCAGTCGGTGCCACCGTAGGTGCTGCTGCTGTACCCGTCGAGGTCGGCGTCGTAGTCGTTGCGGCCGTCGCAGTTGCTGTCGACGCCGTCGTACCAAGTGTCGGCCACCCCTGGGCGCACCGCCGCGTTGCGGTCATCGCAGTCCGTGCCGCCGAAGACGCTGCTATCGACGCCATCCCCGTCGGCGTCGTAGTCTGAGTTGCGTTGACAATCGCTGTCAATCCCATCGTACCAAACGTCCGGAGCACCAAAGTAGACCGCCGGGTTGGCGTCATTGCAGTCTTGGCCGCCGAAGCGGTCAATGTCCTGCCCGTCGAGATCGCTGTCGTAGTCGTTGTCGCCGCGGCAATCGCTGTCGATGCCGTCATACCAATAGTCGCGGGCGCCTGGGTAGGTGTCGGTCTGGAAGTCGTCGCAGTCGGTGCCGCCATAGGCAGCGCTGCGCACGCGGTCGCGGTCCTGGTCGTAGTCGTCCCAGCCGTCGCAGTCGGTGTCGGTGCCGTCGTACCAAACCTCGGTCATCCCCGGCCGAATGCTGGCGTTGGCGTCGTTGCAGTCGGTGCCGCCCCAAGACGAGCTGTCGATGCCATCCTGGTCTGCGTCGAAGTCGCTCTCGTCGTCGCAGTTCTCGTCGTAGCCGTCGTACCAAGTCTCGGCCGAGGCGGGGTTGGCCCCCACGTCCCCATCTTCGCAGTCGTGGCCGCCGCAGAACTCGGCGAGGAAGCCGTCCTGGTCTTCATCACAGGAGTCGCAGTAGTTGCCCGAGAAGGAGCCCCAGGTGGGGTCCATCATGTCGCGGACCATGTTGGTCGAGTAGGTGGACGAGGAGCCCACCGCGACGATGAAGCTGACCGAAGCCGACTCTCCCGGAAGGATGGTGCCGACGTTGTTCACCATATACATCGCCAAATCGGCCCGGGCGTTGTTCGGGTCGGTCAGCGAGACCGCGGTCGAGGTGCTGCGCGCGGCAAAACCCTGGCTGCTGCTGTCGGGCGCGCAGGTGGCGTAGCCAATGGTCATGTCGTAGCTACCGACCGCCTTGGCCCAATCGTTATAGCCATCGCGCGAGTCGACGTTGGCCACGTCGTTGTAGGTGGTGTATACGCCCCAGTCGTGGTCATTCTCGGGGTCGACGCCGTGCAGGACCTTCAGCCCGGTGATCGGCAGCGTGCCCGTGTTGTACAGCTCAAAGTGCACCATCAAGGCGCGGTTCGTCTCGACGGTCACGCCGCTGACGGTGGCGTAGTAGCCGGCCGACACGTCCTCAAGCTTGGTGACCTCAAGGGAGCCCGCGCGGTACACGTGCCAAGCGACGTCACTGTCGGCATAGGCGCCGGCCACGGGCATGGTGCAGGTCCCGGCGCCGTCGTTGGCTTGGTAGGTATAGGTCGACCCACCCATCGTGTACGAGATCGAGATCTGCTGCCAAGCGCGGGACGAGCCCGTGAGGTCGCGCAGGCCGTAGCTCGGCGAGCTCGGGTTCGGGTCTTGCACGAAGACGCCGTTGGTGCCGCTGTTCCAGGTGCCGCAGTCCCCGTAGTAGAGCCGAATATCGGTGCCGGTCAAGGTCACGCCCGCCGCAGCGGTGGACGGCGCCACCAAGCTGAGCGGCGCGGCGCCGCCCACACCGGCGAGCAAGAGCAGCCGGGCCAGCGCGGGCCCGCGAAGGAGCCCGCGAGCGGGGATCAAGCTGCGGAGGGGGCGCGGTGCGGGGAGGCTGCGGTGGGTCGACATGGGGGGCCCTCGGTCCGGCGGTGGGCGCGGCGGCAAATTGCACCGCCTCGCGCAGCCCAGACCCTACACCGACACCGGGTGCCAAGAGTCACTGGAGCGGTTGCGGAGTGATGACGCCGCACGAATGCGCGCGGAGGCGGCGCTGCGGCTATCTTCCCCGCACGGGCGCCCCCCAGCGCCACCGGAGGCCCTGATGCGCGCCCGCCACCTTTCCAGCGCCGCGCGCGCGCTGATCCCCCTGCTTCTCGCGACGGCTTGCCGCGGTGCGCCGCCGTCCAAGACGGACTGGGGCGACGACGACGCCGCAGACTCCGGCGCCGCCGAGGGGCCGAACACCGCGCGGATCGCCAGCTTCAACGCCGAGTGGCTCGCCGACCACTACACGACAAGCGCCACCGAGCGGGATGACTTCCAGCCGCGGCTCGAAGCGGACTACGCCATGATCCGCAGCTTGATCGTCGACAATCAGATTGACGTGCTGGGGCTCCAAGAGGTCGAGGGCGACCGGGCCATCGAGCTGCTGGGCCTGCCCTCGACCTGGAGCTGGGTGGTCGGCGACACGGGCTGGTCGCAGAACCTCGTGATCGCGTGGCGCAATGACCGCTTCGCGCTCGACAAGCTCCGCGCGATCCCGCTCGATGCGAACAGCGGCGCGGCGCGCGACCCGCTGGTCGCCGAGCTGCGGCACCGCGATGGAGAGCTGGGCTTCACCCTGGTGGTTGTCCACAACAACCCCTACGAGGACGCCTCTGAGGCCCGGATGCGCAAGGCCCAGGTCGAGGAGCTCGCTGTTTGGCTCGAGGCCACCCTCCCCGATGAGGAGTCGTCCGACCTAGCCGACCAGCACATCGTCCTCGGTGACTTCAACGACAGCTTCGAGGGCATCAACCCAAGTGTCCCGAGCCTCGACGCCCTCGAGGGCGCGGCCGGCCTGCGCTTCGCCAGCCGACAGACCACGGGGGTCAGCTACATCCCCTACGCCTCGCTCATCGACCACATCGCGCTCTCGCCCCCCTTGGCGGAGCGCTGGCCGGACGCCGACGACCCCGAAGGTTTCGGGATCATCCTCCACGACCAGACCGAGCCTTGGAGCAGCTACAGCGAGGGCTACCGGGGCGTGCCCAACATCTCGGATCACCGCCCGGTCTACGTGGATCTGCGCCTCGCGGCGGACTGAACCCGGGCCGAGGGCGGGGCGCACCGCCGAGGAGCACCGATGGACGACACCCGCACCCGGACCGAGGCCCCCGCGGCCCTGCAGCCGGGCCTCGCCGCGGCCCTCGCCCTGCTGGAGCAGGGCCAAAATGACGCCGCGCGCGCGCTGTTGACCGAGCTGGAGGACGCGGCCCGCCGGCTTGATGAGCCCGCCGCGCACGCGCTGGCCCTGGTGCTGCTCGCCCAGCTGGACTGCGCCGCCGACGCGCTGGACGCGGCCCAGGCCCGCGCCGACGCCGGCCTCGCCGCCGCATCACGGACCAACGACCGCGAGCTGATCCACCGCTGCCTGAGCTTGCAGTCCAGCCTGCGCCTGCTCCGCGACCCACGGCTCTGAGCGCTGCACCGCAGCGGCCCGGCCTTCCGGGGCGCAGGCAGAACGGGCCCTCTACCGACAACACCGCTCGTTCCGAGGGGATGATGCAGCTCCGACCGCTCCTGCTCTGCGTCGCGCTCAGCGGCTGCCCCAAGGAAGCGCCGCCGACACCGGCGCCCGCCGCGGGGCTCCCGGCCGCGGGGACGGCCCTGGTGGTCGCGACCCTCGAGCCTGGACCTCCCCCGAGCCCGGTCATCGCCGCCTCCGCAGCCACCCGGGAGGAGGACAGCCCAGGCGCGCCGCCGATCGCCGGTGACCCTGCCGGGCTGGACATCGAGCGGCTCGCCCGCGCCCGAATGGTGTTCACCCTATCCACCGACCAGCCGGTGCTCGGGGCCCTACAGACCGTCCAACCCGATGATCTTCTGCGGTCCTTGACCTTCGACCCCCGGTGGAGGGTGCGCCTCGCGGGCGGCCAGGCGCTGGCCTGTCGCCTGCCTGGCCGCGACGAGACGGCGGGCCCCGGCGCCTATGTGGGCGCGCCGAGCCCGACGGGTGGCGCCCCCACGCGCCTGTGGCGGACCTGCCTGCGCTTCGGCGCGCGGCCGGCCGATCACCCCTGGTCGACCAGCCCGCTGGTCTCGCACAACAGCCCCGAGCAGCGGGATCTGAAGGTCGCGGCGGTGCAGCTCGACGCCGCGCCCTTCGCCGGCTGGCAGAGCGCCGCCCTGACCATTGACGGCCCAGGCCTCAGCGTGGAGCTGCACGAGGTGGCGCCGAAGCTCGACATGGCCCAGACCGCCGCCGCCCTCGGTGATCTGCAAGCCCGCCTGGGCAGCCTCGACATGGCGCTGCGCCGCGAGAACCCGCAGCGGGCGGCGCTGGCCACGCTCCCCGGCGGCGAGCCCAAGATCACGGTCCCGACGTTGATCTGCACGAAAGACGCCACCGGCGCCCTGCGAATCGAGGGGCGGGTCAACCCCGGCGCGCCCGCCTGGGTCTTCGCCCGCGCGCTGGACGCCGCCGGCCGACCGATCACCACCTTGGACGCCGCGCTCGGTGAGGCGACCCTCGCCCGGGCAGGCGGCAGCGGAGAGCCCAACACCGCTTGGGCCTGGGGCGCGCAGGTGCCCCCAGCGATGAGCGGAGGGGTCGCGGCGGTCGAGCTCTGGACCGCCGAGGTCGGCCCCGCGCCAGCCACGCGGCTGCACCCGGGGCTGTCGGCGCGCTGCACCTGAGGATGCGTCCGGGTGTCTTACGGCGGATTTTTTGCACATCGGACAGAATGGGTCCGCGACATCGACTCCGACCTGGATACAGTGCCAGCCCGCCCTGGAGGTCCCCGTGCGCCCTGCGCCGCGTCCCCTGCTCCTTCGGCTTCCCATCGCGCTGGTTGGCCTGCTGCTCTGTGTTTTGGCGCTATCGGGGCCTGCTCGTGGGGGCGTGCGGCTCGCGCCCGGCCCAGGCCCGGCGCAGATCCACCGGGTGCCGATCAGCGGCACGGTCGAGCTCGGGCTCGCTCCCTTCGTCCGGCGCGCGGTGGCCGAGGCTGAGGCCAGCGGCGCTGACGCCATCCTCGTCGATGTCGACACCTTCGGCGGCCGGGTCGACGCCGCGACCCAGATCCGTGACGCGCTGCTCGAGACCGACGTGCCTGTGGTCGTCTTCGTGTCTCGCCGGGCGATCAGCGCCGGCGCGTTGATCAGCCTCGCCGGCGACGCGCTCTACATGGCCCCGGGCGCGTCCATGGGCGCGGCCACCCCCGTGCACGACGCGGGGGGCGAGATCGACGCCGCCGACGAGAAGATGATCTCCTACATGCGCGCCGAGCTGCGGGCGACGGCCGAGGCGACCGGCCGCCCGGCGCGCCTCGCCGAGGCCATGGCCGACCGCGACGTCGAGATCGAGGGGGTGATCGCCGCCGGCAAGCTGCTCACGGTCACGGCAGCAGAAGCGCAGACGCTGGGCCTCAGTGACGGCACGGTCGACGACCAAGCGGCCGTGCTGGCGGCGATCGGCGCGCCCGACGCGCAGGTCCACACCCCGGCGCTGACCTGGGGCGAACGGCTGGCCCGCCTGCTGACCGAGCCCGCGGTCTCGGGCGCGCTGCTATCGCTCGGCCTGCTCGGGCTAGCCCTTGAGCTCTACCACCCGGGCTTGGGCCTGCCCGGCGCGGTCGGCGCAGGCTGCCTCGGCGCCTTCTTGATGGGCCACGTGGCCGCTGATCTGGTCGGCTGGGAAGAGGTCTTGCTCTTCGGCCTTGGCGGCATCCTGCTCGGGATCGAGCTGTTCGTGACCCCAGGCTTCGGCGTGGTCGGTGTGCTGGGCCTGCTCAGCCTCGGCGCGGGCCTCGCGCTGTCCATGACCGCGCTGCCGCCGGCTGAGGCTTGGTCGGTGGGCCTAGTGGTTGAGGGCCTCCAGATCGTCGTTCTCAGCATGGGCGCGGCCGCCACCGCGCTGATGTTGGCCGCGCTGGTGCTGCCCAGGGGGCGCCTGCCCCGCTGGATGGTGCTCGACCGGCGCATCGACGGCACCGCGGCCGGGCCCGCGCCCGTCACGCCGCCGCCGACCCCTGACCTCTCCCACTTGGTGGGTTGGCAGGGCGTCGCGCTGACCGACCTGCGCCTCAGCGGCCACGCCCGGCTCGGCCCCCCTGGGGCTAGCCCGACCGAGGTGGTCGACGTGGTCAGCCAGCGCACCTACATCGACCAGAACACTCTTGTGGTCGTCATCTTCGTCGAAGGCACCCGCGTGGTCGTCGACGCCCTGCCCCGCTGAGCCGCGCCGCGGCCCACCACCCCCTGGAGCCCCTCATGCCCACCGCCGTCGTGCTCAGCGTGCTGGCCCTGCTGGCTTTCTTCTCGTTCTTGTACTTCGTGCCCGTCGGGCTCTGGATCGCGGCCACCGCGTCAGGCGCGAGCGTCGGCATCCTGCAGCTGGTGGGGATGCGGCTGCGCCGCGTCCCACCCCAGACCATCGTCAACGCGCGGATCAGCGCCGTGAAGGCCAACCTCAACGTCGACAGCGCGGCGCTCGAGGCGCACTTCCTCGCCGGGGGCAACGTCAGCCACGTGGTCAACGCGCTGATCTCCGCCGACAAAGCGGGCATCAACCTCGGCTTCGATCGCGCCGCGGCCATCGACCTCGCTGGGCGCGACGTGCTCGAGGCCGTCCGCATGTCGGTCAACCCCAAGGTGATCAGCACGCCGCGGGTCGCGGCCATGGCGGGCGACGGCATCCAGCTGGTCGCGATCTCCCGCATCACCTTGCGGGCCAACATCGCCCGGCTGGTCGGCGGCGCCGGTGAAGAGACCATCCTGGCCCGGGTCGGCGAGGGCATCGTCACCACCATTGGCAGCAGCCGCAGCCACCGCGAAGTGCTCGAGAACCCTGACAAGATCAGCAAGATGGTCATGAGCAAGGGCCTCGACGCAGGCACCGCGTTTGAGATCTTGTCGATCGACATCGCCGATGTCGACGTGGGGGCGAACATCGGGGCCAAGCTGCAGATGGAGCAGGCCGAGGCCGACAAGAACATCGCCCAGGCCCAGGCCGAGGGGCGTCGGGCCATGGCCGTCGCGCTGGAGCAGGAGAACCGCGCCCGCTACCAAGAGGCGCTCGCCAAGGTGCAAGAGGCCGAAGCCGCCGTGCCGCTGGCCTTGGCCGAAGCGCTGCGCTCGGGTCACCTCGGAGCGATGGACTACTACAACATGAAGAACGTGGTGGCCGACACCGAGATGCGCCACAAGCTGGGCGCCGCCGCGCCGGCCGAGCGGGAGGGCTGAGTGCCCGTGGCCTTTGGTCCCGGGCTGTCGGCCGGCGCGCGCCGCTGGGTGCTCGCCGAGGCGCTCGGCCCGCCGCGCGCACGTGCGCCGCACCCGCTGGGTCCCGCGCGGCCCCCCATCCGCCCAGCGGCGCCCGACGGCGGGCCGGCCGAGCCGCCGCGCGCGCCCGCGGAGGTCCCCCGTGGATGAGCTGCCCGTTCACGTCACCACGCTCGCCGCCGCGCTGCTCTGGGCCTTGATCCCAAAGCTGCTCGCGGCCCTCCGGCGCCGATCGAGCGCGCCGCCTGCCCCCGGGCGTACACCCGCCGGCGGGCCCCCCTCGGGAGCGGGCGCGAAGACGGCCGAGGCACAGCCGACCAGCGCCCGCCCGGCCGAGCCTGCGCTCGATGAGGCCACCCTCCGCGGCCTGATCGACGGGGCGCGGTCGGCCGCCGCGGCGCTCGGCCCGCGCGGGGCCCCGCTCGCCGCCACCCTCGCGCAGCCCGGCGAGGGCGGGCTGCCCATCGCCGCGCCGCCGGTCGCCGCAGCGGGGGCCCGGGCCCTCTGCCTGCACCTCGCCGCGCGCTCCGCACCCGAGGTCGACGAGGCGATGCGCTGGTCTGAGGCCCTCTATGATGACATGTGGGGGCCGGTGGGCGCCGCTGCAGAGGCGGGGGGCTGGCCGCAGCCGGCGAGCCCCGCCTTGGGGCTGCCCGCGATCCCGACCGAGGTGGCCGCCCTCCGTGCGTGGATCCCCCCGCAGGCGCCGGCGCTGCTCCTCCCCGCGCCGATTGGCCTCGATCCCCTCCACGGCGTGCATGTCGCGCGCGCTTTGGCGCAACGCTGGCTCTGGGCGAGCCCCGCGCTGGGCCTCGAGCTCGGCGCCGCGAGCGGCTGGGGTGCGGCCCGCCCAAGCCTCCCCTCAGGCGACAGCATCGCGCTGCAGGCTCTCTTCAGCTTGGCAGCCGGCTGGCGTGGGGGCCTCTGGGCCGACCTGGTCGCCGCCACGCTGCTCGGGCCTGCCGGCCTCGAGGGCCTCATGGCCGCGCTGGCCACCCCGTCGAGCCCCCGCGATGCGCTCCGCGCGGCCCCCGGCGTCGCGCCAGCCCACCTCCGCGTGCTCGCGACAGCCGAGGCCCTCGAAGCCGCAGGCTTCTCGGTCGAGGCGGCCGAGGCCCGCGCCCGCTGGTGCGTGATGCACGGCTTCGCCGCGCCCGAGGCCAATCCCGATGAAGCCGATCCGGAAGCTTTGCCCACCGCCCTGCTGCTGCCCACCCAGTCCGGCGGCTGGGTCGCGCTCCCCGCGGGCCTAATCCTCGAGCTCCTCGGCCCGGGGGTGGTGGCGATGCGTGACGCGCACCTGCAGTGCCTGGGGGGCCTCCGGCTGGCCGACATCCCCGGCTTCGCGCTGACCCCAGCGCTCCAGGCCCGCGCGCGCCGCCTCGCCGACCAGCTCCTCGGCCCGGCCCCTCCGCCCGCGCCGGCCCGGCTCCTGCTCTGCGCCGCTGTCCTCGCGCTAGCGCGCACGGGGACCTCTCCGCAGGCGGTGACGGCCGCCATGCGGCAGCACATCCTCGCGCCGGTGGCGGTGCGCAGCCCCCCGCGGCAGCGCCCGCTCCCGACGGGCACGCCGCGCCCCACGCGCCCTGCCGCACCTGGGCTCGGGGTGGCCGATGCGATGCGGCTGCGGCTCTCCCTCGGCAGGGTCGGCGACGGCCTCGCCCCACGGGCGCTCACCGGACCGCCCCGCGGCCGGTCCGGCGCCGCCCGCGCAGGCCCCCAGCTCCCCACTTGAGCCCATCCCCTCCCCTCTCGCCCCCCGGAGCCCCCCATGCACACCCCGCGCCCGTTCGCCCTCCTGTTGCTCACCTTGTTGTGGGCCTGCTCCACCGCCGAAAAGTCCGATGGCGCCGATGACGGCAGCGCGGACGGCGCCGCAGATGGGGGTGACGGGGCAGACGGGGCCGGCGACGACGGCTCCGGCGGCGACGATGGCAAAGACGACAGCGGTGATGGGGGCACCGGTGACGGGGGCGACGGCGGGACCGCGGTGGGCTGCCGCGCAACGCCGCCCGATCCCGACCGAGACCGCGTCGTCATCGTCGCGCTGCCCTACGCCGACGACGGGAGCCCGGCGAACCAGTGGGCGATCTGGCGCCTCGGCCGCGACGGCAGCTTGACCGACACCGGGGAGCGCCTGACCGCCGGGCGGGCCACCGCGGGCCGCGTGCACTTCACCCCCGACGGCAGCCTCGCGCTCGCCGCCCAGTCCGACGGCACGGTCGTCGTGTTTGGAATCGACGAAGATGGCGTAGTGCGCGTTATCGACGAAGGGTGGGATGACGATATCTACGCGGGCACCCTCAGCGTGCACCCCAGCGGCGAGCGGGCCTGGCTGGTGAACGAGAGCTGGCCCGAGTCCGGCGGCGGGGCCTTCGCGGTCGACATCGACTGCGAGACGGGCGCCCTCACCCGCAGCGACGAGACCTTCGTCACCAAGAACGCCAACGCGATGGTGCACATCGCCCCCGACCGCGCGTTGGTCGCCGGTCGGCTGGTGGCTGGGGGCCCTGCCGCCGACGAGCTGAGCCTCGTGCAGCTCACCGACCGCACGGCGCTGACCTCAACCGACCCCTTTGGCGACGACGACGCCATCGTCAGTGATCTCGCGGCCCTTCCGGCCAACGGCGGCCTGCTCGCGGTGCTCGCCGACAACAACCTGTTCTCTTCGGCGTCCAACCGGCTGGGCCCGGTGACCCTGCGGGGCGACGAGATGATCCCCGGCGCGCCGGTCCCGGTCGAAGATCCGGTGTCCGTCGCTGCGTCCCCCTTTGGCGACGCCATCTTGGTCTCGAGCGGCTATGGCGACTCCGCCTTCGTTTTCCGCGTGACCGATGACGACGACGCGCCGCTCGAGGCCGCGGGCAGCCCCACCTGGGTCGGCCGCGGGCCGTCCTTGCCTGCAGACGCGGTCGTCGTCCGCGGCGGGCCGTCCGACGGGCTCGTGCTGCTGGTCGAGGTCGAGGGCCTACGGCGCCTGCGTTTTGTGGGCGACGGCGAGGTGGTCGACCTGGGCCTCACCAGCTTCGGGGGCGGCATCGACCAGATCCCGGGGGCCATCGGCGTCCAGCCCTGAGCCGCTGCGGCGCGCTCGGGGCTCAGCGGCGACGCCACCGCGCGGGCCGCCCCCCGGCGCGCGCCGAGCCGGCGGGATCGCAGACATGCCAAGCGGCGCCGACCGCGCAGCTCGCGACCAGCCCGCCCGCGACCAGCCCGAGGGCCCCAAGCGCGAGGGCCGCGGCCAGCCCGTCAAGGAGCGCGCCAGCCCCCGCGCCCGCCGCGGCTTCGACGCCCGCGAGGCGCAGCGCGAGCCAACGTGCGCGGGCCGCCGACCAAGGGCGCCCCCGCCCGGCGGCCCAGAGGCCCAAGCCCGCGCCCAGCCCAAAACTGAGCAGGGGCAAGGTGAGTCCGGGCGCGCCGACCGCAGAGGTCGCCGCCCAGACCGCAGCCTGGGCGCCGAGCCCGCCGAAGGTGCCCCCGGCCAAGGCGCGCAGGTCGGCCGCGGGGACCGTCGGCTCGGGCCAGTCCCACATGGCCTCGAGCGGCCCCTCGTGCAGCGCCGCACCGCCCGCCCCGCGCAGCTCGTCCTCCAAGCCCTTGCGGATCCGCTTTGGCATCTGCCCCCGAGCCGGTCGTAACCTGACCGTCACCCGTCGCCAGCGCCCCGAGCCGCGGGCCTGAGGGCGCGCGCTGTGCGGTCAACCCGCGCTGTTCAGTAGCCGGCGCAGACGGGCGCGCGTTAGCCCGCCCGGCCCTGGCGCGCGCAGCGTCGGCACCCCCTCCTCGCGCCTCTGCGGAGTTGCCGTGAGCCCCCCAGTTGACACGCCGCCGGCCTCCGCAGGCCCCGGGCCCACGGGCACCAGCGCGGCCTACTTCGACGTCGACGGCACCCTCGTCGGCACGAACCTGCTGCAGCCGACCGTCTACTACATGCTCAACCAGGCGCGCCCCGACCTCTCGGCCCTCCGCCTCGGGCGGGCCCTGCTCGGCGCGCCGGCCATGGCCCTGGCCGAGCTGCAAGACCGCCGCCTGTTCAACGAGCTGCTCTTCTCGAACTACCGAGGCATGAGCGAGGACCGCATGATCCTCCTCGCTGGCGATGTCTTCGAAGATGTCATCAAGCCCCGCATCTTCCACGGGGCCAAAGAGCTGGTCGCCAAATGCAAAGACGCGGGCCAGCGCGTTGTTTTGGTGACAGGTAGCCTCAACCAGACCACCGAGCACCTCGCCCGCCACCTCGGCGCCGACGACTGCATCACCAACCGCCTCGAGTTCAAAGACGGCTACGCCACGGGCAAGCTGCTCCGCCCGGTGGTCGCCGGCCCCGAGAAGGCCGCGCTGATGGTCGCAGACGCGCGCAAGCACGGCCACGATCTGCTCCGCTGCCACGCCTACTCTGACTCCTACTCCGACGTGCCCATGCTCTCGGTCGTGGGGCACCCCAACTGCATCAACCCGGATGAGCGCCTCGCCCGCCTCGCGCGCGCCTACCGCTGGCCCATCCTCGACATCAACGTGCCCGAGCGCAAGTCCACCCGGCCCAAGGCCGCGGCCAGCCGCTGAGGACCTCTATGAGCGTTGACCATCCCTGCGTCGTCACCATCGACCACCGCTCGCGCCCCCGGGTGCTCTTCTCCGGCACCAAGCTGGTCGAGGTCGACCTCCCCGTCGGCAGCAAGGTCCTGTACCCAAAGAAGCCCATGGCCGGCCTCGCCGACCCCGACGCGGCGGTGCGCTACGCGCTGAACCACCCGCTGGGCACCCCGCCGCTCTACGCCAAGCTGCGGCCGGGCATGCGGGTGACCATCGCCATCGACGACCTCAGCATGCCGCTGCCCCCGATGAAGGGGCCTGACTGTCGGCAGCGGGTCATCGAGCCAGTGCTCGAGCTGCTCGACCAACACGGCATCGACGACATCGAGCTCATCATCGCGGTGGCCTTTCACCGCCACATGACGCCCGATGAGATCAAGCACGTGGTCGGCCCCAAGACCTTCCACCGCTTCTGGCCCGACCGCCTCTACAACCACGACGCTGAGAAGCCCGGCGGCCTGACCTACCTCGGCACCACCGAGGACGGCATCGAGGTCGAGGTCAACAGCCGCGCCGCCGCCAGTGATCTCGTCATCTACGTCAACCTCACCTTCGTGCCGATGAACGGCGGCTACAAGTCCCTCGGCACCGGCCTCGTCGGCTACCGCACCCTGCGCGGGCACCACAACCCCTCCTCGGTGCGCATGAGCGGCTCCTACATGGAGCCCAAGCGCAGCGAGCTCAACCGCCGCATGGTCAACGTCGGCCGCCTGATTGAAGAGAAGCTCGACGTCTTCCACATCGAAACCACCGTCAACAACCGCATGTTCGACAAGCCGCTCGACATCCTCGGCAAGAACGAAGATGAGCTGAGCGCGCTCGAGTGGCAGGGGCTGCGCGCCCTGGTCAAGACCCTCGACAAGCTGCCCCAGCCGGCCCGGCAGGCCATCTTCGAGAAGGTGCCCGCGCCCTACGAGATGATCGGCGTCTTCGCCGGCGCCTGCGAGCCGGTGCACGACGCCATCCTCGAGAAGTGCCACCAGCAGCTGCTCGTGCCCGTCGATGGCCAGTTCGACGTGGTGGTCTTCCCCATCCCCTACATCAGCCCCTACAACGTCGGCGCCTACCTCAACCCGCTGCTGGTCAGCGTCATGGCCGAGGGCTACCTCCACAACCTGCACCGCGGCGCGCCCCTGCTCAAGAAGGGCGGCACGATGATCATCCTGCACCCCTGCAGCGACATCTTCGACCGCGAGCAGCACCCGGCCTACACCGAGTTCTTCCACAAGCTCCTGACCCAGACCCGCGACGCGATGGAGCTTCACAAGAAGCACGAGGCCGAGTTCCGGCGGCACCCGGGGTACATCCAGCAGTACCGCACGGGCAAGGCCTACCACCCCGTCCACCCCTTCTACATGTGGTACTGGGGCGAGAACGGCCGCCAGCACCGCGGTCGGGTCATCGTGGTCGGGGCCGACAACGAGTACGTGCCCGGCGTGCTCGGCTACGAGACGGCGAGCAGCATGGCCGAGGCGCTGCGCATGGCCAAAGAGACCCGCCCCGAGGGCACGACCGGCGAGCCCTCGGTGGCCTGCTTCCGCATCTGCCCGGTGCTGATGGCCGACGTGAACCCTGAGGCGCCCCCGCCGGCCATCGAAGCCGAAGCGGACTGAGCCCAGCCCCCGGCGCGCCGCCCGCGCGCCCGCCGCGCCCCGCGCCGCGCCCAACCTCGCGCGCGCGTACCCTCCCCCGGGAGAGGACATGAACACCGACCTGCACGTCAACCCCGCCCCTGTCGCCCCGCTGCGCGCGGCCCCACCGCTGGAGCTGGACGCCCTGTTCTCCGGCGCCCGCATCCTGGTGATGGGCGGGACCGGCTTCCTCGGCAAGGTCTGGTTCTCGATGCTCCTCCACCGCTTTCCGCAGGTGGGGCACTGCTACCTCGTGGTGCGGGCGCGCACCGACAAAAACGGCAAGGTGCGGCAGACCAGCGAGCAGCGCTTTTGGGCCGAGGTGGCGACCTCGCCCACCTTCGACCCCTTGCGCGAGCGTTACCCCGGGGCGGCGTTTGAGGCCTTTATCCGCAGCAAGGTCACGCCCATCCCCGGCGATATCACCGACCCGATGTGCGGCGTGCCCGACGCCCTGCGCGACGATCTTCGCGGCACCCTCGACGTGCTGGTCAACAGCTCGGGTGTGGTCGACTTCAACCCGCCCCTCGACTACGCCCTGAACGTCAACGCCTTTGGCATGAAGAACTTGGTCGCCCTCTGTCGCGACCTCGGCAAGCCCGGCACCACCGGCCTCCCTCTCTTCCACACCTCGACCTGCTACGTCGCAGGGGATCGGACGGGGGCGGTCGACGAGGTCAACCCGCTGAGCTTCCCCTTCCCGAAGGCCAAAGACCTCGACCGCAAGCACTGGGACCCTGAGCGCGAGATCTCTGAGTGTCTCGATCTGGTCGATAACGTCCGCCACCGGGCCAATGACGCCTTCCGCGAGTCAGCCTTCCTTGATCAGGCGAAGAAGAACCTCTTCTCGCGCAACGAGCCCCGGCGGGGCGCGGCGCTCGACGACGAGCTGAAGAAGGTCAAGCGTGAGTTTGAAGAGCAGCGCCTAATTGAGGGCGGCACCGAGCGCGCCAAATTCTGGGGCTGGCACAATATCTATACATACACCAAGTCGATTGGCGAACAGATCCTCTGTCTGTCGGGGCTGCGCTTCACCATCGGCCGGCCGGCGGTCATCGAGTCTTCGCTGGTCTACCCCAAGGTCGGCTGGAACGAGGGCATCAACACCTCGGCGCCGCTCATCTATATGGCGGTGCAGGGCCCGGTCCGCTACCCCCAGCAGCGCGAGACCGTGCTCGACGTCATCCCCGTCGATATGGTCGCCAGCGGTATGATGGTCAGCCTGGGTGAGCTGCTCGAAGAGCGCCACCAAGCGGTCTATCAGTACGGCAGCTCCGACTCGGCCCCCCTGCCCATCAACCGGCTCATCGAGCTGGTCGGCTTGTGGAAGCGCCACCACTTCCGCAACAAGTCCTCGGGCAACAGCCTGCTCAACTCGCTGTCCGCCCACTGGGAGCCGACCGCGATCAGCGTGCAGGACTACTTTGAGAGCGGCCCGGCCAAGCGCTCCGAGCAGGTCAAGGCGGCCTCGACCTGGCTCAAGCGCCTGACCGATACCCCCCTGCGCGATGTGGTGAGCCCGCTGACCGCGGCCCTCGACGGCCTGGGCAAGTCGCTGACCGTGCAGGCGCGCATCACCGACCAGTTCGTGCCCTTTATGGCCACGCACAACTACCGCTTCTCTTGCGCGAACACCCGCGCGGCATGGGCGCGCCTGCCCGTCGAGCAGCGCGGGGTCATGAGCTGGACGCCCGAAGACATCGACTGGCGGCACTACCTCTACGAGATCCACTGCCCGGGCATCCACGCCCACGTCAGCCCGCTCATCGACGAGCGGTTGAACAAGCCCAAGAAGCCGCTCAAGACCTACGACCACCTGCTCGCCCTGCTCGACGAGGTGGCCGAGCGCCACGACGAGGCCCCGGCCCTGCTGCGCACCCACCCCGACGGCTTCACCCGCGTGTCCTACAAGGCGATGCGGGCGCGGGCCGAGGCGGTCGCGGTCCGCTTGGCCGCGATGGGCGTGCGCCCCGGCGACCGGGTGCTGCTCTCGGGTAACAACCACCCCGACTGGCCGATCGCCTGCTTCGGCATCTTCCGGGCCGGCGCCGTAGCTGTGCCCCTCGACCCGGGCCTTGACGCGGCCAAAGCCAGCGTGATCTGCGCCAACGCCGGCCCCACCGTGGCCATCCTCGACAGCAAGGCGGTGGGCAACTTCGGCCTGCTGCTGGGCGTCGACGGCGAACCGCTGCCCACCCTCGACCTGCACGCCGCCTCGGCGCCCGGCGCGGTCGGCCGCCTGCCGGTCATCGACATCGGCCCCGACACCCTGGCCAGCGTGCTCTACACCTCGGGCACCACCGGCGACCCGAAGGGGGTCATGCTCAGCCACGGCAATTTCTGCGCCATGGTCGCGAGCATCGGCCGCCTCTTCCCGCTCACCGAAGATGACCGCCTGCTCAGCGTGCTGCCCATGCACCACGCTTTTGAGTTCTCCTGCGGCCTGCTGCTGCCGCTCAGCATGGGCGCACGCATCATCTACCTCGACGAGATCAACGGCGACCGGCTCTCCTACGGCCTGCAAGAGGGCCGGGTGACCGCCATGGTCGGCGTACCGGCCCTGTGGCAGCTGCTCGAGCGCCGCATTCGCAACCAGGTCAAGCAGCGCGGCCAGCTCTTCTCGATGGCCTTCGACGGCGCGCTGAACATGAACCGCAGCCTCGCCGCCAGCGTGGGCATCGACCTGGGGCGCCTGCTCTTCGGCTCGGTGCACAGCCGCTTCGGCGGGCACGTCCGCATGTTGATCTCGGGCGCGGCCGCGCTGCCCAAAGAGACCCAGCGCCTCTTCTCGGGCCTCGGTCTGCACATGAGCGAGGGCTACGGCCTGACCGAGGCGGCCCCGGTGCTCACCGCCAGCCTGCCCAAGCCCGGCACCAAGCCCGGCAACGTCGGCGAGGCCATCCCGGGCGTGCAGATCAAGATCCACGAGCCCAACGACCAGGGCGTGGGCGAGGTCTGGGCGCGCGGCCCCAACGTCATGAAGGGCTACTTCGGCAATGTGCAGGCCACAGCCGCCGTGCTGACCCCCGACGGCTGGCTCAAGACCGGCGATATGGGTAAGGTCGACCATAAGGGTCGGCTCAACCTCGTCGGTCGGGCCAAAGAGGTCGTGGTCACCGCCACCGGCGAGAACGTGTACCTCGACGACGTCGAGGCCGCGCTCGGCACGATCAAGCACGTCAAAGAGTACGTGCTGGTCGGTGTCCCCGACCCCCGCGGCGGCGAGCGCCTGGGCATGTTGGCCGTGCCCGACAGCGAAGAGAAGTGCGACCGCCTGACCTTGCACGAGCGGGCCCAGACCGCCATCCGCGAGGCCATCGAGAAGCTGCCCCAGGTGCAGCGCCCGGCGGTCACCCACCTCGTCGACGCCGACCTCCCCCGTACGCCGACCAAGAAGGTCAAGCGCAAAGAGTCGGCGGCGGTGCTCATCAAGATCGTCGACGCGAGCGCCGCCCGCAAGGGCAAGGGTGGCATCGGCGGCCCGGTCACTCACGCGATCGCCGCGGTGGCCGGCGTAGACGAGGGGCTGGTCCATGGCCACTCCCGCCTGCGCGAAGACTTCGGCTTCGACTCGCTCATGTACGTCGAGCTGGCCTCGGCCCTCGAGGCGGTCGGTGAGGGTCGGCCCGACGCTGACAGCCTCTCCCGCGCCGAGACGGTGGGCGACATCGTGCGCTTGGTCGGGGCGCCCCCGACCGAGCCCCGCACCCCCAAAGACCCCACCGAGAACACCCCCTACCCGGTGCCCACGGCGGTCTCCGAGGCGGCCAAAGAGGCGATGCGGGTGGTCCAGGCCCAATTCAACGGGCCGGCGCTGGGCACCAAGGTTTATGGGCGGGCGAATATCCCCCAGAACCGACAGACCATCGTCATCAGCAACCACACGAGCCACCTCGATATGGGTCTGGTGAAGTACGCGCTGGGCGACTATGGCCGGCAGCTCACCGCACTGGCCGCCAAAGACTACTTCTTCGAGGGCAACCGCCTCAAAGTGACGTGGTTCACTCACTTCACGAACGTTGAGCCTCTCGACCGCAAGGGGGGCTTCCGCACCTCGATGCGCGAGGCGCGCGCGGTCATCGACCAGGGCAGGGTGGTGCTCATCTTCCCCGAGGGCACCCGGCAGCCCGACGGCACGCTGGGCGAGTTCAAGCCGCTGGTCGGCAAGCTCAGCCTCGACTCGGGCGTCGACATCCTGCCGCTCTACATCGACGGCGCCCACAAGGCGATGCCAAAGGGTCGGATGTTGCCGACCCGCCGTGGCGTCAAGGTCCGCATCGGCCTGCCCCTGCCGGTCGAGCACCTGCGGCGCCTGACGGTCGGCATGAAGGCCAGCGACGCCGCCCGCCGGGCGACCGAGCTGGTGCGCATGGCGGTCGAGGCCCTCGGCCGCGGCGAGCTGCTCGACATCAGCCTGCTGCAGCCTCAAGACCTCACGCCCACCCTCAAGCTCAGCCCCGAACAAGTGGTCGAGCGCATCATGGCGGGCCTTCCGCCCCGCTTCCAGCGCGACATGTTTAGCGAAGACCGCACCTGGTACTTCACCCTCGGCGGCAGCGACGGCCCCCGCTACACCCTGCAGGTCACCGCCGACGGCGCCGTGGTCAGCAAGGGCAAGCCGGCCAACGGGGCGGACTGCGTCGTGAAGACCAGCGTCGAGCTGTTCCGCAAGATCTGTGAAGAGGCCTACGCGCCCGATCCGAGCGAGTTCATCAGCGGCACGATCAAGGTGAGCGAGATCCCGCTGCTCATCGAGTTCAGCCAGCTCTTCAACCTGTCCGAGGCCCGGGCCTGAGCCCGGCGAGAGCCCCCATGCGCATCGTCATCAGCGGCGCCACCGGCTTCCTGGGCCGCCACACCTGCCGCCAGCTCGCCGCGGCCGGCCACGAGCTCCTCTGCCTCTCGCGGGGGGGCGCGCTGCCCGTCGGCCTGCCCGAGGGCGCCGCGGCTTCGGCCCGCTCGGTCGACGTGCTCGACGAGGCCGCGCTCGACGCCGCCTTCGACGGCCAAGACGTGCTGGTGCACGCCGCAGGGGTGGTCTCGCACAGCCTCGCCGACGCCGCCAAAACCACCGCCCTGCACATCAGCGGCACCGAGCGGGCCCTGCGCGCGGCGCGACGGGCGGGCATCAAGCGGGTCATCTACCTCTCGACCAGCGGCACCATCGCGGTGGGCACCGACCCCGACCAGGTCTTCGACGAGGACGCCCCCGCTCCGCTCGATATCATCGACCGCTGGCCCTACTACCGCAGCAAACTCTTCGCCGAGCAGGTGGCCCTCCGCCACAACGACGCCGACCTCCCCGTCATCTGCCTCAACCCGACGCTGCTGCTCGGGCCCGGCGACGACCCCCTGGGCAAGTCCACCGACGCGGTCCGCACCTTCCTCGACGACGGCGTGCCGCTGGCGCCGCCGGGCGGCGTGGCCTTCGTCGACGTGCGCGACGTGGCCGACGCGGTCGAGCGCGCCCTCACCCGGGGCCAAGCCGGCCAGCGCTACTTGCTCAACGGCTGCAACCAGACCTTCGAGGCCTTCTTTGCCCGCCTCGCCCGCCTGAGCGGCAAGAAGGCGCCGGTGGCCGCCCTGCCCGGCCGCCTCACCCGCGAGGCCCTGCGCTGGCTGCCTGAGCTCGGCCGCGACGGCGGGGTGGGCGTCGGCGTCGGCGCGCGCATCAGCCGCGAAGACATGGAGCTCGCCAGCCACTTCTGGTACTGCGACAGCGCCCGCGCGGCCCGCCACCTCGGCTGGCGCCCGCGCGACCCGCTCGAGACGCTGCAAGACACGGTCAACGACCTGCGCGCCAAGCGCTCCTCGGTCTTCGATCTCTTCACCTGATCGGTCCGGGGCCTCGACCTCCGCCACAGACAGAGCGCCCCGGGCCCCTCGGGCGCCCAACGGCCCCCCTCCGGCTCGCCCGCGGGCCCGGCCGCGGCCAAGGTCCGCGGCCGCGCGGGCTCGGTCGCTGCGCGACCGCCTGCGGCGCCTGCGGGTCGCCGGGGCGCGGTCACAGCCGACCTCCAAACCGCCGGCTGGGTGCTCTTTCCCGCACACACGCGAGGCCGGGCTAAGGCGCCTCCCACTCCAGCGCCCACGGGCCGCTGCTCCCCACCTGGCGCAGGCGCTGGGCCAGCACCCGGCCCGCGGTGGTCTCGGCGTCGAGCGGGATGGGCGCGGGGGCCTCGGGTCGCTCCAGCGGAAGGCTGGACCAGTCGATGCCGCGCAGAGCGGCGCGGTGGTCGATGTGCACGCGCAGGGCGCCGCCCTCGGCGAGGGTGCCCTCCAGCTCGAGGCCGCGCAGGCGCCGCAGCACCACCGGGGAATCTCCGCCCTCCACGTCCACCCACCGGTCGTCGTAGCTGAGCTCGACCGAAAAGGGCACCACCTCCCCCGCCCGCTCGGCCTGACCCTCCATGGACAGGGTCTCCCCGCCCGAGAGCGGCTCCAGCCAGACCTCCCCCGAGCGCACCGGGCCGGCGAGGCCGCGCCCCTCCCCCAAGTGCAGCTCGAGATCGGCGAGCAGATCGATCTCCACCTGGTCGGTCACCTCGGCCCGCAAGAAGCCCGCGCGGAACTGGTCGGCGCCGTTGGCGTGCGCCGCGGGCACGAGCAGGTCGAGCAGCCCCCGGCGCCGCACGGGCGCACGCAGGCCCACGCCGTTCACGTCAAGCTGGGGCTCATCCGACCAGAGGTAGACCGGGCCGACCGCCAGGGTCGCGCGGTCGAGGCGCAGGGTCCACCCGCTGTCGGCGTCGGCCCAGACGGCGGCCTCTCCGTCGGCCAGCGCGTCATTCTCAACGATGGCAGCGAAGTGCACCCGGGCGCCCCCGGTGGTGTCGGCGCAGCCGCCGGCCAAGGCCAGCATGGGCAGGGCCCACGCCGACAGGCCCAAGGGGGGCATCGAGCGGGCGCGGGGCCGGTTCACAGCGCCTCCGGGTAGACGGTCAGGCTGAGCATGAAGCTGCGCGGCGCCCCCGGCGAGATGTGGCGTTCGGGCGTGCGGGTGGGGAAGGGCTCGCCGCTCACCGCGGGGAACCAGCTCGCGTAGTTGTACTCGGCCAGCGCGTAGCGCCGGTTCAGCACGTTGTCGCAGCTCAGGCCCAGCTCCACCGCGCCCAGCCGCAGCTCGCTGCTCAGGTCGACGGTGAAGATGGGCTCGCTCCACTCGGACTGGGGCAGCGGCCGCTTCGAGATCCAGGCAAAACCCATCCCGTGCCCCAGCTCGGCGCGGCCCGCCGCCCAGGTGTAGCGCAGGTTGCTGTGCACCACCCAGGGGGGCACGTAGGGGATGAGCATGCCCTCCTGCCGATCCGAATGGTAATAGGTATAGACCGGCGGCAGCTCGCCGAAGACGGCCCGGGTCCACGTGGCAGAGCTGCGCGCAGACAGGCCGCCCACCTGCACCTCGCTGTCCAGCAGGGCGCCCACGCGCCGGGTCTCTCCCGCCACCACGTTCGCCGCCTGCTCCTCATCAAAGACGAGGTCCCGGTCGACCTCGGTGGTGAAGCCGACCAAGCGGTGCACCCCGTCCCACGCCGCGCCCAGGTGGGTCCAGACCCAGGCCGCCTCGGCGGCGCGCAGGCTGCCGAAGCCGGCCTCCTCGCCCGCCGAGAGCGCCGCGGCCTCAAGGCTGCGGATGCCCTTGCCGCCCGCCGCCGAGATCGCGTGTGCGTCGTTGATCTTGAACGCGAGGCCCCCGCGCGGGGCGAGGCCCATGGCCCGCGCCTGGCGGTCCTGGGCCCGGGCGATGACGCCGCTGCGGTCCTCATCGGGGCAGTTGACGTCGTCCTGCTCGACGCCGGGGAACCAGCCGTCCTTGGCCGCGCAGCGGTCGAGCAGATCGTACTGAAAAGACTCGGCCCGCAGGCCCGCGCGCAGCTGCAGGCGCTGCTGCAGCTGCAGCTCCCCCTCACCGAACAGCGCGACGTTGGTCTGCTGCAGGCTGTAGTCAGACTCGGTGCGGTAGGCGCGGTCGTCCACCGCCCGCAGCCGCCGGGCGCTCGCGTCGACGTCATCGCTGCGGCCATAGGCGCCGGCCCGCACCACGCCCTCGACCCGCTCGCCGACCTTGCGGCCCTCGGCGCGCCCCTCGACCGAGGCCGTGCGCCCGGCGTATCGAAAGCTCATTAGATCGCCGCGCTGCTCGTGGTCGCTCTCACCCGGTCGACGGTCGTCGAGAAGGTAGCCGGTAAAGTTATCCCGCAGCCCCATGGTCCGTTGAGCCAGACCCCCATCCAAGGACCAGCGCAGCCCGGGGTCATCGCTGTGCACGCCGAGCGCGAGGAAGGTCTGGGTGCCCCGACCGCCCTGGGCCGGGTCTTGGGTGTCATAGAGCCCGAGGCGCCCCTGCTCGACGTCCACGCGGCGGATGACGCCGGCGTGCTCGTAGTCGGTGCCATAGAGCCCGGCCATCGCGTGCAGGGTCGGGCTGCCCGCGTCGCGCTCGAGGCGGGCGATGAGGCTGCCCCGCTGGGCCGCCCGGTTCTGGCCATAGCCGTCGGTGCGGAAGACCTCGCCGGCGACAAACGTGCCCGCCTCTTCGCGGTGGCGCCAGCCGACCACCCCGCGGCGGGTACCGAAACTTCCGACTTGGGTGCGCAACATCAGCCCGGGCTCGGGCAGGCCGAGCGAGAAGCGGGCGCTGCCGGCCACCGCAAAATCGCCCTGGGCGGGGTCAAAAGGCCCCTCCATCACCCGCATGGTGCTGATCACCTCGGGGATGATGCTGTGAAGGTCAACGAGGCCGTGGCCGTGCGGGTTGCCCACCTGGTTCAGCGGCAGCCCATCCACGCTAAACGCGATGTCTTGGCCGTGCCGGGCGTCAAAGCCGCGCAGGAAGATCTGCTCGGGGTGGGCGTCGCTGCCCGTCCGCACCAAGAAGACCGCCGGGGCCAAGGTCAGCACGTCAGCAGAGTTCAGCGTGGGCACCGCGAGGCTGTCGTGCACGTCAATGTTGACGTCATAGGCGCCCCGCGAGGGCTCGGGGGCCGCACCCGCCACCACCTCGATGGACTCGCCCACGTCATCGGGGGCCGAAGGCGGCGGGGCCTCGACGGCGACCGGCGCAGCGGGCCCGCCGACCACCAGCCGCAGCTGGGCCGGGCTGGGCACGGGGGCGCCCGCGCGCAGGGCCGGGTCGAGGGCGGCGCCGGCGAGCGCAGCGCCCACCGCCGCCCGCAGCGCCGGGCTCAGGGGGGCGAGCGGCGTGAAGCCCTCGACCTTACCATCGACCGAAACAACGACCAGCACATCAATGTGGGCAGGGGTCTCTTCACCTGGCGGCGGGATGACCGCGGGGAGGGCCCGCAGGCGCGGGGGCGCGTCGCCGAGCACCACCGCCGGCGGCGCGACAGGGGCGGCCAAAGCAGGGTCAGCGACCGGGCCCCGCTGACCCGCCGGCGCCACCGGGGCGGCCGGCACCTCAGGGGGCGCGGCCTTGGCCCCGGTCCCGCCGAAGCCCGCGCCGAGCAGCGCGCAGGGCAGCAGCGCCCGCACCGCGGCGCGCCGCGCCCGCTCTCCACGCAGCACCATCGGCCCCTCCCGCCGCAGCGTAGTGCTACACAGTCGCATTAGCAAGGGCCGGCGCTCAGGCCTCGCGGTTCTGCATCTGCGCGGCCACCGCGGTGAAGAACTCGGTCAACGCGGCGCGCAGGGCCTCTTCCACGCCCTCGGCGCGCATCGCCTCGTCCATGCACTGCACCCACTGGTCACGCTCGGTCGGCCCAATCGCGAAGGGCAGGTGGCGCATGCGCAGACGGGGGTGCCCGAAGGCCTCAATGTACAGGTCGGGCCCGCCCAAGCGCCCCGACAAGAACATGAACAGGCGCTGCTCGGCCCGGTCCAGCGGGCCGGCGTGGGTGTGGCGCAGGGCCGCGAAGCGCGGCTCAGCGCTCATCTGGGCGTAGAAGCGGGCGACGATGCGCTGCAGGGGCTGTTCCCCGCCGAGCAGCGCGTACGCGGTCTGCTGCTCGCTCACGCCTCGACCACCCCCGCCTCGGCCTCACCGGCCGGGCGCTCCTTCTTCCGACGCCGGGCGTGGCGCGCGCGCGCGTTCTTGTTGCTGCAGTTGCGCGAGCAGTACTTCGAGTTCGGGCGCACGGGGTTCTCGCAGCCCGACCAGCGGCACTTGAGGCTGCCGTCGACCAGGTAGATCGCGGGACCATCGTCCTCGTCGTCATCCTCGGCGTCGTCCACCAGCGCGCCGGTGGGCTCTTCGACCGCCGGCTTGGGCGCGGCGACCTTGGGCGCGCTGGGGGCCTTCGCCGCCTTGGGCTTCTTCTCCGCCGGGGCGGCCTCGGCTTCGCCCTCGACCGCGGCCTTGCTGGCCTTCGCGCGCCGAGGGCGGGCGGCGGGGGCCTCCGCGCCCGTGCTGGGCTCCGGCGCGGACACAGCCACCTCACCTTCGGCCGGAGCATCCTCGACCACGTCGGTGGCCGAGGCATCGGGCGCATCGGAGGCATCGGAGGTATCGGAGGCATCGGGCGCAGCCGTCGCGGCGGGCGCGGGCTCCACGGGCGCGCTGTCGACCGCCACCTCCGCGGGCGTCGGGTCCGCTGCGATGACCGACACCGGGACCGACACCGCAGACGACACCATGACCGGCTCCGTCGGGACGACGGCGCTGCTGGCCTGCGCGTCCCCACCGACCAGCTCCACCGGCGCGCCCTCGACCGCGTCGACCGCAGGCGCGACCGCCTCGTCGCGCGCATCGACCTGCTCGGCCGCTTGCGCTTCGGGGGCGACCACGAGCGCCTCCTCCGCCGGGGGCGCAGCCGCGACCGGCGCAGCGAAGACAACGTCAACGACGCCAAGCTCGGCAGAGGTATCCTCAATAGAGGCCGGCGCAGAGGCCACCCCCTCCGCGGCGCCCCCAGCGGCGGCGACCGGCGCAGCGACCGCGGCCTCAGCAGAGACAAGCTCCACAACCCCCACTTCAGCGGCGCCGACCTCAGCAGCGCCGACCTCAGCGGCGCCAACTTCAGCGGTGGCCCCATCCGCGGGCGCCTCGACGGCCGAGCTCAGCGCGGCGGGCTCCGCGGCCTCGGCGGCGGGGCCCACCTCGGCGCTCACCTCGCCCGCAGGCCCAGCCCCATCGCCCTCGGCGGCCTGGCGGGCCAAACGGGCGGCGCGGCGGGCCTCGCGGTCGCGCAAAAAGGCGGGCAGCGGCTTGTCTTTGAGGCGCTCAAGGCGGGGGTCGTTCGGGTCGACGCCCGCCGCCGCGGCCAGCGGCTCGACCTCGACCGCAGGCGCCGCCTCGCGCCGGGGCGCGGGCTTCTTGTCGGCCTTCTCGGCTTTCTCAGCGACCTCGGCCGCGGCGACCTTCTCGACCTTGGCCGGCTTCTCTGCCCGCTCGGGCTTCTCGGCTCTCTCGGCCTTCGGGGCGGGCTCTGCCTTGGCCGGGCGGGCGGGCTTGGCGTCCTCGGCCCGCTCCTCACGCTTCCGCTCGGGCTTGGGGGCCTCCTCGTCGCGCGTGGCCTTGCGCGGGCGCTCGGCGGGGGCGGGACGCGCGTCCAGCACGTCGTCCTCGTCGTCACCCTCGGACATCAGGCTCGGGTCAGAGATGGGGAAGGGCGAGATGGGCTGGACCGGGCGCGGGCGGGCGGGCGCGGGCGGGGCTGCCGGTGCGGGCTTCTTGGCCGGCGCGGGCGCTGCTTTCCCAGAACGACGACCAGCAGACTCTCGCTGCTCTTTCTCCCACTCCTCGAACTGACGCTGGACCTCCTCCTTGATCTTGTCCTCGCCGTAGATGACCATGCCGCACTTGTAGCAGTGCAGCAGCACCTGGTGTCGGCCGCCCCCGAGGAAGGCCCGCTGGTCGTGCTCCATGTCGAGGTTCAGGGAGAAGCACTTCGGGCAACGCGGCTTGAAGCTCATGGACACCATCTCGAGGAGGGAGGGGCTCGAGCTGAGCGGAGGACCGGAGGAGCAGCGGGAGGAGCAGGACGGAGGAGCGGCGGCGGCTCGAAGGAGCCGTGCGCGGCGGCTGCGGTGCGGCGTCGCGCGTCCACGCGGATGGCGGCCGCGACCACCGCCGGTCAGCGCGCCGACCGCGCCGCGTCACCACACCAAAACACCGCCAGCAAGGGCATCACCGCCGACCCTGCACCCCCGCGGGCGCAGGCGGAGGCCCCTCTTCGGGCCGCGCTCTTCTACCACGCCCGGCGCCCGCAGGGGTGGACCGGCCGCGAAGCGCCCTGCGCACCCCGCGGGATCAACGTCCGGCACGCGCTCCATCTCGGGGAACATCCCGTATACAGCCGCGGAGCGCCTCGCCGTCGCCCGGCGCGCGGCCCAGCGGCCGGCCCTCGCGGCGGACTGCAGCCCAGCGAGGCCAGCCTCCACACCCCGCATGGGCTACGCTCGGGCCCGCACGCAGGCGGAGGGCTCCACATGTCGCTCGGCACCATCGACCAGATCGGTTTTGACGCCAGCCGTGCGCTCAAGTCGCTGCAGGTCAGCCTCAACCGGCTGTCTTCGGGCAAACGTGTGTCCATGGCCGCGCACGACGCCGCGGGCCTGGGCTACGCCACCAACCTCGAGACCGCGACCAGCAGCACGCGCATGGCGATGCGCAACCACCTCAACGCCATCGCCCTGACCGACACCCTCGACGCGGCGGCGGGCACGGTCACCGACATGCTGCAGCGCATGCGCGAGCTGGCGGTGCAGAGCGCGAACGGCGTGCTGGACGACACCCAGCGCAGCTTCCTCAACGACGAGTTCCTGGGCCTGCGCTCGGAGATCGGCCGGGTGGCCCAGAGCACGAAGTTCAACGAGATCCAGCTCGCCAACGGCAGCGTCAACGCGCTCAGCGTCCAGGTCGGCAAAGACCAAGGCGACAACCACAAGGTCGATCTCGAGCTGGCCGACCTCACGGTCAGCGGCCTCGGGCTCTCGGCGCTCAGCTTCACCGTGGGCACCGAGGGCGAGGCGCGCGGGGTGCTCGACACCCTCGACGTGGCGCTCGGCAGCGTCAACAGCGTGCGCAGCGTGCTCGGCGCCACGATCAACCGCCTCGAGGCCAGCTTCCGCTTCGAAGAGACCTACACCGCCGCCCTGACCGCCGCCGAGGCCACCATCCTCGACGCCGACATCGCGATGGAGGCCGTCGTGCTCGCCCGTGGGCAGCTCCAGGTCCAGGCCAGCGCGGCGGCCCTCGTCCAGGCCCGCCAGCTGCACGAGGGCATCTTCCGGCTCTTGGCCTAAACGGCGCCAGGCGGGCGCATCAGCTCCTGCCGGCGCGGCCGGGGCGGCCCTGGTCGAGCGCGAGCGAGGCGGAGCGCCGCCGGCGGCACGACCCTTGCTGTCCGGCGGGGCGGAGGTCAAAAGCCCGATGCCGCCGCTGTCCCGTGCCCACCGGTCCCCCGTGCTCACCGCCCTGCTCCTCATCCCCTTGCTCGCCGCGCTGACCCTGCTCAGCGCGGCGCTCGTATTGGATCGCGGCCTCGGCCCGCTGCCCGAAGGCGCCCGCTACGACGCCATCATCGTCGCGGGCTGCCGGGTGGGCCCCGACGGCCAGCCCTCCTTGGCCCTGCGCCGACGTGTCGACCACGCGCTGCAGCTCTACGCCGAGGGCCGCGCGCCCCGCGTCATTTTCACCGGGGGTATCGGCACCTTCCCGCCGTCTGAGGCCGAGGCGGCGGCGACCTACGCGCTCGAGCGCGGCCTGCCGCCCACCGCGGTGGTGCTCGAGGCGAACAGCACCTCGACCGAAGAGAACGCCGCCCGCTCCGCTGATCTGCTCGCGGCCGAGGGCCTGCCCCACGCCCGGGTGCTCGTGGTCACCGACGCCTACCATACCTTCCGCGCGCGCCGCGTCTTTGCCCGCCACTACGCCCATGTCGACGCCGCGGGCAGCCGACCGCGCTTCGTGGTGCGCGTGCGGGGCGCCTTGCGCGAGGTCTTCGCCGTGGCGGGCTACCTCGTGATGGGCCGCCTCTGAGCGGCGCGACGGGCGAGGCCGGGCCGGCTACCCTGGGCCGTCGCCCGAGGAGCCCCGATGAACCCCGCCGCCGCCCGCGCCCTGCGCACCCTCCCCCTGCTCTTGCTCATCGGCTGCGGCTGGTTCAACGGCAAAGACTCGGCCGGCGAAGGTGAGGGCGGCGACGGCGGCAGCGATGGGGGCGGCGACGGCGGCTCGGGCGACGGCGGGGGTGAAGGTGACGCCGACGCCGACAGCGACGCCGATGCAGACGCCGACAGCGACGTTGATCCCGACTGCGACGACCCGCCGGCGCCCGTCGACTACGACGCGTCCAACTGCATCACCGACACGCTGAGCTGCGGCGGCGCGCTCACCGCGGTGACCACCGGCGGCACCAGCAACCTCGACGGGCGCGACTACTCCAGCGTGTGGGGCTGCGAGGTGGTCGGCACCGAGAGCTACCAGGGCCCCGAGCGCATGTTCGAGTTCCTGCACCCCGGCACCGGTTTTGTGACCATCACGCTCGACTCGCCCTGCGAAGACCTCGATCTGTTCGCGATGTATTGGAGCTTCTCTGACTCCTGCGTGCGCAGCGGGGTCAGCATCATCGAGTGTGAGGGCGACATCGGCGCGGGCGGCGGCAGCGTCTCGATCTGGAACAACGAGCCCGCCCGCTATGTGGTCGTGGTCGAGGGCGAGTTCGGCGAAGAGGCGCCCTTCACCCTGCGCGCCGACTGCGACCCCGAAGACACTTGAGCGCGGGCTGAACGCGCGGCCGCGACAATCGGGCGCCTGGCCGGCCCCTCCGGGCGGCGCCGGGGCCCCGGGCGGCGCTCCGCCTGCGGCGGGATCGCCGCCCGCCCCGCTGGGCCGCCGCGGGGCGGCGGCGGCGCTGCGCGCCCCCTCCGGGTCCGGGGCGCGGGCGCCGGCTCCGCTACTTGCGCTTCTTGGCCTTCGGGTCGGCCTTGGGATCAGCCTTGGGGTCGGCCTTCCCGTCGACCTTGCCCTCCGCTTTCGGCACGGGACCGCCGCCTTGGGCCGGCGCGCCCGGCTTGGCGCCCTTGGTTTGCCAGCCCTGCCAGCCCTGGCTCCAGTCGTAGTCGGCCGGCCACTCGTCCTCGGCGGGGGACTCGTCGACCTTGGTGGCCTTGGCGGGCTTTTGGTTGCGCGGCGGGGGCAGAACGATGCCGCTGGGGCTGGCGGCCGGCGCCTTCGGCTCGGCTTTGCCCTCGGCCTTGGCCTTGGGCTCGGCGCGCTGGTCGCGGCGGGCCTCGCGGGCGGCGGCGATGACCGCCTCTTTGTCCAGGCGGTCCTTGGCTTGGCGGGCGAGGTACTCGTCGTAGGTGCCCTCGTGGTCGCTGATCCCGTCCTCGGTCAGGTCGATGACCCGGGTGGCGAGGCGGCTCACGAACCAGCGGTCGTGGCTGACAAAGAGGATGGTGCCCTCGAAGGCCTCGAGGCCCCGGGCCAGCGCGTCAATGCCCTCGAGGTCCAAGTGGTTGGTGGGCTCGTCGAGCACGAGCACGTTGGGCTGCTGCACGCCCAAGGTGGCGAAGACCAGCCGGGCGGCCTCGCCGCCGCTCAAGTTGTGGATCTTCTTGTCGACCTCTTCGTTTGAGAACAGCACCTCGGCCAGCTTGCTGTGCACAAAACCGACGCCCTCGCCGGGCACCTGGGCCCAGAGCCAGCCTTTGAGCGTGTCTTCGCCCTTGAGCAGCACCTCTTTGTGGTCCTGCGCAAAGTAGCCGGGCCGCGCCTCATATCCCCAGGATGATCCGCCGCTGTCCGGGCTCACCTTGCCCATCAGCACCTTGAGCAAGGTCGACTTGCCGATGCCGTTGGGCCCGATGATGGCGACGCGCTCGCCGCGACGCACGTCGAAGGTGACGTCAGCGAGGACAATCTGGCTGCCGTAGCTCTTCCAGACGCCCTTGACCGAGAGCACCTCGCGCCCGCTCGGGCGCGCCGGCAAGAAGCGAAACAGCGGGTAGCGCCGGCTCGACTCGGGCAGCTCATCGATGATGATGCGCGCCATCTGCTTGGCCCGGCTGTTGGCTTGGCGGGCCTTGGTCGCCTTGGCCTTGAACCGGTTGATGAACTCTTTGTGGTCCTCAATCTCCTCTTTGCGCCGCTCGATCTCCTGCTCGCGGCGCTGGCGCTCCTCGATCTTCGACTTGTCGAAGGCCGTGTAGTTTCCTTTGTATTGGATCACGCGCTGGTAATCGACGTCGAGGATGTGCGTACACACCGTGTCGAGGAAGCGGTGGTCATGGCTGACCACAACGGCGCAGCCGCGGTAGTCGACGAGGAAGCGCTCGAGCCAAGCCACGCTCAAAATATCGAGGTGGTTGGTGGGCTCGTCGAGCAGCAGCACGTCGGGGTCGCCAGCCAGCACCTGGCCCAGCAGCACGCGCAGCTTGTAACCGCCCGACAGCACCTTGAGCGGCTGGCGGTGGCGCGCGGTGGGGATGTTGAGCCCCTCGAGCACCTCGGCGGCGCGGGCCTCGAGCGCATACGCGTTGGTGCGGGCCAGGGTCTCTTCGACCCGGGCGTACTCCAGCGGGTCGAAGTCTTCGCCGGCGTCGGCCGCCTCGACCATGCGGTCGTGCGCCTTGATCGCCGCCCAGGCCTCTTCGGCGCCCTGCATCACCACGTCGATGATGCGGGTCTCCTCGTAGCGGAAGTGGTCCTGGCCCAGCACGCCCAGGCGCGCCTTGCGGGGCACGACCACCTCGCCGGTGCTGCTGCTCTCCTCCCCCGACAAGATCCGCAGCAAGGTCGACTTTCCCGCGCCGTTCGCACCGACGATGCCGTACCGGCAGCCGGGCAACAGTTGCAGGTTGCAGTCCTCGAAAAGAACCTGCCCGCCGAAGGTCTTGGACAGGTTGGTCGCGGTGAGCACGGGCGCCTCGGGGGAGCAGCATCAGGGGGCGGAGGGGCGCGGCGCGCGCCGGCCGGGGCGCTAGCCGGCCGCCGCCGGGGGCTCAAGCGACGCTCCGGGGACAATGCCGCGGCCGCAGAGCGTGACTCAGGCTTGAGTTACGCCCACGCGCCGGCTACGCTCCGGGCAGGAGGCCCGATGCGCCCGCCCCTCCCCGCCCTCGCGCCCGCCCCGCCCCCTGGCCTCGCTCCCCTCCCGGTGGCGCGGCCTTCTTCGCTCGGCTCTGCGCTGCTCAGCCTCGCCCTGATCAGCGGCTGCGGCGCCAAAGACGGGCCCGCACCCGCCGATGAAGCCGGCGATGGCACGGCGACGGGCGGCGATGGCTCCGGGGTCGAGGTCACGCCGCTCAGCTGCGACGTGGCCTCCCTCCCGCCCCGTCAGCTGCGGCTGCTCACCCGGGTCGAGTACGCCAACACGGTCGAGGCGATCTTCTCCACCCTGGCCGGCGCCGCCGGCGCGGCGACGGGCGCGGCCTGCGCCGACGACGGCGACTGCGATCTCCGCCACGAGAGCTGCGAAGACGACGTCTGCGTCGCCCTCCCCTGCGACCAGTACAGCTTCACCTACGCGGGCAGCGCGGGCGCGGTGGTGGTCGCCGGCTCGTTCAACGGCTGGGGGGCCACCGCCGCGGCGGGCGGCTGGCCGCTCGGGTGGGACGACGACCTGGGCCTCTGGCGGGGCACCTTCACGCTGCCAGAGGGCCGCAGCAGCTACAAGCTCGTGCTCGACGGCAGCAGCTGGATCACCGACCCCGAGAACCCCGCGCATGAGCCCGACGGCTACGGCGGCGAAAACAACGTGCTTGACGTTGACTGCAGCGACGACGCCCCGAGCAGCGGCGGTGGCTGGCGCGACGTCGACCCGCTGGCCGACTTCCCGGTCGAGAGCCGGCCCCAGCACTACGCCTTCGACAACAGCGCCGAGGCGGGCCTGGTCACCGCCACCCACCTCGAGCGCTACATGGCCGCCGCGGCCACCTTGGCCGACGTCTTGGTCGACGAGCAGGCCACCCTGCTCGGCTGTGATCCCGCCGGCGCAGACTGCGCGGCGGCCAGCCTCGACCGGCTGCTGCCGCTGGCCTTCCGCCGGCCGCCCAGCGCCGAAGAGCGCGCCCGCTACCAGGCCTTGGCCGCGGGCGCGGGCTTCGCGGTGGCCGCCCGGGTGGCCCTGAGCGCGCCGGCCTTTCTCTACCGCTCTGAGCTCGGGATTGACCGCGGCGACGGCGTCTTCGCGCTCACCGACCACGAGCTGGCCTCGGCCCTCTCCTACACCTTGACCGCCGGCCCGCCCGACGCGGCCCTGCGCGCCGCGGCCGAGGCCGGGGCCCTCCAAGACCCCGCGGCCCTGGCCGCCGAGGCCGACCGGCTGCTGGGCAGCCCCGCTGGCCGGGCCCAGCTCGCCCGCTACGGCGACCAGTGGCTGGGCACCGAGCGGCTGGCCACGGCGACCCGCCAAAACACCCTCTACCCGGGCTTCTCGGACGAGATGCGGGCCGAGCTGGCCCGCGAGGCCGGCCTCACCTACGCCTGGGCGGTGACCGAGGGTGGGCTCAGCCTGCCCGCCCTGCTCACCGGCCGTACGGTGAGGGTGAGCCCGAACACCGCGGCGCTCTACGG
Organism: Deltaproteobacteria bacterium; assembly: GCA_016792625.1. GTDB lineage: Bacteria > Myxococcota_A > UBA796 > UBA796 > UBA2385 > JAEUKK01. Next base: position 30,385 of record JAEUKK010000139.1, on the reverse strand, counting down.
CCTGCCCACCCCCGCCGCCGCGGTTTTGGCCGAGGTGCCCGCAGACCGGGCGGGGCTGGTCGGGTGGGCGAGCGTGCTGGCCGCGACCGCCCACAGCGACCAGACCTCCCCCGTCCGGCGGGGCTTGTTCGTGCGCACCACCCTGCTCTGCCAAGAGCTCGGGGCGCCGCCCCCCGAGGCGGGTGGCGTGCCTGACGTCGATCCCGATGCGACCACCCGCGAGCGCTTCGAGCAGCACAGCGACGACCCGGTCTGCGCCGGCTGCCACCAGCACATCGATCCGATCGGCTTTGGCCTCGAGGCCTACGACGCGATCGGCGCCTGGCGGCCCGACGACAACGGTCACCCCATCGACAGCAGCGGGGCGCTGACCGACGTCGAGGGCATCGGCAGCGGCACCAGCGCCGACTTTGACGGCCCCGCCGCGCTCGGCGCCCTGCTCGCTGGGGCCGACGCGCCCGCCCGCTGCGCCGCGCAGTCGGCCCTGAGCTACGCCGCCGGCCGGGTGCCCAACGCCGATACGGCCTGCGCAATTGACGCGCTGCACGTCACCTTCGCCGCCGAGGGCCACCAGCTCGGCGCGCTCTGGCGGGCCCTGGTGCTGTCCGAGAGCTTCCGCTACCGCCGCCCGTCCGCTGAGGAGGCCCGATGACCCGCCGCCCTCCCCTCCCCTCGCCCGGCGGCCCGCCCATCGGCACCGCCCGCACCCCGGCCCTCGCCCGCGGGCGGTCCCTCCGCCCGCCCCAGCCCCTTGGCCCGGGCAGCCGCGCCTGGACGCTGGATCGGCGCGCCTTCCTCCGCGGTCTGGGCGGCTCCGCCCTCGGCCTCGCTGCGGCCGGCGGGCTGCTCGCGCCGCGGTCCGCGCACGCCTTGGTCCCTGCCCGGCGCATCCTGTTCTTCTACTTCCCCGACGGGGTCGCCGGGGCGTCCGACAGCGGCGAAGCCTCGGCCTGGCACTGTACGGGGGCCGGCTCGGGCTTCAACCTCGGCCCGCTGCTCAGCCCGCTCGAGCGCTACAAGAGCCGCGGGCTCTTTTTCAACAACCTGAGCATGGGCGGCACCGACGCGGGCAGCCACCCCGGCGGGGCCAAGAAGCTGCTCACCGCCGCCGACTACGGGAACAACGAGAGCATCGACCAGTACCTCTCGCGCACGGTCGGCGCCTCCTCCCCCTGGCGGCACCTCTACCTCGGGGTGCACGCCACGCTCTCGGGCGCATCCGGCGACAAACACATCGCCTACCCGACCGCGGGCAGCAGCATGACCCCCGAGGACGACCCCCGTCGGGCCTTCGCCTCGCTCTTCGGCAGCGGGGGCGGCAGCGGCAGCGGAGACCTGGGCGAGAGCCCGGCCGACCCCACCGAGGTCAGCGTCATTGACGGTATGCTCGACGATATGAACCAGCTGCGGGCCCAGCTTGGGTCGCTCGAGCAGGCCAAGCTCGACGTGCACCTCGCCGCCCTGCGGGAGCTCGAGCTGCGCATCAAGGGCACGAGCAGCGGGGGCGGCGGCCTCGACGTGGACTGCGGCGCGCCCAGCCTCGATCTCAGCGGCATCTCCGACGCTTCGCTCAGCGACCCGGGCCACTTCCCCCGTGTGCTGACCGCCCAGAGCCAGCTCGCCGTGTTGGCGATGGCCTGCGGCCTCACCAAGGTCGCCACCATCCAAAACAGCGTGCACACCAGCGAGCTCATCATGTCGCGATTCGAAGGCAGCGAGATGTATGACCCAAGCTACGACATGCGCAGCCACCAAGCCAGCCACTACGGCAGCCGCCACGACGAATCCGCGCGAGAGTACCGGGCCTTCGCCCAGCAGCGGCGTTGGTGGGTGAGCCAGTTCGCCGCCACCCTCGACCTTCTCGACGCGATCCCCGAAGAGAGCGGCACGATGCTCGACCACACCATCGCCGTGCTCTGCACCGAGGTCTGCGACGGGAACAACCACCTGCACGACAACATGCCCTTCGTCGTCATCGGCGGCGGGGCCGGCGCGCTGCGCCAAGGCCGGCTGGTCGACGCCCGCGGCGCGCGCCACGGCGACCTTTGGGTGGCCCTGGGCCAAGCCATGGGCGCAGATCTGACCCGTTTTGGCGACGCGAGCTCCGGGCCGCTCGGCGACGTGCTGGCCTAAAGGGCGGTCGCGCGCCGAGCGTGCGCCCGCCCACAGGCGCTGGGGGTCAAGCCTGCAGCGGCCGACCCCCAACGCAGCGGAGCGATCAGTGGCAGCCGCCGGCCACCCACGCGTCCATCACCGAGATGCTGCAGCCGTGCTGCACATGACCGGCGCCGTAGCCGCAGCTGTCGATGATCTGCGCGCAGGAGCAGCCGTCGGTGTCGTCGATCGTGTAGCCCCGCCCGGGACCCCGGCCCTTCGGCAGGACCGTGTCGAAGATGCCGTCGCCGTCGATGTCGGCCCAGCGGTTCACCCCAAGGCCGCGGGTCGGCGCGTCAGCGGTGGTGTCGGGGCAGGCGTCCACGTCGGCGCAGAGGCCGTCGCCGTCGCTGTCATCATCGGCGTCCAGCGGGCAGGTGTCGCAGGCGTCGGGCGTACCGTCGAGATCGGCGTCCAGCGTGTCGTCCTCACCCGGGCACAGGTCATCGGAGTCGCAGCTGCCATCGCCGTCGCTGTCGTCGTCGACGTCGAGGGGGCAGGCGTCGCAGGCATCGGGCACCCCGTCGAGATCGCCGTCGTCTGCGTCATCCGCGCCGGGGCAGAGGTCGTCCGAGTCGCAGCTGCCGTCCCCGTCGCTGTCGTCGAGCAGGTCCAGCGGGCAGGCGTCGCAGGCGTCGGGCACGTCGTCGAGATCACCGTCCAGCCCGTCGTCCTCACCCGGGCACAGGTCGTCGGAGTCACAGCTCCCATCGCCGTCGCTGTCGTCGTGCACGTCGAGCGGGCAGGTGTCGCAGGCGTCGCCCAGCCCGTCGCCGTCAGTGTCGAGTTGGAAGGGGTCGGCGGAGCCGGGACAGGCGTCCACATCGTCACAGACACCGTCCGCGTCGGCGTCGGGGCAGACGATGACCGCCTCGGCCTGCACGATGATGTTGATGTCGTCGTAGTCGCGATCCCCGCCGCCAAACAGGTCTTCGAAGCCGACGAGGTACAGGCCATCGCCGAGATCACTCACCGCGGCGTGCACCTGACCGTCTGGGTTGCGAGAGGCCGGGCCGGAGTAGTAGGTGTAGCCCGTATTGCGTACATAAATGGCAAACACAAGCTCTTCACCGACAGAGAACACGCCGAGATCGACGGTGTTGCCCACAGGGGTCAGGTGGCCCGTGGCGAACCAGATCGACGCCGGCGCGGCCAAGCCCACGTCGCTGGTGTAGGCCGACTCACCATCACAGAAGGTGACCGCGACCTCTCCGCCGCCGGCGTTGACCAGCGCGGCGGCGGGGAACTGGGGTTCAACCAGATCGACGTTGGTGCAGGTGGGGTCGGCAGCGGCCGAGCGAATGAGCAGCGCGAGGGTCAGCAGGGCGTTCATGGGTCCTCCGGGGGCGGCCGCGGGCGCGGACAACGCACAGAGACCCTGGCACTTGGTGAAGCTGACACAGGGTGCCAGTTGGTGACAAGGCGATGTCACTGGATGTCACCACGGGTGGCTCCGCGCGCTTCGCAGCCGGGCCTGGCCGGAGGGCCGGCTACCCCGCCCGGAGCGCCCCTCGATCCGCGGCGCGCCCCCCCCCCCAATCGCCAAAAGGCGGGCCGGCACGGCCCCTCCTCAACGGCCCAAGGCGAAGCCCGCGCGAAGCCCGCGCGGCGCCCGCACGGAGCCCGCACGGAACCAGCGTGGCGCCCGGGGGCGCCGGGCGCCGATCAGCGCAGGAACTGCACCACGGCGATCTTGCCGTCCACGACGCTGTAGCGGATGAGGGCGGTGCCCTCAAAACGGGCGCCGGTCTCGGGGTCGACCCGCCACCAATGCTCGAGATCGACGCAGTGCTCGGCCAAGAAGAGCCGGCCGTTGACCGTCGCGCCGTAGCCGCCGCGGGCGAAGAGCGAGGCGTAGCGCGCACGGAAGCGCTCCATGCCCTCGAGCTCGACCTCGCCACTCTCGCCGATCACGCGCACATCATCGGCGTAGCAGGCGCAGAATCCGTCAAGGTCCCCCACGAGGTAGGCGGCCAGCTGCGCCTCGGCGAGGGCGGCCGCGCTCATCCGCGGCGGCGCCGGCGCCCCCGAGACCGTGGGCTCCCGCGTCGCGCCCCGCAAGCTCAGCCCGCCGCGGGCCCCCTCAATTGGATCGGTCATGGCACCTCCCGCCGGCGCCTATTGTCGCCGGTGCCGCGGCGCCGGGCCGCGCCCCCGATCTCGGGATCACTCCCGTGTGGGTTCCACGTGTGCGACAACGGACAGAGCGGCCCGGGCTGCGTCATTCTCCGCGCAGCGAACACCACAGAGAGAGGGCGCGCCAGCAGGCGTCGGCTTATGCTCCGCCGCGCTCTCCCCTCCGCCTCCCGGGACCCCAGATGAACCCCTTTGAGCACGTTCAGGACGAAGCCCGCCGCGCCCGCGCCGAGGCCCGGGGGATGGAGTCGCAGCTCGCCCAGCTCAAGGCGGCCCTCGACCAGGCCCGCGCTGAGGCCGACGAGCTGAACGCCGAGGTCGACGAAGCCCGCCAGGCAGAGGCGATGGCCCGCGCCGACGCCGAGGCCGCCCGCGCCCTGCTCGAGCGCGCCCGTGCCCAGTCTGAGCGCGCCCGCGACGACGTCGAAGCGGCCCTGCACGACGCCACCCTCGCCCGCTCAGAGACCGTGGCCACCCAGGCCCGGGTCGAGGGCGCCGAGACCCGCGCGCGGCAGGCCCGGGCGGTCGCCCGCGACGCCATCGTCCGCGCCGAGCGCGCCGAGGCCCTGGCCAGCGCGGCGACGGCCGAGCACGAGATGTCCAAGCTCGCCGCCGAGAAGGCCCAGTCAGCGCTGGTCGAGGCCCACCGGGCTCGGCGCGCGGCCGAGGCGGCGGCCCAGCAGGCCCAGGCCCAGCTCGCCCACGCCGAGCAGCAGCTGCTCGCGGTGCAGACCGAGCTCGACGCCGCCAACGAGGCCCTCGAAGACGCCCTGGCCAGCGCCAAGGGCGCGTCTGCCGAGGCGGCCCGGGCCACCCAGCTCCAGCGCGAGGCCCAGCAGCGCGCCGCGGCCGCCCAGCACGAGGCCGAGGCCCAAACCTCCCGCGCGGCCCAGGTCAGCGCCGAGCGCGACCACCTGCGCGAAGAGGCCCGCCGCAACGCTGATCTCGCCGAGCGTGCCCGCGTCGGGGCCCGCGCCGCCCAAGAGGCCGAGGCCGACCTTCGCCAGCTCACCGAGCAGCAGCTCCGCCAGCTTCGACGCCTCGAAGCCGAGCTTGAAGCCCTCGACGCCGCGAACGGCCACGAGCGGCAGGCCAGCGCGGCCCTGCGCGAGCAGCTCGAGGCCGCGGTCACCGCCCGCCAGGCCGCCGACGAGGAGCTCGGTCGGCTGGCCGCCCGCACCGCCGCCGCCGAGGACCAGGCCGCCGCCGCCCAGCGCCAGGCCGAAGAGCTGCTCTTCCGAGCCGAGTCCGCCGAAGCCCAGGCCGAGCTCGAAGCGCAGGCCCGCGCCCAGGCTGATGCCGCCGCCGCCGAGGCGCGCTTGCGCCAGGCCGAGGCCGAGGGCGTCGCTGACAACGCCGCGGCCAGCGAGGCCCGGGCCTTGGGCCGCCTGCGCGCCGCCGAGGACGCGCGCCAGCAGGCCGTCACCGCCCTCGCCAACCTGCGCGAGCGCACCAGCCGCCTCGAGGCCGTGGCCAGCGCCCTGGCCGCCCGCGCGACCGCCGCCGACGCCCGCTCCGCGGCCGCCGAGGCCGACCGCGAGGCGGCCCTGCTCGCCGTGGACGAGGCCCGCGCCGAGCGTGACCGTGCGCTGGCCGAGGTCGCCGCGGTGCGCGCGCTGGAGCTCGAGCTGCGCGCCGAGCGGTCCGAGCTGGCCCGGCAGACCGCCCTGGCCCAGCAGAAGTCCGAGGCGGCCGACGCCGCCACGCAGGCCGCGCGCTACCGCCGCGACAAGGCCCTCGCCGCCGCCGAGGCCGCCGAGCAGCGCGCCGAAGCCGCCGTGCACGAGGCCAACGCCGCCAAGATCGCCGCCGACGAGGCGCGGGTCGACCAGCAGGCCGCGGCGCACGCCAAAGCCGAGGCCGAGGCCGCCCTCACCGCGGCGCAGGCCCGCGTCGCCGAGGCCGAGCGCGGCCGGGCGACCGCCGAAGAGGAGCGGGGCGCCGCCGACCGGGCCACCGAGGCCCTCCGCCTGCAGGTCGAGCGCGGTCGGGCCGAGGTCGAGGCGCTGCGCGCCCGGCTCGAGCACCAGGCCCAAGACCTCCACAACGCCCGCGCCGCCGCCGAGCTCGCCCGCAAGGCCGAGCGTGACGCACTCGTGGCCGTCCAGGCCGCCCGCGCCGACGCCGCCGCCTCGCGCGACGCCGCCGACCTGTCCGCCGCCCAGGTCGAGGCCGCCCTGGCCGACGCCCAGCGCGCCTTGGTGGCCCTGCGCGAGGCCGAGCGCCGCCGCGACGAAGCCGAAGCCAAGGCCCACGCGGCCAGCCTCGAGGCCGAGCGCGCCCGCGCCGCGGCGGTCGAGGCCCAGCTCGAGCGTGACGCGGCCAAAGCGGCCCGCGGCGCGCTCGAGGCCCAGCTCGACGAGGCCCGTCAGCACCTGCTCGTGGCCGAGCAGCGCGCCGATCAAGCGACGATGGAGGCCCGCGACGCCCTCACCCGCCTCGACACCGTGCGCGCCGAGGCCGACGCGGCGCGGGCCGCCCGCCACAGCGCCGAGCAGGCCCGCCGCCACTTCGAGGCCCTGAGCCAGCAGGTCGACGAGAGCGTCAAGATCGAGCTCGAGATCACCCGCCGCCGGGCCGACGAAGCCGAGGCCCAGGCCAACAAGCGGGCCGAGCTGCACGTCGCCGAGCTGATCGCCGCCGCCGAGGCCCGCCTCTCCGACGCCACCGCCGAGGCCGAGCGCCGGGTGCAGGCCGCCGAGCGCCTCGCCGAGCAGCGGGGGGTCGAGGCCCGCCGGCTGGTCGAGCGCACCCGCGCCCTGGTCGAGTCCGCCCACGTCGACGCCCGCGCCGCGGCCGAGGCCCGGGTCCGCAGCGCGGAGCAGCAGCGCGACGACGCCCTGGCCCAGGCCCGGGCCGACGCGCTGGTCGCGATCAGCGCGGCCCGCCGCGAGCGCGACGAGGCGATCGCCCGCGCGCACCTCGAGCGCGACGAGGCCACCCTGCGGGCCCAGACCCAGGCCCGGGCGGCCATCGCCCAGATCGAGCTCAACCGCGACGCCGTGGTCGCCCAGCTCCGCGCCGAGCGCGACGCCGCCCAGCAGCAGGCCGAGGCCGCGGCCCAGGCCGCTGCCCTGGCGCGTCAGGTCGAAGACGAGCTCCACGCCGCTGCCCTCACCGAGGCCGAACGCCAGCGCACCGAGGCGGTCGCCCAGGCCCAGCGCCTCATCGCCGAGGCCAGCGCCGCCCGCGACGCCGCGCTGGCCGGGGTCGAGCAGGCCCTCGCCGACGCCGAGGCCGCCCGCAGCACCGCCCGCGCCGAGGCAGAGGCGCGGGTCCACGCGGCCGAGGCCCGCGCCGCCGAGCGCATCGAAGAGTCCGAGGCCGCCGCCCACCGGCTGGTCGCCGAGGCCGCAGCCGCCCGCGAGCAGGCCATCCTCCAGGCCGAGCAGCGCGCCGAAGCGGCGATCACCGCGGCCGAGGCCCGCGCCGCCGACGTGCTGCGCAGCGCCCAGGCCGAGGCCGCCGCCGCCCGCGCCGGCGTCGAAGCCGAGCGCGCCGCCCTGCACGCCCAGCTCGACGAGGACCGCCAGCGCACCGAGGCCGAGGCCAAGGCCCTGGCCGAGGCCACCTTCCGTGAAGCCGAACGCGCGGTGGCCGAGGCCCAAGCCGCGCTCGAGGCCACCCGCGCCGAGGCCGCCGCCCAGATCGCGACCGCGCGCGCCGCAGCCGACGCCGAGGTGACCGCGGCCCGCGACCGCGCCTTGCTCCAGGTCGCCGAGGCCGCCGCCGCGGTCGCCCGCGCCGAGCAGCGCGGGGCCGAGGCCCTCCGCCACGCCGATGAAGGCGCCGCGGCACAGATCGAGGCGCACCGGGCCGCCCACCGCGAGGCGCTCGCCGCGGTCGAGCTCCGCGTCGCCAACGCCTTCGCCGACCAGCGCGCCGCCCACGAGGCCCAGATCGAGGCCGCCGTGCTCCGCGCCGAGGCCGCCGAGCAGGCCTTGACCGCCGCCCAGGCCCAGCTCGCCGCCGCGCTCAGCGAGGCCGAGGCGCGGGTCAGCCAGCGCACCGCTGAGATTGACGCGCAGGCCGCCGCTCAGATCGCCACCGCCGAGGCCCGGGCCGCCGCCGCCGCCATTGAGGCCGAGCAGCTCGTGCTCCGCGTGCGGGCCGAGGTCGAGGCCCACCAGCGGGCCGCCGAGACCGACGGCGCCCTGCGCGTCGCCAGCGCCGAGGCCGCCGCTGACGCCCGCGCCGAGGGGGCCGAGGCGCGGGTCGCCGCGCTCCGCCTCGAGCTCGACCAGCGCACCGCCGCGCTGCGGGCCGAGGCTGACGCGCAGATCACCGCCGCCCGCGCCCAGATCAGCGCGCTCGAGGGCCGGCTCGCCGCCGCCGAAGCTGGGTCTGCCGGCGCGGTCGCGGCCGCCGCCAGCCTCGCCCTCGCCGAGGCCACCGCCGCGCAGGCCACCGCCGCGCTGACCGAGGCGCAGGCCGAGCGCGCGGCCCTGCACCAGCAGCTGGTCGTCGCCCTGGCCGAGGCGACCGCCCTGCGCGCCGCCGAACACGAGGCCCAAGAGGCGCGCGCCGCCGCTGAGGCCCAGGTGGCCGAGGCCGCCGCGGCCCTCACCCTGGCCCGGGGCCACGCGGCCATCGGCGCCCGCGGCTCTGATGGCGCGGCCGCCCACCTCGAGCTGGCCCGGGCCGAGGCCAAGGACGCCCGCGAGCAGCAGCGTTTGGTCGAGCTGCGCCTCTCCGCCGCCGAGCGCGAGCTCGACGAGCTCCGCCAAGCGCCGGGCGAGCGCGCCGACCTGCACGCCCTGCGCGCGCAGCTCGAGGGCAACATCGCCCGCCTCCGCGACGAGAACCAAGACCTCAGCGCCAACCTCGAGCGCGCGCTCGAGTCCCAGCAGGGCGCGGTCGAGCAGGTCGGCGCGCTGCAGACCGCCTTGGAGCGCGAGCGCGCGGTGCTCGAAGCCGCCCGCAACGCGGCCGAGGCCGCCCGCCGCGAAGCCGAGCGCAGCCTCACCGCCCGCACCCAGAGCCGCGCCGAGCGTGACGCGGCCCGCGCCGCGGTCGACGCCCTGCGCGCCGAGCTCGAGATGGCCCGCCAGCGCGTCAAAGACTTCGAGAGCGAGCGCCAGACCGCGCTGGGCGCCGTGCGCGCCGCGCGCGAAGAGGTGCGCCAAGCCCGCGGCCGCATCACGCAGCTCGAGCACGCGCTGGAAGAGGCCCAGGCCGAGGCCGACGCCGCCCGCACCCAACAGCTGCGCGACGTGAGCTGGTTCATGCAGACCCTCCGCGAGATCCGCGGGGGTGAGGGCGTCGAGAGCCTGCTCGCCGAGCTCCGCGGCCGCGACGCAGGCTGAGCGGTGTCTGCCGCGCCTGACCGCGCCGAGGCCCCCCGCCTGCGGGCGCTGCTCGCGGCGGCCCCGCCCGCGGTCTCGGTCAACGACGCGCTGCGCCTGCTCATCGTGAGCCTGCGGGCCCAGCGCAAGGCCGGCGCCGCGGTCGAGGCCCCCGGCCGCGCCGAGCTCGACCGGCTGCTCGACGCCCCGCCGCGGGCCGAGCTGCCGCCCGAGGCCGTCCCGCAGATCAAAGCGGGGCTCTTTCGCCTCGTGCGCGAGGGCGCCACCCACGAGGCGGCCGCGCTCTGGGCCGCGCTGCAGGCGGCCGGGCCGCGCCGCGCCGAGGCCCCGGTGCCCCTGTGGGTCGAGGCGCTGCCCCCCGGCCTCGACGCGCCCACCCTCGCGGCGCTGCTCGGCGTGCCCACCGGCGCCCTGATCCATCGCCCGGGCCCCGCGCCCACCCGCGATGACATCACCGCGCTGCACGGCCAAGACCTCAGCCCGGGCGCCTGGGGCGCGGTGCTCCCACCGGCAGCCGCGGCCGCCGCCCTCCACCAGCTGGCCGGGCTCGACATCGGCGGGGTGCCTCTGCAGCTGCGGGCCGCGCTCGGGCCCGAGGCCCGACTGCCCGCGGTCCCCCGGGCGCAGCGCGGCGACAAGGGGCGCTGGGGGCGCGCGGGCCCCTGGCTGCCCACGGTTGACGCGACCAGCCGCCGCAGCCTGACCCCGGCTGCCCTCGCCGCGCGCCAAGCGAAGGTCGCCCGGGGCATGGTCGGCGACGGTGGTCTGGTCATCGACGCCTTCGCCGGGGTCGGCGGCAACGCGGTGGCCTTCGCCGCCGAGGGCCTGCGGGTGCGCGGCCTCGAACAAGACCCGGCCCGCGCCGCCGCGGCCGACGCCGCCCTGCGCGCGCGCGGCGCGGGCCCGCGCAGCCGGGTCGAGGCGGGGGACGCCGACGCCCGGGTGCCCGCCCTGCTCGCCGCCCACCCTGGGGCCCTGCTCTTCCTCGACCCGCCCTGGGAGCCCGAGGATGACGGCCGCGGCGTCGATCTCGACGCCCTCCTCGGGCCCACGCCCCGCCTCTATGCCGCGGCGCTGGCCCACCCGCGGCTCCTGCTCAAGCTGCCGCGCGCCTTCGCCCTCCACCGCCTGCCGCCGGGCCCGTGGCGGGTCGCTTTTGAGCGCGGCGCCCCCGAGACCGGCGACGCCGGCGTGATCCGCATGCTCACGGTCAGCCGCGGCCCCGCGCCCGCGCCCCGCGTGGAACAGCCGCCGCCGGGCGCAGGTTAGGCCGCCGAAGCCCCGTCCCCCTGGAGGCCGCCGTGCGCACCGCCCCCTTCCGCCGCGCCCTCGCCGCCCTGCTCCTGCTCGCTGCCGCGCCCGCCTGGGCGGCGAGCCGGGTGGTCGTGCTGATCGAGGGCCACAACCGCGTCTACTTGGACGGCGCCCTGCTCGTGAACAACGGCACAGGGCGCGTGGTGATGAACCAGCTCGCGCCGGGCGCGCACCGGGTCGAGGTGCACAGCGACAAGGGGGCCGTGCTCGCCGAGCACACGCTGCAGATCCCCGACGGGCAAGAGATCACCGTCCGCATCGGCCTCAACGGCGCCGCCCAGAGCTCGGCGGGCACCGTGCGCAGCGCGCCGCCGGCCGGGCGCCCGCCCCTCCCACCCAGCGCCGGCCCGGCCGCGGTGGGCCTGCAGGCGCCGCCCGAGCCGCAGCCCGACCCGCAGGCAGACGCGCCCCCGGCCGCCGGCGCGAGCGTGGCCGGCGACGCCGCGGTGGCGAGCAACGCCAACGACGCCCCGCCGATGGCCAGCAGCTTCGACATGAACGAGGCCGACGGCGCGGGCTCCTCGACCCGAGCGCCTGACCCCTCTGACGACTGGCGCCGGGTCAGCGGCACCGCCTCGCAGATCGCGGGCAGCGGCGTGGGCTCAGCGCTGGTCCCCGGGGTCGGCGGCGTCGTGGGCGGCGCGGTCGGCGGCTACGTGGCCCCCCGCGTGGCCTCGGGCGCGGCCAACGTCGTGCGCAACGCCGAGGCCGGCGGCCTCAAGGACTACCAAAAGCAGCAGTTCAAGCAGGGGCGCCCGCTGCCGCCCAAAACGCCGACTGGCGCGGTGGTCTTCTCCAGCACCGAGCCGATGTTGGTCTTCCTCGACGGCTTCCTCATCGGCCACACCAGCCCCGAGCGCCCGCTGAGCAAGACCCGCCTCGAGGTCGGCCGCCACGCCCTCGAGTTCCGCGACAGCAGCGGCGTGCAGGTGCTGCACCGCGGCGTAGTCATCGTCGAGAAGGACCAGACCCTCACCCTGGCCTATGGCCCCGGCGAGCCTCCCCACGCCCTCGAGCGGAGCTGGAACTGGTCCCCCCGCTGAACCCCGCGCCCACCCCGCCTCCGCCGCCGCGCGCGCCCCCCTGGCTGCTCGGCGGCCTCAGCGCGCTCGCCTTTGGCGTGCTGGTGCTCGGCCGACGCGTCGACAGCGCGCCGCTGGTGCTCATCGGCCTGCTGACCGTGCTCCCCGTGCTGTGGCTGGTGTTGGCCGGCCTGGTGAGCCTGGCCGCCCTCCTCCCCCGGCCCGAGCCGCGGCGCCTCGGCCTCGCCGCGCTGTGGTGGGCTGCCTTCGCCTGGACCTGGGGCCTCCCGGCCCTGCCTGGCGGCGAGCCCGTGGTCGCCCCCATCCGCGTGCTCAGCTGGAATGTGCAGCGCCTGCTCTTCGAAGATGACGATGAGGGGGGCGCCTTGGCCTGTGTGGCCGCTGGGGTCCGCCGCGCCTCTCCCGATGTGCTCGTGCTGCTCGAGGTCTCTGCCCGCGACGTCACCCGCCTCGCCGACCGCCTCGGCCTCGACTGCGCCCAGGCCGACTACACGGGCAGCGGCGACCCGCGGCACGGCGGCCTCGCCGTCTGCGTCGACAGCCGGCGCTGGGGGCTCGCCCGTCGCTCGGCCCGCCGCTTCACCGAAGATCGCGCGTGGTACTACCTCTTCGCCGAGATCCAAGAGCGCCCACCCGCAGGGGCCCCGCGGCCCCGGGTCGACGCGGGGCTGAGCGCCGCCGGCGAAGATGGCTGGGGCGCGCCCCCTGCTCGGGCGCCGGGCCAGCGCGTCTTCAACGTGCTGGCAGCCCATCTCCACCCCTACCGCCTCGATCCGCCCGACGAGGTCGCCGACCTCTCTGACCCCCGCGCCGACGCGGTCACCGACGCCCAGGGCGCAGAGGCCGCCGCGCTGCTGCGCCGGGTCCAGCGCCTCGACGACCCCACCTTGGTGGCGGGCGACTTCAACAGCGCGCGCGACACCGCCCTGCACCTCGGCCTGCGCCGCGTGCTGCGCGACGTACACGACGTCGCCGGCGGCCGCCCCACCTGGACGGTCAAGGCGCTGGGCCGCCTGCCGGTCAAGGTCGACTACATCTACGCCACCCCCGACATCGCCGTCGCTGGCGCTGCTGTCGGCGACGAGGCCTGCGCCGACCACCGGCCGGTCTCGGCGGTGGTGGGCCTGCCCGCGCCCCGCGGGCGCTGAGTGGGCGCGCCTGGCTGGGGCCCCCGCGGCGGGCCGACCCGGGCGACCGGCGCGGGGCCGTGGGCGCTCGCCGCCGCCTTCACCGCCGTCTATGGCGCGGTCTCTTGCCACAACGCGGCGGCCTTCAGCCCGACCTGGGGCATGGACCTCGCCTTCTTCCACCAGCTCATCGCCAGCGCGGCGGCGGGCGGGCCCTGGGGCTCGCCGCTGCTGCTCGAGCCGATGGGCTTCCTTGAGATGGTCCACGCCCACCTCATCTTGCCGTTTTTGGTGGGCGCCTACCGCCTGCTCCCCCACCAAAATACCCTGCTGGTCGCCAACGCCGCGATGGCCTGCTTGGCCCTGGTGCCGGCCTGGTCGCTGGGCGCGCAGCGGCGCGGGCCGGCGGGGGGCCTGCTCGCCGCCCTCGCGCTCGGGCTGGGGGGCGCCTTCGCCGGGGTCGCCACCGCCGATCTCCGCCCCAGCGCGCTGTTCTTGCCGGGCCTGCTCGGGGTCTTCGCCGCGCTGGCCCCCTCCGCGGGCCGCCCGCCGCGGCTCGGGGCGGCGCTGGCCTGGGCGATCGTCGCCACGCTGGGCCGCCAAGAGGCCTGCTACCTGCTCATGATGGCGGGCGGGGCCGTTATTTTGGTGCCCTGGGCCGGGGCGCGGGGCCGCGACCGGCGCCGCCAGCAGCGGGCCGCGGTGGGGGTGCTGCTCTTTGGCGCGGCCTCGTGGATCACGTGGTGGAGCATCAAGGACAACTTCTTCACCTATGTCGACCCCCGCGCGCTGGGGGCGCCGCCGCCGCCCCTGCCGCCCGACCACCTCGCCGACCGCCTGCGGCACGTCGGCCGCCTCGCCCTGAGCGGCCTGCCGCTCGGCCTGCTGAGCCCGGCCCCGGTCCTCGCCGGTCTACCCCTGCTCGGGTCGATGGCCACCACCAGCCGCGAGTGGGGGCCCGTCACCGGCCCGGCCGCGCATTATCCAGCCTTTTACCTGCCGTTCCTCTATGCCGCAGCGATCAGCGGCGCGGCCCGCCTCGGCCGACCGGGGCTGCTTGCCCTCGCTTTGTGCAGCGCGCTGGCCTGGGAGCGGCCGGGCTGGCGGCGCGGCCCGGTCGAGCTGCAGGCCCTGGTCGACGTGATCCCGCCTGGCGCGGCGGTGGCCGCCGACTACGCGAGCATCCACGCGCTGGCCGGGCGCCCCGTGCTCTGGAACAGCGCCCAGCTGCGCATGCGGCCCGAGGAGCGCCCCCGCGGCTGGGAGGCCCCCTGGCCCGTGCCGCCCGCCGCGGTCGACTACGTGCTCGCCCCCGGGGATGACCCGCTGCACGCCATCCTCGACGTGGACAGCGCGCATCGTTGGGTGGACATCGCGCCACCGCCGCGCGGGGGGACGGCCGGGGCCAGCGGCACCCTCACCCACCGCCTGCGGGTGCGCCGGGCGCGCTAAAGGACGGGGGAGGCGGAGAGCCATCGGGCGGAGGAGAACCTCCCGTCGGAGGAGGAGGACCTCCAGCCGGAGGAGGAGGACGCCCCGGGGTCGGCGCGCCACGGGGGACCGGAGCGCCCCGCCCGTCCCCGGGGCCCGACACCGCTGGCGCCTCTCCGGTCGCGCCGGGGGCTGCCGGGCAGACCGCGCGCCCGAGCCCGCGCTCCAGCGCCCGGGTCATGCTCCCGCTGCTGCGCGCCTCATCCACAAGAACCTGCCAGCGGGCCACTTCGGCGGCCAGCGCCGGGGTGGGCGCGCGCCAAGCCCGGTCAGGATCGGCGCAGAGCGCCGGCTGGTCGTCGTGCCCCATGTCGTCACAGCCGGCCGGAGCGGGCGCGCCGTGGTCATGCCAGGTGTGCGGGCTCAGGGGGAGCTGGCGGGTGGCCAGGCGCCCCGTGCCGCCGAGCACGATGAACATCCCTGGCCGGAGGGGGCGGTTGCCGGCCGCCCGGCAGGGCGGCGACTCGCAGGCGGCCTCGACGAAAGCAGCGTCAGCCACGACCCAGTGGGCGTGCCGGGTGAAGTACTCGCCCGCGCCGGTCTCGGGGTTGACGCAGCCCGGGTCGACGCCGATCGGCGCCTCGACCCGGCCGGCCCGGGCCTCATGCCCGTCACATCGCGCGAGATCGGCGCGCTGGCCGTAGATCAGGGGCAGGTTTGCGCGCAGCCCCGCCGCGGCCGCCTGCAGCTCGGTCGCCGTGCACAGCCGGCGCCCGCCGAGCCCGCCGCCCCGCAGCAGCGCGTCGAGGGCCTGCGCGTCCCAGGCGGTCATGCCGTCGCGGGTGTAGCGGGCCCCCGCGCCCGGGAAGGGCCAGGCGTCGACACAGAAGGGGGCGAGCTGGACCGACCGCGGCTTGAGGATCGGGTCGACCAGGTCGGTCTGGAGCCAGCAGAGGGCCGCGTCACCGCAGGCGGCGGCGTCCGCGGGGCCCCCGGGGCCAGGGGGCAAAATCCGCACCGTCGCGGCGTCCAGGCCGAGCTGGCCCGCCCCCTCGACCAACACCATGCCCGGCGGGCAGGGCGCGGCGCTGGCGACCAGCGGCGGCGGGTCACACGAGAGCAGCGTCAGCGACGCCATCCCGAACCCGAGCGCCCGCTCCACCAGCCGACCCCGCGACGGCCTCGATCCTGCGCCCATGCCACCCCGGGGCGATCCTAACCGAGGCGGGCGGGCGGCCGACAGCGGCGCCTATGGTGACGGGACCGTGGCAGCCCCACGGCGCCACAGAGACACCCCCCGCACAGCACGAGGGAGACCCCTCTGTCTCCGCCCGTGGCCGACCGGCCCTGACACCGGGCAGACAAGGGTGACAGCGAGAGGGCAGACCTGCGACCGCCCGGGGCGCGCGCGGGCACGGGGTCGCAACATCTCCGGCCGCCCCCGCCTCGGACCTTCGGCCTCACCGCCCTGTCATTAGTCTGCCACCATCCAAAGAATACCCTCCGCGCGTCAGACCACCAAACCGGCCCTGGGCCGGCCCTCCCACGGAGACCGACATGCGGACCTCGAAGCTCATCCTCTGTGTTTTCCCGATGGTCATCAACGCCTGCGTCGGCGAAAAAGAGATCGGCGACGGCGACAGCGGCGCGTCTGGTGACGGCGGCGCGGGCGACGGCGGTGCGGGTGATGGCGGCGGTGACGGCGGCGGCGGCGACTGTGTTGACGGCGTGGCCACCCTCTCGGGCGTCTACACCAGCGACCTGAGCCTCTCGCCCGAGGCCTGCTCGGCCTACCTGCTCTCGGGCGGGGTGTTCATCGGCGACCCCGAGAGCCCGAGCAACAGCAACACCATCACCATCGCGCCAGGCACGGTGATCTACGGGGACAACGCCACCAAAGGCTTCCTCGCCGTCCAGCGCGGGGCGCGCATCGTGGCCGAGGGCACCGCCGCCGCGCCAATCATCTTCACCTCGGCGCTGCCCGAGGGCAGCCGCAGCCGCGGGGACTGGGGCGGCATCATCGTCAACGGCAAGGCGCCGATCAACAACTGCTCGGACGGCAGCAGCGAGTCGCTGCCCTGCGAGGCCGAGAGCGAGGGGGACGCGGGCACCTATGGCGGCGATGACCCCACCGACAGCAGCGGCAGCCTCAAGTACGTGCGCATCGAGTTCGGCGGCATCGACATCACGCCCGAGAACCAGGTGAACGGCCTCGCGCTGCAAGGCGTGGGTAGCGGCACCTCGGTCTCCTATGTCCAGATCCACATGAACCTCGACGACGGGGTCGAGTTCTTCGGCGGCACGGTCGAGGCCGACCACCTCGTGATCACCGGCGCGGGCGACGACCAGCTGGACTGGACCGACGGCTGGACCGGCGGCGTCAGTGAGGTCTGCATCCAGCAGGGCGCCGATATTGGTGACCGTGGCATCGAGGCCGACAACAACGAGGACGAGAACAACGCCCTCCCCCGCAGCGTGCCGACCCTGCGCAACCTGACCATCATCGGCGGCTCGGAAGAGGGAGTGGGCCTCACCCTGCGCCGCGGCACCGGCGTCGACATCGATGGCCTGATCGTGTCGGGCTTCGGCAAGGCCTGCCTCGACGTCGATGACGACGCCACCTACACCGCCGGCAGCCTCTCGATCAACAACAGCGTGGTGGCCTGCGCCACCAACTTCGCGGTCGACGACGGCGAGTCGGCTGACGCCAACCTCGAGGCGGCCTTCCTCGGCGGTACGGGAAATGAGGCCACCAGCCCCTTGAGCTTCAGTGGTTTCGCGCCCAGCGGCGACCTGCCCACCGAGGGCTGCCTGACCGGCGGCGACTGGACCACCGGCTGGACGACGGCCGCGATGAACTGAGGGCCGACGCGGGCCGGCCCGCGGGGGTCGGTCTGCCGCGGACCTGGGGGCGTGCCCGCGACGCCCTCTGCAATGCCCCAAAGACAGACCCCGCAGGTCTCATCCCCCTGGAGGCCCTGTGCTCCGCTCTCTCCGCCGCCTGCTCCCGCTGCTGCTGCTCCCCCCGCTCATCGGGCACGCAGACACCGACCCCCGCGCCGCCCGCCTCGCCGCGCTGCGGGCCGAGGTCGAGGCCCTGCACCAAGAGCTCGACGTCGAGAAGGAGTCGCTCCGCGGGGAGCTTCGCGCGATCAACGCCCAGCGCGTCGATCTCGAAGTCCAAGTACGGAGAGAGGAGCTCCGCCTCGAGCGCCTGCTGAGCGCCGAGGCCGAGCTGCGGGCCGCGCAGCTGCCCACCGCCGGCGACGCGCTGCGCGGCGTGCTCATCCGCAACCTCGACGCCCTGAGCGCCCATGTGGCCGAGGGGCTGCCCTTCCGCGCGGTCGAGCGCGCCGCCGCCCTCAGCGAGCTGCGCGCCCAGCTCGACGACGGCCGCAAGACCCCCGAGCAGGTCGCGGCCCGGCTGTGGGCCTTCGTCGAGGACGAGCGCCGCCTCGGCCGCACCACCGGCCTCGACCGGCAGGTGATCACCGTCGACGGCCAAGAGCTGCTCGCCGACATCGCCCGCATGGGCATGGTCGCCCTCTACTGGCGGGCGCCCGACGGACGGGTGGGGATGGCCGCCCGCGAGGGTGCGGCCTGGGCCTTCCGCCCGATGGCCGAGGAGCAGGACCGGGTGGCCGCGCTCGCGCTCTTTGACGCGCTGGAGCGTGGGATCCACACCGGCACCTTCACCCTGCCCCTCGCCGGAGGTGCGCGATGATCAGCCTGCTGTTGCCCGCCGCGCTCAGCGCGCTGCTGCTCGGCCCCCCAGCCCACGCCGAAGACGCGCTGGAGCAGGCCTACCAGCGCGAGGTCGCCTTCCTGCTCGCCGAGAAGGAGGCCCTGACCCGCCGCCGCGCCGAGGTGAGCAAGGAGCGCGCGGAGCGGGTGCGCGCAGCCGAACGAGAGCTGGACGGCCTGCAGGGCCGCCTGCTCGGGCTCGAGCGCCGGGCCAGCCAGCTCGAAGCCGAGCTCCGCGAACGGGAGGAGGCCCGCCAAGCCGCGCTCGACCGCGAGGAGCTGCTGCGCAGCACCATCGCCCAAGCCGCCGAGGCCGCCAGCCTCGAGGTGGCCGAGGCCACCCCACCCGAGGACACCCTCTCCTCGGCCTTCGCCTGGGCGCTCCCCGCGCTGAGCGCCGACCGCAGCCTGCAGGTGAGCCCCGCGACCTTCTTCTTGGCCAGCGGCGAGGCGGTCGAGGGAGAGGTCGTGCGCCTCGGCCGGGTCGCCGCCTGGGGGGTCTCTCCCCAGGGCAGCGGGAGCCTGATGCCGCTCGGCGAGGGCCGCTTCGGCCTGCGCGCGGCGGGTGACGGCGCGCTCTCCGCGCCCGCCCTCGCCGCCGCCGCTGCGGGTGGGGCGCCGCCGCCCCGGGCCGAGGCCTTCGTGGTCGAGGGTTTTGAGGCCGCGATGGCCGAGCGCAAAGAGACCACGCTGCAAGACACCCTCGACGCGGGTGGCCTCGTCGGCTACGTCATTTTGGGGCTGGGCATCGTGGCTGGGGCCCTGACCGCCGCCCGGGCGCTGACGCTGAGCCTCGCCCGCCGGGGGGCCGCGCTCGGTGACACCGTCGCCGCCGCCGTGCTGGCCGGCGATCTCAGCGGGGCCCGCGCCGCGGTGGCCACCGCTGCCGGCCCGACCGCCCGGGTGCTGCGCGACCTGCTCACCGGCGCGGAGCGCACAGCCAGCGGCGACCGGGACGCACTGCAAGACCTCGCCGCCGAGTCCATCCTGCGCGTGCAGCCGCCGATCGTGCGCTTCGGCGCGGCCATCCTGGTCATCGCGGCGGTCGCCCCCCTGCTGGGCCTGCTCGGTACCGTCACGGGCATGATCAGCACCTTCGATATCATCACCGAATATGGGACCGGCGACCCCAAGATGTTGTCGGGCGGCATCTCCGAGGCCCTGGTCACCACCGAGTTCGGCCTCATCGTCGCCATCCCCTGCGTGCTGCTGGGCAACCTGACCCGGTCCTGGGCCGATGGCGTGCTCGGCCAGATCGAGCAGGCGGCGCTGCAGGTGATCAACGCGGTGGCGCTGACAGCGGAGCGGGCCAGCGACGAGCGCGACGGCCCCGACGATGATGACGACGGCGACGACCCCAGCGCGCTCGACGCCGAGGAGCGCCCCAGTCTGCACGCCGTGGCCGCCCGATGAGCGCCGTGGTCGAGCTCTGGCGCAGCGGCGGCGCGGTCATGCTGCCCCTCGCCACCTGCGCCGCCCTGCTCTGGGCGGCCCTCGCCCACCGGGCCCTCGCCCTGCGCGCCGGCCGGGGCGGTGAGGCGCTGGCCCGCCTCGCCGCCGCGCGGGCCAAGGGCGCCCCGCCCACCGGGTCGACCGTGCGCGACCGGGCGGTGGCCGCGGTGATGCCCCTCGCCGACCGCCCCCGGGTGCACCGGCTCGACCTGTCGGCGGCGCTGGGGCCCCTGCGCGGCGAGCTCGACGAGGGCAAGGTGCTCGTGCGCGCGACGGTCACCGTCGCCCCCCTGCTCGGCCTGCTCGGTACGGTGATGGGCATGATCGAGACCTTTCAGAGCCTCGCCGACATGGCGCTCTACACCCAGGGTGGCGGAGTGGCGGCGGGCATCGCCGAGGCCCTGCTCACCACCCAGCTTGGCCTCGTGATCAGCGTGCCCGGCATCCTCATCGGCCGGGCGCTCGACCAGCGCCAAGAGCACCTCAACCACGAGCTCGACGCGCTGGAGGAGCAGCTCATGCTGCGCAGCGCCCAGGGGGTGGCCGCATGAGCCGCTTGCTCCGCCGCCCGCCCGAGGCGGGCCAAGATGTCGATCTGTCACCGCTGATTGACGTGGTGTTCATCCTCCTCATCTTCTTCATGGTGTCGACCACCTTCGTCAAAGACAGCAAGGTCGACATCCAGCGGCCGGGCGCGGCCAGCGGCAGCCCGGCCAGCGCCAAGGCGCTGCGCATCAGCCTCGACCAGACCGGCGCCATCTTCCTCGACAACGCGCCGGTGCGGCCGTGGATGGTCCAGGCGCGGGTGCGCGAAGCGCTGGGAGAAGGCGATGTGTCCTCGGTGCTGGTCATCGCCGACAAGCGCGTGTCGGCCGAGCGGCTCATCGAGGTGGTCGATCAGGCCCGCCTCGGCGGGGCCGCGGACGTCGGGGTGGTGACCACCGCCGAGGCCGGCGAGGCCGGCGGATGAGCCCGCCGCCGCGCCGGGGCCCGCTGCGGTGGGTCGCGCCGCCGCTGGCCGGGGCCTTCGGCGTGGCCCTGATGCTCGGCGGGGTGCTGGTGATGAACCAGCCGCCACCCCCACGCGAGGCGGGCGAGGGCCGCGCGGTGGCGCTGAGCGCCCCGCCGCCGCCGCCCAAGACCACCCCGCCCGCGCCCGCGCCCCGGCCCCGCCCGCGGGCCGCCGCGAAGAGCAGCGCGCCGCCCGCGCCGATGCTGGGGGCCGCGCTCTCGGGCCTGAGCTTCGGCCTCGACGCGCTGAGCCCTGGCGGTGTGGGCGCCGAGGCCGCCGGCCTCATCGGCCCGGTGGCTGACGCCGTGATGAGCGCGGCCAGCGTCGATGAGCCGCCCCGGCCGGTGAGCCAGGTGCCCCCGCGCTGGCCCGAGGCCGCCCGCCGCCGGGGCCTGAGCGGCAGCGTGACCCTCTCGCTGCTGATCGGCGTCGACGGCGCCATTCAGGAGGTCAGCGTGCTCGAGAGCCAGCCGCCTGGGGTCTTCGACGCCGCGGCCACCGAGGCGGTGCGCCAATGGCGGTTCAGCCCGGGTCAATATGAGGGCCGGCCCGTCTCGGTGCGGGTCACCCAGCCGGTGGTCTTCAACCTGGAGGGCGAATGAGCGCGCACCCGCCCCGGCCTCGCCGGCTCGCCCCGCTCGCCCCGCTCGCCCTCGGGCTAGCCCTGCTCATGGCCGGGGTCAGCCTCGCCGCGCCCCGCGCGAGCACCCCAACCACCGACCCGCTGGCCCTGCCCGCCCTGCTGCTCAGCGACGGGCACCTCGACCGCGCGGCGGCAGAGCTGGCCTTGCTGCGGCCCGACAGCCCCGGGGTCGACCCGGCGCGCTACCACCGCCTGATGGGCCTGCTGCAGCTGCAGCAAGGCGAGGGCGCCGCCGCGGCCACCTCGCTGCGGGCCGCGCTCGACCTGCGCCCCACAGGCAGCGCGCCTGACCCCGCCCTCTGCCTCTCGCTGGCCCGGGCCGAGCTGCTCGCCGGGGCCCCGACCCGCGCACTCGAGGCCCTCGCGCTGGGCGGCGCGGCGGTCGAGGACCTGCCCGGCACCCCCCGGGTGCGGGCAAAGGCGGCGAACGACTTGGGCCGGCCGGCTGAGGCCCTGCGCGCGCTCGAGGACGGCGCGCGCCGCTTCCCCAATGACCGCGAGCTGGTGCGCCAGCAGGTCATCTTGGTGGCCGGCTTGGGTCTGTCCCAAGAGGCGCTGGCCCGGGCCGAGGTGCTGCTCGCCGACGCGGCCGCCACCCCCGCCGAGGCGGCGAGCCTCGCCGAGCTGCTCCGCCGCAGCGGGGCGCCCGACCGCGCGCTGCTGCTGCTCGAAGGCGCGATGCTGCGCGCCCCCACCGATCCCGACCTGCGGGCGCGGGCCGCCGCCGCCCACCGCGCCCTCGGCCAGCCCCTCGCCGCCGCCCGGGCCCTAGAGCCCATCGCCGCCACCGACCCCGCCTGGGCCGACGAGGTCGCCGAGCTTTACCGCGAGGCGGGCCGCACCGAGACGGCGCTGCTCTGGAATGGTCGGGTGCCCGATCCGAAGGAGAAGACCCGCCAACGCTTCGCGATCTTGTTGGACGGCGAGGAGTTCGAGCGCGCCGCGGGTCTGGAGGATCGCCTCGACCGCGTGGGCCTGCTGCGCAGCGACGAGGCCCTGCGCTATGGCGTGGCCTACGCGCACTTCCGCGCCGGCGCGCTCGAGGACGCCGACCGCCTGCTGATCGGCATGAGCGACCCCAAGCTCTTCGCCCAAGCCACTGAGCTGCGCGCCGCCATCGCCCGCTGCGCCGAGTCCCCCGAGGGCTGCGCATGAGCCCCGCCGCGCTCGCCCTGCTGCTCGGCCTGAGCCCCGCCCAGGCCGGTGAGCTGCTGCTGGTGCTCTTTGTCGACGGCGCGCCGCCGCCGGCCGGCGTGCAGGTCAGCGCAGGCGCGCAGACGGTCACGGTGGACGCGGACGGCGCCGCCCGCCTCTCGGCGCTCAGCGGCCCCCAGGCGCTGCAGCTGCGCGGCCCGGCCGGCGAAGCCTGGGCCAGCGCGACGCTAACCGTCGCGCCAGAGGGGCGCACAGAGGCGCTGCTCTCGCTGAGCGCGGCGGGCGCGCTGCTCGGCCTCACCGTCGATGGCGCGGCCGCCCCCGCCGCGGGCCCCGCGCCGGTCGAGTCCGGCCCGATGGCCACGGTCAGCGGCCGGGTGCTCGACGGCCGCGGGGCACCCGTGGCCGACGTGCGGGTCTTCGCCCGCGGCGCCCCGTCTGAGGTGACCACGGGCCCCGATGGTCGGTGGTCCCTCTCCGTGCCCGCGGGGCCGCTCCAGGTGAGCGCGCTCAAGCCGGGCTGGGCGCTGCGTCAGCCTCCCCCCACCGAGCTCCTACCCGGCGAGGCCCGCACCCTCGACCTCAGCATGGTCGACGCAGGGGTCACCCTCGCCGCCTTTACGGTCAGCGCGCCGCGCATCGAGGGCGGCACGGCGGCCCTGCTCGGCGAGCGCCAAGAGTCGGCCCAGGTGGTCGACACCCTCTCGGCCGAAGAGATGGGCCGGCGGGGCGACAGCTCGGCCGCCGCCGCGCTGCGCCGGGTCACCGGGGTTACCGTGGTGGGCGGGCGGTATGTGTACGTGCGCGGCCTCGGCGAGCGCTACAGCACCACCCTGCTCAACGGGGCGATGATCCCCTCGCCGGAGCCCGAGCGTCGGGTGGTCCCCCTCGACCTCTTCCCCACCTCGATGCTCGAGAGCGTGGTGGTGCAGAAGACCGCCTCGCCCGACCGCCCGGGTGAGTTCGGCGGCGGCGTGGTCGAGCTGCGCACCCGCGGTATCCCCGAAGAGCCGCTGCTGCGCGTTAATGTCAGCGGCGCCTACAATACGGTCACCACGGGTCGCACGGGCCTGATGCCCGGCGGCCAGAGCGGCGATCTGTGGGCCTCGGGCGCCGCGGCGCGTGACCTGCCCCAGGCCTTCGCGTCGGCGGTCGAAGACACCCCCCTGGTGCTCAAGAGCGCCCTGCCCAACGCGCAGGGTTTTGACGCAGAGACCCTGGCCGAGCTCGGCGCCTCGCTGCCCAACACCTGGGGACTAGAGCCGACCGTCGCCGGCTTCAACCGCGGTTTTGGCGTCGAGGCGGGCCGGGGCTGGAACATCGGAGACGATCTGCGCATCGGCGGCCTGGGCGGCCTCATCTACCGCGACACCTGGAGGCGGGCGAGCTACCGCGACGTGTACTACCGCCAAAACAGCGGCAAGCTCGAGATCCAGAACGACTACCAGTTCACGGACCTGGGCCGGACGGTACAGGTCGGTGGAATGGCCGTGGCCCAGATCGCCTACAAGGACACCCACGACGTGCGGGCGACCGCCTTGCGCACCCGCGACGGGGAGTCGGTCGGCCGGAGATACGTCGGCTACTACGACGAGGTCGGCGCCGACATCCGCGGCGAGCGGGGGCAGTACGTAGAGCGCCAGCTCAGCCTGCTCCAAGGGACCGGTGACCACCGCTTCCCCGCGCTGTGGGACAGCACGGTGCGCTGGCGGTGGACCGACAGCTGGGCCGAGCGGGCCGAGCCCGACCGCCGCGACATCCTGATGGAGCGGGCGAGTGCGGGCGGCTGGCGCATGCGCAACCAGGGCGGCGGCAACGCCATGTTCTTCTCGGACCTCGCCGACTTCGGCAAGGACCGCGGGGTCGACCTGCGCGTGCCGCTGCGGGGCAAAGCCCAGGGCACCCCCTGGGCCACCGAGCTGATGGCCGGCTGGGCCCGGGTCTACCGCGACCGTGAGGTCGACACCCGCCGCTTCGTCTACAACGTCCAGACCGCCGGGCAAGCGGGCGCGACCGACTTTCTCACTGGCGAGCCCGCCGAGATCTTCGACCGCGAGAACATCGATTCGGGCGCGCTCCGGGTCGCCGAGGCCACCACCGCGACCGACAACTATACGGCCGTGCAGATCGTCAAGGCCGGCTACCTGGGCGCAACGATGACCCTGCCCAAGGGTCTGTCGGCCTCGGGCGGCGTGCGGGTCGAGGACAGCGCCCAGCAGGTGGTCACCTACCAGCTCTTCACCGCCGAGCCCCAGAAGGAGATCGCCACCCTCGCCACCCTCGACGTGCTGCCGTCCGGCACCCTCACTTGGCGCCTGACCCAAGAGGAGGCGACCCGCCCCGCCTACCTGCGCGGCGGCTATGGGCGCACGCTGAACCGGCCCGACTTCCGCGAGCTGTCGCCAGCGGTCTACAACGACGTCGCGGGTGGCCGCGAGATCGCCGGGAACACCGAGCTGACCCGCGCCCTCATCGACAACGTCGATCTGCGGCTCGAGTGGTTCCCCAGCCCCGACGAGCTGCTCAGCGTGGGCGCCTTCGCCAAACGTTTCACCGACCCCATCGAGTCGAACATCATCGTCAGCGCCAACAGCCGCATCAGCTACATCAACGCCGCCGCGGCCAACAACGCCGGCGTCGAGTTTGAGTGGCGCAAGCGCCTCGCCCCCGAGGCCCACCCGATGTCACCGCTGACGCTGAGCGGCAACGCGGCGCTCATCCGCAGCACCGTCGAGCTGGGCGAAGGCGCGGGCGCTGTGACGAACACCGAGCGCCCCCTGCAGGGCCAGAGCCCGACCACGCTCAACCTCGGCCTGAGCTGGGAGCCGGTCGAGGGGGATCTGAGCGGCGGCCTCTGGTTCAACACCGCCGGCCCGCGCATCTCTGAGGTGGGCGAAGGTGGCATGCCCGACGTGGTCACCGTGCCCGCGCGCCTGCTCGACGCCTCGGTGTCCTATGCGACCATCGCCGACCTCACGCTCGGCTTGCGCGCCCAGAACCTGCTCAATAGCCCCGACACCCTCATGGTCGGGTCGAAGGTGGCCCGCGCCATCGAGTCGGGCCGCACCTTCACCGCCAGCTTGAGCTGGCAGCCCGACGGTGAGCGAGAGAAGCCCGCAGCGCGCTGATCCCGGAGCTCTCCGATGCGCCCCTTCATCAACGCCCTGGCCGCCGCGGTCCTCGGCCTCGCCATGGGCGTGATCTTCGCCTTCACCCCGCTGGCGAGCGACGTCTTCCGGCTGCTCGGCGGCCAGGGCTATGACGGCTGGGAGCGCATCACCTTCCCCTTCTTGTTCGGGCCGGCCTTCGGCGTCGCTTTTGGCGTGCTGGGCTTCGTCGTCGGGCGCCGCTCCTCGCCCTCCGCCTGAGCACCTGCAGCCTGTGCCCCCGCAGCCTGCGCCCGCGCAGGCCGCGCCCCGCCCAGGGCCCCGCCGGCGGGGGTTAGCCGCGCCGGCATGTCTCCGCCCCCGCGCCGCTCCGCACCCGCGCACCGCCCCGACCACCCGCCGCGCCCGCCCGCGCGGGCCCCCAAGGCGCCGCGCCCCAGCCCTGGCCTGCTCTGTGCTCCGGGCGCGCTGAACGCCGAGGAGCGCGCCGCTCTCGAGGCCGAACTGGCCGCACTCCGCCCGATTTGGGAGCAGCGCTACTCCACCCACCGCCCGCTGCCCGAGGGCAAGGCCCAGCACCCGCTGCTGCGGCCGGTCTACTGGCTCGGCAACTGGCAATTCGCCTGCCTCGGCTACTACGAGCCGCCCCGCAAGCTCCGCGACAAGGCCGTGCGGGCCGAGCCCTTCCCGCCGGGCCTGCAGCGCCTCGCCGACAAAGCCGAGGCGATGGCCCGCCGACAGCTCCCGTCCTCGTTCATCCCGCCCGGCTGGCGCCTCAACACCTGTTTGGTGAACCTCTATGGCGCCAAAGAGGGCGCCCCTGACGCGGGCCGGGTGGGCGCGCACCGCGACTACGAGCCCGGCCCGGTGGCCAGCTACTCGATCGGCGAGCGGGCCCTGTTCCAGTTTTTGCCGGTGGGAGAGGGCGCTCCGGTCAAGACGATGTGGCTGCAGGATGGTGACCTGCACGTCATCTCCGGCCCGTTCTGGAAAGACAGCCTGCTCCACCGGGTCGGCCGGGTCGAGGACAAGGGCGCCCTCGACCTCGCCCCCCGCGTGCCCGGCTTCCGCACCCGGCGCATCAACCTGACCCTGCGCTATGTGCCCGAGGCGCACATCGTGCCCTTCGCCGCGCTGGGCGCCCAGGCCCGCCGTGACGTCGAGGGCTACGTCGCCGAGCTGGCGTCCAGCGCGCCATTTTGGGCAGAGGCGCTGCGCACGGCCGGGGGTTGAGCCGGGGCTGGGCCGGGCCTAAGCGGGGGTGGTCCAGGGCCGCAGGCGCAGGGCCGGCACCCGCAGCGCCGCCTCAATCGCGATGCCCAGGCTCATCTTGCTGCGGCCGGCGCGGCGCTCGGTGAACACGAAGGGCACCTCGACCACGCGGAGCCCGGCCAAGGCGGCCCGCTGCCCGAGCTCAATTTGAAAGGCGTAGCCCCGGCTGCGCAGGGTCGCCGGCGCGACCCGCCGCAGGGCCTCGGCCCGCCACAGCTTGAGGCCCCCGGTCAGATCCCGCAGCGGCAGGCCCAGCCAGGCCCGCGCGTAGCGGTTGCCACCCCAGCTGAGCGCGCGGCGGTGGGCCGCCCATCCCGCAACCCCGCCGCCGGGCATGTACCGGCAGCCCAAGGCCAGATCGGCGCCCTGCAGAGCGTCGAGCAGCGGCGGCAGCGCGCTGGCCGGGTGGCTGCCATCGGCGTCGAGCTGGCCCACCCAGCGCACCCCGGGCTGGTCGAGGGCCCAGCCCATGCCCTCGACCACCGCCTCGCGCAGGCCGCGCGGGCCCGAGCGCAGGCGCAGCGAGAGCCGCGGATAGTCGCGCTGGGCGCGGAGCACCAGATCAGCGGTGCCGTCGGGGCTCTGGTCGTCGACCACCAGCAGCCGCGCCGCAGGCAGGGTCGCCCGCAGCCCGGCGAGCAGGCTGAGGATGGACCCCGCCTCTTGGTAGGTGGGGATGATGAGCACTCCCCCCTCGCCATTTGGGTCGATGGGTATTCGCTCGGCAGTCGATACCCCACCCTTCAATGGTCCCGCAGCCACCCCTCCCCTCACTCTTGGACGACCGCGAAGGGTAGCTCGACCAGCGGCAAGATCGCGGCGACACCAAAAGCCACGCCCAGGGCCGCCTGGGCCACGAGCAGGGGCGTGCTCAGCGCCGCCGGCGCCCGCCGGGCCGCCGCGATGACCTGCAGCACGAGCAAGGCCGCGCAGAGCCAGCGCCAGCCTGACGCAAACATGCGCTGCGAGAAGGCGGGCAGCGCGCCGCCGAAACCCGCGTACAGATCGACCATCACCGGCGGCAGCAGCCACATGGCGAGCAAGAGCCCGCCGGCGCTGAGCGCGGCCGACCACGCGAAGGCCGCCCGCAGCGCGCCGAGCAGGCCACCGCCGGGCGCAGCGGGCGCCGCTGGGGGCTGCACTACTCGACGCCCCGCAGGTACTCGGGGTCAAAGGGGAAGTTGTCAAGGGTGACGATGGTCATGCTCGAATCGGCGACCGGCAGGGTCGGGAAGCCCCCCTGGAGCATGGCCTCGAGCTCGCTCGTGCCCGCGAGCAGGGGGTGGGTGACGCTGTAGCGGTCGACCCAGCGGCCCAGCGCGGCGCCATCAGGGGCGCTGCCGTCGTTTTGCTGCACCATCACGCTGATCACGACGATGTCTTCGTCGAGCAGGTCAGCGGCCGCCGCCTCGATCTCGGGGGCCTCGGCGTTGCAGGGGCCGCACCACTCAGCGAAGAGCACCAGCTGTACCACCTTGCCGTAGAACTGGTAGAGCTCGACCTGGTCGCCGTTCTGGTCGGTCAGGGTGAAGTTGCCCAAGGTCTCGCCCACCCGGTGGGACCCGCCGGACAAGCCGGCGGGCACGCTGTCGGCCGGGGCGTGCCACCAGGCGTTCTCGGGCCCGTAGACCGCCACGCTGCCCCCGTCGCCGCCATCGGCCGCGCCGTCCGCCCCATCCGCACCATCTGCACCACCGGCGCCGTCCGCACCATCGGCACCATCGGCACCCGCACCGCCGCTGTCCTGGGTCTTGGCGTCGATGTCTTCGGAGCCCTCGCAGCCGATGAGGGAGAGGAGCAGGGCGAAGAGCGCAGGGGTGGCGCGGCGGAGCATGGGGACCTCGGGGCGGAGGGGGCGCGTGGGGCGCGCGTCGGGGAGGACGCGCCGCAGCCTATCCCGGCGCGCAGCCGCCCTGGGCAGACCCGCTGCGCCGCCGCCGGCCACCGGTTGGCCCGCCCCTGGTCAGGCCGACGCGCCCGCCGCCCGCCCGAGCCGGCCCCGGGCGGTCGAGCCCTGCAGGGGCAGCACGCCCGCCGCCGCGCCGAGGCCGGTCAGGGGCATGTTCACGTAGACGCTCTCGACCGCGCCCGCGGGCACCAGGTACGTCTCGTGGAAAATACCGACCACATCGGTGTTCAGCGCCCGCTTCATAAATCGCCCCCATGCTGCGAGGTGGGGCTGGTCGCTGCCCCGGGCGAAGCGCTCGAGGTGCGCAAAACTCCGCCAGACCTGCACATAGCGGATGACCCGGCCGGCCCAAGCCCCCTCGCTCGACAGCAGGCCCAGGCTCGGGTCGGCGGCCAGGGCGGCCAACATCGGCCCCATCTCGCGGGCCACGGGCAGCCACACATCGGGGCGCAGCAGGCGGTTGATGCGCAGCCCGATGACGAAGACGACGAGCTCGCCCTGCAGCGCGGCGGTGCTGCGGCCGGGGATGAGCACGCCCGGGGCCGGGCGCTGGGCGGCGGCCGGCGCGCCGTGGGCAGAGGGGTCGGCGGCAGGTTCGAGGGCAACGGGCGGGCGCATGGCAGCTCCAGGGCGCGGGATCGAGAGCGGATAGTTTCACTATCCACAATGGATAGTTACGCTAGCCATGGGAGCTGTCAAGCATGAAGATCGCCGCCCTCAGCGCCGCCTCGGGCCTCAGCCTGCCCACGCTCAAGTTCTACCTGCGCGAAGGGCTGCTCCATCCTGGTCAATCCACAGCGGTCAACCAGGCGGAGTACGACCAGGGCCACCTCCGCCGCCTCCGCTTGATCCGCGCCCTGAGTGAGCTGGGCGGCCTCGGCCTCGCTGACATCCGGCGGGTGCTCGCGGCGGTAGACGACGAAGATCGCCCGCTGCACGACACCTTCGGCGTGGCCCAAGACGCGATGGCCGCCCGCCCCCACGCGCCCAGCCCCGCCGCCCGCGCGGCCACCGACCGCTTCATTCACCGGCACGGGCTGCGCGTGCGCCCCGAGGCCGAGGTGCGCGCGCTGCTCGCCGAGAGCGTCGACGCGCTGCATGACTTCGCCCTCTGCGGCCCGGCCCACGACCACGACGCCGTGGCCGCCGCGCTCGACCCGCTGCTGCCCGAGACCCTCGCGGCCGCCGACCGGGCCCTGGCCTCGGTGCCCGCCGCCGCCCCGCGCGGCGAGCAGCTGCTGGTCACCGTCGTCGGGACCATCGCCTGGGAGGCCGCTCTGCTCGCCCTGCGCCGCCTCGCGCTCGAGCACGCCAGCGCCCTGCGGGCCGCGCCCCCACGTGCGGGCTGAGGGCCGCGGCCACCCCGCCTTGCGCCGCCGGCGCGCCTCTGCGAAGCTCGGCCGCTGGAGGGGCCCATGGCCAGCACAGCGGAGGTCCTCGCGCGCCTGTCGTCGCTCGACGCGGCAGCGGCGGGTGAAGAGGGCGCCTTGCAGCAGGCAGATGGGGCCTTGGCCGCCCTGGTCGCCAAGGCCAAGGCCGATCTGTCCGCCGCCCTGCTCGAGCTGGCGGCGGTCTTTTTG
>JAEUKK010000135.1 GCA_016792625.1 Deltaproteobacteria bacterium | reverse complement strand
CTCCGCCTCGCGGCGGGATCGCCGCCCGCGCGGGCTTGGTCGCTGCGCGACCGGCGCGGCCGTGCCGTCCGCGCCGCGCTCCGGTCGGCCGGGCGCGGTCGAAGATGACGTGTTGCGCGCTGTTCGCCGCCTTCCGCGTGGCCGTGCCGTCCGCGCCGCGCTCCGGTCGGCCGGGCGCGGTCCAAGGTGGCGTGTTGCGCGCTGTTCTCCACCTGCTGCAACGCACATGGGGCGCGGCTCAGCGGGCCAGCGCCCCCTCCACCCCGCCGAAGACCGCGCCCACAAAGGCCTCGGGGTGCGTGAACAGGCCAAGGTGCCGGGCGCCGGGCACCACGGTCAGCGGCGCCCCCAGCCGCCGGGCGAGGCGCGCCCCCTGGCGCAGGGGGAAGGTCTGGTCGTCGGCCCCCCAGGCCAAGCGCAAGGGCAGGCCCGCCGCGGCGAGGCGCGCCTCGAGGCCCCAGAGCGCACGCGCGCTGATGCCCTGGCCGGCGGCGCGCATCTGGTCGGCGAAGGCCACCGTCCCGGGCAGGGGGAAGGCCGCCGCCACGCGCGCCCGGTCGACCAAAGCGACGCTGTGGTCGCGGTAGAGCGCGCCCCCCCGCCAGCGGTAGAAGGGGCGGTGCAGCAGGGGCGCGGCGGCGAGGCGGGCCAGCAGCCAAGCCGGGCCGAGGCTGGTCGAGAGCAGGCCGAGCGAGGCGGCGCCGCGGCGCAGGGCGAGCAGAGCAGCGAGCAGGCCGCCGAACTCGTGGCCGACGAGGTGCAGGTCGGGCCCGGCGGGCGCGCCGGCGGCGGCGAGAGCGGCCTCAATGGCGTCGAGGTGGGCCTGCAGGGTGGCGGGCCCGCGCAGGGCCGGGGCCCCGCCGTAGCCGGGCAGGTTCACCGCCACGACCCGCGCGCGCAGCCGCGGGCCCGCAGCGGCGCAGAGGGGCGCCCACAGGCCGCTGTGAAAAGGCAGGCCGTGCAGCAAGGCGAAGGTGGGCGCGGGCATCGGGCAGGGCCTATTCAGGGGCCGGGTGCCGGAGCTTCAGCGCCGCCAGCGCCCGAGCTTCAGCGCCCGTTGGCGCCGGATCTCAGCGCCGCCGGCGGAGCAAGCCGAGCGCCCCGACAACCAGCAGGCCCAGGCCCAGGCGCCCGCGGGCGGCCCGGGCGCGCAGGCCGGCCGGCGCGGTGGCGCAGGCGGCGTCGGCGCAGCCCGCGCTCGTGTCATCGCAGCCGAGGATGGCCTCGGGGTCGAGCTCGATGCCCAGATCGCCGCCGTCGCAGCCAAAGCCGTCGAGCGAGCAGCCGCTCAGCTCGACCGGGGTCACGCCGCTTAGGTCAAGGCGGGCGTGGGCGCCCTGCCAGCGGCCCTCGGCCTGGGGCACGAACTGCAGCGACTCGACGCCGAGGCCCAGCGGCAGGGGAACGCTGATGGTCGGCAGCAGCTCGGCGGGGATGAGGCCGCCGAGGAAGCTCGACAGCAGGGCCTCGATGCCGTCGCTGTAGCCGGGCCCGAGCAGCTCGCTGTAGCTCTCGACCAGATCGATGGCCGGGTCTTGCAGCACCAGCGCGGTGCTCAGGGTGTCGCCGCTGAGCGTCAGGTCGAGGCCGATGTCGGCGTCGCCGGTGGCTTGAAAGGCGCGGACCTTGCGGTGGTCGAGGACGGAGTAGAGCTCGACCTCCATCCCCGGGATGTCGACGTGCAGGGGCGGGTTGTCGGCCGTAAAGCGGGTGGTCGGCGGGCTCGGGGCGGTGATGGTCAGCCAGGCGGGGTTGTCGGCGGGGAAGAGGGCCTCGAAGTCCTCACCCACAAAGCCGGCCACGAAGTCGGCGGTCAGCCCGTCGGCGACCACCGCGCCGAGCAGCGAGCCGGCGTCGAGGCAGAGCGCGCCGCTGGCCCAGGCCGAGAACAGCGTGTGGTCGATGAAGTCGGCGCCGAGCAGCAGGCCGGCGTCATAGGGCAGGCTGGTGTCGCCGGCGGTCTCGGACAGCTCGGGCCAACCCCCGCCGATGCTGCTGCCGCCGCTGCTGTCGACGCAGTCCGACAGCGTGGACGGCGTGATCTCGGCGCCCAGGCCCAGCACCAGCCCGCGCTCGCTCAGCTCGAGCAGGCTCGGCGCGAGGGAGAGCGCCAGCGTCGTGTCGAGCAGGGCGACCGTGGTGTCGATGCGCAGGGCGTTGAGGCTGTCTTCGACGCCGGCCTCGAGGGTCGGGCCCAGGCCATCGAGCGAGGGGGCGGCGGCCTCTTCGATGAGATCGCTGATCAGCAGCGGGTCTTGCCCGAGCATCGTGCCGATGGCGCTGGCGAAGACGCAGCCGTCGAGCGGGTTGCCGATGGGCGAGACGCTGAGCGTGGCCGGGCTGGCCGTGGCCGTAAAGACGCCGGCGCTCTCGCTGATGGCCAGGGCGAGGTCGACCTGCAGGGCGGTGGTGGGCAGCTCGACCGCGCAGCTCTCGTCGAGATCGGTCAGCACGCTGCAGTCGCCGACCACGGTCAGCGTGGACGCCGAGGAGCTGAGCGTGACGTAGAGGGTCACCAGCAGGGCGCCGCTGCTCGGGTCGAGGCGGACCTCGTCGACGCTGAGCTGCATGTCGAGGGGGGCCAGGGCCCAGTCGAGCGGCGGCTCGCCGTCGACGCAGGCGATGCTGCCGCTGCTGGCCTCAATCGGGATCACCGGGGGGAGCAGCGCTTGGAGCGCGTCGCCGAGGTGGTCGAGGCCCCCGCGGGTCAGGTGCACCGCGAGCGCCTCGGGCACCGGGTCGCCCACCGCCGCAGCGGAGGCCACCGCGGGGCTGAGGCTCAGGCCCCCCAGCGCGAGGCCGAGCGCGCGGCGCAGGTGGGGGCGGGCGGGGCGGCGGCGCATGGGGGCTCCGGTGGGGCGAAGGTGTGTGGGCGCCCGGGGCGCAGTCTATCGGCGCGCCGCGCGGCCCGCTGGCCGGTCGGCGCGTCGCCAACGGCCGCAGCCCCCGGTACAGTGGGCGGCGCCGTGGGCCCCCTGCGCCCGCCGCCGCCCAAGGAGCCCATGCGCCGCGCCCTCTTGTCCAGCTTGACCCCGCCGCGCTCCACCGGCCCGCTGCTGCTCCTGCTCGCCGCCTGCAATGGCGACAAAGAGCCCGCGGTCGATCAAGGCACCGCCGATGACGGCGCGGGCGACGATGCCGCGGCCGATGGCGGGGCCGACGACAGCGCGGGCGGCGATGGGGGCGCGGCGGTCACCGGTGCGCTCGATCTGGCCCTCAGCGCCGCCGAGGCCGCGGCCGGCGAGCCTGTGCCCTACAGCCTGACCCTGCGCCTGAGCGACGGCCAAGAGGTCATCTTCGACGAGCTCCCCTCCAGCGACCAGGGCGAGGTGCGCGGCGCGGCCGACGGGGCCCTGGTCCTGACCCGGGCCGCCGACCATGCGCTCAGCGTCAGCGTCGAGCACGAGGGCGTCGTCTACACCGACACCGCCGCCATCTCCATCGTGCCGGGCCCGGTCAGCGCGCTCGACCTCGCGCTCAGCGACCTCGCCATGCCGGCCGGCGGTAGCGTCGACTGGTCGCTCAGCGCCGCCGACCGCTTCGGCAACGCCATCGACGTGGGCGCGCTGGCACCCCTGGCCGACCACGAGGGCCTGACGCTCAGCGGGGCCGGCGCGGCGGGCGCGGTCAGCGGCACCACCCCCGGCGCGTGGACGCTCAGCGCCACCCTCGACGGGGTCACCGACACAGAGGCCATCGTCGTGCTGTCGGGCCCGCCGGCGGCGGTCGTGCTCAGCCTGTCTGACAGCTCGCCCGAGCTGCTCGGCACCACCACCGCCACCGTCGAGGTGGTCGACACCTTCGGCAACCCGAGCGTCGCCCCCTGGACGCTCTCGGTCAGCGGCCCGACCATGGCGCCGGGCGACGTGGCGCTGTCCTACCGCAACCTCACCTTTTACGAAGAGGGCGCGTACACGGTGCGGGTCGACGTCGACGACACCGCGCTCTTTGACGAGGTGGGGCCCATCTACGTCGATTCGACCGGCCCGCTCATCGACATCGACAGCCCGACCCGCGGCGACTGGAACAGCGGGCTCGACCTGACCGTGACCGGCGAGGTCAGCGACAGCCTCTCGGGCGTGAGCGCGCTCACCGTCGACGGCGCCCCGGTCAGCACCTCGGCGGGCGCCTTCTCGACCACGCTCAGCCTCGAGCCGGGCATCAACGTCGTCGAGACCAGCGCCACCGACGGCGATGGCAACGTCTCGACCGACAGCCGGGCGGTGCTCGCCGGCACCTTTGTGCCCTGGGGGCAGGCGGTCGCCGACGGCTTCTTGGTGCGCATCCACGAGGGCGCAGGTGGCTTCAACACCATCGAGAGCCTGGGCGAGGGCCTCATCGCGGCGACCGATCTGACCACGCTCATCCCGAACCCGGTGCTCAACCGGGTGAGCCAGACCTGCACCCTCGGCGTCTGCGTGACTTGGTACAGCATCGTGCTGCGGGTTCGGAACCCGAGCATCGGCGCCACCACGCTCGACCTCGACCCGCGGACCACGGGCAACTTGCGCGGCACCTTCGTGGTCAACGACGTCGAGCTCGACTGGACCGCTTCGGGCAAGATCGCTGGGGTGAACTACAGCGGCAGCGGCACGGTGACCGCCGACAGCCTGCGCGTGGTCGTCGACATGTTGCCCTCGGTCAACAGCGCGGGCGACATCGTCGCCTCGGTCTCTTCGGTGACCGCCACGGCGGTCAACTTCGACTTCAACGTCTCGGGCACGGTCTACGACGTGCTGGCCTTCTTCGGCCTCGATTCGACCATCTCGGGCCTCATTGAAGGCTACGTGCTTGACGCGATCGAGGACGCTGTGCGCACCGAGGTGCCCACCTTGGTCGAGGACGCGCTGCAAGACCTCGAGATCAGCCTGCCGCTGCCCGTCTCGGGCCGCACCTACACGGTCAACGCCGTGCCTGACACCGTCTCGGTCGACGCGGTGGGCCTCACCCTCGGGCTTGAGACCACGGTCACCCCCGACCGCTGGATCAAGGGGAACGACCACCTGGGCAGCCTGGTGCTGCGCGACACGGTGAGCAGCTGGGACCGCGCCGCCGGCACCTGGCTGGGCATCAACCTCGACTTCTTCAACCAGGCGCTGATGGCCTTCTGGGGCGGCGGCCTGCTCGACCAGCGGCTGAGCGGCGCGGCCCTGGGCCTCGATGTGGCCGACCTGCAGGTGCTGCTGCCCGGCCTCACCGAGCTGAACCTGACCCTTGAGGCCCTGCTGCCGCCGGTGACCGTGCCCGATGGGGTCGACGCCATGGCCGAGCTGCAGCTCGGCGACATGCTGCTGACGCTCTACAACGGCCCGGCGGTGGCCGGCAACGAGATGATCCAGGTCTACTTCTCGGCCTTCATCGAGATGGATCTGGCGGCCAACGCCGACGCCACCGCGGTCGAGATCACGCTCGGCGACATGAACCTGACCTTCGACGTGGTCATCCCCGAGGCGGCCAGCGCGGGCGCGGCCGACACCGAGGCGCTCCTCCAGCTGCTGGTGCCGCTGCTGCTGCCGACCCTGACCGACGCCCTCTCCGAGATCCCCATCCCCGACATCGAGGGTTTTGGCCTCAGCGGCGTGACCGTCGACATGCTCGGCGGCCAGGGCGCGGTGATCGGCCTCGGCGGAGACCTCGCCGCCCGCTGAGCCCCGGCGAGCGGCGCCCCACCCCGCCCTTGGGGTATGGGGCGCGCCCGCTGGAGCCCCCATGACCACCGTCCACCCCACCGGCGCCCTGGCCCACGAGCTGCTCCGCAGCCCCGCCGCCGCCCGAATCAGCGAGATGGCGGTCGAGAGCGGCCTGCTGTTCGCCCACTTCGAGCGCCGCCTCGAGCTGCCCCTGCCCGAGGGCATGGACCTCGTCGGCCGCCCCGATCTGGGCCTGCACCCCACCGATCCCGACGCGCCGGGCTGGGTGCGCGGCGCCTTGCCCGAGACCAAGTTCCGCACCTTCCGGCTCGACCGGCGGATCAGCAGCCTACACCCCAGCCACGGCCCGAAGTGGACGGCCCACGAGCTCTGCCACGGCCTGGTCGGTTTTGGCTGGGCGCCGGGCATGAGCCGCCTCTGGCACGCCCAGGCCGCCCGCCTCGCCGAGGTCCTGCCCGTCGCCCTCTGGTACTTCCACGACGAGGCCGGCCTGCGCCGCTGCGACCGCCACGCCGGCGGGGGGCCGCTCTTCGGCCAGCGCTGCGCCGACTGCGACGCCGCGGCCGCCTTGGGCCCGGTCGAGGCCCCGCCCAACGAGGTCGAGGCCTGGCACGCGGGTGGTCGGGCCTATGTTGAGCGCGAGATTGACGCCGCCTGGCGCTCTCTGCGCGAGGGGCGCAGCATCCCCAACCGCCACGGCCCGCTCGAGCTGGGCAGCGACGGCCTCGCCTACGCGACCGCGCACGGCCCGGTGCTGCAGTCGCAGCTCTTCCACCGCTACCTCGACCTCTTCTTCGACGAGGGTGAGGGCTGGCTGCCCACCCTCGACGCGCTCATCGCCCGGGTGCGCGCGGTGCAAGGCGCCATATGCGGGGGGCCGGCGGCCCGGCCCTGGGTCGGCGGCCGCTGGGCCTGGATCGCCCAAGACATCGGCTGGCGGCTCATGAGCGTGCTCGCCGAGACCGAGGGCGACTGCGCCGAGGAGCTCGACCAGCTCACCGAGGCCCTGGCCGACGACCAGAGCGAGGACGGCGTGCTGCGCTGCGTCGAGGCCTACACCGCGCTGTATGACGAGTGGGTGGTGCCCCCGCCCGAGGACGTCTTCGCCGTCGGCTACCCGATCAGCGTCGGGCTCGGCGTGGCGCTCGGCCAGCTCGAAGCCGGGGTCCGCAGCGCGCTGCCCGGGGCCAGCCGGCTGCTCGGCGCGGCCCTGCCCCCGCTCGTGCGCCGCTTCGCCGCGGTGGACGGCCCGGCCCGGGCCCCGCTGGGTGAGCGCTTCGCCGCCTTCCTCAGCGCCGAGCGGCCCGGCCCCGCCGCCGATCAGGCCCGCCTGGACGCCACCTTCACGCACCTGCCGCCGCCTGACCTCGACAGCGCCAGCCTGCCGGTCGAAGAGGCCGCGGATGACCGCCTGCGCCTGCCCCGGCACGTCCGCGTGATCAGCGTCAACCACGCCATCTCCACCGATCCTGAGCTGATCGACCCCGAGGTGGGGCTCGAGCCCATCTCCCCTCCGCTGCACTTGGCGGCCATCCGCCGGCCCGACGGCGAGGTCGAGCTGATGGAGCTGGAGGACGTCGTGCTCGATGCCCTCTCCAAAGCCGCCGCCGAGGCCGCCCTGCCCGAGGCACTCGGGCTCAGCCCCGAGGCCGCGCTGAGCCTGCTCGAAGCGGGCGTGCTCGTCCCGGTGGCCTGGCGCTGAGCACCACGTCGGTGACGTCGATCTCGGGCGCGAAACGCCCGGCACGACCCTAGGCCAAGGGTACGCGGGCCGCCTCTTCGGGGCGGATCGGCCGCCAGGCCCCCGCCGGCAGGTCGTCGGGCAGGGCGAGGCCGCCGATCACGCTGCGGTGCAGCTGCAGCACGTGGTTGCCCAGCGCGGCGAACATGCGCCGCACCTGGTGGTAGCGGCCTTCGGTGAGGACGACGGTGCACACGGTGTCGCCAGCGCCGTCAGCCGGAGAGGCCGCGCCTGGGCGGGCCAGCAGGCGCGCCGGGAGCAGCGGCCGGTCGTCGTTGTCGAGCAGCATTCCGCCGGCGGCGAAGAGGGCCGCCTCGTCGCCGCGCAGCGGGCGGTCCAAAATGACCTCGTAGCGCTTCTCGACGTGGTGCTTGGGGCTGGTCAGGCGGTGGTTGAGGGCGCCGTCGTCGGTGAGCAACAAGAGGCCGCTGCTCTCTTTGTCGAGCCGGCCGATCGGCGCGATCACCGGCTTGCGGGCGGCGAAGCGGGGCGGCAGCAGGCTGTAGACGGTGGCGCCGGGGTCGGATGTGCTGCAGACCACGCCCACCGGCTTGTGCAGCACGAGGGTGACCGGCGCGCGGGGGTCGAGGGGCTCGCCGTCGACCAGCAAAACGCCGCCGGGGTCGCTGTCTTTGGGGCCCAGCGGGCGGCCCTCGGCGTCGGTCACCGCGCCGTCGCGCAGCAGGCGCGCCACCTGGGTGCGCGAGCCGTAGCCAAGGTTGCTGAGCAGCTTCTCCAGATCACGCGCCACGGGGGCCTCCACACGAGGTGGGGCGCCTATGGGGAGGGCGCGGCCCCGTCCACAGCCCCCTCCTCCGCGCCCCCGTCGTCGGCGGGGCAGGCGGCCTTGGCGGCGGCGGTCACCGCGTCCAGGGCCTGCTCGAGCGCGCTGATGTCGCTGCTGCGGTGCGGGTAAGACTCGGCCCAGGCGGTGACCTGGGGCTCCAGCGCGGTGATGTGGGCCTGCGCCGTCGCGCAGTCCCCGCGCTGGATGAGCCAGAGCACCCCGTGCTTGTGGATGGCCAGGTCGACCACGGGCGTGTCGAGGAAGGGGCGCAGCCAGCTGGTCGGCGGCCCCTCGTCGAGCCTGAGCCCGTCGAGGCCCCGGGCCATGCGCCAGACCCAGAGGCGCGAGCGCACGGCGTCCCAGGCCACGCCATCTTCGCCCGCGCTCAGCGTGCCGAGCAGGGCGTCGGCTTCGCGCCACCGGCCGAGCTCGGCCAGCTCCATCGCGTAGCGGTAGGTGAGCACCCGGTCGTTGGGGCTGCGGTCAAAAGCGTCGCGGGCCGCCACCAGATCGGCGGGCTCGCCCACCTGCAGCTCGGCGATCGCGCCGGCGAGCAGGGCCCCCGCGCCGCTGCGGGGCCGGGTGGTGGCGCCCTCGCCGTAGCGCTCGGCCACCATCGTGATCATCGGGCCCTGGCGCAGGGTGTGCACGATGAGGAGGGCCTCGTCGGCGCCATCTTCGCCTGCTTCGAGCACCCAGGCCTCGCTCTGAAAATCGGGGTGGAGGGGGGCCGGCGCAGGCACAGGGCGCGCCTCGTGGTCGCGGCGGCGGCTGGGCACGAAGGCCCGCACGGGGTCGAGCGCGGCGAGGCCCTCGGGCTCGCTGATGCGGTGCAGGTCCCACGAGAGCTGGGCGTCGACGCCCATCCCCGCGTCGACCGGGTCATCGTCCCGCAGCGCGCCCGCGTCGGCCGGCCACATGCGGTCGGGCAGCGGCAGGTGCAGGCCCCGGTCGCCGAGCTGCACGGGGCTGCGGCCCCCGAGCAGGCCGCCGACCACGGGCGCGCCGCCCACCACGCCGATCAGGGGCACGAAGGCGGAAGTGCCGACGAGGAAGGCGACCCCACCGCCGATCTGGCGCAGGGCAGCGGCGCGGGCCTTGGTCTTGGGGGCGCAGGTGGCCGGCTGGCCGAGCAGCACGCTGAGCGCGCCGCCCAGAAGGCCGCCGAGGTGGCCGAGATCGCTGACCCCGGGCACGCCGAGGCCGCTCACGTAGAGCGGCACGAAGATCACGAGGTTACCGTAGCCGTAGTAGCGCCGAAAACGCGGGGGGATGCTGTCGCCCTCGCGGAAGCCAAAGGCGATCTGCGCGCCCCAGAGGCCAAAGGCGAGGCCGCTGCTGCCCACCGCGGGCACCGCCGAGGCCAGCCCGACCAGGCCGCCGCTGCCCGCCGCGGCGAAGAGCAGGGTGCGCAGCAGGCCCGCCGGCCCCACCGCCCGCTCGACCCGCATCGCGCAGTAGCCGATGATGGTGAGGTTGCCGATGAGGTGGCTCAGCTCGGCTTCCGGCGCGTGCACGACGTTGAAGCTGAGCACCGTCCACCAGCGGCCGGCGAGCAGGGTCGGGCCCTGGCCGGCGGCGACCTGGTAGAGCGCGCGGTCGGCCTCGTCGCTGGGCCAGCCGCTGGCCCGCTGGGCGAGGGCGATGAGGGTCAGGGTCAGCGCGAGCACGAGGGTGGCCCAGGGCAGCGGCGCTTCGCGAAAGCGCGCGGCGAGGCGGGCGCCGGGCGCGTCGAGGGCCTCGGCGAGGGTGGGGAGCTCGGCCACGGCCCGCCAATCCCCGGCGGTCAGCGCCGGGCTGTTGACCTCGGCCTCGGCGGGCAAAATGCCGCGGCGCAGGTCGTCATCGAGGCTGAGCGCGTCGGTCTCGTGCTCCTCGCCGTGCACGCGCACCCGCACGCGGGTCGTGGCCTTGGGCTCGGTCATGGGCACCCCCGGCCGCAGTCTGCGCTGGGCCGCCCCGCCGCGCGACAGGCGCGCTGAAGATGGCGTGCGGTGCGTTGTCTTCGGCGCGCTCACCGGGCGAGAGCGGCGCGGGGGCGGGCGCTGCGGCGCGGGGCTATGCTCGCCCGGTCGGGCTCACCGACAGGAGGTCCCCGTGTCTGTGTGCTCTGCTCCGCCCCGCTCCACCCGCGCCGGCCGCCTGGCCTTCGGGCTGCTGCTCTGCGCGCCCGCCGCCGGCTGCTACGAGCCGAGCAAAGACACCGCGCCGCCCTACCGCCTTGAAGACGACACCGGGCAGACCGGCGGCGATGGCGGCACGGTCGACAGCGGCACCGACCCCGACGCGGTGCCCAGCGGCATGGTCGCCACGGTGGGTGATGTGGCCTTCACCTCTGAGGTGCTGACCGCCCGGGTCGACGCCGGCTACCTGTTCATCGAGGGCATCAGCGCCGATGACGTGGGCATCTTGATCGACGCGGTCGACGGCCAGCTCGGCGTGCAGCCGCTGACCAGCGCCAACCCCTTCGCCGCCCTGACGCCGGGCGCGGGCGCCGACGCCTGCGTGGCGGGCACCAACGGCGCGCCCGAGGGTGAGATTGACATCCTGCGCATCAACTCCACTGAGGTGGTGGCCGAGTTCTCCTTCGGCGCGGGCTGCGCTGACGGCGCGGTCGCCGTGGTCGGCACGGTGCGCACCGCCCTCTGAGCTGGGGCCGCTCGGCTCCTCCGGCTCCTCCGGCTCATCCGGCTCTCCTCCTCCCCTTGGGATCGGCTGCCTCTCCGCCGACGATCCTCCTGTACCCTCGGGGTCCTCATGGTTCCGCCGCGCTCCCTCCCCTTGTTGCTCTGCTCCCTGGTCGCCTGCCGCAGCGGCGCAGCGACGGTCAAGGACGGGGAGGCGGACAGCGGCGGCGCCGACGCAGGGGAGGGGAGCGGTGACGGCGCGGCGGATGGGGCGGATGGCGCCGACGACGGCGGAGACCCCGATGGTCGGGCCTGGCCATTCTCGGCCGATGAGCTGATCGAGGTCGAGATCAGCCTCGACCCGGCCGACTTCGAGGCCCTGCGGATGGAGGGGCGGTCCATCTTTGAGGTGCTGGGCGGCGATTGCCTCGACGGGCCTTTTGAGAGCCCCTACACCGAGTTCGCCGGCACGGTCTGGGTCAACGGCGAGGAGCACCCCGGCGTCGGCGTGCGCAAGAAGGGGTTCATCGGCTCGGTCGACGTCGAGAAGCCCGGCTTGCGGCTCGATTTTGACGCCTTCAATGACGGCGGGCGCCTGCGCGGGCGCGAGGACATCACGCTGAACAACACCCCGCAGGACGCCACCATGCTGCGGACCTGCCTCGCCTACCAGTACTTCGCGGCGGCGGGTGTGCCGGCCTCGGGCTGCGCTTTTGCGCACGTGGTGGTCAACGGCGAAGACCTGGGCTTGTACGCCCATGTCGAGCCGGTCGACGAGGCCCTGCTCGAGCGGGTGACCGGGGCGGAGGACGCGCCCCTGTTCGAGGGCACCCTGTCTGACCTGCGCCCAGGCTGGACCAACACCTACGAGCTCGACAGCGAGGCGGCCGACCTCAGCCAGCTCGACGCGGCGGTGGCGGCGCTCGACGCGGGCGACCTCGATGCCCTCGCTGGGATCATTGATATGGACGCCTTTGTGCGCTTCTGGGCCGCCGAGGTCGTGCTGGGCC
The DNA here is from genome assembly GCA_016792625.1 of Deltaproteobacteria bacterium. GTDB lineage: Bacteria > Myxococcota_A > UBA796 > UBA796 > UBA2385 > JAEUKK01. The sequence continues at coordinate 18,667 of JAEUKK010000135.1, read as the reverse complement.
ACTGGGATGGCTACAACTGGAACCGGAACAACTACTACCTCTACATTGACCCTGCAGACGGCCTTTTGCGATTTTTGCCCTGGGGCACCGACGCGGTGCTGTCGAGCCCCAACCCGGGCGGCGGCCGGGACTGGATCGCGGTCAACGGCGCGCTGGGGCTCGCCCTGGCCAAAGACCCGAGCTGGCGCGCGGCCTATGAAGCCGAGCTCGACCGGCAGCTCGCCACGGTCTGGGACGCCGCCGCGGTGGCCGCCCAGGCCGACGCCTGGGCCGATCAGGTGGCCGAGGTCTACCGCGCGCCGGGCTGGGCCCGCGCCGACCTCGACGAGCGCATCCGCGGGGCGGCGCCGACCATCGCGGCCAGCCGCGCGCGCGAGGCGGGCGACTACCCCGCCGAAGCCCCGGGATCTTTGTGCATCGCGCCGATCGGCGAGCTGAGCGTCGAGTTCACCAGCACCTGGGGCAGCTGGACTGACGCCGACTGGACGCGCACCGGCGACTGCAGCCTCGAGATGGTCTACGACGGCGCGCCGACCACGCTGAGCGCGGGCTCGGGGGTCTCGGGCGATGATGGCGACCCCTACGCTGATCTGGGCTGCTACTGGCTGCTCGACGGCGCGCAGCTGCTGCCCTACTTCGCGACCCCGCTGCGCAGCTTCGGCCCGGGCACGGTGCGCACCGACAACACCACCCACTACGGCATGCTCTACTACGCCGCGCCCGGCGGGGGCTGGACCAGCGCGGGCTGGCTCGAGGGTGAGCTCGTGCTCGACGCCGCCGAGGCCCGCCGGGGCGCGCCGGTCAACGGGCGCTTCACCGGCACGATCTGGCAAGCGCCGTGGTGAGCAGGCCCGCGCTCAGCCGCGAAAGGGCTTGAAGTAGGCCGCGTCGGCCAGGGCGAGCAGCTCTTTGTCGCCGGCGCTGTCGCCGTAGGCCTCGACCCGCGCGTGGTCTTCGAGGCGCAGGGCGGCGCGCACCCGGCGCTCTTTCTCGGGGCCATTGCAGTTGGGCCCGGCCAGGGCCCCGGTGAAGCGGCCCGCGTCGTCGACTGCGCCGGCGGTGCACAGCAGCTGCACGCCCGCCGCCTCGGCGTAGGGGCGCAGCCAGAGGTCGAGGCTGGCGCTGACCAGCACCAAGCGGGCGCCCTCGGCGCGCAGGGCGGCGAGGCGCGCTTGGCCGGCCGGGCGCAGCAGGGCGGGCAGGGCCTCGGTCGTCCAGCGGCGGGCGGCGGCCTCGAGCTCGGCTTGGGGTCGGCCACCCAAGAAGTGTCTGAGCAGCGTTGTTTTGGCCCGATCTGCTGGGATGAGCCCGGCGGCGTGCAGGGCCAGCGCCGGGCCGAGCCAGAGCAGCCCCAGCATAAAACGGGGCCCGCCGACCACGAAGCGCACGAAGTGGAACATCGTGTCGGCGATGGTCAGCGTGCCGTCGAAGTCAAAGAGGGCCAGGGTCGGCCCGGCCGGGTCGCGGGCGGCGGCGCTCAATAGTCGACCTCGGACTTGGTCAGGGCGCTGAGCTGATCGGCGGGCGCGGTGATCTCGGCGTCGCCGTCGACCTGGGGGTCGTCGCTGCGCTTGCTCGCGTAGGCCGAGGCGCGGAAGATGGCCCGGCCGGAGAAGGCGCAGGCGCCGTCGGACGCGAACAGGATGTGCACGTCTTCATCTTGGTCGGCGTCGTCGAGGTCGACCATGACCGCGGTCTCGGCGCCGCTGAGCGTGGCCTCGATGAGCGCCTCGGCGCCCTCGGGCACCACCGGCAGGCCGGCCTCGTCGTAGGCCTCGGCCCAGGCAGCCTCGAGGCGGTAGGCGGTGACAATGCAGCCAGCGCCGGTGTCTTCGCCAGAGAGCCCAAAACTCAGCACCGGCGGGTCAAAACCGCCGGCGGTGCTGCCGTGGCCGGTCATCGCCACGGCCGTGTGCTGGGCGTCGAGGGTCAGCGTCGAGAAGTCAAAGCCCATCATGTCGGTCCAATCGGGCGGGCTGGTCGCGATGAAGCTGGCACCGCAGAGGGCAATGGCGGCGAGGCGGGCGGCGAGGCGGGGTGTGGACATGCGGGCTCCTCGGGAAGCGGCGACCGCGGGGCGCGGGCGGCGGGACTAAACAGGAAGCAAGCGGCGTGCCATCCCAAGAACGGCCCGCTGCACGGCGCGCAGGCCCCTACGGTGGCGGGTGGAGGGGCCAAAGCGCGGCGCCGGTGTCGTGGTCCACGATAGCCGCCCGCCCGGAGGCCGATGCCCGCGCCCGCTCCCGAGGCCCCGCCCACGGCCCCGCCCGCGCCCCGCCCTGCGGCCCCGGGCGATGGCCCGCTGCACCCGCTGATCCTGGGCGCCGCCGCGCTGATGGCGCTCAACGACCAGCTGCTCAAGGGCTGGGGGCCCGGCTGGCTCACCGGCAAGCTCAGCGATCTGGCGGGGCTGGCCTTCGCCCCGGCCCTGCTCGTCGCCCTGCTTGAGCTGGCGCTCTGCCGCTTCGGCCTGCGGGTCGGCGACCGGCGCCTGCTCCTGCTCTCGATCATGGCCACGGGCGGTTTTTTCTCGGCGATCCAGCTCCACGCCGGGGCGGCCTCGGTCTGGACCTGGGGCCTCGGCGCCGCCCAGTGGCCCCTGCGCGCGCTGCTCGCGCTGGTCAGCGGCGGGCCGAGCCCCGCCCTGCGGCCGGTGGTCCACACCGCCGATCCGAGCGATCTGCTCACCCTGCCCGCCCTGGCCCTGCCCCTGGCCTTGGGCTGGGCGCGGTCGCGCCCTGTCCTCAAGGTGGGGACGGCGCCGCACGACCCGCAGGTGGAGGGGGTTCAGTCAGGGGCTGGGGGTCCGTAAAGGCACGCAGGAGGCCTCATGGACCCACGCCCAAGCCCGCCCGCGCACCGCGCCCGCCCCGCGCCCAGCCTCCAGAATGGCGCCGGTGGGCTCGATCCGTTCGCCAGCGCCCCCCACGCCGCCCGCCTGCTCGCCGGCGGCGGCCGTCGCGCCTGGTGCCGGGTCAGCCCGCCCCGCGGCCGGCCCTGCGAGGTCGCGGTCTCGGTCGGGGGCGCCCGCCTCAGCTCGGCCCCGCCGATTGACCTCTCGCTCGGCGGCTGCGCCGTGCTCTACGGCGGCCCGGCCCTGGGCCGCGGGGCCCCTGCCCAGGTCGAGCTCGCGCTCCCGGGCGTGAACATGCTGCTGGACGCTGTGGTCGCGTGGTCTGCCGAGGACAAGATGGGCTTCGCCTTCTTGCCCGGGCCGGCGCTGGACGCCGCCTTGTTGCCGCTCCAGGCCTACCTGCTGCTCGCCTTGCACGAGCAGGCGCCCGCCGCCCGCTGATGGTCGCCTGCGCGCGGCCGCTCCGGGCCGCGTCGCACCTCCTCTTCCCCTTGGGTGCCCGATGGCCTCCGCGGATCTCCACCTCCTCCGCCCCCCTGCCCGCGGCGCCGACGGCCCTGGCGCCGTGCTCGAGCCCGGGGTCCGCGTCGGCCGCTGGGTGCTCCGGGCCCGCTTGGGCGCGGGGTCTTTTGGCGAGACCTGGCGCGCGGTGCGGGATGACGGCCTCGTCGGCGCGCTCAAGCTGCTCGCCGGACCGCCGGGCGACGAGGTCCGGGTGCTCGGGCAGCTCTGCCACCCCTGCGTGCCGATGTTGCTCGACCACGGCGGCCAGCGGCCGGGCTTCGTCGTGTCGGCCCTGGTCTCGGGGGCGCCGCTTCGGCTCGGCGCACGTTGGTCCGCCGATGACGCGGGCCGGCTCTGCGCCGCGCTGCTCGATGCGCAGGCCTATGTGCACCAAGCGGGGCACGCGCACGGCGACATCAAGCCCGACAACGTGCTGGTCAACGATGATCTCAGCGAGATCGCGCTCATCGACTTTGGCCTCGCCAATGGCCAAGGCGGCACCCTGGCCTGGGCTGCGCCCGAGCGCCTGCGCGGCGAGCCGGCCCGGGCCCCCGCCGACGTCTATGCGGTGGGCCTGCTGCTCTATGCCCTGCTGCACGGCGGTCTGCCCTTCGAGGAGCGGGGCGTGGCCGAGGCGGCCGCCCACCGAGAGCTCGAGCTGCCCCCGATCACCGCCGGGCCGGCCCACCTGCGCGCGCTCTGCGCCGCCCTGCTCGACCCCGACCCGGCCCGCCGGCCCACCGCCGACCGGGCCGCCGACCGCCTCGCCGACGAGGGGGTGCCTTTGCCCCGCCTCGACGAGGGGCTGCTGCGGCGGCGGGCGCGCGTGGTGCGCATCGCCCGCCCCGAGATTGACGCGGGGCTCGAGCACTGGGTCGAGCGCGGCGGGCCGCTGCTGCTCGTGGGGCCCCGGGGCAGCGGCCGCTCTGCCGCCCTGCGCGCCGCCGGCCTTGAGCTGCGGGCCCAGGGCCGCGCGGTGCTCCGCCTCGCCCCCGGCGAGGGCCCCTGGGGCGCGGTGGTGCCGGGCCTGGCCGAGCTCGGTATGACCCTCCCCGATGGGCCCGACCCGTGGACGCGCGCGCAGCGCCTCGCGCGGCAGCTGGTGGCCGAAGGGGTCGCTGTGCTCGTCGATGACGTGCAAGCGCTCGACGTGGAGTCGACCCGGGTGGTCGAGCAGCTGGTGGCCCAGCGCGGCCCGGTGCTCGCTGCCGCCGGCGGGTCCACCCCGGGTTTTCGCACCGAGCTGCGCCTCTCCCCCTTGGATGGCGACCGCCTCGGCCAGCTCGCCGAGCGCATGGTCGGGCTCGGCGCCGACCAGCCCGCGGTGCGGCGGGCCTTGTGGGAGGCCTCGCGGGGCATGCCCGGCGCGGCGATGGCCTTCCTCATCGGGGCGGTCGAGGTCGGCGCGCTGCGGCGCCGCGGCCGGGCCCTGCTGTGGGACCCGAGCTTGGTGCCCCAGATCACGCTTGGGGCGGACGCGGCCCGCGCCCCGCAGGCCCTGCACCCCCAGGCCCGCCAGGTCGGCGCCCTGCTCGCGCTCTGCGCGGCTGGCCTGCCGGTGGGCGCGCTGCCCGCCCTCACCGGGCTGCCCGACGCGGCGGTGGACTCGGCGGTGGACGCGCTGGTCGCCGCGGGTCTCGCCCGCTTCGTCGACGGCCGCGCGCTGGCCGAGCCCGGGGTCGGCGCCCAGCTCGAGGTGGCCCCCGCCGAGCGGGCCGCCCTGCGACGCGCGCTCTTGACCCACCTGGACGCTGATCCCACCGCGCCCCTCGATCTGTCGGTCGAGCTGGCCCTCGCGCTCTGCGACCACCCGCGCCTCGCCCGCGACGGCGCGGCGGCGGTCCTCGTCCGCCTCGCCCGCGACCCCTTCGGCGCCGAGCAGCTCAGCGCCGCGCTCTGGGCCGCCAGCCCGGGCCCGGCCCTCGCCGTCGCCCGCCTGCGCGCGCTCGTCGCCGCGGGCCGCTCGGTCGACGCCCTGACTTTTGGGGAGGCGGCGCTGCAGAGCGAGGAGCCCCCGCCCGAGCAGGAGGGCGCGCCTGACCCCACCTTGGACGCGATGGTCGAGCTGGCCTCGCTCTGCGCGCGCCAGCTGGGGCAGACCCGCCTCGCCGCCGACTGGATCGGCCGGGCCCGCGCGCGGGTCGGGGCGCGCCAAGCCCCCGCCGCCCTCGATCTGGTCGACGCGGGCGTGCGCCTGCAGAGCGGCGATCCGGCCGGGGCCGACGCGCTCGCCGCCCCGAGCTCGGGCGCCCCGCTCGCGCCCACCGCCAGCGCCGACGAGGTGGACCTGCTCCTGCGCGCGCGGGTGCTGCACGCCCAGGCCCGCCACGCGCTGGGCGACCTGCCCGGCGCCCTCGACCTGCTCAGCACCCTGCCCGCCGAGCTCGGCCGCGGTCGGGCCGCCCGGGCCATGCTCGACGGCAGCCGCGGGCGCCTGCTCTGGGTGGCGGGTCGTTACGCCGAAGCCGACGCGGCCATGATGGCCGCCGGTGAGAATGACGCCGGGCTCGCTGTGGTCGACCGGGCCCGCCTGCTGAACAACCTCGGCGCCCTGCGCTTCCAGTCGGGCGACCGGGCCGGCGCGGTGCTGGTCTGGGAGCAGGCCCGCAACCTCTTTGAGCAGCTCGACGCGCGCCTCGAGCTGGTGCGCGTGCAGAGCAACCTCTGCGTGGGCTACCGCGAGCTCGGCCGCTGGGAGCGGGCCCGCGACGTGGGCGAGCGGGCGCTCAGCGGCGCGCGGGAGCTCGAGGCGGCCGATCTGGAGTGCAACGCGCAGATCAACCTTGGGGCGCTCGATCTGTCGCGTGGGCGCCTGCTTGAGGCTGAGGAGCGCTTCCTCTCCGCCCAGCAGCTCGCCGAGCGCTCGGGCGGGCGCGCGATGGCCGCCGAGGCCCGCCTGCGCCGCGCCGAGATCGCCACCCTGCGTGAGCAGCCCGACGCCGCCACCCTGGCCGCCGAGGCCGAGGCCGAGGCCGCCGCCCTGGGCATGGGGGTCGAGGCCGCCCTCGCCGCCGCCCTGCTCGCGGTGGGCCGGGCCCGCGCCCAAGCCCCGGTCGACGAGGTCGACGCCTGCGCCCGGCGCGCGCTCGACCCGCTGCAGGCCAGCGGGGCCGCGGGTGACCTCGCCCAAGCCCGCCTCTGGGTGGCCGAGGCCATGCTCGCCGCCCACGAGCACCAGCGCGCCCGGGCCATTCTCGACAAGGTGCGGGTCTACGCCCGCGAGCAGGCCGACGTGCAGCTGGCGCTCCGGGCCGACGCGCTGGACGCCCGCATCAGCGCGCACTGGTCCGATCCCGACCGCGACGCCCGGCTCGAGAAGATGATCAGCCTCGCGGTCGCGATCAACGAGGCCACCGCGCTGGACGCCACCCTCAACCAGATCGCCCGCGCAGGCCTCGATCTGGTGGGCGGCGAGCGCGCCTTTGTGCTGCTCGGCCAGCCGCCTGAGCTGATGGCCTCGGCCCTGACCGAGGGCGCCAGCGGCGGGCCCAGCACCTCGGTGGTCGCCCAGGCCATGCGCGACCGCAAAGAGGTCATCGCCGCTGATGTCGACGAGCGCGCCGATCTGCGCGCGCGCCAGAGCGTGGTCAGCCTCGAGCTGCGCTCGGTGCTCTGCGTGCCGCTGCTGCACCGCGACGAGGCCCTGGGCGCGCTCTACGTCGACAGCCGCACCGCCAGCCAGCGCCACCTCTGGAATTGCGCGCTGGTCATGCGCGGCCTCGCCGCCCTCGCCGCGGTGGCGGTGGTGCGGGCGCGCATGCACCAAGAGAGCGTGCGGCAGGCCCAAGAGGCCGTGCGCCAAGCCGAGCGCCTGCGGGCCGCGGCCGAGCTGCACGAGAAGAACGCGGCGCTGCAGCAGCTCAACGAGCAGCTGCGCCTCGCCGCGATCACCGACACCCTGACCGGGCTCTACAACCGCCGGCACCTCGCTGAGGTGCTCGCCCCGCTGCACTGGGAGGCCACCGGCCGCGGCGAGGCCTATGGTGTGCTGCTGCTCGACATCGACCACTTCAAGCGGGTCAACGACACCTGGGGCCACCCGGCGGGCGACCTGGTCATCCAGAACGTCGCGGGCATCGTGCTCGCCACCGTGCGGGAGGAGGACCTCGCCTTCCGCTACGGCGGAGAGGAGCTGCTCGTGGTCGTGCGCGGCGCCGACCTGGAGGCCCTGGTGGCCCTGGGCGAGCGCCTGCGCCTCGCCGTGCGCGCCCGGCCCTTCGAGGTCTGCCCCGGCGAGCGCCACCCGGTCACGGTCAGCGTGGGCGCGGCGGTGGTCCACCCCGGGGGTGACCTCGAGTGGGACAGCGTGCTGCAGCGCGCTGACAACGCGCTCTACGCCGCCAAGCGCGGCGGGCGGGACCAGGTGGTCGGCCACAGCTTCGGAGAGCTGAGCGCGGCTGCTGGCTGAGCCCGCGGCCCCTTTTGGCCCAGCGCTTTGCTACAACGGGCCCGGAGGTGCCCATGGGCGAGGCAGACGGGGGCGCGGGAGATCAGGGGCAGGCGGCGGCCTGCGGGGGCCGCCTGGAGCGGCCGCGGGCCGGCGTGGGCCTGCTGTGGCTCGACCGGCCGGCGCGGGCCAACGCGCTCGACCAAGCGCACTTTGAGCGCCTGCGCGATGATCTGCTCGAGCTGAGCTTCCTCGACCTGCGGGTGCTGGTGCTCGCCGGGCGGGGCCGCCACTTCTGCGGCGGCATCGATCTGTCGCCGGGGAACGCCGCTTTGGTCGAGGCGGTGTCCTCCATTGAGGACGCGGACCGGGCGCGGGCCTTGGTCCGCCAGCTCAAGGGCTGCTTCTCCCCCTTGCGGGCCCTGCCCATGGTCACCATCGCGGCGATCGAGGGCGCCTGCCTCGGCGCGGGCCTCGAGCTGGCCCTGCACTGCGACCTGCGGGTGGGCGCGGCGGGCAGCCGCTACAGCCTGCCCGAGACCCGCTTGGGCCTCGTGCCCGATCTGGGCGGGAGCACCCTGCTGCGGCGCCTTTTGGGGCCCGGCCCGGCTGCTTACCTCGGCCTCTCGGGGCGGCCGATCGACGCAGACGAGGCCCACCGCCTCGGCCTGCTGTCCGAGCGCTGCGCCGAGGGTGAGGCCCTCTCCGCCGCCCTGCGCCTCGCCGATGACGTGCTGCTCGGCAGCCCCACCGCGACGCGGGGCCTGCTGCGCCTGCTGCGCCACAGCGACGCCGAGGCCACCACCCAGGCCCTGCACGAGGAGACCGAGGCCGGCGTCGAGGCGGTTTGCTCGGGGGAGCTCATCGAGGCCGCCATGGCCCGAATGGAGCAGCGCCCGCCGGCCTGGGCCCAGGGCTGATGGCGGCGGAGCCCCGCGCCGCCGGCGAGGCCTGGTCGCTGCAGGTCGGGGCCTGGCGGCTGCACGGCCGCCTGCTGCGCCCCGCTGGGCCGCCGCGCGCGGTCTTTGTGCTGCACCACGCCATGATGGCCGATCTGGGCCCGATGATGCCCCTGGCCGCGGCCATGGCCGGGGCGGGCTGCCTCGCCCTGGCCGTCGACAGCCGCGGGCACGGCCAGAGCGGCCCCCTGCCGCCCGCCGGCGACTGGAGCTTTGACGACATCGCCCGGGTCGAGCTGCCCGCGGTCGCCGCCGCGCTGCGGGCCACCTTCCCCGGCCTGCCCCTGGTCGCCGCCGGCCACAGCCTCGGCGGGCAGGCGGCGCTGGTGGCCGATGCCGTCGAGGGCCCCGTCTACGACGCCATCCTCGTGCTCGGCTCGGGGCTGTGGGGCGTCGGCCCCCAGGATGAGCGTGGCCTGCTGCGCCTGCGGCGGCTGGGCCTCTACCTGCTCGGCGCCGCCCTCTGCCGGCTCTTCGGCCACCTGCCCGTCTCGCGCCTCGGGCGGTGGCGGGACGAGTCGCGCGGCTACTGGCTGCAGACCACCGGCTGGGTCTGGCGGCGGGCCTTTGATGGCCTCGATGGCCTGGACTACCCGGCGGCCATTCAGCGCCTGCGCCTGCCCATCCTCGCCCTGCGCGGCGACCACGACCCGCTGGTGCGCCCGGTCGACCAGCACGCGCTGATCACTGCGCCCGGCGCCATCTTCGTCGAGGTGCCTGGCGCCGACCACCACCGCCTGCCCCGGCTGTGCCTGCCCGCCCTGCTGCCCCGGCTCGACGCCCTGCTGGCCGCGGCCGAGGCCCACCGGCGGGCCCGCGGGGCTTAGGGCGCCGGCCGCAGAGAGATCAGGCTGAGCGCCTCGCCGTGGCTGCGCACCCCGAAGATCGGGCCGCGCCCCTGGGCGCAGGGCACCGCGAGCCCCCGCAGCCAGAGCAGGTCACCGGGCGCCATCGGCGGCAGGTAGCGGGCCTCGGCCAGCGGCGCGCTGGGGCCCAAGGCGCCGATCAGGTCCCAGTGGGCGTGGGCGCCGCGCTTGAGCAGGCCCTCGGGGGTGTGCACGTGCACCTCGACCGCGTCCTCGGGCAGGGCCGCCCCACACCAGGCCCGGCTGCGGCCGCCGACCCGGCGCGTGCTGCCCACCCGGGTGATCACCGCGGTCGCCCGCGCGAAGACGCCGGCGCCGACGCCGGTGCGCAGGGTCCAGCGCCCCTTGAGCACGCCGAGCATCAGCTCGGGGCAGACCACGGCCAGCTTGTCGATCAGCGCCTGGACCGGGGCGGGCTCGGGCTCGGCGAGGGCCACCGGGAGCAGGTCGCCGAGGTCGAGCAGCTGCACCCGCCCGCCAGCGGCCTCGATCTGCAGGGCCAGCGCGACCAAGGACGAGACCGCGGCGCAGAGCGCGTCGGCGCCCCAGGCGGGGTGGGCGGCGAGGGCGAGCCCGCGCAGCGCGCCGCGCTTCTTGAAGGCGGAGAGGATCGCCGCGAGGTCGGCGCTGGCGTCGACCCCCTCCACGAGCGGCGGCTGGAGGGCGGGCCGCAGGTCCCAGCCCACGTGCACGGTGAGGCAGTGCAGCGGGCCGGCGGCGGCGGGCAGCGCCTCGAGCCAGCGCAGCTCTTGCAGGCTGTCGACGTTGATCTGCACGCCCGCCTCGACCAGGGCCCGCAGCTGGGCCTCGGTGCGGCCGGCGCCCGCGCCGACGATCCGGTCGGCGGGGAGCTGGGCCTGGGCCGCGGCCAGCTCGGCGGGATCGTCGACCCGCTGGCCAAAGCGGCCCGCCTCGAGCGCGCTGAGCAGGCCCGGCGCGGGGCAGGCGCCGCGGCGCAGCGCGTGCAGGGTGCTGTAGGGGAAGCAGCGCCAGAGCTCTTGGGCCCGGGCCTCGACCGCGTCGAGATCGACGAGCACCACGGTGTCGTGCGCGTCGAGCGCGCCCGGCGTGGCGCACAGCGCGGCGAGCAGGTCTTGGCGGCGCTGGAGCTGCGCGGCGCGCGTCGCGCGGCTCAGGCTGCTGCCGGTGTGGCCCACGGTCCCCCCTTGGGCGCGGGGGCGCCCGTGCCGGACATGCCCCGGGACTGGTGAAGGGATCGGGGGCCGATTCGGGGCCCGGCGGGGCTCGCCGTACGTGGAACATCGTACCTCGACGAGGGTGGGGACAGCCGCAGGGGCCAGGGGACGGCAACCTGGGCGAGCGGGCGCCGGGGGCGGGCCTCCGCCGCCTGCGGAGGGCGCCCGCGGGCCCGGCGGCGCAGAGACAATTCGCGACAGGAAGGCGACGCAGATCAGGGCGCGCCCTGGGCTGACCCAAATTGGTTCAAGGGGCCCAGAAGCACCTCCGAAGGGGGGGGGGCGGAGCCCCCGAAGCACCCGTCCCCCCCCCCCTGCACTGATTGAGAGGCCCCCATGCCAGCCAGCCACTTTGAGCACCTGCCCATCCCCGCCTTCGCGCTCGACGGCGAGGGCAAGATCGTGTCGTGGAACCACGCCATGGCGGCCCTCTCGGGCGTCGAGGCCAGCGGCCTGCTCGGCCAAGGGGTGCGGGCGCTGCCGCTCGGCGGCCCGGTGCGCACGGCCATCTTTGAGGCCCTGCAGGGCCAGGGCGGCACAGTCAAGGTGGCCCGCCCGAGCGGCGGCGAGCAGGCCTTCTTGGTCCAGCCCGTCAACGGCGGCGAGGACGGCGTGGTGCTCGTGGCGGGGGCCGCGTCCGCCGCCCCGCGCATCGACGGCCCGGTGATCAAGACCGCGGTGGCCGGCCTGACCAGCAACATCATGCTGGCCGATAATGAGTTCCACATCGTGCATATGAACGAGCGGGCGCTGGCCATGTTCCGCCAGCGTGAGCCCGAGTTCCGGTCCCTCTTCCCGGGCTTTGCGGCGGATCGCCTGGTCGGCCAGAGCATGGACATCTTCCACCGCAACCCGGCCAAGCAGCGCGCCGTGCTCGCTGACCCGAGCCGGCTGCCCTACCAGACCCACATCGCGGTCGGCGGTCTCTACATCGATCTGAGCGTCAACGGCGTCTTTGACAGCGAGGGGGCCCTGCTCGGCTACCTGCTGCAGTGGACCGATGTGACCGCCCGCAAACATTTTGAAGACGAGGTGACCGGCGTGCTCGGCGGGGTGGCCCGCGGCCAGCTCAGCGCCCGCGGCGACGTCAGCCGGATGGACGCGGTCTACGGGCCCATCCTGACCAGCGTGAACCAGATCTTGGGCGCGGCTGTGGCCCCGATCGACGACCTGCGCCGCTGCATGAGCACCGCCGCGGCCGGTGACCTCACCCACCGCATGACCGGCGACCTGCAGGGTGATCACGCGGCCTTGCGCGACGCCTTTGACGGCATGGTCGCGGCGCTCAGCGACACCCTCGCCAAGGTGCGCGCCGCCAGCGACCAGATCGCCAGCGGCTCGGGCCAGGTGGCCGCTTCGGCCCAGAGCCTCGCCCAGGGGGCCACGACCTCGGCCGCGGCCATCGAAGAGATCGGCGCGACCATTCGGGACATGGCCAACCAGAGCCGCAAGACGGCCGCCTCGGCGGGTGAGGTCGACCAGCTCGCCACCGCCGCTGGTCAGGTCGCGGTGCACGGCGATGACCGCATGAAGGGCATGCTGCGGGCCATGGACGAGATCGACGAGGCCAGCCAGCGCATCAGCAAGATCATCAAGGTCATCGACGAGATCGCCTTTCAGACCAACCTGCTGGCGCTCAACGCCGCGGTCGAGGCCGCGCGGGCGGGGGTGCACGGCCGGGGCTTCGCGGTGGTGGCCGAAGAGGTGCGCAACCTCGCCGCCCGCAGCGCGACGGCGGCCCGCGAGACCACCCAGATGATCGAGACGACCATCGTCAAGGTCGGCCAGGGCAGCAAGTCGGCCCACGAGACCGCCCGCGCGCTCGAAGAGATCGTCGAGAGCGTCACCCGGGTCAAGACCGTGGTCGCCGAGATCGCCCAGGCGAGCAACGAGCAGGCCGAGGGGATCTCCCAGATCAACGTCGGGCTCGAGCAGGTCGACCGGGTCACCCAGCAGAACACCGCCGCCGCCGAGGAGTCGGCCGCGGCCAGCGAAGAGCTGAGCACCCAGGCCCGCACCCTGCGCGACGTGATGACCCGCTTCACCCTGCGCCAGGACCGCAACCGCCCGGCGGCCAGCGCCGCGCCCGAGGCCGCGCTGGGCTCCGAGCTCACGCCCGAGCTGCTCGCCGCCCTGCAGGCCTACATGGCGGGCGGCGGCGCCCCGGCGGCAGCGGCCCCGCGGCCGGCCGCCGCCAGCGCCCGGGGCCGGGTGCTCCCGAGCGAGATCATCAGCCTCGATGACGCCGAGTTCGGCCGGTACTGAGCCCGCCTCGGGCCGAGCCCCGCAGCGCGCCCCCTCGTCGAGGGTGGCGCGCTGTGCGGCGTTTTGGAGGGGCGTGTTGGGTGTCGCGGTATACCACCTCGAGCCCGTTGGCGCTGTCGTCGTCAACGTCGTTGAGGTGCAGCGAGATGAAGACGTCGCAGCCGGCCTCCTTGGCCATGGATGCGCGCTGGCCGACCGGGGTCGGGTCGGTGCCGTCATCGCGGGTCATGAAGACGTCGACGCCGCGGGTGCGGAGGGCGTCACGGAGCGCGGTGCCGTAGCGGAGCGCGATGGCCGCCTCGCGGTAGGGCACGCCGGCCTCGGTGTGGGTTGCGCCGGGACCGAAGAGGCCGGCTTGGCGGTTGCTCATGCCGGGGCCTGGGTTGATGCAGACTTTCAAGGTTAGTCCGATGGTTTGGGGTGCAATGGGTATCGACACGACGGGCGGGCGCCGCGAGTCGACGGGGCTGGTCATCTGCGTGGCGGAACGGTTGGGTGGCCCGGCGACGAGGGTCAGCTCACCGGTTCCAGCACCGGCCCTGGCTGCGGGGATGTCAACGCCAGAGTGTGTGGGTCGGAGGTCAGCATGTACCCACCGCAAGGCTGCGGGCGAGCGTGCCGTCGTTGTGGCGTTCTGGCGCGTCGATCACCATGCCGACGAGGGTGAGCCGGCGGCGCTCGAATGAGGCTCGACCGGATCGCGCCAGCTCGACGGGGCGGATGGGCGCCGGCTGCGGATGGCGGTCGGCACAGTAGCTGAGAGAGCCGCCGAAGACGCCGTTCTCGGCGCACCACTCGGGGAGTGGCCGCACCGTCGCACGTTGGGGGGCGAGCGTAGTGGAGGAAATCTCGGCGCTTTGTGCGGTGTGCGCAGGGGGGGGGGAGCGTGCGTTGAAGGTGCTGAACTACCCGGTGCTGCGAGTGCGACCACACGGGTACACAGCCCAACCAACTTTCTTGTTAAATAGCACACAGATGGGAATAGCTACAGGCGTGATATCCTGCCATGAATATTGGTTCATACCGTTCTGCCCAAGTGTGTGTGGGGATACCCGCCATTGCCCAACACAATAAAGCGGTTGCTCAACGAGACCCGGTGAACGCACGTTCCAAATCTCTGCCAACTCAGATGCCCCGAGAGTAACACCGGGACGCGTCAGCTCCGTCCATTGCTCGACTCTCTCCCCATGGCCCATTCGCCTCACAGCGGCAAAGTGATGTTGTTCAAGTGGCCCGCCCAAGTGTCCATCGGGCGGGCGTGCGCGGGCAGCCAAGCCACGACGTCGGCCCAGGCACCAGAGGAAAGCAGGTCAGGAAGGCTGGCAGACATGAGGTATTGTCGCACGGCGCCGTCGACGCGTCAAGTATGTTAGCGCGTATGGGTAGATGCCCCGGCTGTGTGCATACACCTCAGATCAACTGCCACCCCCCACCTCCCAAGCGAAGACCGGGCAAGAGTGTCTACGAGATCGGGGCAAACTCAGACTCCAGCTCCATCCAGGACAAACTCATGCTGATGGGCCGCAATATAGCGTCGCTGCAGCGAGTTCAAGTCATCAGGGTCGGCCAACAACTCGTCGCCGAGGCGATACCAAGCGAAGTGTACGGCTTCCTCAGCGCGCATAACGGCAGCCACACGGCCTGCCTCATCGCCAAGATCGCCAGTGTACTGCAGCAGTTGAACGATCTCCTCCACTATCTCCGCGGATCGGTTTGCCCCGACTTCCCGTAGGGCGGCGATCGTTTGAGCTGCGTAGCTACCTGACAAGTTCACTAGCCACTGCGCGACTCCCCCTTTGATGATCTCAATTTCGAGTTCTTCGATCAGATAGATCACAGCAACCGGATGGGATACCAGAGCGATGTTAAAGTCAACATTTTCAACTAGCTTGCTTGCCATCTCGTACCTGTAGCCGAATTTATCCATGGCTACCACCACCCTGTGTATACGTACTTGTTGAGGGCAGCGTAATACTCTGCCCGGGCTTCGGCGGGAACGCCTGCAGCATCAAACATACGCTCGGAAAGCCTCTGTACCTCCTGCGGGGAAACCTTCATCCGATCGACCTTGCGGTTCGTCACCAAATGGGAGTTCTCGCGCCGCCACTCGGCCAACACTACGTTGGTTGCCTTGTGCTGCAGCGTCGACAACCGAACCGTCTGGATTGAGGTCGGGCGCTCCCAAAGTCTTTGCCTTTCTGGGTTGGACGTTGCTAGCGACTTGAATCGTTTCTTATAGATACGCAGCGACGGTTGCTGTCATCAGCTCTACCCGCTGGGGAAGATTCGATGTCCCGGAGGCGGCGGGCGCTGTAGATAGAAGTCGATCCCCTCAACTCCCAACGACTGCAAAAGCGCACGGCCAGCTCCGTTGACGTACGGGCCGAAGCACTGCATAGCTAGAAAAATCCGAGGAGCTTCGCCCACTACCTCCTCCCGAAAGGCGCTCCACCGTATACTAATTGGAGCTTCCCGGCCTGGCAAATACTCAAACTCGGTCCGTTCCAGATCGAACGCGTCGATTGGATCAACAGTGACAAACAGGTGATAGGGCAAGCCGTTGACCGTAACCGGGTATTCCACCAAGGATGAACCACAAAGCGAGCGAACTTCACCCGCCACGCGGCTTGAGAAGCAGCCGAGACAGCCCGCCACCCTGTAGTATTCGAGCACTCTAGATGGGTCGTAGGTATGGAACACCGGATCGAAACGCGCGTGGGGGTCGTTGAAGCTTGGCCGATCAGTCGCCGCGACGATGTTCGGCCATCGTTTGCCATGTTTCATTGTAATGTAGTACACTTTCATGGTAGGTCCAGATTGGTCGGCATGACCGGTTGGTACAACACACTGTCACCGTTCTGAAGAAGCCTTTGGCGCGTGCTTAGCTCGTCTTTGGTTCTCGCGACAAACGCTCCGATCTCAGCTGGATCTGAAAGGTTTTCGAGGGATCGCTCAATGTGATCATAGTAACGACCTAGGTGACCACCGGTAGGCAACGCCGCTGTCCGTCCTACGTAGTCCTTCATCGGAAGGTAAACACCGTTGAATGCACTAGTCATCTCGATTCCAGCCGCCTTGAGCTTGCCGGCGAACTTCTCGTAGATGTGCACCGGAACGACGTGATGGACTGCAGCCGTAACTCCGTCCTCTACGCTGCCGAAACTCGATGCAGGGCCCAGCGCCCTCTTGAGTTTGGAAACTCCGGGGCGGAGAACACGAACGGCATGTACCGCACGTTGGACTCCTTCACGCATCGGATGAGCTGCCGCGATGTTAACCGCAGCCATGCCATAGTCACCCTTATCGACAGATGCCCCCGCGGCGCCGAGGTCGGCGAGCACATCAACGGGAGTCCAGTTTAGGGCTTGCGTAGCGAGGAAACCTCCAAGCGATACGTCTCCATCCTCCGACTCACCGAAAATCGCTTCGACGAGGTACTGGTTGGACGGGCCGGTCCCACCGGTCGCCAACCTTCCGAGGGTGAGCCCCCTAAGCTCCAAGTTGAATCCACCGCCAACGACGGACACAGAGTTGTGTCCGTTTTCGGTATATGCGATGTACTGTATTGCTTGACCGCGGTCATCGAAGAGGCCAGCAACCACCAACTGCTGGACGGCCCTCTCGGCCTTTGGGCTCCCCCACCGCAACTGTACCGCCTTCTCACCCTCCCTGACAACAATCGTTTCACTTCCCGATCCTCGGGGCAACTGCTCCTCCTCCTCCCCCGCCAACCCACTCTCATCCCGCCCCGTCGTCACTTTCCCTTTCAAATACGCCCACCGGTTCCCACCATCCCCCAACCCAATCGGATCAGGCCGATCCCACCGCCCCAACCACGGGCAGGTGTACCGCTGGGTATGGACCTTCAGCCCCGTCTCCTCATCCCGCTCGATCCCCGTGAACCGGTAGCGCTTGCTCACCTCGAGCACACCATCCTCTGCCCACCACGCTGTGGCGCCGTAGGGTTGGAGCTCTGGATAGCTGAGAACGCCGAAGCTACCGTCCAGCTCGACGCAGGCGCTCGCCAGCAGGTCACCCAGCTGAAAGCGCACCAGCGGTGCGGGCGCGTGCCCATGCACCGTCGTCGTCGTCACCGTGCGCGTCTCGACCAGCGCGATGCGCTGCTGGTCGTCCATGATGTGCAGCGTGCCGCGCTCTTCCTCGAGCACCGGCGTCGAGCCCGCCATGTTGTGCTTGGTGTAGTGCTCAATCTCCCAGATCGTCAGCGTCGTGTGCCGGAACTGGCCTTTGTCCACCACCTTCGCGATGCGCTGCCCTGCGCCGTCATACGTGTAGTGGGCCGAATTCGTGCTGTTGAGCGCCACGCTCTCGAGGTGGCCGCGGTGGTCGCGGGTCGCGACCATGCCGTTGGGCGCGCCTTCACCGGGCAGCACCAGCATGTTGCCGCGGCGGTCGTGGCTGTATTGGCTGAACCAAGTGTTTGGGTCATCGATGTCGTCGCCGGTCAGACCCGAGCTTGAGGCCAAGACTTGGTTGTGGCCCGCAGCGACCTGCGCGCGCCGGCGCCAGACCACGCTGCCGCCAGCCACGTGCACGGTCTCGGTCAGGTTGCCCGCGGCGTCATCGACATAGCTCTGGGTGGTGCGGCGCAGCACGGTGTTCGCCGCGCCGCCGTGCGGCAGCAGCTCGACGGGGAAGGGCAGCACGCCGGCTTGGGCCAGGCCCACCTTTTCACGGCCGGTGGCCGACGACAGCCGGTAGAGCGGGTCGTAGGCGTACAGGCGCTCGGGGCTCAACTGCGCGCTGTCGGACCAGTGCGTCTGCTGTGCCTCGTCGTCGATCTCGATGACGTTGCCGACGTGGTCGCGGCTGTACTGCAGGTCTTGGAGGTTGGCGCCGTCGGCCGCCCGCACCGTGCGCAGGCGGGTCAGCCAGAGGCGCTGCGGGTCGTAGGTGCTTGTCGTGGTGGTCGAGCTTGTCGCACCTTCGCCGTCGGTGATGCGCGCGCGTTGGCCCCGGGCGTTGTCGCCGCGCAGCTCGGTCACCCGGGGCGTGGCGGTGCTGTCGGTGCGCGTCGGGGGCCGGCGGGGCGCGAGCGGGCGCGCGCCGAAGGCAACGTCAGCGACGTTATCTTCGAGTGACCGTCGGCGCTGGGGGAGCTGGACCACCGGGCCTCCTGTCGGGGTGGGCTGAGCGTAGCACAGGTCGGGCGGCGCGGATCGGTCTGACCGGCGAGACGGGGGAGGATGCGCTGCTCCGGAGGGCTCCGGGCGGGAGCGCGGTGGACGCGCGCGGGGCGAGGGCACCGGTGGACGGGCGGTCCAGATGAGCGGCCAGGGCGTCGTTCGGGATGAGGGGCGACCTGCGCGGGAGCGCTGGTGGGGCGAACGCGGGGCGGCGCCGCGCACCGCTGCGACCGGGGCGTGCGGCGGCGGGTCCTCGACGGTGCGGTTGCGCTGGGTCGGCGAATCGGTTTGGTCGCCAGTGTGCGCGTGGGCGGCTGGTCGATGTTGGCGTCTGGCACGTTGAACACTGCGGCGTGACGGGTGAGCCGGAGGGGCTCGGGTGGGGCTCGGCGGGGTCGGGCAAGCGCGACCAGACGGATGGCCGCGGGCTGCGGTCGGCCAAGGGGCGGAGAGCGCGCCCGTCGAGGCCGGTCTCGGGGCGCTGTGAGG
>JAEUKK010000132.1 GCA_016792625.1 Deltaproteobacteria bacterium | reverse complement strand
CCTCACAGCGCCCCGAGACCGGCCTCGACGGGCGCGCTCTCCGCCCCTTGGCCGACCGCAGCCCGCGGCCATCCGTCTGGTCGCGCTTGCCCGACCCCGCCGAGCCCCACCCGAGCCCCTCCGGCTCACCCGTCACGCCGCCGTGTTCAACGTGCCAGACGCCAACATCGACCAGCCGCCCACGCGCACACCGGCGACCAACCCGAACCGCCGACCCCGCGCCGAAGCACCGTCGAGGACCCGCCGCCGCACGCCCCGGTCGCAGCTGTGCGCGGCGCCGCCCCGCGTTCGCCCCACCAGCGCTCCCGCGCGCGACGCCCGGTCACCCCGAACGACGCCCTGGCCGCTCATCTGGACCGCCCGTCCACCCGTGCCCTCACCCCGCGCGCGTCCACAGCGCTCCCGCCCGGAGTCCTCCGGCGCAGCGCATCCTCCCCGGTCTCGTCGGTCAGACCGATCCGCGCCGCCCGACCTGTGCTACGCTCAGCCCACCCCGACAGGAGGCCCGGTGGTCCAGCCCCCCAAGCGCCGACGGCCACGCGAAGATGACGTCGCTGACGTTGCCTTCGGCGCACGCCCTCCGGTACCCCGCCGGCACCCGCCGCGCACCGACCGCACCGCCACGCCCCGGGTGACCGAGGTGCGCGGCGACAACGCCCGCGGCCAGCGCGAGAGCATCACCTACGGCGAAGGTGCGACAAGCTCGACCACCACCACCTACACCTACGACCCGCAGCGCCTGTGGCTGACCCGCCTGCGCACGGTGCGCGCGGCCGACGGCGCCATCCTCCAAGACCTGCAGTACAGCCGCGACCACGTCGGCAACGTCATCGAGATCGACGACGACGCGCAGCAGACGCACTGGTTCGACAACGCGCAGGTGAGCCCCGAGCGCACCTATGCCTACGACCCGCTCTACCGGCTGTCGTCAGCCACCGGCCGCGAGAAGGTGGGCCTCGCCCAAGCCGGCGTGCTGCCCTTCCCGGTCGAGCTGCTGCCGCACGGCGGCGCGGCCAACACCGTGCTGCGCCGCTACACGCAGAGCTATGTCTATGACGCGGCCGGTAACCTGACCGAGACGGTGCACGTGGCGGGCAGCGGCGTGGCCTGGCGCCGGCGCGCGCAGGTGGCGGCAGGCAACAACCAGCTGCTGGCGTCGAGCTCGAGCCTGCCCGGCGAAGACATCGACGACCCGACCACCTGGTTCAGCCAATACAGCCACGACCGCCGCGGCAACATGCTGGTGCTGCCCGGCGAAGGCGCGCCCAACGGCATGGTCGCGACGCGCGACCACCGCGACCACCTCGAGAGCGTGGCGCTCAACAGCACTGATTCGGCCCACTACACGTACGATGGCGCGGGCCAGCGCATCGCGAAGGTGGTGGACAAAGGCCAGTTCCGGCACACGACGCTGACCATCTGGGGAATTGAGCACTACACGAAACACAACATGTCGGGCTCGACGCCGGTGCTCGAGGAAGAGCGCGGCACGCTGCACATCATGGACGACCAGCAGCGCATCGCGATGGTCGAGACCCGGACGGTGACGACGACGGGCACGACGACGACGGTGCATGGGCATGCACCTGCGCCGTTGGTGCGCTTTCAGCTCGGCGACCTGCTGGCGAGCGCCTGCGTCGAGCTGGACGGCAGCTTCGGGGTGCTGAGCTACGAAGAGCTGCACCCCTACGGCAGCACGGCGTGGTGGGCAGAGGATGGTGCGCTGGAGGTGAGCAAGCGCTACCGGTTCACGGGGATGGAGCGGGATGAGGAGACGGGGCTTCAGTACCACAGCCAGCGGTACTACTGCCCGTGGTTGGGGCGGTGGGATCGGCCTGATCCG
>JAEUKK010000131.1 GCA_016792625.1 Deltaproteobacteria bacterium | reverse complement strand
CAGCCCGCAATGGCCCCCCTTTGGAAACCCCCCAAGACGGCGCGTTTTGGGGCTTTGGTGGGCGATGAGGGGGCTCGCCGCGAAGGCCTCGGCTTACGTGGGCCGGAGCGGGGGAGGAGGCCACTGTTGGTGCAGACGATTTTGTCTGATGTGTTGGCCGCGGTGTGGTTCTGTCTGTGATGTCAGACGATTATGTCTGATGATTGGATCGATAGGCCGCCTTGCCTCGTGGAGAGTACAGCTTCATCCATTCATCGACAGAACTGTCGGTGACCGACCGGGCGCGATCTGCTCCCGCTCGGCGGGCCCGCCCATTAGAGCGCGCGCCCGCCACCTCGGAGCGCCGCGTGAACCCCTCCCTTCGTTTTGCGGACCGCCCCGGGCCGGTCGCGGTCGGCGCTGACCACGCCGGCTTTCGCCTCAAGAACGAGCTGGTCGAGCAGCTGCGCGCCTTGGGGCACGAGGTCGTTGATCACGGTACCCTTGATGGCGCGCGCTGCGACTACCCAGACCTCGCGCTGTCGGTGGCGACCGCGGTGGCTGAGGGCGGGGCGGCTTGGGGCCTGCTGGTCTGCGGCACCGGCGTGGGCATGGCCATGGCCGCGAACCGCGTGCCCGGCGTGCGGGCGGCGGTGGTCTCGGATAGCTTCTCGGCCCGGGCGACCCGACTTCACAATGACGCCAACGTCTTGTGTCTCGGCGAGCGGGTGGTCGGCGGCGGGCTGGCGGGCGAGCTGCTCCTGGCCTTCCTCGACGGGCGGTTTGAGGGCGGGCGCCACCAGCAGCGCCTCGACAAGCTCCACGCCATCGAGGCCCGCGACTTGGCCCCCGCGCGCTGAGGGCTGCTCCGCGCCGGGCGCGTCTCTGGCCGCCTCCGCCGTGGTCGTCCGCCTGAACCGGTCCGTCCGGCTCCGTCCGTTCCCGCTCCGTCCTTTCCCGTTTCGTCCCGTCTCTCCCTCCACCGCTGACCCGAGGCACCCGGATGTTCCCGAACCTTCAGAGCGAAGATCCCGAAGTCTACGCCTCGGTCATGGCCGAGGTGAACCGCCAGCAGCACGATCTCGAGCTGATCGCGTCCGAGAACCACGCCAGCCTCGCGGTGATGGAGGCCATGGGCTCCCCCCTCACCAACAAGTACGCCGAGGGCCTGCCCGGCGCGCGCTACTACGGCGGCTGCGAGAACGTCGACGTGGTCGAGAACCTCGCCCGCGCCCGCGCCCGCAAGCTGTTTATGGTCGAGGGCTGCGACATCGGCGTCAACGTGCAGCCGCACTCGGGCGCCTCGGCCAACGCGGCGGTCTTCCTCGCCCTGCTCAAGCCGGGCGACACCTTCCTCGGCCTCGACCTCAGCCACGGCGGCCACCTGACCCACGGCTCGCCGGTGAACAGCTCGGGCCGGCTCTACCGGCCGGTGCACTACCATGTGCGCCCCGACGGCTGGCTCGACATGGACGAGGTGCGCGCCGTCGCCCTCGCCGAGCGGCCCAAGCTCATCGTCTGTGGGGCCAGCGCCTACCCGCGCATCATCGACTTCGCGGCGTTCAAGGCCATCGCTGACGAGGTCGGCGCGCTGCTCATGGCCGACATCGCCCACATCGCGGGGCTCGTCGCGGTCGGCCTGCACCCGAGCCCCTTCCCGCACTGCGACGTGGTCACGACCACCACGCACAAGACGCTGCGCGGGCCGCGCGGCGGCCTCATCCTCGCCAAGCGTGATCAGATGAAGGCGATGAACAGCGCGGTGTTCCCGGGCAGCCAAGGCGGGCCGCTCATGCACGTCATCGCCGCCAAGGCGGTCGCGTTTAACGAGGCGCTGCAGCCCTCCTTCCGCAGCTACCAAGAGCAGGTGTTGGCCAACGCCAAGGCCATGGCCGCCCGCCTCGTCGCCCGTGGCCACAGCCTGGTCAGCGGCGGCACCGACAACCACCTGATGCTCATTGATCTCAGCGAGCACCCGCTGTCGGGCAAAGACGGCGAGCTGCTGCTGGGCAAAGCCGGCATCACGGTCAACAAGAACACTGTGCCCGGCGAGCGCCGCAGCCCCATGGTGACCTCGGGGGTGCGGGTCGGCACGCCGGCGATGACCACCCGCGGCATGGGCGTGGCCGAGTCCGAGCAGATCGCCGACTGGATCGCTGATCTGCTCGCGAGCCCCGAAGACGCCGACGTGCACGCCCGCGTGCGGGCCGGGGTCAGCGCGCTCTGCGCCGCCTTCCCGCTCTATGGCGGCGCCCACGGCGCGGGGCCCTCCGCGTGAACTGCCCGGCCTGCCAGCACCCCGAGTCCAAGGTGCTCGAGACCCGGGCGACCGGCGACGCGCTCAAGCGGCGGCGCCAGTGCTTGCAGTGCAACCACCGCTTCACCACCCACGAGCGGGTCGAGCGCAAGCTCCCGCTCGTGGTCAAGCGTGAGGGGCGGCGCGAGCCCTTCGATCACGACAAGGTGGTCGAGGGCGTACGTTTGGCCTGCCGCAAGCGGCCGGTCGACGCGCGCACCATCGACGAGCTGGCCAGCCGGGTCGAGGTCAAGGTCTCGCTCTCGGTGGCCCCTGAGGTGACCAGCGCCGAGATCGGCGAGCTGGTGCTCGCAGAGCTCGCGGCGGTTGACATCGTCGCCTATGTGCGCTTCGCCAGCGTGCTGCGCGGCATCGAGGGGCCCGACGACCTTTTGCAGCTGCTGCGGCCCTACCTCGGCGCGGCGGGCCCGGGCGGGGTGGTCGACGGTGGGGGTCAAGGTGACTGATCGCGCGGCCGACGCGGCCTTCATGGGCCAGGCCCTCGCCCTCGCGGCGCGCGCGCGGGGCCGCACCGCGCCCAACCCGATGGTCGGCGCCGTGCTCGTGCGCGACGGGGCCGTCGTCGGGGCCGGCTTTCACACCCGGGCCGGCCAGCCCCACGCCGAGGTCGAGGCCTTGGCCGACGCCCGGGGCGGGGCGGCGGGCGCGACCCTCTACGTGAACCTTGAGCCCTGCTGCCACCACGGCCGCACGCCCCCCTGCACCGAGGCGGTCATCGCCGCCGGGGTCCGCCGGGTGGTCGTGGGCATGGTCGATCCCGACCCGCGCATGCAGGGGCGTGGCATTGCCCAGCTGCGCGCGGCGGGCATCGAGGTGGTGGTGGGCGTGCTCGAGGCCGAGGCCCTGGCGCTCAACGCAGGCTTCGTCCGCGCCCGCACCGCCGGTCGCCCCCAGGTGGTGCTCAAGGCCGCGATCAGCCTCGATGGCCGCATCTCCGACGCGGGCGGTCGCAGCCAGTGGATCACCGGCGCCGCCGCCCGGGCCGCTGGCCGGGCCCTGCGCGACCAGTGCGACGCGGTGATGGTCGGCAGCCAGACCGTGCTGGACGATGATCCCGCGCTCACCACCCGCATCGAGGGCGGCCGCGACGCCCTGCCCGTGATCCTCGACGGCCGGCTGCGCACGCCGCCGACCGCGCAGGTGCTGCGGGCGGGGCGGCCCCCCCTCATCTTCACCGCGCCTGACGCTGATCCCGCGCAGGAGCAGGCCCTGGCGCCGGCGCGGCTGCGTCGGGTGCCCCGGGGTCCGGGCGGCCTTGACCTTCATGCCGTGCTGGGCGCTCTTGTCGACGAGGGCGTGCACACCGTGCTCGTCGAGGGCGGCGGCGCGGTGCACCACAGCCTGCTCTCGGCCGGGCTTGTCGACGAGCTGCGGCTCTTCCTCGCGCCCCGGGTGCTCGCCGGCGGCCGCCATTGGGTCGAGGGCGCGCCCTTCTCCTTGGCCGAGGGCCCGCGCTTCCGCTTGGTCGAGCTGCGCCAGCACGGCGATGACCTCGAGCTGCGCTACCAGCCCGCCGCCCCGGGCCCCACCTGAGGCCTGTCGCCGCATCGCCCCGCGACAGGGGCCACCGGCCCGGCTAGGGGGCTCCCTCGCCCGCGCCGCGCCTGGACGCGACCGGGCCCCGCCACACGTCGCCCACCCCGGCGGCTTTGGAGCCTGCATGTCGTTCGTGGTCATGGATCCGGATCCGATCCGCCGGGTGGAGCTCGGCCTGCAAGACATCCGCGCTGGCCGCATGATCATCCTCGTCGACGACGAAGATCGCGAGAACGAGGGTGATCTCACGATGGCTGCCGAGGCGGTCACCCCCGAGGCCATCAACTTCATGGCCACCCACGGCCGCGGCCTCATCTGCTTGTCGATGACCGAAGAGCGGGTGCGCCAGCTGCAGCTGCCGATGATGGCCACCAACAACCAGAGCCCGTACCACACGGCGTTTACGGTGAGCATCGAGGCCCGCGAGGGCGTGACCACCGGCATCTCGGCCGCCGACCGCGCCCACACCATCAAGGTGGCCCTCGACCCGACCAAGGGCCCCCAAGACCTCGTGGTGCCCGGCCACATCTTCCCCCTGCGGGCCCGCGACGGCGGCGTGCTCGTGCGCACCGGCCAGACCGAGGGCAGCGTCGACATGGCCCGCCTCGCTGGCCTGAGCCCCGCCGGCGTGATCTGCGAGATCATGAACGACGACGGCACGATGGCCCGGCTGCCCGACCTGGTCCGCTTCGGCGAGAAGCACAAGATCCGCGTGGTGACCGTGGCCGACCTCATCCGCTGGCGCATCCGCCACGAGGTCCTGGTCGACCGCGAGGTCGACACAGTGGTCCAGACGCCCAAACACGGCCCGATGAACCTGCGGGTCTACCGCAGCCGCACCGACGGCGGCGTGCACATGGCCCTGTGGAAGGGTGAGCTCAGCGACGGCGCCGCGTCTTTGGTGCGCCTGCAGGCATTTTGCCCGACCGGCGACATCTTCCGGGTCGGCGACTGCGACTGCGGCGGCCAGCTCGACGCCGCCCTCGACGCCATCTCCGCCGAGGGTCGCGGCGCCCTGGTCTACCTGCACGTGGGCGCGGCGCTCAAGACCGACGCGCTGGTCGCGCGCATGAAGTCGCACCTCGGGCTGTCGACCGCCGGGGCGGGTGATGCCGGCGGCGGCGAGCTGCGCGAGATGGGCACCGGCGCCCAGATCTTGCTCGACCTCGGCGTGCGCGACCTGCGCCTGATGACCAACAACCCCCGCAAGATCAAGGGGCTCGAGGGCTACGGCCTGCAGGTCAGCGCCCAGGTGCCCTTGGTCGTCCGCGGCGGCTCGGTCAGCGACACCTTCCTCGACGAGCGCCGCACCCAGCTCGGCCACCTGCTGCCCGCCGGCCTCGAGAGCCGCTGACCCTCCTGGAGCCCCCGTGCCTCTGCTCATCGCACCGACCCCTGCCCGCGTCGGCGGCCGCTACGCCATCGTGGTGGCCCGCTTCAACGACCTCATCACCGAGCGCCTGCTCGCCGGCGCGCTCGACGTGCTCGGCCGGGCCGGCGTCGACACCGCCACCGTCGCGGTGGCCTGGGTCCCTGGCGCCTTCGAGATCCCCCTGGTCGCGCAGAAGCTCGGCGAGACGGGCCGCTACGACGCCGTGATCGCGCTCGGCGCGGTCATCCGCGGCTCGACGCCCCACTTTGACTTCGTGGCCGGCGAGTGCAGCAAGGGCATCGCCAACGTCGGCCTCAAGCTCGGCCTGCCGGTCATCAACGGCGTGCTGACCACCAACACCATCGAGCAGGCCATCGAGCGCGCCGGCACCAAGATGGGCAACAAGGGCGGCGAGGCCGCCGCGGCCGCGATGGAGATGGTCGGGCTGCTCCGCGCCATCGACGAAGGCCACACCACCCCGGAGGCCCGCTGATGTCCCGCCGCCGCTCCCGCGAGTTCGCCCTGCAGGCCCTCTACCAGGTCGAGCAGAACACCTTGTCCGCCGAGCCGGCCCTCGCCGCGCTGGGCGCCGCCCGGACCGACGGCGACGACATGGACGGCGTGGGCGCCGATCTCGAAGAGCTCCAGTACGCCCGCCAGCTGGTGGGCGGGGTGCTGGAGCGCGGCGCCGAGATCGACGGCCTCATCGACACGGCGAGCACCAACTGGCGCGTGCGCCGGATGCCGTTGGTCGACCGCAACATCCTGCGCATCTGCACTTTTGAGCTGCTGGCCTGCCCCGAGGTGCCCCACAGCGTGGCGATCAACGAGGCGATCGAGCTGGCCAAACGTTTCGGCGACACCGACAGCAAGGCCTTCGTCAACGGCATCGTCGACCGCATCGCGGCAGAGACGGGGCGCGGTGGCCGCCGACACAAGCAGGCCTGAGCCGATGGCGGCGCGGCCCTGGGCCCGGGCGCGGGGTGACCTGCAGCTGGGGCTCGGGGCCCTGGTCGTGACCGTGCTGAGCCTGAGCTTGACGCCGGGCGACAGCGCGCTCACCTTGTTCGGCTGGGAGCTGCCGCCCCTCTGCCTCTCGCGCATCGTTCTCGACCGCGAGTGCTTCGGCTGCGGCATGACCCGCAGCTTCACCTACATGGGGCACCTCGACCTTGACGGCGCTTGGCGCCTGCACAAGCTCGGGCCGCTGCTCTACCTGCTGGTCGCCGCCCAGATCCCCTACCGGGCCTGGCGGGTCGCCCGCGCGCTGCGGTCGGGCGGTGCGCCGCCTCCGCCCGCCGTTAGCTGACCTTCACCGCTGGCCCGCGCGCCGGCGACCCCGCCCACCGCCGAGGAGCAGGCGCACATGGACCACGCAACCGAGAACGCCGAGAACGCTGGGGTGGTCGCTGCCCCCGCCGACACCGCCGCCGTCGATCAGGGCCCGGGCTTCACCGAGGCCGACACCATCCACATCACCGCCGACGCCGCCGAGAACATCGTCGAGCTCGCCAAAGAGTACGGCGAAGAGGGCTGGGGCCTGCGCTTTGGCCTCACCGGCGGCGGCTGCAGCGGCTACAAGTACGTGCTCGAGTTCGAAGAGAGCGCCGCTGACGATGATCTCGTCTTCGGTCAGGGTGAGGTGCGCGTCTTCGTCAGCCGCGAGCACATGGCCAAGCTCAAGAACAGCACCATCGGCTGGAAGGATGACATGATGGCCGCTGGCTTTGAGATCGAGAACCCGCAGGCCAAGCGCCCCTGCGGCTGCGGGGCCTCGGTCGACTTCTAGGCCTTCGTTCACGGGTGGGGCCGCGCCCGGCCGACCGCAGCGCCGCCGTCAGGCGGGTCGGCGCAGCCGACCAAGCGGCCGCCCCGCAGGACGCCCCCCGGGCGGCCGGCGGGGGCGTCGGCCGCGCGCGCGGAGGGGGGCCGCAGGCGCCCAGCTCAGCCGCTGTTCAGCGTGATGCCCACCATGAGCTGGCGAGGGGCCGAGGGGCGGGCACCATAGGGTCGCAGCGACTCCATCACAATGGTGTTCAGCGCGTTGTTCACGGTCATGTAGCCCCAGAGCGGGCCGCGCAGCTGACCGTGCAGGGCCGCGTCGAGGGTGACCACGCCCGGCAGGCGCTCATCGCCGGGGATCACGCCCTGGCCGGCGATGTCGCGCTGTGCGCTGCGCCCGGTGGCCGAGAGCGCGGCGTTGACCCGCGGGTGCACGGCGCTCAGGCCGGCGGTGCCCTGCAGCTGGGGCAGGTAGGGCAGGGCGTCGCCGGGCTCGACGGTGCCCCAGCGCGGCAGGGCCGACACAAAGCCGGTGCGGAAGGCGCTCTCGGTCCAGGTGCCGGCCAGATCGCCGATCAGCAGCCACTTCCCGGGCAGGCCCAGCTCCTGGTGCAGGCTGCCCTCTGCGCCCCAGACGTCGGCCTCGCCGCCGTTAAACTGTTGATCGAGCTGGGCGTCGGCGCAGCCGCCCGAGAGCGTGCACTGGCCGGTCAGGTTGTCGTAGGCGCTCCAGAAGCCGACCAGCTCGAGGCGGGTCGCCCGCGGGCTCAGGCGCAGGCCCGCCTCGTAGTTGTTGGCCAGCTCGGGCTTCGTGCCCTCGGGGCTGCCCGGCGGCACGGGGGAGGAGCCGCGGTGCGCCGCGCCAAAAAGATCCAACCACGGGGTTGCAGACCAGAGGGCCCCCGCGCCGGGCAGCAAGGTGCGGGTGTCGGCGACGATGGCGGGATCATCGACCAGCGCGTCGTCTAAGCGGGTGTGGACCTGCTCCATCCGGAGGCCGGGCAGCAGGTGCACCGGGCCGAGGCGCAGGTCTTCGGCGAGGTGCAGGCTGAGCGCCCGGGCCATGGCCTCAGAGTCGGTGGTCTGGACCAGCGGGCCGACCCGCTCTTGTAGGCGACCGCCGGCCATCGGCCGCTGCTGCGCGGTGTGGTCGCGCAGCACGTGATCTCCGTGCAGGCGCACGCCGAGCTCGAGCTCGCTGCCCCAGGCGGCGCCGCCGGCGGTGTGGGTCAGGCGCGCCTGCACGCCGCCGCTGCGAAAGTGCCGGTCATTGGTGACCAGCACGATGTTCTCGTCGGCTGACGCGCTGTCGACCTCGCCGGCGAGCAAGGCGGCCAGCCGGGTGGCCTCAGCGTTGGCCGCGCTCAGATCGGCGGTGAGCACATCGTTCACGTCGACACCGCTGCCCAGGCCGTCAAAACGCAGCCAGGTGCGGTCGAGCAGGGCGCCATAGGCGCTCAGCTCGGCGCGGACGTGGGGGTGGGTCCAGAACCAGCGCAGGCTGCCGGCGGTGCGGTCCCACTGCATCAGATCATCGGCGCTGGCGCTGTAGCGGCGGAGCGGGTCGGCCTCGAAGTCATCCAGGGTGAGGCCGAGGTACGTCTCGCGAGACTGCTCCTGACCCCACCCGAGCTTGAGCTCGGCCCGCTGACGACCGCCGCCGAGGCCGGGCAGGCGCAGCTCGGCTTTGCCCATGAGATCATCGCGCGAGAAGCCGGTCTCTCCGCCGGTGTCGAGCTGCTTGAAGCCGCCGGTGCCCAGGTGTGCGCCCTCGAGCAGCAGGCCGAGGTCACCGGCGCGCACGTTGACCCAGCCGTGCAGCTTTTGGGTGTCGCGGGGCCCGACCGCCAGGTCCAGCGCCGCGGCGTCACGCGGGCCCACGGGGCGGGTCAGCAGGTTCACCGCGCCGGCGATGGTCTGTGGACCCTGGCGGATCGCCGTGGCGCCCTTGAAGACCTCGACCCCCACGATGCGCTGGGTCAGGGGGAAGTAGTAGGCCGCCGGCGCCGCGTAGGGCGCGGGCGCGAGGGGCAGGCCGTCTTCGAGCAGCAAGATCTTGGAGCTGCGGTCGCTGTCGACGCCCCGGATGCCGATGTTCGGGCGCAGGCCAAAGCCGTCTTCGACCCGGATGGTCACGCCGGGGATCTTGGCCAAAACCTTGTGGATGTCGGTGTACTCGAAGCGCTCGAGCTCAGCCTCGCTCACCACGTGGGCCGAGCCGGCGACCCGGGGGGTGCCGTCGGGCGCGGTGACCACGATGCTCTCGCCGGTGCCGTCGGCCTCGTCGTCGGCCGGGGCCTCGCCCTCGGCGGCCGCGGCCAGATCGGGCCAGAGCAGCGAGAATACCGGGAGGGAGAGCATCCCCGCGCGGGCGGGGCGAGAGAGGGCCCCCGCCGCGACGCGGAAGGGGGAGAGGAGGGCGGAGGCCAAGCGCTGCTCGTGGCGCGCCTCGGGCACGCCGAAGCGGCCGATGGGCGCGAGAGGGGAGGGGAGGAGGGTGCCCGCCGCGCGGTCCCAGACCGCGAGCCAGGTGCCGTAATTGGCGTCGTGGTGCGCGGGATCGGCGCTGTGGTGCAGCTGGTGCTGGGCAGGCGAGAGCAGCCAGCGCTCAACCGCGGCGGGGAAGCGCACGAAAACGGCGCTGTGGCGCAGGTTCCCGGTCAGTGCGTTGAGCACCAGCCCGATCGAGTGCACGCCGAGCAGGGTGTGCTCGGCCGCGGCGCCTCGAAAGACCCAATAGAACAGGCCCGCGACCACCCCCGTCGCCACCACCCCGCGCAGATCGTAGAGCAGGGACTCGACGGGGTGGGTGCGGTGGAAGGTGAGGGGGGTCAGGCGGGTGGCCGAGTGGTGCACCTCGTGGAAGGCCCAGAGGGCCGGCGCGGTGTGCATCAGGCGGTGGAGCAGGAAGCGCGACAGGTCCCAGCTGAGGAAGAGCGCGAGGCTGTAGACGAGGGTCAGCGCCCACCCGGGCAGCGCGGGAGGGGTCGGCGCGCCGACCGTGCGGTCCAGCAACATGACCAGGCGGGTGCCGAGCAGGTAGGCGCCCGATACGCCGCCGCCGGCCCGGGCCACTGCGATGAGGCGCCGCAGCACCAGCAGCTGCAGGTCGAGCTGCCCTGAGGGCTCGCGCAGCCATCGGTAGGGGAAGATGGCGTGCAGCACGCTGCTCCAGCGGACCTGGGCCAAGGACCAGCCCTCCGCACCCCTGCCGGTCGCCCACACCCGCAGCGCGGCGGCGATCAGCGCGGCGCCGAGCAGCCAGGGCCAGAAGGTGCGGCTGCCCGGGTCGAGGACAGGCTGGCCGAGGCTGCTCAGGATCGTGCGCAGCACGTCGTTGGCGCCGTCGTTCACCCTCACCCCCGGCGGCTGAGCCGCGCCTCGCCCTCAGTCGTTGTCGCCCGCGGCCTCGGCGGGCACGGTCATCACCAGGGCGGTGGCCACGTCCTCTTTCCACAGCCGGCCCAGCTCGACCAGGGCCTCATACAGCGCGGTGACCGCGGGGTCGCCGCTGGTGATGGCCACGTCCACCGGCCGCTCGAGGGCGAGCGCCGCGGCTTCGGCGGCGGTCAGCGCGGCCTCGACCTCGTCGGCGAGGGCATCTTGGCCGAGGCTGCGCAGCAGGTCGTCAAAGCCGCTGCCCTCGCCCATCACCCACAGCTGACGGAAGGCGGCGAGGTTCTCGCGCAGGTGCAGGTGCGAGCTGCCCGGCTCGGCGGACTCGACCAGGCCGAGGCAGTCGGTCGTGCAGTTGCGCAGGCCCATGGGCTCAGCGAGCTTCTGGTCCTTCGCCACTGCTTCGATGTAGAAGGCAGCGTCGTAGAGGGCGTTCAGCGCGGCTTCGCGGCTCTCGTAGGGCCCCGCCTCGCCGGCCTGGGCGAGGGCCACCGCCCAGTCGCCCCCTTCGGCGAAGGCGGCGCGCGCCTCGTCGAGGGTCGCGACGGCGTCGGCCACGGCGACCCGCGCGTAGGCGGCCCGGCGCGCGGCGATCTCGTCGGCGCCCAGCGCGTCCCAGGTGCCTTGGGCGTTGATGTCGACCTGGCTCGGGCAGGCGTTCTCGCCGGTTGGCGCCCAGAGCAGGTGCTCGATCGCGTCGAGGCCCCGCACGTTGTCGAGGGCCACGTCCATGAAGTGGGCGGTGGCGTAGCCGCCCGTCGCCGTCTCTTGATCGACCCGGCAGGGGTTGACCACCGGCCACGAGTAGATGCGCTCGCGCAGATCAGCGCCGCCGACGACGTTCAGGCTGCTACCCAGGGGGCCGAGCTCGAGCAGCTCGACCCGCTGCCAGGCGGCCATGGCCCGCTGGAAGGCCTGCTGGGCGGCCGGCCGCCCGCTGTCGGCACCCCCGGCGGCCTCCCAGGTGGCCAGCGCCGCGTCGAGGGCGGCCAGCTCGGTGGCCGCGGCGTCGAGGGCGGGCGCGATGACCAGGGGCGCGGCCTGGCTGACCGTGGCCTGCAGCGCGTCCTCGACCGCCGGGTCGGTGGCCCCGCCTTTGCCGAGGGCGCAGGCGAGGTCTTGGATGAAGACGACGCCGCCGACGGCGATCAGGCTGAGCCAGCCGCGGTGCTCACCAGCCATTGGTGCCGTCCGCGTCGCCGAGGTTCCCGGCGTCAAAGCCGTAGGCGGCGCCGATCAGCGCGCGGGCCTCGAGCAAGGCCTCGGCGTAGGCGGCGATGGCCTCGGGGTCGGCGTTGGACAGCACCGGCGCGTCGCCGAGCAGGGCGTGCAGGGCGGCGAAGTCGGCGTCGCTCAGCGGCGAGTGGGGGTTGAACTGCAGGCTGAGCGCGAAGCCTTTGAGCTCGCTCCAGTGTTTGGCGTGGTCGGCGAAGCGGTAGCCGTCCGTGCCGAAGGCGCCCATGTCGCGCAGCACGTCATTGATGTAGTGGACGATGGTCGCGGCGATGGCCCCCTCCCACGCGGTGAGCGCGCCGTCGCGGTGGGCGAGCAGCGTGGCCCGCTGGGCCTCGTCGAGCGGGCCGCTGGTCTCGGCGAGCAGGCGGCGGCCCTCGACGAAGTGTGTCCAGGCGTCGCCGCTGAGATCGGTGGCGACCAGGGCGCCGTCGTCGCGCTTGCCGGCGTTGACGCTGTGGCCCCAGCTGGCCTCGGTGAGCAGGTCGATGGCGCCGTCGGGCTCCCAGCTGTCGCGCACGGCGGCGCTCGCGGTGAGGCTGTCGTCCCAGTCGCCATAGTCGCGGGCCGCGCCGAAGTAGCCGAAGCCCTCATCCCAGGCGTGCTCGAGCGCGGTGTAGTTCGCGTCGCCCTCGGGCCCGCTGTGGTCAGAGTTCAGGCCTTTTCCTTCGAGATCATCGTCGAGGTAGTCATCGGCGCCCTGGCTGAACGCGATGGCCCCGGTGAGGAACTTCTGCAGCAGCTGCTGCAGGTCTTGGCCCTCGGGCGTGAGGTAGACGGCGGCGATCGGCGCGCCGGTCGGGTCGAGCGGGATGTCGCCGTTGCTGCGGGCGATGGCGTTGTCTTCGATCTGGGCCATCCAGGCGCGGGCCAAGCTGTCGGGGCTGTGGCTGCCCGGCGCCCCCCAGCCGACGAGGCCGGTCGACCAGTCGACGTGCTGCCCCACCTCGTCGTTCCCGGCGACCTTGCCCACGAGGTCTTTGTCGGTCGAGACCTCGTCGTAGATGGCCTGCTTGGCCGCAGGGTCGGTGACCTTGCCGTGGGGCACGCTGCCCGAAGTGGCGCTGTCGAAGGCGTAGTAGAACATCAGCTCGCCCTCGACCTCGCCGTCCACGGGGAACCAGCCGCCGTCGACCCGGCCGGTCAGGCCGCCGATCCAGGTCTTCAGGTCTTCGATCAGCAGGTGACGCATCACCTGACCGCCGTAGGACACGCTGCTCTCGCCGTCGAAGCGGCTGGTGAAGGCGTAGCCCTCACCGCTGCCGCCGCCGCCATCACCGCCGCCGTCGGTGCCATCCGCCCCATCGGCCCCATCGGCCCCGTCTGCGCCATCAGCGCCGCCGTCGCCCGTGCCCTGATCGGCGCTGTCGTCGGCTTTTTCGCCGCTGGTGCAAGCGGAGAGGGCGGCCAGGGCGCCGATCGAGAGGAGGAGGGTGGCTCTGCGGAGGAGGGGGCTGTGCATGGCGCGCTCCGGTCGGCCTCGGGGGAGGCCGGTCTATGGTTGGAAATGAAAGTCGTTTCCATTTAGGGGGAGGGCGCGCGCTGCGCAAGGTGTTCTTCTGGGTTTTTGACGATGAAAATCGAAGTCAATGTGCTACCGCAGGTTTTGGGTCGGGTTTTCCCTTCGACGTGGTCGAAGGCTGCGACAATGGTCTCCAGCAGGCTGATGAGGTGGTTTGCGCCTGCCGGCACGCTGTTGTGCGTCGATGCCGGGGGTCGCCGGCCCCCAGACTCCCGGGCAAGGGGCCCGCGGGGCCCCTTGCATCCCCCGCCAAGGGGGGCAGCGCGCAGGCTTCGCGCGGCGCATGGCAGCGCCGCGCGCCAGCGCGCAACGCCCCCCTTTGTCGCCTTCCCCCAACTGGGCCCCAAGGCCGGCGCGACCCGCTGCTCAGGTGGGCGATGAAGGGGTCGCCGCGAAGGCCTCGGCGTGTGCAGGCCGGTGCGAGGCCGGCCTAGTGGACTGCGCGACCCGCTGCTCAGGTGGGCGATGAAGGGGTCGCCGCGAAGGCCTCGGCTTGTGCAGTCAGGTGCAAGGCCGGCCTGGCGGGAGGGCGCGACCCGCTGCTCAGGTGGGCGGGCGGTCGCGTGGCGCGTGCGCGGCGCTCAGGGGCTCAGATCGCCGTGCCGGCCGAGGGGCTGGCGGCGAGCACGCCGCGGGGGCCGAAGCTGATCCACTCGCCGCCGGGCAAGGCGCGCAGGACGGCCTGCTCGGCGCCGCTCATGTCGAGCTCGAGCACGGCTGCGGAGCGCGCGGGCTGCAGCACCGCGCCCGTCTCGGGGTCGACGCTGGCCGCGGGGTGCAGGCCGCTGTGCTCGGCGACCACCGCCGAGCTGCGCAGGTCGACGAAGAGGATGGTGCAGGTCGCGCCCTCGGGCAGGCGCAGGGCGCAGCGCTCGCCGCCGGCGATGCCCCAGAGGCGGTCGACGGGCACGTTGACGCTGAGCACGTCGCGGGGGTGCGCGGGCGGGCCGCCGCGGCCGGCCTCGGTGAGGTCGTAGTGGCTGAGGATGCCCTCGGCGTCGAAGACGAGCAGGTCGGGCCGCTTGTTGACGAAGCTGAGCAGGCGCACCGCCGCGCTGCCGCCGGGCGTGGGCGGCTTCATGATGTCTTTGCCCGTGGCGGGGTCGAGCACCCGCACGGCCCCTTTGGGGGTCACGACCCCCAGCCAGGTGCCGCCGCCGCTCAGCGCGATCGAGCTCGGCCAGGCCAGCTCGTAACCTTTGTTCAAGGCCAGATCCCACCAGCGGCAGCCGCCTTGGGCCATGCGGGCGGCGACCACCGTGCCGCCGACGCAGAGCTGGGTGGCCCCGCTGGTCTCGGCACCGGCCTCGAAGACCTTCTTGCCGGTGTCGACGTCAAAGACGGCGATGGGGCCCCGCTCGGGCAGCACGCCGATGATGCGCCCGTCGCGGTCGATCTGGGCGTCGGCGATCGGCCCGCCGGCGTTGATCTCGACGCGGCGCGCCCGCCCGCGCCAATGGGCGATGCGGTCGTGGTGCACGGCGAGCCGGTGCTCGCCGAAGCCGGTGGCTAGGCTGACCCCGCCCGCCGAGCCGCCCTTGCCGCTGTGCAGCAGGCCGTCGGCCCCGCCCACCCGCAGGCCCAGGTGTGACCAGGCCGCCGCCCCGCTGGGGTCGGGCGCGCCGTGCTTGACGCTGTCGACCGGCTGCAGCTCGGGCAGGCTGAACTGGTGCACGCTGCGCTGGGTGACCACGGCGCAGCGCTGGTTGTCGGGCGAGATCAGCAGGTTCATGATGCCGCTGCCGCCCTGGGTGGCGAAGCTGGCCACCACGGCCCCATCGGCGATGCGCAGCAGCGAGATCCCCGCCGGGCCGGCGGCGAGCACGAGCGTGCCGTCGAGGGTGAAGATGGCGCGGCTGGCCGGCATCGGCAGGCGGGTCATCGGGAAGCGCTGGACCCGCAGCAGGTCGAACAGCGTGGGCTGGCCGTTGAGATCAATCAGCAGCAGCCGCTCACCGCGGTCGTCAAAACCGACCGTCTCGCCCGAAAAGTCCTGCCAGGCGTTCACCCGCTCGCCCCGGCTCAGATCCCAGGCCCGCACCAGCCGATCTTTCGAGATCGAGGCCAACATCGAGCCGTCGGGCGAGATGGCGACCCCGCGCATGGCCCGCACGCGCCCGCGGCCGCCCTCGCGGGCCTCGCGGAAGTACTCGCTGCCGTCGGCGGTGCTGTAGACCCCGACGCTGCCGTCTTCGTCGCCGATCGCCACGAGGCTGCCGCCGCGGATCAGCGCCAGCGCGCCAAAGATGGGCGCGCCGGGCTGGAAGATGAGGCCCGGGCTGCTCTCGCCGTTGCGCTGCACGGCGACCACGCCGTTGCTGTCGGCGGTCGCCTGCACGCCGCTCCACGGGTCGTAGGCCGCGGCGGTGATGGGGGCGTCGTGGATGTTGGGGCAGAATTGGTCGATGAGGCTGCGCATGGGCCGGGATCCTATGCCGCGGCGGGGCGCGGTGGCGGGCGCGGCGGCAAGGCCGCGGCGCCTTCTGGTACAAGTGCGCCATGACCGCGCAGATCGCCCTGCTCCTCCACATGCACCAGCCCGACTACCGTGATCCGGCCTCGGGCGAGCCGATCATGCCCTGGGTGCGGCTGCACGCCGTGCGCGGCTACACCGACGCGGTCGTGTTGGCCGTCGAAGAGGGCGCCCGCCCCACGCTCAACGTCGTGCCCTCGCTGCTCGACCAGCTCGAGCGCTACGCGGCCGGCGGCACCGACCCCTGGGCGCGCATCAGCCGCATCCCCGCCGAGCACCTCGATGGCGTGCAGCGCGCCTTTATCAACCAGCGCTTCGTGCACGGGCACCCGACCATGCGCCGCGGGTCGTCGCGCTACCGGGCGCTCGAGGCGATGGCCGCCGCGGGCGCGGTTGACGACGCCCAAGACCTGCGCGACCTGCAGGTCTGGAGCAACCTCGCCTGGATGGGCGTGGTCGCCCGCCGCGACCCCTTCGTCGCCGGCCTGATGCGCCAAGACCGCGGCTTCTCGCACCCGCAGCTCGAGCACCTGATGAGCGTGCAGGACGCCATGGTGCGCGCGGTCCTGCCGCTGTGGCGCAGCTACGCCCACGTCTCGTGCACGCCCTACACCCACCCGATCTTGCCCTTGTTGGTCAACTTTGACCACGCGCAGCGCTGCCTGCCTGCGCCGCCCGACCCGGTGGCCTTCGCCCACCCCGCCGACGCCGCCCGCCAGATCCGCGAGGGCCTCGACCGCAGCGCCGAGGTGCTTGGGCGCCGGCCCGCCGGCATGTGGCCCTCCGAGGGCAGCGTGAGCCCCGAGGTGGCCGCGATCGCCGCCGCCGAGGGCGTGCGCTGGCTGGCCACCGACCAAGGGGTGCTCGAGCGCAGCCTGCGCGACGGCCCGCCCGACCTGCGCCGGGCGTGGCGCGTCGAAGACACTGACCTGCACATCATCTTCCGCGACCGCAGCCTGTCTGACCGGGTCGGCTTTCAGTACGCCTCGTGGCAGGGTGAGGCCGCCGCCGCCGACCTGCTCAGCTCGGTGCGCGGAGAGGGCGTGCACCCCGTCATGCTCGACGGCGAGAACCCCTGGGAGAGCTACCCCGACGCGGGTGAGGCCTTCCTGCGCGCGCTCTACCGTTCGGGCCGCGTGATCGGCGTGGACGAGGCCCTCCCCGTGATGCCGGTGGGCCACATCCGTCGGCTGCACACCGGCTCGTGGATCAACGCCGACTTCGCCATCTGGGCGGGTGATCCCATGGATCGCGCGGCTTGGCGCCGCTTGGCCGCGCTGCGCTCTGCTTATGAAGAGCAGGGACGGCCCGCCGCGGCCTGGCCCCACCTGCGAGCGGCCGAGGGCTCCGACTGGTTCTGGTGGTACGGCCCCGAGCACCACAGCGACATGCGCGACCTCTTTGACCTGCTCTTCCGCCGGCACCTCGCCGCGGGCTGGGCCGCCTTGGGCCGCCCGGCGCCCGCCGACCTGGCTCACCCGGTGTGGACCGACCTGATTGATGGGGCGCAGCCCCGATGAACGCCGAGCCCGCGCTCCTGATCATTGTCCTGCACGATGATCTCGCGCCTGGTCAGCCGGCCGCGCGCGCCGCCCGCCTGCTCGAGGCCGGCCTCGGCCCCGCGCTCGACGCCCTGGCCGCCAGCCCCCAGGTCAAGCTCGCCTGGGCCCCGAGCCCGGCCTTGCTCCGGGCGATCGGCGAGCGGCCCGACGCGGCGACCTGGGTCGAGCGCCTGCGCGCCGGCTCGGCCCGCGGGCGGCTCGAGGGCGTGGTGCGGGCCCACAGCCCCCTGGCCCTGGTGCCCGAGGCGGTGGGTCTGGCCCAGCTTCGCCAACAACAAGCGGTGCTGCAGCGTGTGCTCGGCACGCCGGCCCGCGGCTTTTGGCCTGAGGCCCTCGCCTGGGATCCCGTGCTGCCCGCCCGCTTGGCCCGCGCCGGCCTCGGCCCCTGCTTCGTCGACGGCGCGGCGGTGGCGGCCAGCGGGGTGCGCCCAGACGCCGGCGCGGCCCTCCTCGAGAGGGAGGGGCTGACCATCCCCGGCCTCTGCGTGGACCGGCGGCTCAGCGCCCTCGCCCCGGGGGGTGCCGTGGGCGAGCTGGCCTTGGAGCTCAAGCGCCGCCGCGGCGCCACCCTGGTGCTCGCGCTGGGCCTCGGCCCCTTGTGCGCGGCTGGGCCGTCGTTTTGGGCGCAGCTCGGCGTCGGCCTGGTCCGCCTCGCCAAGGGGCTGCGCTTGCACACGCCGACCACCGCGCTCGACAAGGCGCCGCTGCAGCGGGCCGCGCCCCGGGCGGGCACGCCGCCGGCGGTGGGCGCCGACCTGCTGCCCGAGGCCGCCGGCGAGGCCCTGCTCGAGGCCGAGGCGGCGGTGCTCGGCCTCCGCGATCCGGTGCTGGCCGCTGCTCTGGGTGATCCGCTCGGCCCGCCGCTCGAGGCGGGGCTCGGCCGTTTTGACGCGGCGGCGCGCCTGCTCGCGGCCGCGTGGCGGCTGCACGGCCGGGTGGCGGCGGCGCGCAAGCGGGCCGATCCGGCGGCGGAGGGCGCGGCGGCGGCGGCCCTGCGCGTGCCCCCCTCCGCGGCGCTCTTCGCCGGAGAGGGCGGCGGGGTCGATGATCCCGCGGTGCGGCACGCGGCGGCCCTGGCCCTGCTCGCCGCCGAGGCCCCCTTGCTCAGCGCCGAGCTGAGCGCGCCCGCCCGCCCGCACGAGCCCGGCGCCGTGGTCGAGCTGCGCGCGCCCTGGGGCCTGCTCAGCCTGCGCCCGGCCGAGGGCGGGGGCGTGGACCGCTGGCTCATCGTCGGGCTCGGTGATCTGGTGAACACCGCCGAGCGTGTGGGCCGCGCGGGCATGGACGCCTTGCGGCGCGACAGCAGCCTGCCCGAGCTGGTGACCGCCGACCTGGGCGAGCTGCCCGAGGACGAGGACACCGATCCCGGCGCCCGGGCCCCCGCCAGCGAGGCCGACACCGCCGCCGATCCCGCGCGGCAGGGCGGCCGCGGAGCCCAGTCCGAGGCCCTCTCCGAGGCCCTCGCCGAGTCACTGGGCGGAGACACCTTGGGCCACGCCGCCGCCGGCCCTCGCCCGGTGCGCGCGCCGGTGGCGCGCTCCGCTTCGGTGGCCGACAGCCGCCGGCTCATCTTCGAGGATGGCCACCTGCGGCACCTCCTCGTCGAGCGCATCATGGGCGAGGGGCTGAGCGCCCGGGCGCTGTGGCGCGGGCAGGCCCCCCGGGTCGAGGCGCCGGAGCGCCCGGCTTGGCAGCTGCTCCGCGCCGAGCTGGGGGCCGACGGCGTCGGCGAGATCGTCCTGGTGCGCGAGATCGCGGTGCTCCGCCCGCCCGAGCCGCCGGGCATGATCCAGCTGACCCGCCGCCTGCGGGTGCTCGGGGATCGGCCGGCCCTGCAGGTCGAGTGGGAGCTCATCAACCGCTCGCGTGAGCCGGTCGACCTGCGCCTCTTGGTCGAGCTGAACGTCAACCTCGACGGGAGGCGCGGCCCCGAGCGCAGCCTGCACACGCCGGGCGCGGCGCCGCGGGACCTGCTCGAGATCGGCGAGGTGGAGGACGTCTCCGACATCGGCCTGCGCTTTGGGGACCTGGGCGCCCTGCTGCGGGTGCAGACCGCGCCCGCCTGCCGGCTGCTGCACCACCCCATCGAGGCGCCGGCGCTGCGGGACGGCGTGTGGCACGACGCTCTCCAGGGCGTCTGCCTCGGCCTCGACTTCGCCGTCTCGCTCTGGGGTGAGGAGAAGCAGCGGCGCAGCGCCACGGTCGAGCTGCTCCGGCGCGGCTGAGGGCGCCCCGCGCGCGGCGCGGCGATAGGGGCGGCCCCGCGGGAGGTCCCCATGCGCCACGGCCCGGGTCGCTTCGTCATCGTGCTCCACGGCCACATGCCCTGGGTCCTCCACCACGGGCGCTGGCCCCACGGCGAGCACTGGCTGCTCGAGGCGGTCACGGGGGTCTACCTCCCCCTGCTCGGCGTGATTGATGAGCTGGCGGGCCACGGCGTGCCGGCGGGCCTGACGCTGGGCCTCACGCCGGTGCTGCTCGAGCAGCTGCGCCAGCCGGCCCTGATGGCCCTGGTCGACGCCTACCTCGACGATCGCCTGCAGCGCGCCCGGGCCGACCAGGCCGACCCGTCGACCGCCCGGGTCGCGGCCCACTGGGAGCAAGAGCTGCTCGCGCTCCGCGACCGCTGGCTGGCCATCGACCGCGATCTGGTCGGCTCCTTCGCCGCCCACGCCCGCGCCGGCCGCATCGAGCTGCTCTCGGGCTTCGCGGCCCACGGCTATGCCGCCTTGACCCGGCATGATCGCTGCATCGCCGCCCAGCTTCGGGTGGGCTTGGCGACCTCTGAGCGCCACCTGGGCCTGCGCCCCAGCGGGATCTGGCTGCCCGAGTGCAGCTTCCGGCCCACCGGCCCGTGGACCCCGCCGCTGCCCGGTTTTGGCGGCGAGGTGCTGCGCCCCGGCGTCGACCGCATCCTCGAAGACAACGGCGTGACGCACTTTGTGGTCGACTCGCACCTCTTTGCCAGCGCGCGGTCCGAGGGGGTGGTCGAGGGCGGCGATTCGGCGGCCGGCTTCCAAAAGGTCGGCTGGGAGGCCGCGAACATCGAGGGCCACCGCGGCTGGCGCAGCGTGCTCGAGCCCCACCGGGTCGGCACCCACGGCGGCCCGAGCAACATCGTCGCCTTCGCCCGGCACCCCGACGTCAGCGAGCAGGTCTGGCAGGCCGACGGCGGCTACCCGGGGGATGGCCGCTACCTCGAGTTTCACCGCCGCAAGGACGGGGATGGTCATCGCTATTGGCGGGTCACCGACCGCAAGGCCGACCTCGGCGACAAGCAGCCCTACGACCCGGGCGCGGTGCCCGCGGCCACCTTCAGCCAAGCCGCGCACTTCGCCGAGATCGTGCGCGGGCGGCTGCGCGCCCACCGGGCCCACACCGGCCGGCCCGGCTGCGTGACCGCGCCCTTCGACGCCGAGCTCTTCGGCCACTGGTGGCACGAGGGCCCGCGCTTCCTGCGCGACCTGTTGCTGCGCCTGCACGCTGATCCCGAGGTGCAGGTGCGGACCGCTTCGCAGGTGCTGCGGGAGGATCCGCCCGACAAGGTGGTCTGGCTGCCCGAGGGGAGCTGGGGCGCCGGCGGAGACCACCGCGTCTGGCTCAACGAGCAGACCAGCTGGATGTGGGAGGCGCTCTACCGCGCCGAAGACCGCTTCCTCGGCCTCAAGTGGCGCCTGAGCCGGCCCGGCGTGCCCGCCGCGGCCACCGAACGTTTGACCGAGGCGGCCCGGGCGCTGTTGTTGGTCCAGGCCAGCGACTGGCCCTTCGTCGTGCGCACCGGGGGTGCGGTCGACTATGGCATCCGCCGCTTCAGCGGGCACCTCGACGACTTTGACGTGCTGTGCAACATCGCCGAGGACGAGGCCGCCGGCCGCAGCCCGAGCCCGGCCCTGCTCGCCGTGCGCGCCGCGGCCTTGGCCCGCGACCCGGTCTTCCCCGGCCTGCAGCTCTCGGCGTGGGATGGCGAGGGCTGAGCTCCGGCGCCTGACGGAGTCCTGAACGGTGTCTGGTCACCCGAGCGGCGGTCCGGCGGCCCAAGATCCGCTCCAGATGCGGAGGACCTGCGCCCATCGGCCCGCGCACCTTGCCGCGCCCTCACAGGGGGCGCCCGCCGGCCGCGGATGGTCGCGCTACCATGCGCTTGGTTCCGTGCGCCGCGCACGCTGGCCCAGCGGCCTCCGCTTGGGCCCCGCCGGCCACCCCAGCTCCGCCCCCGAGGTGCTCGATGTCTCCCGCCCGCCGGTCCTCCTCCCTCGCCGTGCTCGCCGTCGCTGCCCTCAGCTTTGGGGCTGCCCCTGCCGCGGCCCAAGAGGCGCCCCCGATCATCGGCGGCCGCGCGACCAGCGACTTCACCCCGGTGGGCGCCTTGGTCGCCTACCACGAGCGCTATGGCGACCTGCAGGCCTTTTGCTCGGGCACCCTGGTCGACAGCACCTGGGTGGTGACCGCCGCCCACTGCGTCGAGGACGGCATCGGCGAGTTCGCCCGCTATGGCTACGACATCTACTTTTTGGTGGGCAGCGAGGTCTACGACGACGCCGGCTGGATCGCCTATGCGCCGGTCATCTACTCGGCCGCGCACCCCGACTACGACATGCCCTACAACGACGCCGGCATCCTGCAGCTCGGCGACGGCGGCATCACCAGCGTCGGCACCATCCCGATGAACACCGACCGGGTGAGCGCAGACTGGGTCGGCG
Organism: Deltaproteobacteria bacterium; assembly: GCA_016792625.1. Taxonomy (GTDB): domain Bacteria; phylum Myxococcota_A; class UBA796; order UBA796; family UBA2385; genus JAEUKK01. The sequence goes on along the minus strand of JAEUKK010000131.1, from coordinate 77,471 downwards.
AAGACCTGACCTACGTCGGCTTCGGCATCTCGAGCGACGCGGGCAGCGGCAGCGGCACCAAGCGCACCGTCGACGTGCCGGTCTACGACTACGACTACGGGCTGATCATCACCTGGGATGACGCCGGCGGCGCCAACATCTGCTCGGGTGACAGCGGGGGCGCGGCGCTGATGCCCGCCGACGGCGGCTGGGAGCTGGTCGGTATCAACAGCTTCGGCTTCATGATGGACGGCAGCAGCCGCGTGCTCTGCGACGACCCCGACGCGGCGGCCGGCGTCACCCGGGTCGACGCGGTGATCGACTGGATCACCGACGAGATGGGCGGCGGCTCAAGCGACGGCGGCTCCACCGGCGGGGGGACGGACCCAGGCACCGGCGACGGTGGCTCGGGTGGTTCCGGCGGGTCCGGTGGTTCCGGCGGCGGCGCGACCGACGGCGATGACGGGGGAGACGACGCCGGCGCGGCCGGCGAGGACGGGAGCGGCGCTGACACGGGCGCGAACAGCGATGAGGCCGCCGATGTGAGCCTGGGCGACACGACGGCGAGCGTGCCCGAGGGCGAGGCGAGCGACAGCAAGGGGGTGGGCTGCGCGACCGCCGCTGCGGCGCCGGGGCTGGGCTGGCTCGCCGCGGGCGCGCTGGGGCTGCTCGCGCGGCGGCGGCGCCTCACGCGCTGAGGGCGGACGAAGCCCGGCGCCCGCGGGCGGGGCCTCATGACCCCGCCTGTCATGGCCGCTTGACGGGCTTGTCACACTCCTGCCATGCTCCGCCGTCGGGCGGGCGGGGCGCCCCGTCAGGGGAGCTTGATGCGCGCGTCGACCATCCCTCCGCGGAGGGAGTTCAAGTACCTGCTCACGCCCGACCAAGTGGTCGCCCTCGAGGCGCAGCTCCAGCCGTGGTGCGCGCTCGATGAGAACCTCGGCCCGACCGGCACCTACCCCATCCGCTCTCTGTACCTGGACACCTTCGACTTGCGGCTCTACCACGCCAATGACCTCGAGACCCACGACCGGTTCAAGGTCCGGGTTCGCACCTACCCGAGCACGCCCGATCTGCGGGTTTACCTCGAGATCAAGCGCCGCACGGGGGACGTGATTCGCAAGTGGCGCCGGCGGATTAGCCCCGAGCGGTGGGCCGAGGTCGCAGCCGCCCGCGGCGCGCCCACGGTGGGGGTCGACGACCCAGTCGCGCCCTTCTCGAACCTCTGCCTGCGCCACGCGCTGGAGCCCAAGGTGCTGGTGCAGTACGAGCGACGCGCCTGGATGGGGCGTTTTGAGGCCTATGCCCGGGTCAGCGTCGACACGCAGATCCGCGCGCAGGCCGCCGAGCGGTGGAGCCTCGGGCCCCAGCCGAGCGCCTGGCGCGCGCTGGACGCTGCCGACCGCACCCGCACCTGGGGCAGCATCAGCGTGCTCGAGCTGAAGTTCGGCGAGCGCGCCCCCAGCTGGATGGTCAGCCTCGTCGACCACCTCGGCCTGAGCCGGCAGGCCTACAGCAAGTACGGCCACGGCGTCGATGAGTGCTACGCGCCCACGCTCAGCCGCGCGCCGGCCGGGGGGTGGTCATGAGCGGCGCGCTGCTCGGCCTGACCAGCACGGGCCCGGTGGGCTGGGCCGAGGCGGGCCTGGCCCTGCTGCTGGCCTTCGTGCTCTCCCAGATCATCGCTGGGGTCTACATTTACACGTTCAAGGGCCTGTCCTTCGCCCGCGGCCACGTGCAGGGCATGGCGCTGGGCGCGCTGGTGACCTGCATGCTCATGCTGGCGCTGGGCGACAGCGTGGCGGCGGGCATCGGCATCGCGGGCGGGCTCTCCATCATCCGCTTTCGCACCACGCTGCGTGACCCGCGCGACGTCATCTTCCTCTTCGCCGCGCTGGGCGTCGGCTTGGTCTGCGGCCTGCGGGCCCCGGTGGTCGCCATCTCCGGCACGCTGGCCTTCTGCCTCGCCGGGCTCGGCCTGCACCTCATCGGCTACGGCGCGCGCAACCAGCTCGACGGCATGGTGCGCTTCTTCGCGCCGGCCAGCCCCGAGGTGAGCGCCGCGGTGGGCGAGGTGCTGCGCAAGCACACCCACCACTTCGTGCTGGTCACGATGCGCGAGGTCGAGCAGGGCCGCCGGCTCGAGCAGGCCTACCAGGTGCACCTGCGCTCGGGCGAGGGGCGCGCGGCCCTGGTGCTGGCGCTCCAAGCGGTCGACGGCCTCACCGATCTCAGCCTCCACGTGCAGGACCCGACCCTTGAGCTCTGACCGCCCGCTGCGCGCGGGGGCGCGGCCGTGAGCGGCGCCCCCCTCGACACCCTCCGCGACCGCCTGCAGGGGCCGTCGGGCGCCCTCGCCCTGCTCGCCGCCTCGTCGGCGCTGCTGCTCGGCCTGATCGCGAGCCGCGGCGCGGTTTTTGGCGCCCAGCTCAACGGCTACGTCGACCTGGGCGCCGTTCCCATGGCGGCGCCGATGAGCGCCCGCGTGGCCGAGCTGCGCGTGCAGGCGGGTGAGGTGGTCGAGGCCGGCGCTGTGCTGATCCGCATGGACACCACCGCCCTGGTGGCCCAGCGGCAGGTCATTTTGGCGGAGCGCGCCGCGTGGCAAGAGCAGGGCCGCTTCGCCCGGGGCGCGCCGGCGGCCCGCGCCCAAGACGCCGCCGAGGCCCGCGCGGCCCTGCAGCGGGAGGTGGGGGCGGCCCGCGCCGAGCTGAGCGCGATGGGCGGGCAGCGGGCACGCCTGGCCCAGCTCGTGGCCGAGGGCCTCGAAGCGCCAGCCGCGGTCGCCGAGATTGACGTGCGCATCAATGTGTTGAACGCCGAGCTGCGCGGCCTCGACGCCCAGCTCGTCGCGCTCGACCAGGGGGCCGCCGCGCCCGCACCCGAGGCCGCCGACCCCACCCTCGCCGTCTGGGACGCCCAGCTCGCGCTGGTGGACGCCCAGATCGCCGACGCCGAGCTGCGCGCGCCCGCCGCGGGCCGGGTCGGCGCGGTCCAGGCGGCGGTGGGGCAGTGGGCCCGAGAGGGCTGGCCCTTGCTTGAGGTCGTGCCCGAGCGCAGCGCCCGGGTCGTCGTCTGCCTCGGCGAAGGCGAAGCCGAGCTGCAGGACGGTGATCGTGTGCGGGTGCGCCCCCGCGAGGGCGGCGCGCCGCTGCTCGGCACGGTGAGCGGGGTCGGCGCGGCCGTGCTCGCCCTGGCCCCAGCCACCAAGGCCAACGCCAGCCGCTGCGCGCGCCCGACGCCCTGGCCGAGCTACGGTCGCCCGGCCTATGTGCAGCTCGATCCGGGCGCCGCGCTCACCCCGGGGGAGCGGGTGATGGTCGAGGCCGCGTCGCCGCCGACGGGTCTGGTGGGGGAGGCACAGGCCGAGGGCGTCCGATGAGGTCGGGTGTTCTTGGTGCCCGCGGCGCCCTCAGTACCCTCGGTGCCGTCGTTCTCGCGATCACGCTCGGGTTCGGCGCAGGCGCGGCGCGGGCCGACGGCGGGCTGAGCGTCGACGAGGCCCTGCGGCGGGCCGAGGCCAACAGCGCGGCCATCGCGGCCCAGGTGAGCGCGGCGAGCGCGGCGGGGGCGGCGCGCCTGCCGCCGACCGATGGCCTCGAGCTGCGCGCCCAGCAGGGTGATCTCGGCGTGGCCGACCGCTCCGACGCCCGCCTGGCCCTGCGCCTGCGCTGGCGGGGGCTCGCGGTGGCCGCCGCCGAGCGGGCGGTGGACGCTGCGGGGGCTGAGGCCTTGCGCGCCGAGGCGACGGCGATGACCGCCGCCTTGCGGTGGGAGGTCGAGCGCGCCTTCGCCCAGGTGCTGCTGCTCGAAGCCGAGCTGGAGCGCCGCGAGCTCGCGGCGGCGGCCTGGGCCGAGGTGGCGGCGGGCATGGAGCGCCGGGCGGCGCTGGGCCAGGAGGCGGCGGTCGACGTCGCCGAGGCACGGGTGCGCGCGGCAGAGGCGGCCCTGCGCGCGAGCCGGGTGCGCGCCGCCGCCGAGGGTGAGCGCGCTTGGCTCGGAGTGGCGGTCGGCGCGCCGGTGTCGGCGGGCGGCTTGGCGGGGCCCGTGCCCATCCCGCGCCCGCCGCCCCAAGACCTGCCGCGGGCCGACCCCGGGGCCGCCGCGGCCGAGGCCCGCCTCGCCCGGGCCGAGGCCCTGCCCCGCCTCGATTTTGTGCAAGGTGGGGTCCAGTCCGAGCGGGTCAGCGGGGTGACCGGCGGCGAGATTAGCCTCGCTGTGCGCCTTCCGGTGCTCGACGGCAGCCGGGCCGAGGCCCAGCGCGCACGCGGCCTCGCCGCCGCCGAGGAGCGCCGGGCCGAGGCCGAGCGGGCCACCGCCACAGGCGTCGCGGGCGCGGCGGCCGAGGGCATCGCCGCGGGCCTGCGTGCCCTCGCCCGGGAGCGCGAGGTGGTGGCCGGGCTGGCCGGCACCTTGCCCGCCGCGACGCCGGGCGAGCCCTTGGCCACCCGGGGCCTGCGGGCCCAGATCTCCGAGCTGGAGGCCGATCTCTACGCAGCCGAGCGCCGGCTCTGGCCCTGAAGGGGCGGGCGCCGCTTCGTGCTGCGCGCAGCGCCCGGGGGGCGTTGCGGGGGGCGGGAGCCCCCCGCCCACCGAGCTCGGTGCCCGTCGCCTATCGGTCGGCGACCGCGTAGACGAGGTTGGTGGCCGTGGCGGCGACCTTGTGGCGGGGCGCCCACAGCGGGTTGCGCCAGCGGCGGCTGCCTTGCACCCGCGCCTTGAAGGTGGCCTCGTCGAGGTTGTTCTCGGCGAGCGCGCGCTCGTACTCGGCGCGGGCGGCCTGGCGGGCCTTGAACATCATCATCTGCACGCGGCTGTAGACGTTGACCGCGCCGTCGCCGGTGGTCTCGATCGGCAAGAAGATGGCCTCGGGGTACTTGCCGGCGACAAAACTTTGCACGCCGTCGGACACGCCGCTGCTGGGCATGCAGCCGAAGGGCTTGACCGACAGGGTCATGTGGTTGAGCTTGTCTTCGATGTAGTGGACGAGCTTGCCGACCTCCATGTGGGCCTCGCCGCCGCGGACCTCGTTGCCGTAGGTGGGCTTGGCCAGCGCGGCGATCTCGTCCATGTTGGGCAAGGTGTAGCCGTGCAAGCCAATGGCGTTGGCGTACATTTGGAAGTTGGCCCGCACGATCTTGTCGGCCGCGGCCAAGATCCACAGCTTCTTCGTGCCGTCTTTGTCTTTGAGGCCCTTGCGCGCGTCGTCGTGCTCGCGCAGGTCGATGCGGCTGAGCGTGTCGTACTTGTTCTCCCAGATCATGAACAAGATCCAGGCGGTGACGCTCTGCACGTCGACCTCGGCGCCCTCGGACTCCAAGAAGCGCTGCAGGCGGTAGTTGCCGTCGCCCTCGGTGGTCATGGCCCAGAACTCGCCGATGACGCTGACCTTGGGCTTGGGCACGCTGCGGTCGATCTCGACCGCGCCCATGATCTTGCGGCAGCGCACCAGCGCCGAGACCACGTTGGCGTTGCGCTCAAAAGCCGCGCGCACGATGCCTTTGCATTGGGCGATCGCGGTGTCGGTCGCGCCGGCCACCTTCTCGTAGGGGCGCAGGCGGTAGCCCAGCAGGTTGATCACGTCGCCGGCCATAATCGCGCGGATCAAGCCCAGGGCGAAGTCTTTGTTGATCTGCAGGCCCAAGGCTTCGCCGGTGGCCTGCTTGATGCCGCCCTGCTGCTGGAACAGCAGCACCCGGAAGCCCTCGAAACCAGCGTCACGCAGGGCCTTTCGGTACTCAGTGACGTAGGTGCCGAAGCGGCAGGGCCCGCAGGCGCCCGCGGTCACGAACAGGTAGTCGCTGAGGATCTTCTCGGTGGGGATGCCCTGCTCGTCGCGCATCTTGACGAGGTGCTTCACCAAGTTGCCTACGGTGAAGTAGGTCGGGTTGCATTGGCCGCGGTTGCCGAACTCTTTGCCAAACTGCAGCGCCTCGTTGTCGGGCTCGGCCATCAGCTCGGTCTTGTAGCCGAGGCCCCGCAGCGCCGCGGCGATCATGTCGTCGTGGGCCAGCGTGAGGCCGCGCACGAGGATGGTCGTGTGGGCCCGCTGTGCCGCGGTGAAGTGGATGTTGACGTGCTCGCTGTACTGCTCGCGGTTCAGGCCGAGGCGGGCCGACTCTTCGGCGGCGAAGGCGGCGAGGCGCTGCTCAAGCTCGGCCTCCATCTCGGGGCTGAGCGCCGGCTCGTGCTCGGGCATGTGGCGGTCGGTGACGGCGTTCTCGAAGGTGGCGCTCATCGGGGTGCTCCAGGCGGCGAGGGGTTGTGCGAAGGAGGGGCGGCGAGAAGACAGGCGAGGGGAGGGGTCAGCGCGCAGCGGGGGCGGTCAGGGCGGCGCCGCGCAGCTCGGCGATCAGCCGGCGGCGCTCGTCGGCCACGCGGCGGGCGAGCTCGGCCCGGGCGACAGACTGGTCGCGGAGGGCCTCTTCGACGAGCTTCAGCTTGTGGCTGTAGGTCTTGACCCGGATCTGGATCGAGCCGCCCGGCTTGTTCGCGTCGATGTCGTGCAGGGCCGAGTAGGGCGTGCGGGCCGTGCTGATGATCTTGTCGACGATGCCGTAGGTGGGGGCGTCGTGGCCACACTTAAAGCTCGACAAATCCAAGACAGCGACGTTGGGGTGGCGAGCGGCGAAGCGGGCGGCCCAGACCTTCTGCACGCTGTTGGCGCTGTAGTTTTCGGCCCAGACGTCGTTGATGTTCAGCGGGTCTGCATCGCCGAAGAAGCGCTTGAGCCAAGCCGGATCTTTGGGGACGCTGCGCATCGACAGGATGGGGTAGCCCAGCACCTGGAACTCGTCGGGGATGCCGTGGTTGAGGCCCGGATCGTTGTGGTAGGGCCGGCTGATCACCAGGATGGCCACGCGGTCTTCGCGCTCGACCTGCTCGAGGATGGCCTTGCCCTTCTCTTGGAGGATGCGGTCAAACTCACGCAGCGCGGCGAAGCCCTGCTCGACCGCCCAGTCACTCTCGTCCTCGGTGATGCCGAGGCGCGGGCCCCAGACTGAGAACAGGCGCTTCTTGAGCAGGTTCGGCTCGGTGAAGGTGATGGCCTCGTCGATGTACTCGATGCCGGCGCGGGCGAAGAAGTCGACCTCTTTGGTGAAGGCGGCCTTCATCACCAGGGGGCTGCCCGCCACGATGGGGCAGCTCACGTTGTCCATCGTGCCTTGCACCCAGCTCGGGATGTGCGTGATGCAGGGGTAGTAGATGTAGTTGAGCGGCCCGCGGTGGTGCTTCTCGTCGACGTGGGCGTGGAAGATGAGCTCGTGGATGTGGGCCTGGATGACCTTCGACGGATAGCACGGGTCAATGCTGCCGTATCGGCCGCCCTCGGCCCACATCTCTTCGGTGGTCGGCGGCGACCAGATGAGGTTCTCTTTGGGCAGGCCCAGCGTCTCAAAATAGGTACGGAAGAAGGGGCCCACCGAATAGAGGTTCATCACCCGGGGCATGCCGATGCGCACACCGCGCAGATCGACGTTGCTGCGGGCAAAGCCGCGGTTGAGCACCCGCCGCGCCACGCGGAACAGGCTCTTCTTGATGACGCTGACGTCCTCTTTGCTGCTGCCGGCGGCGGGCAGGGGGGCCGGCGCAAAGAAGTGGCGGAAGGCGAGGCTGGCCTCTTCATCGACGAGGTTGGGGAACTGCTTGCGCAGGCGGTTGCGCTCTTTGGCCAGCTCTTTGAGCGCGTCTTTGCTCTCAACCGTGCCCTTCTCGCAAGAGAAGCCGCTGATGTAGCGGCTCGTGCGGCCGTCGGGCGTGCGCGTGTCGATAAAGGTGCGGCTGCAGTTGTTCGGGCAGAAGTGGCAGACCGTGCTTTCGTCGTTGCGCGACTCAAAGTGCAGGTTGATCGCCTGCTCCATTCCGATGAAGGTCGAGTAACCCCGCCGGCGCACGACGCGGAGGGTCTCCATCGCGGCGCCGATGGCGCCCGCCTCACCGCAGTGGGGGTGGACCACCACCTCAGCGTCAGGCACGCGCTCTTTGATGTAGTCGACCTGGGCCTTGACCGCGGCGAGGTTGCGTTGGGTGCCGCCCTGCAGCACGAAGACCCGGCCAAACTCGGCGAGCCGGGGCACCTGCACCACGTACTGCCATACGTTTTTGGGCAGGACCTTGGCGAGGCCGGCGAGCATCTCGGGGGCAGAGAAGCCCTCTTTCTGGAAGTTCACCCGGTCGGCGTCGAGGAAGACCGCGCAGCCGTAGGAGAACTTGGGTGAGAGATCAGCCGCAAAGGCCGTGTCTGCGTACTCGTGCAGCTTGACCCCGAACTGGTCGGCCATCGCCTGCAGCAGCATGCCGTTGCCGGCGCTGCATTGGTTGGACAGCTTGAAGTCGCGCACGTCGCGGCCGCCCTCTTTGTCAGGGGCCAAGAAGAGGACCTTGATGTCCTGCCCGCCGATGTCGCAGATGACGTCGGCCTGGGGTACAAAACGCACCGCCGACATCATATGGGCCACGGTCTCGACGATGTTGACGTCGGCTTTGACGCTCTCCTCGAGCACGTTGGCCGCGTAACCGGTGGCACCAAAACCCATGCACTGGAAGGCGGCGCCCTGCCCGGTGACCCAGGCTTGGATCTCACCGAGGATGTCTTTGGTGTCTTGGATGGGGTTGCCCTTCGACAAGGTGTAGGCCTTGTAGAGAACCTCGCCGGTGTCGTAGTCGACCAGCACGGCCTTGCTGCTGGTCGAGCCGCCGTCGAGCCCGATGACGCCGCGGCAGGTGCTGCCCGGGATCAGCGTGGCGGCGGTGAAGGTCGGCACGCGGTAGCGCTCGGTGAAGGCCGCGAGCTCGTCGGTCGAGCGGACCAGCGGGCCCGCGGCGCTGGCGCCCAAGCGGGCCGCCCGCCCGTTGAGGATGTAGTCTTTGAGGCCGTCGAGGCCCTTGTATTGGCCGAGGCTCGGGTCATCGCGCAGCTCGGTGCTGCCAAAGATGACCGCGCCGAAGGCAGCGTAGTACTGGGCGTTCTGGGGCGTGTAGACCAGCTCTTCGATGGGCTTGTCTTTGGGGTAAGCGTAGCCCCGACTGTCCCACGTTTCGGGGATGCGCAGGCGCCAGCACTCGACCAAGAAGGGCAGGTAGGTGTTAGGCCCGCCCAAGAGCAAGACGTTGTGCCGCAGGGTGTTCCCGCGGGTGAGCACCGAGAGGTTCTGGTGCACGATCGCGTCGGCCAGCGAGTTCATGATCTCTTCGCTGGGGATGCCCGACTTCACCAAGTTGACGATGTCGGTCTCAGCGAAGACGCCGCACTTGGCGGCCACATGGTGCAGCTTGGTGGCGTCGAAGGTGATGTTGCGCACGGCCTCGGGCGCCATCCCCACCTTGATCATGCACTTGTCGATGGTGGCGCCGGTGCCCGAGGCGCACTTGTCGTTCATGCTGGTCAGCGCGGTCTTGTTGCCGGTGGGCTTGCCGTCGTCGTCGACCTGCTCGCGGAACATGATGATCTTGGCGTCTTGGCCGCCGAGCTCGATGACCGCGCCCACGTCGGGGTGCAGCGCCTCGACGGCCAGCGTGACCGCGTTGACCTCTTGCACAAAACGCGCCCCGAGCGGGCCGCAGAGGGGGCCCGAGCCCGAGCCGGTGGCAAAGATGCGCGTGTCTTTGGCGTTCGGGAAGTCATGCCCGATGCGGATCAGCAGCTCAAGCACCTTCTCGGGCTGGCGGGTCTCGTGGCGCTGGTAATCGCTCCACAAAATCTCGCGGCTGACCGGGTCGCAGACCACCGCCTTGACCGTGGTGGAGCCGATGTCGACGCCGATGTGGATCGACCGCACCTGGGGGTGGCTGGGCGCCCGGCCGATCAGGCCCTCAAGCGGGTCGGGCAGCTCGGCGGCGGGCGGCGCACCTGGCGCGCTGTCTTCGGCCTCGGCGGCCCCTTCGTCGATCATGGCCTCAGTCACGCCGCTCTCGTCAAAGGCGGCCTCGGTGATCGCGGACTCGGGGCTGTGGGTCGCGGACATGGGTGCTCCGGCGCGCGGGGGTGCGGTGACTGACACGTCAGTCTACCTCTGTCGGGGCGCCGTGGGTGCGCCTGGCGCGCGTCCCCAGCACAAATTGGGCAGGCCGGGCCGGACGGCCCCGCGGGGACGGGAGGGCAGGGCGGCGGTTAGGGGGCGGCGATGACGCGCAGCACCCCGATGAGCCCTGATGATCGCCGCCACCTTTTGCTCGGGTCGGCCCGGCACGTGTTCGCGGCCCGCGGCTACCACGCGGCCAATGTGAGCCACATCATTGAAGAGGCTGGGGTCGCCCGTGGCACCTTCTACAACTACTTCGAGAGCAAGCGGGCGGTCTTCCAAGAGGTGCTGCACGAGCTGATGTTCGAGGTGGCCTCGGCCGCGCGCCCCATCGATCTGAACCAGCACATCGCGCCGCAGGTGCATGACAACGTGGCCAACGTGGTCCGCGCTGCCTGTGCCCCCGACGTCGCCCGCATCCTCTTCGCCGAGGCGGTCGGCATCGACCCCGAGGGCGACGCGGTGCTGGCGCATTTTTATGCCCAAGGTCTGGCCCGCATCGAGGCGGCCCTGGCCTTGGGCCAGCAGTTTGGTGTGGTGCGCCCCCTCGACCCGGCCCTGCTCGCCGCGTGCGTGCTGGGGATGGTCAAAGAGCCGGTTTTTCAGGCCGCGCTCGCCCAGCGCCCGATCGACGTGGAGGCCCTCGTGGACGTCATCGCCGCGGTGCTGACCGGCGGCGCGCTCCGCCTCTCCCCCGCCGCCTGAGCGGGCCCGGGCCGCTGCGCGGGCTGCGCCGCAGCGGCTCCTCCGACCTGATCCTCCTCCTTGGTTTAGTTTTGCCCCCCTCTCGTTTGGAGCCCCCATGTCGCTCGACCTCCTCAACGCCGCCCTTCGCGACGAGCTCGCCCAGCTCTCGGCCGAGGGCCGCACCAAGGCGCCCGAGCGCGTGATTGACGCCGTCGTGCCTGCTTCCGACGGCCGCGGCCCCCGCTACCGCCTCGCGGGGGGCGCCCAGCTCTACCTGCGCATGAATTCCAATTCCTACCTCTCGCTCAGCCACCACCCGGCGGTGTTGGCGGCTGCAGACGAGGCGACCCACGCCTATGGGGTGGGGCCCGGGGCGGTGCGCTTCATCGACGGCACGTTCACCGCCCACGTCGAGCTCGAGCAGGCGATCGCGAACTTCGTCGGCCGGCCGGCCGCGCGCAGCTTCAACAGCGCGTACACGACCAACCTGGGCGTCGCCTTGGCTTTGCACACCAAGCGCACGTATTGGATCGGCGATGAGCTGAACCACAACTGCATCATCCGCGCGATGCGCATCGCCGGCGTGCCCTCGGCCCAGAAGGCCGTCTATCGCCACAACAACATGGCCGAGCTCAAGGCGGCCATCGAGGCCGTCCCCGACGACGTTGACCGTGTCATCGTCATCTTCGACGGTGTGTTCTCGATGCGCGGCGACCACGCCCCCATCGACCAAATCAACGCCATCCTCGCGCCGCACCGCGGGCGCTTCCCTGCGGGCCTGATCACCGTGGTGGACGACAGCCACGGCGTCGGCGCCTTTGGGGCCACCGGCCGCGGCACCGAAGAGGTGGTCGGGGCCAAGGCCGATGTTTTTGTCGGCACCTTCGGCAAAGCCTTCGGCGTGAACGGCGGTTTTGTCGCCAGCTCTCCCGAGGTGATCGAGGCGGTGCGTCAGAAGGCCGACACGACCATCTACACCAACCCGCTCGGCGTGCCCGACTGCGCGGCCGCCCTCGCCGCGGTGCACATCGCCGACAGCGACGAGGGGCGCGCGCGCTTGCAGCGCCTGCACGCCCGGGTCGCGCAGCTGCGCGCGGGCATCGCCAGCCTGGGGATGGAGAGCATCCCCGGCCTGCATCCTGTGGTCCCGCTGATGGTGCGCGACACCGAGCGCACCCGCGCGCTCGTGCGGCGCTTCTTCGAGAACGGCGTGCTGGTCGTTGGGTTGAACTACCCGGTCGTGCCCAACGGCGACCAGTCGATCCGCTTCCAGGTCAACGCCGCGCACACCGAGGCCGACATCGCCGAGGTGATCGACGTGCTCGGGCGGATCCGCTGAGGTGAGCGCTGACGCGCCCCTGCCGCCGGTCCACCTGATCCTCGGGCACCAGCGCGCCGATCTGGACGCAGCCGCCGGCCAGCTCGGCTTGGCCGCGCTCGCGCCCGGGTCCCTGCTCTGCGCGCCCGGGGGCCTCGCTCGCCCGGCCGAAGAGGCCCTGCGCCGCTTGGGCCTGCTCGACCACTTCATTGACGAGCGCGCCGTCCTCGACCTGATCGCGGCCAGGGGCCTTGGGGCGGTCTGGGTCGCCGACACCGCCCGCGCCGAGCGCTTGGGCAGCCTATCGGCGCTGGTCGAGGGCTGTGCCGAGGTCCTGTGCTGGGACACCCACCCCGTCCGCCCCGGTGACCTGCCCCGCGCGCCCGGCCCCGCCGCTGCCGCGGCCTGCGCCCAGGTCTGCGCCCAGCTCAGCGAGGCGGGGCGCGCACCTTCGCCTGCGGTGGCGACCGCGCTGCTGCTCGGTCTTCACGAGGACAGCGGGCACTTCCTCCACCCGAGCACCACCGCGGCGGACCACGCGGCGGCCGCCGCCTGCCTCGGCTGGGGCGCCGACCTCGCGCTGGTGGGGGCCCTGCGCCCGGTCGGCCTCAGCCCGGCGGAGCTCGACCTGGTCCACACCCTGCGCGCGCGGGCCGAGGTCGAGCAGGTGGGTGGTCTGGAGGTCGCCTTCGCCGCGATCAACCTCGACGGCGCCCCCGCCGAGCTGGGGCCGGCGGTGGCCGCGGCGCGCGCGGCTGGGGCATGGGCCGCGCTCATCTTGCTCGCCGAGTCCACTGAGCTGGTGCACGTCGTCGCCCGCGGCGATGAGCGCATCGATCTGGGCGAGGTGCTCGGGGCGGTGGGCGGCGGCGGTCATGCGGCGGCGGCGGCGGCGCGGGTCCCCGGCTTTGGCGTAGCCGAGCTGCGGGCCCGGCTGCATGAGGCCCTGCGCGCGGCGATGGGGCCGCCGCCGACGGTGGCCGACCGGATGGTGCGCAATTTCTTGCGCTTACCCGGCACGCTGCCCGCCCAAGAGGGGCTGCGCCGGCTGCGGGCGGCGGGGGTGCACGCGGCCCCGGTCGACGAGGATGGTGCGCTGCTGCACCAGATCAGCGAGGCGGAGCTCGACGCGGCCACCCGCAAGGGCCTGGGCGCGGCGCCCATCGCCGGCCTCGCCGTGCACCCCATCCCCTACCTGCGCCCCGAGGCGCCCCTCCGCGACGTCGATCTCGTCGCGCAGCCCGGCCGCGGGCGGGTGCTGCTCGTGGGGGAGCCGCCCGCTGGCGCGGTCGGCTTGATCACGCGCTCGACGCTGCTCTCAGCGCAGGCCCGGCCCGCGCGCGCCCCACGCCGGCGCCCCCCCGCGCCGCAGGTGGTGGTGGGCCTGCTGCGGGCGGCGCTCGGCGAGGCGCTGGCCCGCGTCGACCAGATCGCTGTGGTGGCCGCCGAACTCGGGCTCAGCCTGTTCTTGGTCGGCGGGCCGGTGCGCGACCTGCTCCTTCACAGGCCCGTGCGGGACGTCGATCTGATGGTCGAGGGCGAGGGGGGCGCCGCGCGTTTGGGCCGGGCCTTGGCCGCGCGCTTCGGCGGCGCGCTGCTGGTGCACGAGGCCTTCCTCACCGCGAAGTGGCGCCCAACCCCTGGCGAGGAGCTCGATCTGGCCACCGCCCGGGCCGAGACCTACCCCGAGCTTGCGGCCCTCCCCGAGGTGCGGCCGTCGAGCGTCGAGCAGGACTTGGTGCGCCGCGACTTCACGGTCAACGCGATGGCCGTGGAGCTCACCCCGGCCCGCCGCGGCCAGATCATCGACCCCTTCGGCGGCTGGGGCGACCTTCAGGATGGCGTGCTGCGCGCCCTTCACGGCATGTCCCTGCAAGATGATCCGACCCGCGCGCTGCGGGCGGCCCGCTTCTGTGGGCGTTTTGGGCTGCACCTCGCGCCGGGCACCCGCGGCCTGATGAGCGGGCTGGTGCGCGCGGGCACCCTCGGCCGCCTGGGCCTGGAGCGCCTCGGCCACGAGCTGCAGCGGATCTTCGTCGAGCCCGCCCCCGAGCCGGCGCTGCGCTTGCTCGGAGAGTGGGGGGTGCTCGGCGCGCTCCACCCCCGCCTGAGCCCCGACGCCCGCGCGCTGGAGCAGCTCCGGCTCGTGATCGACGAGGCGGGGCGCCGCCGCGCAGATCGGGGCCGCTGCGCCTTCCTCTGGCTGTCGACCCTGCTCGAGGGGCCTGACCGCGAGGCGATGCTGCGGATCGTCCCTGGTGATCGACATGATCAGCGGCGGTTTGTGGAGGGGCCGGGGCGGGTCGCCGGGGCGCGGCGGGCGCTCGGCGCGGCCGGAGCAGACCGCGGCCGGGCGGGTCGGGCGCTGCAGGCCCTCGACCCCGTCGAGCTGTGCGTGCTCGCCGCCGCGATCCAGGGCAGGGACCCCACGCCTGGCCCCGAGCTGGCCTTGTTGGACTGGTGGTGGGAGGAGGGGCGCGCGACGCGGGCCGCGGTGGACGGCCACGCCCTCATCGCCGCCGGGGTCGCCGCTGGCCCGGGCCTGAAGCTCGCGCTGCAGGCTGCTTTGGAGGAGGCGTGGCGGGGGGCGCCGCCCGAGGCCCAGCGCGCCGCGGCCCTGGCGACCCAGGCCTAGGCGGAGGGGGTCAACCGCCGCGCCGGTCCTGGCCCAGGGGCAGGCGCAGCCCGAGCACCAGCCCGGGCCCCTCGTTTGGCGCGCTCGCGTCGAGGCTGCCGCCCGCCGCGGTGGCGACGTCGCGCGAGATGCCCAGCCCATGTCCGCGACCGTCCGCGCCGGTCGGCAGCGGCGCGCCGGCGCGCAGGGCGGCCAGGGTCTGGGGCGGAAGGCCCGGCCCGTGGTCCCGCACCTCGCAGAGCGCGCGGCCCCGGTCCTCGGCGACCACCACCTGCACCGCACCGCCCGGCGGGGTGTGCTGAATGGCGTTCATTACGAGGTTCTCGACCGCGCGCACCGCATCGGTGGTGTCGACCCGGGCGAGCGGCCGGTCCACGACCAGCAGGACCAGCTCGCGCCGCTGGGCCCGGGCGAAGGGCCGCGCCGCGGCGACCACCTCTTCAGCGACCTGGGCGAGGTTGGTCTGCCCGCCGCCCAGCGGGCGCCCCAATAGCCGCGCCGCCCGCTGCTGGATCGCGCGGGCCTGCTGCCCAACCAGCTGCAAAAGCTCGGCGTCATCGCGGTTCAGCGCCGCGGTGGCGACGACCTCGACGATGGCCTGCTCGATCGCCGCCGCAGGGCTCTTGAAGTCGTGCACGAGGCGCTCGCGCTCGGCGAGGTCGGCCTTGGCGCGGTCCTGCGCTTGGCGTGCGGCGAGGCCGAGGGCGCCCACCGCGAGCACCGGAGCGAGGCGCGGATCATCGGCGATCACCCCGGGAGATCGCGCGGCAGGGTGGGGCCCAGCGGGCTCGAGGCCCTCCAGCGAGAGCTGGCCCACGGTGAGGCCTGCGCTGCGCAAAGGCAGGGTCAAGGCGGCGCTTCGGGTGGGCTCTGCGTCGGCGCAGTGCGGGCAGAGCCAAGCGCCGAGGCAGCGGGCCGCCGCTCCGGTGCCGGCCGGGGGCTGTGACCAGACGGTGGCCGCACGCGCGCCGGTCGCTTGCGCTGCGGCCGCGGCCAGCGCCGCGCCGAGCTGGAGCTCGTCCTCGGGGCCGGCGGCGAGGCTGGCCAGCGCCGCCAAGTCGACCAGCGCGACCGAGGCGGGGTGCCGTGCCGGCGGTCGGCTTCGGGGCAGCGGGGCGCGCATCGTGTGTCCTCAGCGGGTCACTGTGACACAGGCGCTGCGCGCCTCGCCAGGGCTGGCTTACTTCTTGTTCAGCTCGACCTCGATCTCGATCTCAACCTCGTCGCTGACGACAACGCCGCCCTGGTCGGTGGTCTTGCTCCAGCTCACGCCCCAGTCCTGGCGGTTGATCTTCGCCGTGGCGGTGAAGCCGGACTTGGTGTTGCCCCACGGATCTTTGGCTTCGGCCGAGGGCTTGGTGAAGTGGAAGGTGATCGGCTTGGTCACGCCGCGCATGGTCAGGTCGCCCACCACGTCGAAGCCAGTGGCGCTGACGTTCTTCACGCTGGTCGAGCTGAACTTGATCTCGGGGAACTTGACCGCGTCGAAGAAGTCGGGGGCGACGAGGTGCTCGTCGCGCTTCGCGTCGCCGGTCTTGATGGTGGCGGCCTTGACCACCGCCTGGACCTTGGTCGCCTCGGGCTTGGCGGCGTCGTAGTCGACGGTGCCCGAGACCTCGCCGAAGCTGCCGCGCACGTTGCTCACCATCATGTGCTTGACCTTAAAGCCGACGTTCGTATGGCCCGGGTCGATGGCGTAGCTGGCGGCGGCGGCGGGCAGGCCGAGGCCGAGGACGGCGGCGGAGAGGGCGAGGCGGAGGCTGCGGCTGAGGCTGGTCATGGATGGCTCCTGCGGAGGGTTGGGGAGCCGGCGGAGCACCGCCGGGCCCCACCTTCATAGCGCCGTGTGGTTGGTGCCCCAGGCTCCGCAGCGGCCGCAGATTGCTTCCCTCAGGGCGACGATGGGGCGCTCGACGCGGTGTAGCGCGTGGCGCTCCTGTACTTGGCATCCCCTCCGTTCTCAATGCCCGGCTCGAGCACCGCCGACGCGTACACCTCTGTGACCGCGCGCAGCTTGCCCTCAGTGCTCCACTCGAGTTGAACCAGCCGCTCCAGCATCCTGTGGAGTTCGCCGCGTTCCTCGGCTCGCACGTAAACGGAAGCCGCGCGACCTACATCGTCGTAGCGCACCAGCATGTGGGTGTCGGTCGACCACCGAACCCGGTCGTCGCCGGAGGCTCGGTGCCGCCAAGCGACGGCTCGGGGCGCCCCGCCGGGTTGGTCGCGCCACTCGACGTGCGACGCGCCTCGCCTTGTATCGGTGGTCCAGCCATCAATAATCCCGCCTTCGGTACCAAACTTGACCCAGGCGTCCCCGGTCTCGAAGAAGCTGGTCTCGCCGGCCAAAAGCGCATCATCCACCGCGTTGAGAGCTTGATGCAGACCGTCGGGCAAAGGCGCCGGGGGCGACTTGCGGGTGGGGCGCCACATCGGGCCTTTGGCGAGCAGCGCGTCGGTCTCCGTTGCCGCGGCGCGCAGCTGCGCGAGCTGGGCCGGGGTGGGGTCCGGGAGCTTCTGCTCGGCGAACTCCTGCGAAGCGAAGGGGTAGGCCTTGGGCGCCGCCGCAAAGGCTGCGGCCATGGCCCGCCGGCTCTCGATCCAGCGCAGGATGGCTTGCTGGCGGGCGTTCTCGACCGAAGCGCGGTATGGTTCGGTCGAGCTCAGCACCACCGCCACGTCCGAGATGCAGGTGTCGGCGTACTTGCTGCCGGGGTGCACCTCGAGAATGGTGATCTCGACGGCGCTCAGCGTGCTGTCGGCCGGCAAGTTGAGGCGAAGCTCTTGCCAGCCCATCGCGCGGGGCAGGCTCAGCTCACCGGTCGCGACCACCCCCGTGGCGTTCTTCGCGTCGATGCGCACCCGCTTGGGTGCGGCGTTGGCCTTGAGCAGCCCTTCGGACTTCTGGTAGCCCGCGCGCAGCCGCACCGTCACCGCTGTCGCGCCACGGGCCGGCCCCACCTGCAGGGTCAGCCGCTCGCCCACCCCGTCGCCCGAGACACCCTCGACCCAGGCGGTCGCGGGGTTGTCATCGGCCACATAGTTGGGCTGGTAGTTTTCCTGAAACTGCGCCCAGTTGCTCTGTAACGCGGAGCTCGCCGTGACGACACGGGGGTGCAGCCGGCCCTCTTCGGCGTGGGCGGGCGTAGCGCCAAGGGCAAGGGTCGCGAGCAGCAGGGGGAGGGAGGAGCGGTGCATCAGCCATCCAGGGACGGGGAGGGGTAAAGGGGGTCGGGTCAACGCGAGGGGAGGGGAAGCCGCCCATCGGAGAGGGTCAGCACCCAGGCCTCAAGCGGCGCCAAGCCGCGGAGGAGGTCGTGGGGCGCGCCATAGTGGTAGCGGACCCGCCAGCTTAACCCTGGTTGGTCAGGCAGGGGGACGAAGACCGGCTGGTCGGGCCAGAGCCGGCTGTCCTCGATAGGCTGCTTGTGGAGGGCGCCGTCCGGCCCCTCGACCGCCGAGAAGCGGCGGCCGGCGCGCCAGAGCTCCTCCCAGCCCTCTGCGCGGGCAGATGCGGCGGGAACAGCCTCGCCGCGGGCGATCTCGACGGTGATGGCCCGGAACAGGTCCCCCGTGGGCAGGCGGTGCCCGACGCCCTGGGCGGTCAGGCGGAGGCCCCCCGGCACCGGGCGGACCTCGAGCGCGCCGCGCAGGCGTTCGAGGTCGTGGGCCCCGGTCATCGCGTGGTCGCCGCCCTTCATATGGCAGTCAAGGCAGTCGGGATCGCCGTCTGGAACGCTGATCTGCCACTCCGCCCAGGTCGACTGCATCCACCAGCGCGGCGCGCTCGGTCGGTCGGGCGCGAGGAATTGGTGGCAGGCCCGGCAGGCGGCGGCGGTGCCAAAGCTGGGCTCAATCCGGATCGGGTGCGGGGCGGCGGGCGCCTCGGGGCCGGCGCTGAGCACCGCGCCGTCGCGCAGGTGGCAGGCCGCGCAGCCCACCCCGTCCGCCGCGCGGGGCTCCGGAAGCAGGGCCGGGACGGGGCCGGGCACCCCACGGGGCGCGAGGGCCGCGTAGGCTGGTAAATTGGGCAACACCTCGGCCACCTGCGGGGCGGTGGGCGCGTGGCAGTTGACGCAAAAAGCCATCGGTTCGGCGATGAGCCCCGCTTGGAACAGGTCATTGGTGAAGGCACGGTGATGTCGGCTGTCGTTCCACTGGCGCAGCTGCGCGGGGTGGCAGTCGCCGCAGTCGGCCGAGGCCATCCAGCCCGTGCCGCCTTCAGGGCGTTGATCCAGGGGGATCGGCCCGAGGCCGCCCGAGAAACCGAACGGGTCGGCCGCGAGGCCCGCCGTGGTCAGCCAAGCGCGGAGGTAGAGCGGCAGACCCACTGGCTCATCCCTCGCGATATGTGGCCTCGACCCTGGAGCTTAGCGGTACGGGCCGGTCCAAAGGGGCCAGCGCTCCGGGCTGCCGACCGCAGAGAAGTCGACGCAGACCTCGCCCAAAGCTGCGCCCGCCTCGTAGGCCCGCCCGCAGCCGTCGCAGAGGGTGACCTCGGCGTCCTCTCCCCAGCCGGGCCCGTCGAACTCCAGATCGAGCCAGCGGCCCTCGGCGGTCAGCACCGAGATGGCGCCGGCCGGCTCTTGGGGGCAGGCTGAGCCCCAGCTCTCGGTGATGAACAGCACCTCGTCGAGGATGACCGCAGTGAAGGCATCTTCGGGCTCGACCCGGGCGGTGATCGAGACCGCGCCCCCCGAGCCGTCGGGCGCGCCGACCGCGTACCAGCCCACGGTGGGGCCCGTGCCCTCGGCCAGCCAGGGCTCGGTGGAGGCCGACCAGCGCTGCCCGGCCTCGATGGTGGAGTAGGCGGTGAGGCTGCCGCTCTCCTCTTCACCTTGCAAGAAGGAAGCGTAGCCGTTCATCGCCAGCTCTTCGCCGTCGGGTGCGGTCAGGCTGCCCGCCACGGCGAGGCCGAAGCCGTCCCAGGTGGTCGCGCCGTCGCTATAGCCATCGTAGCGGTAGATGAGGCCGTAGCCCGAGAAGGACGCGCCGCTTGAGGCCGTGCAGGTGTCCGACCAGTAGGGGTTGCCGTCCTCGTCGGTGTACCAGTCGGGGCAGCCCGGCTCCCCCGCGGCGAGGATGGCGTCCATCGCTGAGAGGAGCGGCGCGGCGCTGACCCCCGACATGCGGGCCAGCGCGGCCTCGACCTGGGCCGCGACCGCGTCGGGGTCGATGGGCACCACCTCTCCGCCCCCGTCATCGGGCAGAATCCAGGCGGGATCGCCGGTGTCGATGGCCGCCCCACCGTCGGCGCCCGCTGCGCTGTCGTCCGCGCTCTCCCCGTCCGCTGCGGCCCCTCCGCCCTTCTGGTCACCGCTGCAGGCCACCAGCGCCAGGGTCAGCGCCGCGCACAGCTCGCCGCGGATGGCGTGGGAGTGGTGCTTTCGGCTCAGCGTGGGCTTCATTGTCCCCCTCCGTTCATCGCGGGGTCGCAGCGCAACCAGAGGTCAAGCAGCGTCCGGTCGGTGTCCGAGACCCCACCCTCGGGGGGCATGCTCGGCGGCTCGCCCAAGGCGCGGGCCTCGATGCGCGCCGCGAGCCGGACCGCGTCGGCCTCGGTGTCGAAGATGACGTCAGCGGGGGCGTCCCCGCGGTTCACCACCGTGCTCGCGTGGCAGGCTTGGCATTGCTCGCGAAGGAAACCTTGGCCAAAGTTGGCCCAAGTCACGACAGGCTCGCCCGCACAGCCGGGGAGGACCGTGCCGCTGTCGACCGCGCCGCCGCTGTCACCACCCCCGTCGTCGCCCTCTGCCTGGTCGCTGGCCTTGTCGCCGCCGCAGCCGAGCGCGGCGCAAGTGAACAGGGCGAAGGAGCCCGCGCGCACCGCTGCGACCCGATCCCTCACGCCAACACGCCCAGCAGCGGGTCGGCGCCGTCGACGTGCGCGGCCGGGTCGATGTCGGCCATCGCGAGCAGGGCCGCGCCAATCGACTCAGCCGAGAGCGTACGACCCCCGGGGTCGACCTCGGCCGTCTCGAGATCGATGAGCTCGCCGACATAGCCATCGTTCAGCGCGCCCACGACCCGGTTGGTCGTGAGGCCTGGCCCAAGAAGCATCATGCTCGTATAGGGCCAGTGGTCCTTTCCATTGGCAGGGTTGAGGTTGGGCGTGCGCCCCATCTCGGACTGCACGACGACCACGGTCTCGTCGGCCAAGGTGGTGGCAGAGCTGCCCGGAGTGCTGCGCAGCAGCGCCATCAGCTCGGCGAGCCCACCGAAGAGCCCCTCAAAAAGGGCGGACTGGGTGGCGTCGTTGTCGCCGTGGCTGTCCCAAGACAAGCCGCCGCTGTTGGGGAAGCTGAGGCTGACGCAGCGCGAGAGGCCGACCGAGAGCGCGTCGACCGCCACCGCTGCTTGGCTCTCGATGGTGCCGTCGGTGGTGAAGTCCATCACATAACGATAGCCGCGCAGGTCGACGGCCTTCTCGTGGGCGGCCAGCAGGCTCGCCGCCAGCTCGCGGTCCGCGGCGCTTCGGCCCTGCACCGCGCGGGCGCCGGCCCGTCGACCGAGGAAGCGGTCAATCGACGAGAGCGAGGTGGGCGGGAGCTGCGCCGTGAAGCTGTCGGAGTATCCCACGATCTCACCCGACAGCAGGCCTTCGAGCTGGCCGTTGCTGCCCGTGCGGGCCACCGCCGTGCCCAGCGCGCCGGTGAAGCTCGGGCCGCCCAGCACAAGGTGGGGCAGGGTGTAGCGGGCGGCTTGGTCGTTGGCGATGATCGTGGCGAAGTCAGGCTTGAAGCCAGAGGTGTCGCCGGTCAGCGCGATCATCGTGCAGATCTCGTGCGCGATGCTGCGCACCTGCAGGCCATTGATCACGAGCATATCGGCCGCGTTTGCTTCGACGAAGGCGCGCACCGCCGGTCGGGCGGGATGGTCAACCCAGGGCAGGCCGCGGGTCGTGGCCCGCGCTGCGCCGGGTTCCATGGCCACGGCCCGGTTGTCGGAGGCGTCGACGAAGACGCGGGTCGGGTCCCAGCCGCCGGTGTTGAACACGAACACAAACTTCAGGTCGCTGGCCGCCGCGGCCCGGGCCGGGCGGCTGGCCAAACCCGCGGCGCTGAGCCCGAGGGCCGAGCCGCCGGCGAGCACGGCCCGACGGGAGAGGGGCAGGCGGCCAAAACCGCGCGCGGAGGGGGTGAGCGGGGAGGGGAGCGGCATACGCATGGCGGCCTCGGCTCAGTAGAGGAGGAGGTCAGGGTCACGGAGCAGGGCGACCAGCACCCCGACCCAAGCCACGGTCGGGTCCTCCTCCGCGGCGTAGAGCTCGTCGTAGAGGGCCAGCAGCGCGGTGATCTCCTCACCATCGGCGGCGACCTCCCTCCCGAGGATCATCAACATCCAGTCTTGAAGCATGCCCACCGCCGCCTCGGGCTCGCGCTGCCGCGGGACGTTTGGCAACATCCGCGTGAACAGGCTGCGATCACCCTCTTCGAGCGCCCGCCAAGCGGCGTGGGTGGCGGCGGCCTCGGCCAGCCGGGCCTGCACGAGCAACATGGTGGCGTTGACTTGGGTCGCGCTGCGCACCACGGTGTCACCATCGGCGCCGCCGGCCAAGGTCCGCACGCCGACCTGGTCGTTGCCCAACATCTCGACGCCGCCGTTGGTCCAGGCGAAGCCGGTCAGCGCTTCGATCTGCGCGCCGAGCTGGTCGACGGTGACGAGCTTGGTGGGCACACCGCCGAGCGCGTCAGCGTTGGTGGTGTCGACGCTGCGGTAGCGCGGGTCGTGCAGCACCGAGCGGATGAGGGCCTTGAGCTGGAGGCCGCCGGTGAGGAAGGCCTCGCGGTGTGCGGTCAGCGCGTCCATGTCGGCCACGCCGCTGCTCCGGCGCAGCAGCGCCTCGTAGACCTGGGTGGTGGCGCAGGCCGGGAAGCGGCTGTCGCTCGCGATCTGCCGCCCCAAGTCACCCAGCGAGGAGCCGGGCGCGCCGTAGAAGCTCGGCGCCTCGTCGAGGTAGTCGCTCCACAACCGCTCGCGCTCGGGGTGGTAGAGCGAGGACTCGCGTGCGGAGTCGCCGTTGTAGGCCCAGAAGCCGAAGAAGTAGGCGGCGAAGGGGTCGAGGCTGACGTGGCAGTTCACGCAGCCAGGGTTGTTGTTGATGGCGTCGTTGACTGCGTTCTCATCGAGCAGATCGACGTCGCGCGCAAAGTCGATCGGGCGCACGAGGTAGTCATTGCAGAGCAAGATACGGCTGGCTTGGTTTGCCCGCTTACGGTTTGCGTTGGACGCGGTTGAGCCATACCGCCACCAGAGCCCATTCGTCGAGAGCACCCCGGCGGCAGGGCGGCCGTCGGTGTAGCGGCTCTGCTGCCACCCCTCCGCGTCGGTGGGGTAGGGCAGGTACCAAGCGCTCGCCAAGACCTCGTTGGCCATGGTCCAGTCGGCGGTCACGATCTCGGTCCACGGCAGGTCGCTGGCGGCCACCCGGGCGACGAGGCGCAGCGGCTCTTCGCCCACCGCCCGGGTGAAGGCGGCGCGGTCGTCAATGTTGTATTGGCTTGAGCCCACAATGAAGCTGTCGGCGCGGGTGAGGTAGATCTCGGCGAAGAGGTCGACCATGCGCTCTTCGAAGCGTGGATCGGCGAGGTAGCGCTCGATCGCCGCGTCGAGCTCAGCGTCGGCGGTCGCCGGATCGGCGCGCACGGCGGCCAGCTCGTCGATGCTCGGGCGCACGCCCCGCAGGTCGAGGCTGATGCGGGTCAGCAGGCGGCCGGCCTCCATGGGTTGAAGGCTGCGCGCCGCGTCGCCGGGCGCCGGTGTGCGCTGCTCCACGCTGTCTTCGCCGGCGTCCTTGCCGGTGGTGCAGCCCCAGAGCGCCGCGCCAAAGGCCAGGGCGGTGAGCCCAACCTGCAAGCAGGTGGCCCAACCTGAGCGTGTCCAACTCACCACGGCTCACCTCCCCAGCCGAGCAGGGCGCTCGGGTCGGCGCAGGCCTCGCCGGCCAGCTCCCCTTGGAAAAACACCTGCCCGCAGCCATCACAGGGGCCGTCGAGGGCCCAGCTGTCGGGGTCGACGTCGAAGTGGACCTCCCACCATGCGCCGGCTGCGTCGCGGAGGGCGACCACCCCCGTCGCCTCGTCGGCGCAGGTGTAGCCCGCACCGGCGTTAGCGAAGCTCACCCGGTCGAGATCGACGCCAGGCAGGTCAGGTGCGAGCCCGCCGATCAGGCCCGAGACCGAGAGGTACCGGGCAGGGTCAGCGCCCTCGCCGGTGACCGCGTATAGGCTGAGGCTGGGGTGGACGGCGTCGGTCATCCAGTCGTCGTCGGCCCAGCGATCCCCGGTGACCTCAAACCAACCGTACACATCGCTGGTGGAGACGAGGTAGCCCTCTTGCTCACTCTCGGCGGTGTAAGCCGAGCCGGAGAAGTCGTAGCGATCGCCGCCCGCGGTGAAGGTCGCTGCGCCCGAGACGACGGCCGCGTCCCATAGGTTGCCGTCGCCGTAGAGCGGGATGTCATCGTACACATAATCAAAGGCATAGCCGGAAAATCCGGTGCCCGCCTCGCTCGTGCAGTTGGCGTACCAGAACTGGTTGCCATCGGCGGAGTAGCGGCTGGGACAGTCTGGGTCCGCGTCGATCATCGCGTCGCGGTAGGCCTCGAGCACCGGGGTGGCGTGCAGCCCCGGCAGCCGGTCGAACACGACCGCGAGGCTGGCCTCGGCCCAGGCGCGGTCGAAGTCGGCGGCGGTCACCACGGCGCCCTCGTCACCGAGCACCCCGCTGGGGTCGTACTCGGTCGGGCCTGCCCCGTCGCCGCCGCCGGCTTCATCGCCGCCCACGTCGTCTTCGGCGTCATCCGCGCCTTTGTCGCCGCCACAGGCGGTGAGCAGCGCGAGCAGGAGGGGGATCAGACGGGCGGTGGTCACAGCTCCTCCTCGGGGGCGGGCGCGGGCGTGGACCCCAAGCCGCGGCGCGGGCGTCCGCGGCTCCTCGACCGGACTCTTCCATAGCCGATCTCGATTGGGAAGGCCGGGCGCGGGCCGGCGCCCCCGTGGGACCGCGTTGGGGCCGCGGAGCTGCGCGCCTGTGCGCGCTCTGCGCAAGGCAGGGGAGGGGAGGGACGGCGCGGGCGGGCTGGCGCGCTCCACCGGCGACCCGCGGGCGGATTAGATCCCGTCGGCTCCCGGAGGGTGCATGCAGCCGATCGAGACCTGGAAGCGCGCGCAGAACCTGCAAGTCGCCACGCTCGAAGAGGGCGCGCTGCTCGGGCGCCTCGACGACTTCCTCTTCGACCTCGAGTCGCACCGGATCTACGGCTGGCGGCTCAAAGGTGGCGGGATGTTCGGCAAGGCCGGCGGGGTGCGGGTCGAAGACGTGCTGCTCATCGGCCGCGACCTCGCGCTCATCCGCACCGAGGGCGCGGTGGAGTGGTCCGCCGCCAAGCCGAGCGTGCTCGAGGGCCGGGCCTGGGCCAGCGCCTACAAGGGCACCCAGGCGATCACACGCAAAGGGGGCGCGCTCGGCGCGGTTCAAGACTTCGTGATCGACCGCAGCGGCGGCCAAGTCACTGGCCTGCTGCTGTCGAGCGGCGCGGTCCTGCCCCTCAACGGTCGGGTCAACACCGGCGCTGCGGCCTGCATCGCGGAGTCCGCCGATGTGGCCGTCATTCTGGCCGGCGCCGAGGGTGATGACCGAACGGATTGGTGGGTGCGCATCAAAGACGCGGTCGGCGGCAAGGGCGCAAAACCGGCCATCGCGGCTGAAGAGGTCGAGGGCGAGCTGATCGAGGCGGGCCGCGACGAAGATTAGGCCGCCCGCCCGCCCAAGGGGGGCCCGCCGCTCAGAAGTTGATGATCTCGGCGTGGTCACCCGCTGGATTCAGCGGCACGACCACGCGCGCGCCCGCGGGCTCGTAGAGCGCGACGTAGCGGGCGTAGTTCCCGCTGACCTTCTTGACGTAGTCGCGGGTCTCGTCGTACTGCATCTGCTCGACGAGCGCGTCCAGATCGATCTTCCCAACGAGGGGCCGGTACCAGCGCGACACGTTGTGGGGCCCGCCGTTGTAGCTCGCGACCGCCAGCGGAAACACCCCATCGAAGCGGTCGAGCAGCTTCGAGAAGTAAAATATGCCATAGCGCAGGTTGACCGCCGGGTCTTCAAGGTCGCCCGGCGAGTAGCGCTTCTCGCCGAGCATCGCCGCCACCCGGGCGCCGGTGCGCGGCATGACCTGCACGAGGCCGATCGCGCCGACCGGGCTGAGCGCCGTGTTGCGGTAGGTGCTCTCTTGGCGCATCAGGCCGAGCATCACCCAGGGGTCGACGTCAAAAGTTTGGGCGTGGGCCCAGATCTCGTCGGGGCGCACCACCGGCCAGCCCAGCCGGGCCACGGCGCGCTCCTCTTCGGCCGAGGCCCCCGGCGCGCTCAGGCCTGAGCACACCCGGGCGACGTGGTAGTGATCGCGCGAAAACAAGACGTAAGGCCGCCAATCACTGGCGCTCATGCCCAACTTTGCGATGGCTTGCCGCCGCGCATCGCCGCCCGCGCCCTTGGTGGTGACGTCCAGCCACTCCTCGTAGGCGGCGTAGGTCAGGCGGGCCGCTTCGGTGCTCAGCCCGGCTTGGCTGAGGTCCCAAGCGGCGGGGAGGTCCTTCCAAATCGCGCGGTTTCGCTCGGCAAAGGACAAGAACTCGGCTGCCGCGGCCTTGGGGTCATAGTACCGGCAGGCGCCGTAGGAGTCGGGCAGCGGGGTCAGCGCGGGCGCGGCGACCAGGGCGCGGGCGCTCGTGGCGGGGGGCGTGGCTTCGACCGGCGCGCGCACCACGTCCCAGCGCAGCCCGCTGAGGTCGGCCCGGCGGTCGGGCGCGAGCAAGGCCGGCCGTAGCTGCTCACCGACGAGCACCACGGGCACCTCGGCGGGCAGCGGGTGGAGGGCGGCGGGCGCCGCGGCGATCGGCGCGGGCAAGGGGGCGAGGCGGTGGGCGGCCGGGCCGTGCCACCGGCCGTCCCGCAAGGTCCAGGCGGGCGTAGCGGCGAACTGGCGCTCTGGGGCGAGCAGCAGGGCGTACCAGCCGGTTTTGTCGTTCGCGATGGCGCAGGCGCGGTCGGCCTCGGCGCCCGCCGCGTCGCCGAGCGCGGCTTTGGACTTCGCCCGCCAGTAGCAGACGCGGGCGGGCGTACCCTTGGCCTCGGCGGCCAGCTGGTCGAAGCGGGCCACAGCCTCGGTGTGCTGCCCGGCCTGCCCAAGCGCGAAGGCGCTGTAGAAGAGGGCATTTTGGCCGCCACCCCCGCGCTTGGACAGCGCGAGCCAGCGGGCTGCGGCGTCGCCATACTCGCCGGCGTGCAGGGCGCCCCAGGCGATGTCGGTCGCGCCGGATCTCAGCTTGGCGGTGTTCGGGTGGTCCTTCTCGGCGCGGCGGATCCACTCCATCGCCTTGGGCCACTCGCCAAAACGGCCGTAGGTCTTGAAAATCTCCCAGGCGAGGTCGCCCGATGGCTTGGTGTTGTATTGGGCGATGACCGACTCAACGAACACGTCGTACTTGCGGGTGGCCCAAGCGAAGTTGTCGCCGCTCTCGTCCACCCAGCTGAGCACCTCGGCGGCCTCGGCGGGGCTCATCCCCCGGGGTGGGCTCGCCGCGGCGTCGGCTCGCAGGGCCTCAAAGGCCT
Source organism: Deltaproteobacteria bacterium (assembly GCA_016792625.1). Lineage (GTDB taxonomy): Bacteria > Myxococcota_A > UBA796 > UBA796 > UBA2385 > JAEUKK01. Next base: position 50,221 of record JAEUKK010000131.1, on the reverse strand, counting down.
CCCAGGCCTCTTCGAAGCGCCCGGATCGACGTAAGGTCCCGGCGCGCCGCATCCGGCTGCGCGCGTCGGTCGGGATGGCCGCGGCCGCCCCCGCCGCGCGAAGGCGCTCCAGCTCCGCCTGGATGGCGAGGTCGGTGGATGGCCAGCCATGGTTCAGCGCGAGCTCGATCAGCTCCCGCGCGCCGGCCGCGGGTTCGCTGCGTGCGTGCGCCAGCGCGATGTTCAGGCGGATCTCCTCTTCGCGCGGCGACTCGGGGTGCTCTTTGAGGTAGCGCTGGTAGGCGCCCGCGGCGGCGCCCCGGTTGCCGGCTTGGGCGTAGGCGTCGCCCATCAGCAGGGTGCACTCGTGCAGGTGCGGGCCCTCGGGCCAGGTCTGCGCGTAGCCGCCGCAGGTGCGGGCGGCACTCTCAGGGCGGCCGCGGGCGAGGTCGGCCTCGGCCTCGAAAAAGGCGCCGTATGGGGCCAAGGCGCCGCCCTGCCTGCGCACGGCGTTGAAGTACTGGCTGGCGAGGTTGTGGTTCCCGCGCTCGGCGTGGGCCTTGCCGAGGACCAGCGACGCGGCGGCCCGGGTGCGGCCGGTCGGGCCCTTCTTTTGTGCGAGCCACGGCTCCAGCACGGTGATCACGCCAGCGGCATCACCCTGAGACCAGCGCTCGCGCGCGACGGCCAAGGGGTCGATGGGCGCGGCGGCGGGGCGGCCGGGCGGGCTGCTCGGCGCGGCGGGCAGCCGCGTGCCGGCCGGCGAGGCCGGGGTCGGGTGGAGCAGCAGCAGGCCGAGGGCGAGGAGCGCAGGGGCGCGGAGGCCCGTGGGGCGGCGGACCGGCATCGCTCAGCTGCCGTGGAGGAGCTGGGCCTCGGGGACCGGGCCGAGGACCTCGCCCGAGGGCAGATAGACCTCGATCTCGGGGCCCGTCGGGCTGAGGACGCTGCGGAGCACCCGCCCCTCGCGCCCGTCGGGGCCGCGCACCGGGTCGCCGGGGCGCAGGCGCCCGCCCGCGCAGGGTTGGGGCAGCTCGATGGGCTCGGCGTGCTCGAGCCACTCGGCGTAGCCACCGCGCAGGCGGCGGGCCATGGGCCAGCCCGCGCTGCGCAGCCAAGCGGCGACCTCGGCGCTGCCCAGCTCGCCGGTCTGATCGAAGACCGTCACGCGCACCTCGCGGTCGGCGGGCAGCTCGGCGAGGCGCTGCTCGACGAGGCGGCCGGGCAGCAGGCGCGCGCCGGGGAGGGTGCCCGCCACGACCTCGGCCGGGGGACGGAGGTCAATGAAGTAGGGCGCGACGCCGCCGGCCAGCTGGGCCGCGACCCAGGTGCGCCCGATGTCTTCGCGGTGGTTGGGGCCGGGCGTGTCGCCGTCGCCGTCGACCAGCTTCGGGATCACGCTGAGATCGATGTCACCCGGGGCCACCTTGGGCCGGCTGGTGGGCGCGCGCTCTTCGGTGTCGAACTCCATCCCCAAGACGCGAATGGCGACGCCACGGGCCTTCTGGCGAAGGCGGTCGCGGAAGCCGCCGGGGGCCCCGCCGAGCACCCGGGGCCGGTCGGATCCAGTGGACATGCGGAGCTCCAGGCGACGAGAGGGGAGCGGGAGGCGCTGCTCTTCTGTGCCGCGTCGGACGCACTGTACGTCGCCCGCGGGGCCGCGGCACGAGCCCGTCGGTCGCTGGCCGAAGACCCGCCGGGGAGGCTCACCCTCGACCATTGCGACAAAGATGCGGCCCGCTTTGCACACCGGAGGGGCCGCGCGCCATGGAGGGACGGTGGAGCCGCGGGCCGGCCGCGTGGCATGATGCGGGGACCGGCCCAGCTGGGCGCCCCGCGGGTCGGGGGGCCGTCGGGCCAATCGCTTTGGAGGGACCGTTGGGCTTCTTGTCAACCTTGCTGAAGGGCCGTGAAGACGGCATTCGCGCGCGGGTGCGTCGCCGCATCTTCGGCGGCGGGGGCCCGCAATCGAGCCCCACGCGGCCTGCGCCGCCCCCACCGCCCGCGCCGGCCGAGGCCGCGCTGGGGCTGCACCCCGAGGCCCCCAAGGACGTCACCCCTCCCGACGGCTACGAGGTCGTCCTGCACAAAGACGCCCTCAAGCCCGGGCATGTCACCGAGATCATCATCGGCGGGCGCGCGATCGCCGTGGCCCACACCCATGAGGGCCTGCGGGCCTGCAGCAACACCTGCCCGCACGCCGACGGCCCGCTCGGCGAGGGCACGCTCACCGGGGCGGTCCTGACCTGCCCCTACCATGGGTGGGAGTTCGACCTGCGCGACGGCAGCTGCCTCACCAACCCCTCGGCCAAGCTGCCGATATTTGACGTGAAGATCGTGGGCGACGCGGTCTGCGTGAAGCTCTAAGGTGATGTGCCCCAGCTCGGCGCCGCCGGGGGTCGACGCGACGTCCCTGCTGGATGTCCTCCCCGAGGGCGTCCTCGTGCTGGACCTCTTCGGTGAGGTGCTGTACGCCAACCCTGCCGCTGGCGCGCTCACCGGTCGCGCCGCTGGCGGGCTGGTCGGGCGCGGGCTGGGCGACATCTTCGAGGCCGAGACCGCGGCCGGGCTGATGGGGCTGCTCTGGTCGGGCTTCTCGGGCGCGGCGGGCTGGGACGTGCGCCTCGCCGACCAGCGGCGGGTGGCGCTCTCGGTCGCCCGCCCCAATGACCAGCTCATTCTGCTGTCGCTGCGCGACGTGACCCACGCGCACCGCCTCGAAGAGGCCCTGCACCACGCCCGGCGCCACGCGAGCATGGGCCGCCTCTCTGCCGCGCTCGCCCAAGACATCAACGGGCCGCTCTCGATCATCCAAGGGCGGCTGGACCTGCTCGCCGCGCTGCCCGAGGGGCGGGTCGAGCCGGTCGAGCGCCACACGCGGGTGCTGCGTGAGCACACGCGCCGGATCGGGACGCTCGTGCAGAACCTGCAGAGCTTCGCCGCCCGCCGCGCCCCGCGCCGCGACCGGGTGAGCCTGCGGGCCGTCGCCCAAGAGGCCCGGGCGAGCTGTGGCAAGCGCCTGGACCGGGTCGCCCTTCGGGTCGAGCTCACCCCCGATGATCTGCACCACGAGGCTGATCACGAGCTGATGGTGCAGCTGTTGAGCGCCTTGCTGCTGCTCGGCGCCGACGCGAGCCCGCCGGGGCAAGAGCTGCGGGTCGAGGCCCGCCACGACGAGCGCGGGGGGCTCCGCCTCTCGGTCCATGACCAGTCCGACGGCATCCCTGCCGCGGTGCTCCAAGAGCTGCGCAGCCCCTACGCCGACGAGGGCGGCGTCGATCCGGGCGTGGGCCTCGACCTGGCGCTCGCCTGGGCGATCGCGCAGGACCATGGGGGTTGGCTACAAGCCGAGAACCGCCCCGGGCGCGGCGCTTCCGTGCACGTGCGCATCCCGGGGCCGGCGGGCAGCGCCCCGCCACCCGCGCCGAGCGGCGCGGCGACGCGGATCTTGGTGGTCGACGACGACCAGCTGCTGCGCGAGACGGTGAGCTGGATGCTTGAGGGGGAAGGCTACTTGATCGTCGGCCTCCCCTCCGCCGAGGACGCGCTGGTGCAGCTGCAGCGCGAGCGCTTCGACGTGCTGCTCGCCGACATCCGCCTGCCTGGAATGGACGGCGAGACCTTCGTCGACCGGGTGGAGCGGGAGTGGCCCGATCTCGCCCGCCGCACCGTGCTCACCAGCGGCTTGCTGCACCTGCCGCGCCGGCCAAACCTCTACTTGCAGAAACCTTTTGATCGCGCGCAGCTGCTCGATACCTTGGCCACCGCCCGGGCCCAGGGCTGAGGTGCCCGTGATCGCGACAGTTTTGTTTGGCGCGCAGCCCCACAAACAGTCTCGTTGAAGTGGTGAGACGGTGTGGTTTGTACTGGCCTGGGCGGACGAGTCCGGGTCAGCGAGAGCGCGGCTTCTTGCCGAGGTCGACAGGAGTGTTTGACGCCCCGGCCGGCCAACCGCCGCCAGATCGGGGGCGCTTCGAGGGGCCAGGGCGACCGACTGCGCGGGTGGGGCACAAAAAGACGCAAGGCCCGCCGCAGCGGACCTTGGTCGGACATTGTCGGACAATGGTTGGGCCTTGCTCGACCCAGCAGCAGGGCGCTCAGTACTGGCTGAGGTCGATGCCCTGCTCGGCGGCGTAGACGTCGAGGCCCTTGAGGGTCACGTTGCGCAGGGCCGAGGTGCTGAGGCGCAGCTCGACGAAGCGGTTGCCGGCGGTCCACCACAGGCGGCGGTGCTGGAGGTTGGGCAGCTGCCGCTTCTTGGTCTTGATGTTGGAGTGCGAGACCTTGTTGGCGACGTGGGGACGCTTGCCGGTGAACATGCAGACGCGGGACATTGAGGGCTCCTAAGTGGCCGGCGCCGCGGGTGGTCCGGAGAGGACCGCACCTTCGAGCTGCGATGAGGCCGTGTGTCGGGGAGGGAGGAGAGGCGCGGGACCGGCGCCGTCGCCGGGGGCTCGCCGATGAGGTCTGGGACCGATCCTCATCGCTGCGCGCGCCGCTTCTCGCGAACCCGAGCCGCGTAGCCCAGCGGGTTCACGCCTGCAACGGTGCAGCAGGCGGTGGAGGGCGTTGCGCCCGGCGGGCCGCGCCGCCGCGTCGATGGCGCGCGCCCACAGAGGGCCGCGCGGCGCCCCTCAGAGCGTGAAGTCGACGATGACGAAGCCGCGGTCGCGCTGCTCGTCGGCGTCGTCATTGTCGCGACGGGAGTGGGGCGGACCGTTGCGCTCCATGCCGCCGCGGGCGGGCGCGCCCGGGCCGGTCGGCATGCGTGGCATGTCGATGCGCAGCTGCTCGCGTTGGTCGCGCTGCGTGCCCTCGCGCTCTCTGCGGATCTTGTCGATGATGAAGGCGTCGAGCATGCACGCTCCGGGTCGACGGGCCGACGACGGCGCCGGGGGGAGCCGGCCGTCGCTGAGGAGAAGATAGCCGCTTGGCCACTGGCTGCACGCAGCGCCCGCGTCAAGTCGCGCGACAGCGAGGGCCACAACAACGGAGGGCGGGGCGGGCGGCGAGGACATCGCGGGGCTCCTGCGGGCGGGGTTGGACCGCCCCTGTGCACGGCGCGGGGCGGGTCCAGCGCCACACCTGGGGTTTCGGATCGGCGGGCGCCGTCCGCGAGGCGCCCACGCGCCGCCTTCGACGCCTTCGACGCCTTCGACAGCTGCGCCACTCCGTCGTTCCCGGCCAGCTCCGCGGCTGTCGTGAACTTCTGCGCCGGCTCAGCGGCCGCCGGCCTCGCCGCGGAGCAGGGCGCGGCTCCACCCCACCAGCGCGTCGTAGGTGGGGCTCAGCGCGGGGATGGCGTCAGCGATGGCGTTTTGGTGCGCCCGGAGCACCGCTTCGTCACCCCGCGCGACCGGGCCCGTCAGTGCCTGGCCCGCCGGCGATCGCGCCGCGTTGTCGAGGCCCGCCCGCACCAAGGGCAGGAGCAGGCCGCGCGCCTCGGCCTCGGGCACCCCCGCCTCGGCCAGGAGCGCGCCGCCCGCGTAGAGCAGCGCGGCGGAGAAGTTCCCCGCGACCACCGCGGCGGCGTGGTAGAGCCGACGGTCGCCGTTCATTGGGAATGGCGTCCAGCCCAGCGCTGTCGCCAATGCCCCCGCGACTTCGGCGGCCTGGCCCTCCCCTGCGACAGCCGCCGGGACCAGCCCGGTGGGGAGGCTCACCTCGGGGCCCGGGAAGCTCATCAGGGGGTGGAGGCTGGCCGCCGCGGGGTGTGGGCCCAGGACCTCGAGGTCCGTGGCGCCGCTCGCGTGCAGCAGCACCTGCGCGTCGGCGTGGGCGAGGGCGGCGGCGCCGAGCGCGCGGTCGGGCACCAGCAGGTAGGTGAGGTTTGGGTCGGGGCAGTCTCCCTCGATCCGCCCGGATCTCCCCCACAGCTCGACGGGCAGGCCGCGCGCGGACAGGAGCGCGAACACGCTCCGGCCCAGGCGCCCGGGCCCGACGAGGCGCACGCGCAGATCAACGTCCTGGTGCATGTGCTCACCTCCGAGGCTGCCGCCGGGGCGCGGGCGGCGGGCCCTCTGCTATAGTCCGCCCCCTCCACCTGCCCGAGGACCTGATGAGCGACGCCTCCCCGAGCAAAGCGGAGTCACCCGCCTCCGCCCCCTCCCTTCGGCTGGAAGATGGCGCGCCGACCTCCCCCGAAGGGGTGCTGCTTGAGCTTCGTGACCCGGTCGACCCGGGGGTCTTGATCCTCGCGCTCCACCGGCCTGCGCGCCGCAACGCGCTGAGCCCCGAGCTGCTGGCGGCCCTCGACGCGCGCATCGACCAGGCCGAGCGCGCGGGGGATGTGCGCGCCATCGTGCTCGGCGCGGTCGGCGGCGTCTTTTGTGCGGGTGGTGACCTCGGCGGAGGGTTGGGGGAAGGCGGCTTCTTGGCGGCCCACGCGCAGCGCGGCCTCTTCGCCAAGGCGCTGCTGCGGCTCTCGCAGGGCCCGATCCCCGTGGTGGCCGCGGTGGCCGGCGACGCGCTCGGCGGCGGCTTTGGCATCGCGATGGCCGCCCGCCTGGTCGTGCTGGCCGAGGGCGCCCGGCTGGGCACTCCTGAGCTCAAGCTCGGGCTCTTCCCGATGATGATTTGGCCCATCCTCGCGCGAAACCTCCCCAACAAGCTGTTGCATGAGCTGGTGCTCACCGACCGTCGCTTGACCGCCGCCGAGGCGCTGGCGGTGGGCGCGGTGAACGCGGTGGCGCCGGTCGACGAGGTGCTGCCCCGGGCGCTCGCCCTCGCCCGCGCGGTGGCCGCGCGCTCACCCGCGGTGCTGCGCCTGGGGCTCGGGGCGGTGGCGACGGTCGAGCAGCAGCCGCTCCAGGCCGCGCTGCAGCACCTGCACAGCCAGCTCAGCCTCAACTTGATGACCGATGACGCCGCCGAAGGGGTCAGCGCCTTTTTGGAGCGGCGCCCCCCGGTTTGGATGGGTCGCTAAACGTCCGCTCCATCACTGGCTACCCCTCGATCCCCGACCTCTGCTCCCATCCAGGCACCCCCTCCGAGGCACCCATGGGCTTCTCCGCCGAAAGTGATCGTCCGGTCATCGTCTCCTGCGCGCTGACCGGCGTCTTGGCCAACCGCAAGCAGTGCCCCGCCATCCCCTACACCCCCGCCGAGATCGCCGACGAGGCGCTGCGTGCTTGGGAGGCCGGCGCCACGGTGGCCCACATCCACGCGCGCGAGGACGACGGCGCGCCGACCTGGTCGCCCGAGGTCTTCCTGCGAATCAAAGAAGAGGTCCGCGCGCGCTGCCCCATCGTCATCAACTTCTCGACGGGCAGCCTCGACGACGACACCACTCTGCAGGAGCGCATGATCCGCGAGGCGCGCCCCGACGTCGCCGCCCTCAACATGGGGACCATGAACTACGCGAAGTACTCCGAGCGCCGCAAGGACTTCGTGTTTGACCTCATCTTCCCCAACCCCTTCTCGAAGATCCGGCGCCTGCTCGACGCGATGGTCGAGGCCGGCGTGCACCCCGAGCTCGAGTGCTTCGACAGCGGGCACACGAACTCGATCGCCCCGCTGCTCGACATGGGCCTGCTGCGGCCGCCGCTGGAGTTCAGCTTCATCATGGGCGTGCTCGGCGGGCTGCCCACCACCGTCGAGGCCCTGCAGCTGCAGGCCAGCCTCGTCCCCGCCGGCTCTGAGTGGCAGGTCATCGGCATCGGCCGCGTACAGTGGCGCCTCATCGCCGCGGCCCTCGTGTTGGGCGGCAACATCCGCGTTGGGTTGGAGGACAACTTCTACCTCCCCGACGGCGCGATGGTCCAATCCAACGGAGAGCTCGTCGCCCGCGCCGTGCGCATGTGCGGCGACGTTGGCCGGCGCCCCGCGACCCTCGCCGAGACCCGCCAGCGCCTGGGGCTCGACCATGTCTGAGGGTGGGCGTGCTTTGGGTGACCCGCCGCGGTCCGAGCTGCGCCGCCTGCTGGTCGCAGATCGGGGCGCCGCCGCCCTGCGCGCCCGGCGGTGGGGCGAGGCCGCGCGGGTCGAGATCGTCGCGCTCATCGCTGATGAGGACGGTGACGCCCTCTGGCCCGACGACGTGGACTTCGCCGTCTACGTACCCCGCGGCGAGGGGCCCTGGCCCGCGCCAGATCGGGTGCTCGCCGCCGCCTATGATGCCGGCTGCGACGCCATTCACCCCGGCTTCACCGCGCTTGGGCGCACCACGGCGATGGTCGAGCTGCTGTCGGCTTCGGCGCTGGCTTGGGCCGGGGCGGGCCACCACGCGCTGGGGGTGTGCAGCGACCGGTCGGTGACCCGGTCAATCGCCGAGGAGATTGGCCTGCAGGTCGTCCCCGCGTCGCTGCCCATCCTGGACGAGGCCCAGGGTCAGGTCTGGACGGCGCGGGTTGGTCTGCCTGTGCGCCTGAGGCCCGCCAAGGACGGGGGCGGTGCGCGGCGCGTCGTGCGTGAGCCTGCCGAGGTCGGTCCCGCCCTGCAGGCCGCGCTCGCCGATGGTCCGGTGATCATCGAGCGCCTCGTGCTGGGCGCCCGCGAGATCGAGGTGCCCGTGCTGTGGGACGGCGTCGCCGCCCCCCTGACCTTGGGGGACCGTGACCTCACTGTGCACGACACCGCGGGGAGGGTGGTGGTCGAGGCCCCCGCGCCGGGCCTCAGCGACAAGACCCGGGAGCAGATGGCCCAAGCCGCCGCCGCGCTGGTGAAGGCCATCCAGCTGCGGGGCTTGTGCGCCGTGCGCTTCTTGGTGGCACCCGACGGCCGCCCCTACCTGCTGCAGGTCATCCCCGGGCTGAGCCCTTGGCACGCCGTGACCGAGGCCCTCTTCGCCATCGACCTCTTCGACGCCCAGCTCCGCTTGGCGACGGGCGACGGCCTGCGCATCGAGGCGACCGACCTCGTCCCGGCGGGCCATCACGTCTGGATGCGCCTGCGGGCCGAGGGGGAGGGTGAGCTGCTCGAGCTGCCCGACATGGAGCTTCGGCGTGACATGGCCCTGGTGGTCGGTGATCTGGTCTCTGCCGGCGACGAGCTGGGCGCGGTCGTGGTCGGCGCGCCGACCCGGCAGGCGGCGATCGTGCGGGCCCGGGCGAGCCTGGATGGGCCCCTGACCCCGGGGGTGCCCCTCGACCGGCGCGCGCTCGACCAGGTCTTCGACAGCGTGGCCTTCTGGGGCGGGCCGCTGCACCGCGAGGCGGTGGCCCGGCTCATCGGCGACTGAGGCCGATCATCCGCCGCCGAGGCTGGGCATCGGGGCGAGCGCCCGCGGCGCACGCCGGCCCGTTGACAGCGCCGGGCGCGCTCCTTAGGCGCAGCCCATGCGTCAAAACAACCAGGGCCCGAACCGCCGGCTCGACCGGGTCGCGGGCGACATCGCCGACATCCTCTCCACCTTGATCCGCGACGGCCTGCGCGACCCGCGGATCACCCCCCTCACCATCACCGTGGTGCGGATGAGCGTCGACCTGCGCATCGCGCACGTCAACTTCATGCCGCTCGGCGGGAATGGTGACCCTGAGGCCATCCTCAAGGGCCTCTTCTCGGCCACCGGCTTCCTCCGCCGCGAGCTGGGCCAGCGCCTGCAGATGCGCCACGTGCCTGAGCTGCGCTTCCACCTCGACGACAGCATCAGCCGCGGGGTCGAGATGACCCAGTTCCTCGACGCCCTGCCCCAGACCCACCCGCGGGCCATCGAGGGCGAGGATGGCGGAGGGGAGCCGACAGAAGCCGCGGAGCCCTCCGACCCGCCGACGGAGGGCTGAGTGCCGCTGGCCGGCCCGCGCTTCCTCGTGCTCGACAAGCCGCCCGGCCCGACCAGCCACGACTGCGTCGACATCGTGCGGGCGGTGGTCGGCGACCGCCGCGTCGGGCACACCGGCACGCTCGACCCCTTCGCGAGCGGCGTGCTGCTGCTCGGTCTGGGCCCGGCGACGCGCCTGATCTCGTTCTTGGAGGACGACCACAAGGTCTACCGCTGCGGGCTGCGCCTCGGTCGGGCGACCACCACCGGCGACACCGAGGGCGAGACGCGGGCCGAGGCGCCCGTGCCGCCGCTGGACGTGGCGAAGGTCCGCGCCGCGCTCGAGGGCATGTGCGGCCAGCGCAGCCAGACCACGCCGCTGTACTCGGCGGTCAAGGTCAACGGCCGGCGGCTCTATGAGCTGGCCCGCGCCGGGGTCGAGGTCGAGGCGCCCGTGCGCAGCGTGCGCATCGACGCGGTCGAGCTCATTGCGCTGAGCGGTGATCTCATCGATCTGCGCCTGACCTGTGGCAAGGGCACCTACGCACGGGCCTTCGGCGAAGAGCTGGCCGAGCGCCTCGGCACGGTCGGCCACCTCGAGGCCCTGCGTCGCGAGGCGACTGGCGGCGCGACCTTGGCCCACGCGGTCGACCTGCCGCGCTTGGCTCACCTCGTCGCCGCCGAGCCCCCGCCGACCGGGGCCGACGGCGAGGTGGACTGGCGGGCGGTGCTGCGCTCCCCTCGGGGTGTCCCGCGCCTGCCCTGGCTCCCCCGCGCTGAGATTGACGCGCTGCTCAGTGATGTGCTCCGGTCGCCCACTGCGGTGCTCGACGGGCTCCCCGCCCTGCAGCTGCTCCCCGCCCAGGTCGAGCGCTTGCTGCGCAGCGGGGTGCTGCCCGGCCCTGAGGTCGCGCCCTTGCCCGCTGCTCCGCCGGATCACGGCCGGTTTTTGGCCTGTGTTGGCGATGAGGTGGTCGCTTTGGGAGAGGAGCGCGCTGGTCTTCGCCGCGCGCTGCGGGTGCTGCCCGGGGCCGCGCCGGCTTGACCTGCGTCGCGCCGTGCACATCCGCCGGGCGGAGGCCCCATGTCCACGCCCACCACCACCCCACCGCCGGCCGCCACCTGGGACGGCGAGACCTGGGAGCTCCAGCTCCCCGACCCTGAGGCGACCTTCCAGGCGGGGCGCCTGCTCGGTGAGAGCGCCGTCGCCCCGCTGGTCGTCGCCCTCAACGGCGGCCTGGGCGCGGGCAAGACCAGCCTCGCGCAGGGCGTCGGCGCCGCGGCGGGCCTGCCCTTTGCGCTCACCAGCCCAACCTTCGCGCTGATCAATGAGCTGGACGGCCATCCGCCCATCCTGCACGCGGACCTCTACCGCCTCGAGCCCGGCGAGCTGGTCCACCTCGGCTTCGAGGAGCAGCTCGAAGCCTGGGGCGGGATCAGCCTCGTCGAGTGGGCCGAGCGCGCGCCCGAGGCGCTGCCCCTCGACCACCTCGAGGTGCAGCTCGAGCTGAGCGCCGACGGGGGGCGTCGGCTGCGGGCCCGCTCCCGTGGGTCTTGGGCGGACCGCAGCTTGCACCGGTGGATCCAGGCCTGGACCGCCGCGCAGGGGGGCGCGTGAGCCCACCCGCCGTCGACCGGCCCCGCTTTGGGCGCGCAGGGCCGGGCGCTCCGCCGCGGGCGCTCGGATTGATGGCCTTTTTGCTTGCGATGAGCGCGGGTGGCCTGCTCTGGCTGAGCCGTGCGGTGCCCGCGGCCCCCGTGCCTGAGGTGGTGGTCGAGGTCCAAGGCGCGGTGCCGACGCCGGGCTTCCACCCGCTGCTGGCGCCGGCCACCGTGCACGCCGCCCTGCGCGCCGCGGGGGCCGACCCCACAGGCGTCCCCGACGCGACCCTTGAGGTGGGCACCCGGCTGACCCGCGGGGCGGACGGCGCGCTGCAGCTTGGGCGCATGGACGAGCTCGTCGTCTTTGGCCTGCCGGTCGACGTGAACAGCGCGTCGGTCGAGGCGCTGGCCGCGGTGCCCGGCCTGCGGCGCGAGGTGGCTGAGGCCGTGGTCGCGCACCGCGACGCGAACGGCCCCTTCGCCGATCTTGACGCGCTAGACGATGTGAAGGGCATTGGGCCGGCCACGCTGGACAACATTCGCCCCTTCCTCGAGGCGCGCCCGCCCACGCACTGAGGGCCGGGCCTGACTGCTCTACGCTCCGCGCTCGACGCTCAGGCCTGAGCCCGGGTCCAGCGCCCGCCGCGCTCCACCGCTTCGCCGGCCTGCGCCAGCCACTCGAGGTGCGCGCAGAGCTGGATCGCGGCCAGCGGGACGATCTCGGCGGGGATGGGCCCGTAGACCGCGGGTACGAGCTCGTCTGCGCTTTGCGGTTCGGCGCCCAGCGCGGCGCGGCAGGCGGCGGTCCGCGCCTCACGGTGGAGCCGGTTCTGGCGAAAAATCGCCGCGGCCTCAGGCAAGGCCGGGCCGTGGGCGGGCAGGGCGAGGGTCGCGCCGCAGCCCTCGAGCCGGCGGAGCCCAGCGAGGAAGGCGGCCAGGTCGGCATCGGGGGGCGCGAGGATGATCGTGCCCTCGGCGGCGATCATGTCGCCCACGACGACGACACCACGGGCCTCGTCGTGAAAGCAGAGGTGCCCGCGGGCGTGCCCCGGCGTGTGCATCGCGACCCAGGCGTCCGGGCCGATCTCAAGGCGGTCGCCCTCAACCACGGGGAGGGTGTCGGCCCAGCCCAGCGCGGCGGCGGTCAGGGGATGGCAGAGGATCGGCGCGCCGGCCGCTTCGGCGAGGGCGCGGGCCCCGCTCATGTGATCGACGTGGTGGTGGGTCAACACCACGCCCTTGACCCGACGGCCGGCCAGCGCCTCGAGCAAAGCAGCCTGGGGCTCGGGCCAAGGGCTGCCTGGATCAACGACGAGCACGTCGTCTTCGCCGAGCACCCAGGCGTTGGTGGTGGTCGCGGGCGGCAGCGTGGGGCTCGGCAGGGCCACCCGGAGCACACGCGCGGCGGGGCGCTCGATGGTGACCGTGGCCATGCTCAGCCCCCGAAGCGCCAGGACAAGAAGCTGATCGCGACCACGATGAACACGCCGATCATCGCCATGGCGACCAGCTCGGCGGGCGCGAACTTGAGCGGCGGCCGGGCCGGCGGCGCATCGGGCGGAGCGGCCTCGGCCGGCCGTGCGCCCGGCCCGGCCGAGGGCCCGGTTGGCGGCGCCGTGATCTCGGCCTCGGGGTGCTCCTCGGCGGCGGGGCCCGGTCCCAGCGGGGCCCCCGGGCCGGCGCTGGCCGAGGCGGAGCGGGGGTCGTTCAGGCGCTCCCGTCGGCCGATCACGACCGCGGGTCGCGCCGAGCTCTGGCTATGGGGGTCGCCGAAGCCCGGCTCGGGCATGCGGATGCGGGGCATGGCCGGGGCGCCGATGCCCGAGAAGCTCGGCTCGGCGGCGGCCTCTCGGCCGGTGAGGCCCAGGCTGGGCTCGTCCTCTTCGACGCGGGGGCTCGGGGCCCGCGGGCCTGGCGCGGCCATCACGGTGGGGCCGGCCGGTGTGGGCGGCGCCACCACGGCGGTGAACGCCGGCTCGGGCCGGGCGTGCTCATCGACCCCAGGGGCGGAGGCCACCGACGGGCTCTCGTCGACGATCACCGCCCGCGGCGCGGAGCGCGCGGCGACGGCTGCGGGCAAGGCGACCGCCGCGGGCAGCGGCCCAGGGTCGGCGGCGATGGGGCGCGGCGGCGGGCCTGCGAGCGCCGGCGAGGCCTGCGGCGGGCTGGCGCTCGCCGCGCGCCGCGCGGTGGGAATGGCGTCTGCCTCACCATCATCGAGCTCGTCTCGGGCGGCGGTGGCCGCGCGGCTCAAGGCGGCGGTGACCGCGGTGCGGCCGGCGGCGGGGCGCTTCCCAGGCACCGGCTGCCCGCCGGGGAGGGGCCGCCCGCGCCCGCCCGTGGCGCTGGGCTCGAGCGCGCTGGCCGTCGGGCGCTCGAGGCCCGCCGTGCTGCGCGGCTCAAGCTCGTCGGCCCCGGCCTCGGAGGAGGAGAAGGGGTCGCCTTCGACCTCGGCGGCCGCCGGACCCACGCCCATGAGCGCGCGCGCCCGGGAGACCAGCGCGAGCCGATCCGGGCGACCGAGGTTGCGGCCCACCTCGAGCAGATCGTGGATCAGCTCACCATCCCCGGCGTAGCGGGTGCCCGCGGCGGAGGAGAGCGCCTTGCGCAGGCAGCGGGCCAGCGGCGGCCAGCGCTTCTCGACCCGGCTGAGCCAAGGCTCGACGTCGCCGACCGCCGCGGCGGCCTGGGGCTCGGCTGCGCCCTGGTACAGCGGCCCGCCGAGCAGCAGCTCGACCCCCAGCGCGCCGATGCGCCACTGATCGCTGCGGGCGTCGACAAAGGCGCCGGCGGCCTCTTCGGGCGGGACGTAGCCCGCCGGCACGGCCCGAGGCAGCGCGCCCAGCCCCGAGATCATCACCTTGCCGTCGTGGCGCAGCCAGATGTTCCGCGGGCTCAGCCACCCGTGGAAGATCGCGCCCTTCTCGTCAACCCGGCTGTGCACATGCCGCAGCGCCTCGGCGACCTCGCCGAGCAGGTCGACCGCGGTCGGGGCGTCGATCACGAGCTTGCCGGTGGCCCTGGCCTCGAGCAAGCGATCCAGGCGGATGCCCTCGATCCAGCCGAGCGCGACCGCGATCTGGCTCGCGTAGTAGCCGTAGGCCTTGGGGATGCGCGGGTCGTCCATCAGCCGCAGCACGTCGTACTCGTGCCGCACCCAGGCCCCGGCCACGTCGTCGCGCGGGTTGTCGGCGATGCGGACCGCGACGACCGCCGGCTGACGGCTGCCGCCCGGGCGCACCGCCCGGTAGAGGCTGATGTCGTCGCGCTGGCCGACCAGCTCAGTGAGCTCGAAGGGGCCGACCCGCTGGCCGGCCCGCGGCGCACCAGTGGAGCTGTGGGAGCTGTGGGAGCTGGGCGCGGGCAGGGGAGCCTCCGGGGCCCGTCGGGCACGCCGGCCCGGGCCGTCGCGGCGGAGCAAAGGGGGACAATTGAGGCGCAGCGGGCGCTGCGACCGCTCATGTAGCCTGTCGGGGCGGGCCCCGCCCGAGGGTGGGCCGCGCTCAGGTCAGGTCGATGAGGAGGTCCTGCGCGCCGCTGAAGTCGACCCGCACCTCGTGCTCCCGCAGGTCGAGCTGCCGCAGCTGGGTGCGGAAGAGCAGCTTGGTCAGGCTGACCGAGTGATCTGGGTCGAAGACGAGGCGGGGCCCCTCAGGTCGCCGGTCGAGGGAGCCCTGCAGCTCGGCGGCGAGGTGGAGCTGGACCTCGGTGCCCAGCAGGCGCACCGCCCGCCGGATCGGCGGCCCCACGTTGGAGAAGCGGTTGTGGGCGAGGTGAAGCAGCCCCCGAGCGGTGATCTGGTCCTGAAAACCGGCGGAGACCGAGATCCCCATGATGCGGACGAGCTCCATCAGGGGCACCCCGCTGCCCGCCGGCGAGCCGAGCACGCCGATGAGGGCGCGCACCTCGGGCCGGAGGTCCGGGCGGCGGATGCGGACGGGCTCAAAAAACATCCCAGGTCCTCGGGCGGCGGGCAGGGCATCGGCTCGGCGGCGGGGCGCCATCAGTCCCCGCCGGAAAGGGCCGCGCCTATCCGTTCACCGCGGGCAGCGGGCCTCCCTCCACAGGCCCGGTCGCGGCTCGGCGTGTTATGGGGCGCCGCTCTCCCTCCCAAGGACCTCGGTGATGTCCGTCGAGCCGACCACCTTCAAGGCGCTGATGGGCCGCTTCGCCAGCGGCGTCACGACCGTGACCGTCGTCGACGATGAGGGCGACCACGGGATGACCGCGAGCGCCTTCACCTCGGTGTCGCTCGACCCGCCGCTGGTGCTCGTCTGCGTCAACCGCACGGCGCGTATGCACGACAAAATCGTCAAGCAGGGTACTTTCGCGATCAACCTGCTCGATGCGGCCCAAGAGTCGGTGTCGAACCGCTTCGCGGGCTGGTGGGAAGAGGGCCGCAGCAAGTGGGCCGACCTCGACCTCGCGCCGGGCCCCGTGTCGGGCGCCGCGTGGGTCGGCGGCGCCTTGGCGAACATCGACTGCAGGCTGCACGCCGCGCACGATGGCGGTGACCACACGATCTTCGTCGGCGAGGTCGTCGCGGCCCGCCTCAACGACCAGGAGCGCGACGCGCTCCGCCCGCTGGTCTACTTCGCCGGTCGCTACCGGCAGCTGTCCTGAACCCGCCGTCGGTCCTCCGACGGCGCCTTTTTTGTTCTTGTCTCGGTGCCCCAGCCTGTGTGGATCAGCCTGGAAGCACCTGTCTGTAGGGATCCGCGCTCTCCTGGCCCGCGTTCGACGCGGCAGGGCGCCCCGACACGGAGGATACGATGGCCAAGGCGAAGCACGTGGTGGTTACCGGCGGAGGCCGCGGGATTGGCGCGGCCACGGCGCGTCGCTTCAAGGAGCTGGGCTACCGCGTGACGCTGATGGCGCGCACCCGCAACGAGATTGAGCCGCTGGCCGATGAGATCGGCGCCTACGCGGTGCGGGTCGACGTGGGCGACCCGGCCAGCGTCGAGGCGGCTTTTATGGCCGCCGGCCCGGTCGACGTGCTGGTGAACAACGCCGGCATGGTGCGCCCGAGCTTAGTGATGAAGACCGACGTCCGCGTGTGGGAAGAGCACCTCAAGGTCAACCTGACCGGTGCCTTCCTCTGCGCGCTCAAGGTCCTCCCCGGCATGATCAACCGGAAGTGGGGCCGCATCATCAACGTGGCTGGCGTGCAGGCCTTGCGCGGCGACGCCTACCTCGCCGCGTACTGCGCGAGCAAAGCCGGCCTGCTCGGCTTCACCCGCGCGCTCGCGATGGAGGTCGGCGACCAGGGCGTGACCGTCAACGCCATCTGCCCGGGCTTCGTCGACAGCCCGCTGATGCAGTCGACGGTGAGCAGCATCGCCGAGCGCGCTGAGGTGCCGGTCGAGGGCGTGTTTGAGAAGTTCAAGTCGCGCAGCCCGCAGAACCGCGCGTTCACCGCCGAGGAGATCGCCGAGGCGATCAGCTTCTTCGCGACGCCGGGCGCGGCGGCGATGAACGGCCAGTCGCTGGTGCTCGACGGCGGCGAGCTGGCCTGAGGCCCTCCATCGGCGCTGCGCACCCGCTGGCTGAGGCCTCGGGTGCAACGCAAGCGAGAGCGCTGCGTTGGTGAAGCGCCGACTCAGGGCTCGAAGCGGTACCCGACCCCGTGGATCGTCAGGATGTGGCGGGGATCCGCGGGGGTGGGCTCGATCTTCTTACGCAGCTTGAGGATCTGGTTGTCGACCGTCCGCGTCTGCATGGTTGGGGCGTAGCCCCAGACGTGCTCGAGCAGCTCTTCGCGTGTGACGTCCTGGCCGCGCTTCTCGATGAGGTAGCCGAGCACGCCCGCCTCGTGGGTGGTCAGCCGGATCTCCTCATCGTCGCGGAGCAGCACCCGGCGCCGCAGCTCGACGGTGATGTTGCCAAACCGGAAGGGGCCCTCTTGGTGGGTGAGGCCCAGCACCCGCAGGCGCGCGCGAACCCGGGCGATGAGCTCTTTCATCGAGAAGGGCTTGACCACGTAGTCATCGGCGCCCGCGTCGAGGCCCTCGACCCGGTCCGCCTCGCCGGTCTTGGCGGTGACCATGATGATTGAGAGGTCGGCGTCCTGTTCGCGCAGGTAGCGGAGGATGGTCAGACCATCGATGCCTGGCAACATCCGGTCGAGGATGATCAGGTGGGGCTCCCAGCTGCGGATGGTGTCGAGCGCGGTCTCGCCGCGATCAAAAGTCCGCACCATGTAGCCCTGGTGGCGGAGGGCGGTCTCGACCCCCAACGCGATGGTCGCGTCGTCCTCCACAACCACGATGCGCGCGCCTTCTTGGCTCATCCTCGCTCCCGCGTCGGCGCGCGAGCGCCGATCGTCGCCCCCGCGCGCGGGGTGCTCCTGCTCACACCTTGGGGGTCGGACCGCGACCGGTGAACCGTGAGGCCCATCTCCGCCAGCTGCCCGCCTTCTCGTCCCGCAGCCGCAGCCTGAACCGCGCGCCGCCCTCGGCCCCCTCGGAGCACTCTACCAACCCGCGGTGGGCTGCGGCGGCTTCGGCGACGAAGGCGAGGCCGAGGCCGTGCCCGCCGGCCTTCCCGCGGCCCGGCCCCTCCACCCGCACGAAGCGCTCGAAGATCTGCTTGCGCATATGCGCCGGCACGCCGATCCCGTTGTCGGACACCTCGACCACCGCCCAGCTCCCGTGCTGGTAGGTGCGCACCTCGCAGCGCAGCTTCACGCCTGTTTTGGCGTACTTCAACGCGTTGTCAAGGAGGTTGCCCAGCGCGTCTTTCATCAAGTGCTCGTCGAGCTCGACGGCGACGGTGGGCCGCAGGTCGGCGCGCAGCTCTGCCCCCCGGGCCGCGAAGCGCTGGACCCACTGGCTCACCACGCCGCGGGCCAGCTCATCGAGGGGGAGGGTGCGGGTGGCCCGCAGCTCGGGGCGGCGGGCGGCGGCGAGCACCTCGTCGATGCGCGCGCCGAGGTTGTCGCACTCGGTCAGGATCTTCCCGATGAACCGGCCGCGGGTGGCAGGGTCCTCTGCGGCGCCGAGCTCGAGGGTCTCGGCCATCACGCGGATCCCCGCCAGCGGGGTCTTCAGCTCGTGGGTGACCCGCGCGATGAAGGCGTCCTGGCGCTCGGACAGCTCGCGGGCCCGCCGATCCGCGGTGAGCTGCATGGACAGCGCGGCGCCCGAGAGCAGCAGCGCCGCGATCACCGGCGCGAGCACGGTGGCGAGGTCCTCGGCCACCTCGCCCGCGACGGCAGAGGCCTCCTGCTCCGAGGCGAAGCGCAGGCCGGGGAAGAGGGCCCCGACCTCGACCTCGACGTGATCGTTGCGGTCCAGCGTGCCGCCCTCGCCGAAAATGACGTGGTGTTGGCTATCGACGAGCAGGTAGCCAGCGCCTGGGTTCCCCTCGACCGAGCGGACCACCGGGCGGAACAGGGCCTCGCTGTCCAACAAGACCAACGCGACGGCCGGGCCGCTGGGCGCGCTGGGTGAGGGCGGCACCGCGCTCCAGGCCAGCGCCCAGGCCGGAAAGTCGCCGGGCGCGTGGCGGACCGAGAGCGCGCCGACCTGGGCCGCGGCCCCGAGGGCGTCGGCGTGCTCGCGGATGTGGGCGAAGGCTTCGACCCGGCGCCGGGCGCGGGCGAGGGCTTGGGCCCGGGTCTGGCCGGTGGCCGCGCTCAGGTCGCGCTCGACCAGCCGCTCGGCGACCGGCAGCAGCTCGAGCAGCTGGGGCCCGGGGAGGTTCAGGATCTCATCGGCGAGGAACAGCCGCAGCGCGGTGGACTCGCTCTCGTGGCGCAGGGCCTTGTGCGCGTCGGCGGCGAGCTCGATCCGCTGGGCGAGGCGGCGCAGGTCGAGGCCGCGCTCCACGCCGAGATCGAAGGGGAGGCGGAGGGGGAGCTCCCGATCATCGAGGACCGAGAGCGCCATCTCGGGATCGCCGAGGGAGAGGTACAGGCGGCCCGCCTGGAGGCGGGCGTGGAGCTGGGTCGGGAGCGGCCCCCCGCTGCAGCGCGCGAAAGCTTGCGCGGCGGCGGCGGGCTGGCCCCGGGTCTGAAGCGCCGCGGCGTCGGCGACGCAGGGATCGGCGAGGACCACGGCGGCGTCTTCGTGGGGCGAGGCCTTCGGCCAGGCGACCTCCCACCCGTCGACCGCCGGGCGGAGCAGCAGCCATCCGTCGAACCAGGGCACCGCAGCCCGGCGGCGGCGCTCGACCGGGCCGGGGCTGGCTTCGAAGGGCAGGTCCTTGATCCAAGAGGCGATGCTCTGCTCGACATGGTTGCGCCACAGCGCGACCAGCACCTCGAGCTCTTGTTGGGTGCTGCGCCGGTCGTCCTGCGCCTCTTCGAGCCGGCCGACCAGGGCGCGTTGGCCGGCGAAGATGCTCAGCAGCACGAGCATCGCGGCGAGCACGCCGGTCGAGATCAAGCGGAGGCGGTCGACCGCACGGAAGGTGCTCAGCACGTGCGCCTCGCTGCTCCCGGGCGGGCAGGTGCGCCCGGGCGGTGCGCCCCGTATCGCGCCCCCGGGGGCCGGCGGGCGCCACCCGATCAGGGGGCGGTCTGCACCCGGTTTCGGCCGCCGCGCTTGGCGGCATAGAGCGCTTGATCGGCGCGCTCCCGCCAGGCGGCGGTCGGCTCGTGCACGCGGCGGGTCGAGACCCCGAAGCTGGCCGTGACCAGCAGCCCCGGCGCGGTGCGCTCCCAGGCGTGGGCCTCGATGCGGGCCCGCACCCGCTCGGCGATCTCGGCCGCCGCGGCGGGCCCGGCTTGCGGCAGGAAGACGACCAGCTCTTCGCCGCCGTAGCGCACGCAGGGGTCGCCCTCGCGCACGGTCATGAGCAGGATGCGCGCCACGGTGGTGATCACGACGTCGCCGACCGCGTGGCCGTGCGTGTCGTTGACCCGCTTGAAGTGATCGATGTCGACATAAATGCAGCTCAGCGGGGCGCCCTGGGCCTCGGCGCGGTCGGCGAGGCCTTCGAGCTCATCGTTGAGCCAGGCCCGGGTGAGCAGGCCGGTGAGGGCGTCGCGGTCGGCTTGGGCCAAGCGCTGGTGCAGGCGGCGGAGCCGCTCGACCTCCTCAGCGGGCAGGTGCTCGAGCCGGAGCTCGACCTCGCCGATCACGATGAGATCGCCGCTGTGCAGAGCGCCTTGGGCGAAGGGCTGGTGGTTGACCGCCGTGCCGTTGGTCGACCCGAGGTCGCGGGCCCGCACCGCGCCGTCGAGCCCCACGCTGACCTCGAGGTGGCGTTTGCTGACGCTGCCGTGGGGCAGGCGCAGGCCCGCCTGCGGGTCGCGACCGATCACCACAACATCGCCAGGGAAGAGCGAGACGTGCAGCATGAGGTCTGCGCCAGCGACCACCCGAAGGGTCGGCGGCCGCTGTCGGTGGACGGCGGCGGGCGCGCGCACGAACTGCATGGTGTCGGGCGTCGAGCCCGCGTCGTCGTCGGCGAGGAAAGGTGAGGGGCCGCTCGGATCCATGCGCGCTCCTGGGCGGCGGTGCACCCGCGGCCGACCGCCTGTCGGCGCCGGGGCGGGCCGCCTTGAGGTGCCTTTTGGACCTTCCTCAGCCGGTTCAGCGCTGCTCGAGCACGTGGAACTCGACGCGGCGGTTCGCCTCGTCGGCCTCGCGGCCGGTCCCCGGTACCATCGGGGCGTTCTCGCCGTAGCCCTTCGCCTTCAGCCGCCGCACGTCGACGTTGTGCACACGCACGAGGTAGTCGCGCACCTGCTCTGCGCGCTGCTGGCTCAGCTTGAGGTTGTAGGCCGCCGAGCCTACGAGATCGGTGTGGCCCTGGATCTCGAGCAGCTCGATCTCGGGGTGGGCCCGGAGCACCGCCGCCACATCGTCGAGCACGCCCTTGGCCTCGGCCTTGAGGCGCGCTTGGTTCAGCTCGAAGTTGATCTTGTCCATGATGATCACCTTCGAGCCCTCGAGGCGCGCCCTCATCCCGCCGAGGATGATGTCCTTGTCGATGTTCTGGAGCTTCCCGTCCTCTCCGCGCACGCAGGCGACCGCGCGGTGCTCGGCCGAGTAGCCGTCGGCGGCGACCACGAACTCGTGCGCGCCGCCCGCGGGCAGGCTGAACCGCGCGACCCCGCTGGTCGGGTCGGTGGTGGCGTTGACCAGCCCCGATCCGCCCGACACCTTCGCGGCCAGCGGCCGCTTCTCGCCGTCCGAGACGTGCAGGGTGACCGCGCAGGTGCCCGCGATGCGGGCCATCGCGATGCGCTGCTCATGGTGGACGCCCGCCGGCACCTCGAGCGCGCCCTTGATCGGCGCGAAGCCTTCGGCGTCGGCCGTAAATTGGTAAACCCCGGGCTTGAGGTGCAGCACCAGAGGGCCCTCGTGCGGCGCGATGACCCGGCCGCTGCTCGGCCCCGAGACGATGGTGAAGACCGCTTCGGCGATCTGGCCGCCGTCTTCGGCGATGAACAGCAGGTGTGTGGGGGTGCGGCCCGGCCCGGCGTCGGTGAGGCCGGAGCTGTCGCCCCCGCGGTCGCCAAAGTGGCCCGAGATCCCGGCGATCAGGCGAACCGGCGGCGCGCCCATACCTTGGGTCAGGCCAAAGCCGGCGCCGAGGCTGATCAACAGCGGGTCGATGGGCCGACCGCGCAGCGAGAGCTGGGCTTCGAGCGGTGTCGCCGCCGCGCCCGCGTCGCTGCCCAAGAAGCGGGCGCCGACCAGCTCGGCCGCCGCGTCGACCGGGCCGATGAAGCGCGTGGCGCCGCCGACGCCCCACTGCAGGCGGTTGCCCCACACAGCGTCGTCGGGCAGCTCCTCGACCTGGGAGAACAACAAGCCGAGGTTGGCGCTCAGCAGGCGATCTTCGTTGCCGTAGGTCCCGATGGCTCGCGCGCCGCCCGTCCAGCTCGGCTCGCCGACCCAGGCCGCGCCGTCGCCGGTCGGGGCCTGGAGGTGGGCGCCGACCGCGAAGCCGAAGGGGCTGGCCCCGCGCTCGATGAGCTCGGCCCGCGCGTCGAGGCGGATGTCGCCGAGCACGCCGGGATCGACCGCGCCTGCGCCATAGCCGTCGACCTTCATGTGTAGCGGCAGGTCGAGGCCGATGCGCACCGGGCCCACCGTGCCCCAGGCCTGCAGATCCATGGTGGTCACCGACTCGAGGATCGGCTGCTCAGCGCCGTTTGCGAAGCGCCAGACCAGGGGGTCTTTGGCCCAGTGCGTCCACAGCGCGGCGCCGACCAGCTCGGGGCCGTTCTCGCTGTCATCGACGCTCAGGAAACGATCTTCGCCCAGGGCCGGCCGAAAGGTCTGGCCGTTGAGGTCTTGGGCGTGGGCTGCGCCACCGAGACCACCGAGACCAGCGAGACCACCCACGCTGAGCGCGGCGGAGGCCCCGAGCGCGCGGGAGCGCCGGCGGCGCGCCGCAGCGGCCAAGGCGGCGAGCAGGGCAGGGAGGGCCGCGCTGCTCAGGGGGAGGGTGGAGCAGGCGCCGCCGGTGATTTTGCCGTCGTCGAGGGCGAAGAGCGGGTTCACCGTGCCATCCGGGCCCTGGCCGTCACCGCCGCCGCCATTCCCGCCGTTGTCAGGGTCGAGGGGGTCGGGGATGCCGTCGCCATCGCTGTCTTCGTCGCAGTCCTCCTCACCGTCGGGGATGCCGTCGTCGTCGGTGTCGGGGTCGTAGGGGTCGGTGCCGCAGTTGGCCTCGCCGCCGTTGTCCAGCCCATCGCCGTCGAGATCACCGCAGGGGCCGTCCTCGTTGACCGGGTCCTCCCAATTTTCGAGGCGATCGCAGTCGTTGTCGGCCCGGCCCTCCTCGTAGTCGGGGGTGCCGTCGCCGTCGGCGTCGGTGTCGAGGTGGTTGGGGATCTCGTCGCCGTCGATGTCGCCGTCGGTCTCGACGCTGCTCGGGATGGTGTCGCCGTCGTCGTCGGGGTCGCACCAGTTGGGCTGGTCGTCGCGGTCGTTGTCTTCGGCGCCCTCGTCGATGTCGCTGAGGCCGTCGCGATCCCGGTCGGCCGGGTCAGCGGCGTCGGACTCGTCGCAGTCCAGCTCGGCCAGGTCGCCGATGCCATCGCCGTCGGTGTCGGGCAGCAGGGGCGAGGTGCCACCGGCGACCTCGCGGCCGTCCGTCGCGCCATCCCCGTCGGTGTCGATGAGGAAGGGGTCAGAGCCCGCGGCGAGCTCATCGCCGTCGTCGAGCCCGTCGCCATCGGTGTCGGCGAGCAGCGGATCGGTGCCCTCATCCTGGGCTTCGCGGCGGTCGTCGAGCCCGTCGCCGTCGGTGTCGACCAGGGTGGGCGCGGTGCCCAGCGCCTCTTCTTCGGTCACTGAGAGGCCGTCGCCGTCCTCGTCGATGATGTAGGTCTCGCTGAGGCCATCGGCGAGGCTCTCGCCGAGGCGGTTGTCGACGCCGACCAGATCGGTGCTCAGGCGGTAGGGGCTGACCCCACCCTCGGTGGTGGCTACGGACAGGCTGAAGGGCGCGGCGCGGTCGAGCCCGCAGCCGTCGGCCAAAGCGGTGCGGGGCACGCGCAGGTCGAGGAACCAGTCCTCGTCGCCGCCAAAACCGCCCACACCTTCGCCGACCGGGCTGACCCGCGCGCGGGGTGAGAGGCCGGCGAGGGGGGCGGCGAGCTCCCATGAGGAGGCCGCGTCGGGGGCGTCGCGCCACCCGCCCACATCCCGGCTGGAGTTGGCGTACACGCCCAGGATCGCGCCGGTGCTGCGCAGCTGGATCACGCACTCGTAGTCGGCGCCGTCGCCGTTGGTGTCGATCAGCACGCCATAGAGGTCGCGCAGCGTGCTCGTGGTCGCCCGGGGGTCATCTTCGAGGCGCATGCGCACCGAGAGGTCGTCGGCGTCGATCGCCCAGGCCACCGCCGGGCGGTCGGTCTCGCCCACGAGGTCGACCGCGTCGCTGCCCGAGAAGTCGTAGATGGGGTCGGTGACCGGGCTGCCGTCGAGGCGCAGGGCCTGCCACCCGGCCTCGGCGGGGAAGGCGGCCAGGGCGTCTGTCGGGGACAACACGAGGCCGAGGCTGAGGCCGAGCGCCGCGGCGAGCATCGGCCGCGGTGGGCGGGTAAGGGCGATGCCCCCCTTCGCGGCAGAGCCATGTCGCGCAGCCGACCCGCCGAGATGTGCGGAATATCCGCCATGATGGCGGTCAGCTGCGGGGAGGATTGGCTCGGGTCGCTTCATCGTCGTCAAGGCTCCGCAGGAGGTCGCACATCATAGCACGTGCCCCCCGTCAAGAAGAGCGCTCGATCCAGCCTGAGGTGTCCCCATGTGTCAACCGCCGGCCCGGCGGGTCGCCCACGGCCCTGGGCCCGCGGGGCGGGCGGCGATTAGGCGGTGCCCATGCCCGCCCGCCCGCACACCACGCCGGACCTCTCGACCCCCGCCCGCGCACCCGCTGGCTCGCTCGACGCCCTGGCTGCGGGGGCGAGCTTGGCCGAGGTCTTCCGGCTGGGCGCAGAGCACCGAGCGCACAAGTCCGTCGATATGACCGGGCTGAGCGGCGCCGACCGGGCCGGCCTCGAGCGGCTCCGCGCGCTGCTTGTCGATATGAACAGCGTGCTGGTCGCGTTCTCCGGCGGGGTCGACTCGGCGGTGGTCGCGGTGGTCGCCCACGAGGCGCTCGGCGGTCGGGCGGTCGCGCTCACGGCAGACTCCCCGACTTTTCCGCCCGAAGAGCTCGCCATCGCCGGGCGCATCGCGGCGAGCTTTGGCCTCCGCCACGAGCTCGTGTCCAGCGATGAGCTGCAGCGCGAGGGCTACGCGGCCAACGCTGGCGACCGCTGCTACTACTGCAAAACCGAACTTTTTGGCCTCGCCCGGGCCGCCGCCGACCGCCTCGGGCTCGAGCAGATCGCAGACGGCACGCTGCTCGACGACCTCGGCGAGCACCGACCCGGCTTGGTCGCCGCCGCCGAGCGCGCGGTACGACACCCCCTCGCCGAGGCGGGCCTCGACAAGGCCGCGGTGCGGGCCATCGCGCGGGCCTACGGCCTCGAAGTGTGGGACAAGCCCGCCTTCTCGTGCCTGGGCAGCCGCTTCCCCGTCGGCACCCGGGTCACGCCGGCGCGGGTGGCGGCCGTGCGCGCGGTCGAGAGCGCCCTGCGCGCGCTGGGCGCCCGACAGCTCCGCGCGCGTTGGCACGAGGTCGACGGCCAGGCGCTCATCCGGGTCGAGTGCCCGGTCGAAGAGATCGCGCTGTACGTCAAACCCGAGGTCCGTGAGGCCGCCCTCGCTGCGGCTCGGTCCGCGGGCGTGCGTTGGTTGACCCTTGACTTGGGCGGCTACCACCGGGGCGCGCTCTCGCACCGCCTCACCGAAGGGGACGCCTGATGGACGCGGGCGCCGCGCAGCTTCTGCCGGGGGATCGGCCCGATCCGAGCCTCAAGGGCCAGGAGCGTGCGCTTTTTCTTGAGCTGACCGTGCTTTGGCTACTGACCAACTTTGCCATCCGTGGGGTCGTCGCCGCGCACGGCGCGATCAACCATGACCTCGTGCTCGCCGTCGTTCCGCTCGTGTTCATCTATGCGCCGGTCTTGCTCTGCCGTTGGCGCGGGGTGGACTCCTATGGGTACCGCCTGCACATCCCGGCCTTCGCCGACCGAGCGGCGTGGTGGGAGGCTGTGCGCCTCACCTTTGGCGTCGTGGCGGTCATCCTCGCGCCCTACCTCATCGGCTACCACCTCTACCAAGGCCTCATCTTTGGCCACACCCCCGGGCAACGGCTGCCCGAAGACATCGCGCTGCTCATCGCGCACCAGGTCTTCTTCGTCGCGATCCCCGAAGAATTCTTCTACCGCGGCTATATGCAAACGCGCCTAAACGAGCGGTTCGCGCGTAAATTCCTCATCTTTGGTGTGCCGATGGGCTGGGGCGCGGTCATCTCCTGCGCGTATTTTGCCTTCGGCCACTCGCTGGTTGAGGTGCAGTGGTGGCACTTCGCCACCTTTTTCCCCGGGCTCGTCTTCGCGTGGATGCGCGAGAAGACCGGCGGCGTGGTGGCCGGCGCCTTCTTTCACGCCTTCTGCAATGTGTCGGTGGTGATCCTCGACACGCTGTACGGCGTGCGCTGAGGCGGGCCCGGCCTTGACCGCCGTCTAGGCGGTTTAGGTGCCCGGCTCAGGGTTGGGGAAGCCGGGGAGGCGGTTGCGCTTCCAATGTTGGTAATGCCGCGCACAAAAGCCCCGGGCGCGCGCAGGATCCGCGCAGTCGGGGACCTTGCATGGGGCGGCGGCGGTCGACGCTGCGGCGGCTGGGGCCGCCACGGGGGCGGCCGGCGGGGTGGCGCTCGGCGCGTCGGGGACCGGCGCGGTCACCATGGTCACCGTCGGCGCGTACGCGCGGAGCTTCTCATCGACTAGCGCGTCAATCGCGGCGAGGAGGGCGGGGCGCTGCGCCTCGAGGGCGGCCTCGACTCGGCGTTGCACGATGCGGTCGAGCACGGCGGGGATCGCGCTCTGCAGGGCAGCTTCGACGCGCGCATCGAGCTCGGCGGCGGTGGGGGCCGCGGGCAAAGCGCCCACCCGCAGGTCGAGCCGGCTGAGGGCCGCGCCCAGCGCGTCAAGCTGGGCCTGCGTGGCCGAGCCCTGCTGAGCCAGCACGTCGGCGCCACGCTGCGCGGTCAAGCCCACCTCCGCGATGGCGGTGTGCGCCGCGACCAAGCTGGACTCCTGCGCGCGCAGCTGCGCGACCAGCCCGCGGACCTGCTCGGCCAGCTCCGCGAGGGCCGCCGCGCGGATGGCCTCGGCCTCGACCGCGGCCTCGTTCGGCCCAGCGCCGCTGGCCAAGGCCTCGAGCTGCTCGGACAGCCCGTCGAGGCGCCCCTCGGCGAGCTGCACCTGCTCATCGAGCGCCTCGGCCTGGTCGGCCAGCCGCTTGATCCCCCCGGTCACGCCGCCGAGCTGGCCGCGCAGGTTGTTCACCAGGTCGCGCAGCTCTTTAAAGTCGGTGCGGCTGGGGATCTGCCGGGTGTCGAGGGTCTCGTAGATGAGATCCTCGACTGGCCGGCGGAGCAAGGGGAGGGTGGCGTCCGCGAGGGTGGCGGCCACAAAATCGCGGGTCGAGGACATGGTGGGCTCCGGGGCCCTGCGTTGGGCCGCGGGGCCGACTAACCCGCCGCCGGCCCGCGCCCGCGCATGTCCGGCTTGAGAACCGGTCGACCGGGCCGATGTCTCGGCGGCAGGGGGGCGCCCTCGCGCGCGGCCGCGGCCGGGCCAGCGGGAGCGCCCGCTTTTGGCGGCGCCCACCCACGCGGGATAGCTGGCGCCGCGGTCCCGCTCGACCGTGTGGAGGCCCCATGGGCGCTTGTCCCTTCTGTCGCGCCGCTGTCTCCCCGGACTTGCTGCGCAACGGCGGCCGCTGCCCCAGCTGCCTCATCGAGATCCCGGGCGAAGAAGCCCCGACCAACCCGGGTGAGCTCGCACAGGCCCGCGAGGCTGAGGCGGCAGAGAAGGCGCGCCCGAAGCGCACCGGCCTCTTCGTGGGGCTGGGCTTGCTCGCTGCGCTTGGCGTGGCCGCGGCGGTCGGCTTGGTCATGACCAACGACGACGACTTTGTCCCGGTGGTCGCTGATGTCGACGTGTACCGGCGGGCCTACCGGCACATCAACCTCGACGCCGCCGAAGATGAGCAGGTCGTGGCCGCGGCCGCCGCGCCGGCGGCGAAGGCGGGCGCAAAAGCCCCCAAAACCGGCGGCGGGCCCGCGCCCGATATGTCTGGCGGCCCCGAGGCGGCCCCTCCGGTTCGGGCGGAAGAAGATGGCCTCGCTGACGCCAACCCCGCCGGGGCAGGGGTGCCCGATATCAACGATCCTGCGGGCGGCGGCGCCCAGAGCGCGCTGCTCGCGACCGGCCCCGTGCGCAAGTCCGGGGTCAAGGGCATTGAGGGCTGCGGTGACACCCTGCTCCCCACGGTGCGGGCGAGCGGCGGCCACCTCGAGAAGGCGCTCGACCGCTGCTACGCCGAGGCGCGCGGCCGCCTGGGCGAGGGCATCGGCGCCACCGCCTCGATGGAGCTCGCCTACCACCAGAGCGGCAAGCTCTCGCTGCTGTCGCTCTCGGTAAAGGGCAGCACCGACAAAGACTTTGAGGCCTGCATCCGCGGCGTGGTCGAGCGCAGCCAGTACACCGCCATCTGCGAAGAGCTCGTGGTGCAGAAGTCGGTGAAGTTCGGCGCAGGTCGCTGATCCGCCCGGCTTGACCTCCGCCCGGCTTGACGTCCGCCCGGCTTGACGTCCGGCAGCTTCACCTCGCGCGGCGTGGGCTCCGGCTGCTTGACCGCGGGCCGCGCCGCCTTCGCGGCTTGCTCCGCGCGGGCCCTCAGCCGCCCGAGGTCCCCGAGCGCCCCCAGCCGAGGTCGGGGGCGAAGGGGTCGGGCGGCGGCTTGGCCTGCACGCTCAGCGGTTGATCGAGGGCCATCTGGCTGAGGATCACGGCCAGCTCGCTGATCGTGAGCAGGTGCTCACCGACCGAGACCGCCGAGGGCAGGCTGCCGCTCAGGCCGGGCTTGAGCTCCTGCATGGCCGCCCGCACGAGCTCGGCTTCAAGGCGCAGGCCCGGGCGCACGGTGCTCCGGGCCAGCTCACCGGGGCCGCCGAGAGGGCCCAAGCGGTAGCCTTCGGCGGTGGGATCAGCGGCCCACAGCACCATCCCTTGCACATACTCGGTCAAGGTGAGGCCCCCGGGCAGGCTGCGGGGCAGGCGGGCGCCCTCCAAAACCAGGGGGGCCGCGGCGATCAGCGCCGCGCGCTCGACGTAGCGGCCGGGGGCGAGGCTTGGGGGCAGCTCGGCGGGCGCGAGGGCCGCGCCGATGAGGCCGCCGCCGACCGCCCGGGCCTTGGCCGCGGCGGCGCTGGCCGTGATCACCTGCCAGCCCGCGGGCTCGACGACCTCGGTGAGCCAGCGCTCGAGCAGGGCCGGCTGCGCGCCGGCGACCGGGAGTGAGATCCGGGCAGCGGGGGAGGCGCCCGCCGCTGCTCCCGCCCGGTCGAGGGCGGCTGGCGTCCAGGCGGGCAGGGCGGGCCCGCAGGGATCTTTCCAGTGATCCGCCGGGAGCACCCGCCCGCGGGCGGGCTCCCCGGTGGCGGAGCGCAGCACCCGGGGCGGGCCGGGCTCCATGGGGTCTTGGGGGAGTACCGCACGGATCCCCATCGCCTCAAAGGCTTGCTCTGCACCGCCGCTCAGCACGTCGATGGAGACGGCGTCCACGGCGAGGTCGGTGTGGGCCCGCAGCGCCTTGACGTGGGCCCGCAGCGGCGGGAGCCACGCGTTGAGGGTGGTGAAGCCGGGCCCGCGGGGCTGCGTGCCCGGCGGCATCCGGACCCCGGGCGGGAGCACCGGATTGACGCCCGGATCGGGGAGCTCGGCCGCCCGAAGCAGCAGGCCAAGCTCATGCTTATGCTTCGTGAGATCAGTGATGAGAGCGCCATTCTGCGCGATCATGTCGGGGTGGACCAGCACCGTCGCCCGCAGCTTGTGGCGCTCCAACACATCGGTCAAGGCCCGGAGCTGGGCGGGATCATCACCGGGGCCGAACCACAGCTCGAGGATGAAGGCCGCCTTGGTCACGGTGGGGGTGACGAAGGGGGCGTCGGGAGCCGACTGCACCGCCTCGGCGCAGCGGGCGGGGACCGCCGCGCGCGCGCTCTGCGCAGCGAGGCCGAGGAGGGGGAGGGTGCACAGGGCCGCGGTCCGCAGGCGGGAGAGGCTCACCGGGGCTCCGGAGCAGGGGAGGGGAGGAGGTCGATGGCGTAGAGGAGGGCGTCTTCGCCGTCTACGTAGTAGTCCCGACGCCTGCCCACCTGTCGCATGCCGATGGCCGTGTAGAGGGCCTGGGCCGGGCCGTTCTCAGCCCGCACCTCGAGCGAGAGGCGCTCGGCGCCAAGGGCGGCGCAGGCCTGCACGAGCGCGTCGAGCAGGGCCCGGCCGAGCCCGCGCTGCCGCTGCTCGGGGGCGACGAGGATGCGCAGCAGCTCAGCGTGCTCGAAGATGACCACGCCGAGCGCGACGGCAACGAGCGCGCCATCCTCTGCCCGCAGGCCGAGGTGCAGGCCGAAACGGTCGTCGAGGCTGCCCTGCACGGCGCCGCGGTCCCAGGCGC
Source organism: Deltaproteobacteria bacterium (assembly GCA_016792625.1). Taxonomy (GTDB): domain Bacteria; phylum Myxococcota_A; class UBA796; order UBA796; family UBA2385; genus JAEUKK01. The sequence continues at coordinate 19,903 of JAEUKK010000131.1, read as the reverse complement.
CGGCGGGGAAGGCGCGGGCCTCCAGCGCGACGATCTCGTCCAGATCGGTGATGCCGAGGGTGCAGGCCATCATGGGGCCCCCTCGACGGCCGAGGGGACGCGCAGCGGAAGACGGCCGCGCTGGGTCAATATCCAGCCAGCATAGAGCGCTTCGAGCGGCTTGCCCTCGGATCGCGCCGCGAGGCTCAGGGTGCGCTGAAGGTAGCGGTCGACGATGAGCCGGCTGCGCACCAGCGTCAGCAGGCGCTCCTCGTCGAGCCCGTGCTGCAACAAGAAGCTCTGCCAGGCCTCGGGGTCGCCCCAAGCGGCCCGGACTTGGGCCGCACGATCCCGCACCAGCTCATCGTCAGGAACGTAGAGGGCCGCATCACCGGCCAGCGCCCGGATGAGCGCGGCGTCCGCCACCACCTGGAGGGTCGAGGTGCCCTCGGGCTGCGGCGGGGCCCACCACGGGAGCCGCGCGCGCAGGGCCTCTTCGAGGCGCAGCTCGCTGGCGGTCACCACGCGATCGCCGATGACCAGCACGATCTGGTCGATCACCACCGCGCGCGGGGGCGGATCGGCGGGGCCGTCGGCGCGGGCAATTGTCGGCAAACCAAAGCAAAGCAGCGCCCCAGAGGCCATCCTGAGCGAACGGAGCCCTGCGGGCAGGCGGGTCGGCAAGGGGCTTCCTCCCCGCGGGCATGGTCGGGATAGGGGGCGCGGCCGGCGGGGGCCCAGCCTCCTGCCGCCTAACCGCCAGACCCCCGTGCACCGCCGCGCCCCGAGGACCTTGTGACAGCTCCCCCTCCGCCCGCCGGCGGCGACGTGGTCGTGCAGGCCGTCGGCCTCCGGCGGCGCTTCGGCGACCTGGTCGCCGTGGACGACGTCAGCTTCGAGGCGCACCGCGGCGAGATCCTCGGTTTTATCGGCCCGAACGGCGCCGGCAAGACGACCTCGATGCGCATGGTCACCGGCTACCTGCCCGCCACCGAGGGCAAGGCCGTCGTCGCCGGCTTTGACGTCTTTGACGACAACATGGAGGTGCGGCGCCGCGTCGGCTACCTGCCCGAGCGACCGCCGCTCTACCCCGAGCTCACCATCGGCTCGTACCTGCAGTTCGTGGCTGAGCTTCGCGGGATCGAGCGCGGGCGACGCGACCGCCGCATCGGCGAGGTGATGGACCGCGTCGGCCTCTCCGGCTGGGAGGACCGCGTCCTCGGCAGCCTGTCCAAGGGGTACCGCCAGCGGGTCGGCCTCGCCCAAGCTGTGCTCCACGACCCCCAGGTCCTCGTCCTCGACGAGCCCACTTCTGGCCTCGACCCTGCCCAGGTCGTCGACATCCGCGAGTTTATCCGCGATCTGGCCCGGGAGCGCACGGTCATCCTCTCGACCCACATCCTCAGCGAGGTCGAGCGGCTGTGCCGGCGGGCCGTGCTCATCGCGCGGGGCCGCGTGGTCGCCCAAGGCAGCCTCGACGCCCTGCGGGCCCGGGTCGACCGCGGCACCCGGTTCCGCGTGGAGCTTCGGCACCCCGATGCTGGGGAGCGCGCCCAGATTGCCCCGCTGATCGGCGCCCTCGAAGAGGTCGAGCAGGTCCGGCCCCTCGATCCGGCCGATGCCGACGCGGGCGATGACGAGGGCTTCCTGCCCTTCGAGATCCGCGCTCCGGGCGACCCGCGCACGGCGATCGCGCGCCTCGCGACCGCGCGGGGCTGGACGCTCCGGGCGATGGAGCGCCGGGCGCCCGACCTCGAGGAGGCCTTCCTCCACATTGTGGGCAAAGAGGGCCACACCCAGGCCCGCGGGGAGGGCAGATGAGCGCCGCCTGGGCCATTTTCAAGAAAGAGCTCCGCGTCTGGTTCGTGAGCCCCATCGCCTATGTGTTCCTCGGCGCCTTCCTTTTCCTGGCCGGCCTATTCTTTGTGATGGGGATCCAACAGAACGGTGAGGCAAGCCTCCGGGCGATGTTCTCGAACCTCTCGGTCAGCCTGCTGTTCCTCCTCCCCCTGCTCACGATGAAACACTTCGCCGAAGAGGAGCGGCTGGGCACCTTTGAGTTCTTGATGACCGCGCCGGTGCCCCTGTGGGCCCTGCTGCTCGGGAAGTGGGCGGCCAGCCTCGCCCTCTGCGCGCTGCTGCTGCTGCTGACCGGCGTCTTTCCCCTCCTGCTCGCTATTTACGGTGACCCAGACTGGGGCGTCATCGCGACGAGCTACCTCGGCTTGTTGCTCTGCTGCGGCGCGTTCTCGTCGGCGGGGCTGTTCACGAGCAGCCTGAGCGACGAGCCGGTGGCCGCGGGGCTGGGCGGCGTGCTGGTGCTGCTGCCCTTCTGGATCGCCGGCGGGGCCGCGCACCTCGTCGATTGGGAGCCGGGTCGCCAGGCCCTCCGCCAGCTCAGCTTCTTGACCCACGTCGAGCCGTTCAGCGTCGGGGTCATCGACAGCTCCCACGTCGCGTGGTTTGTATTGTTCTCCTTTGCGTTCTTGTTTTTGACGTGGCGCTCGGTCGAGTCGCGGAGGTGGCGGTGAAACAAGCCACGCGGCGCCTCTTGGCGCACGGCACCAACGCGACGCTGGTCACCGTGATGGTGATCGCTTCGCTGTGTTTGCTTTTTGTGCTCGCCGACGCCACCCGGTGGAGCGTCGACCTGTCCGAGGGGGCGAGCAATACGCTCCAGGCCGAGACCCGCGAGAAGCTCAACCTGCTCGATCAGGATGGCCAAACACTGACCATCACGGCCTTCACCAGCCAAGCGGGCAAAGAAGAGGCGCCGTTTAAGAACCAAGCGGTGGAGGATCTGCTCAAAGCGCTCGACGCCGAGAGCCAAGTGGTGAGCTGGCGTTTGATGGACTTTGACCGTGAGCGCCTGACCGCCGAGAAGCTGTCGGTCACCGAGTACGGTCACATCGTCCTGCAGCGCGGCCAAGAGCGCGTCGACATCAGCGATCGCGAGCTCTTCCGCCGCGTGGGCACCGGCCCCGACAAACGCCTGGAGTTCGTGGGGGAAGCGGCGATCTCCCGGGGCTTCTCGCAGATCATGGCCCCCAGCCAGCGGGTGGCCTACCTGCTCACCGGCCACGGTGAGCTGGACGCCGAGAAGAGCGGCCCCGACGGTCTATCGGAGCTGGCCGGCCTGCTCGACCGCGAGCGCTATGAGGTCCGTCCCCTCGACCTGCTGCGGACCGATCGGGAGGGGGTGCTGCCCACTATCCCCGAGGACGCCGCGGTGGTCGTGGTCGCACGCCCCACCCAAGCCCTGACCGCCGCCGAAGAGGACGCGCTGCTCGGCTGGATCGGCCGCGGCGGGGCGCTGCTGCTCGCGGTGGACGTGGGCACGCCGACGCCCGAGCTGCTGCGCCGCCTTGGGATCAGCGTGCCTGACGGTGTTGCGCTCCAGCCCGAGATGCAGGTGCCCTACCGCGACCGGCCCATCCCGCGCTTTCGACCGCACGCGATCACCACCGGCCTCATCGAAGACAAGCTCCCTGTCGTGCTCTCGCACCCCGCACCCCTCAAGCTCGCCGATGCGGCCCCTGAGGCGCAGGTCGCGACCCCGGTGCTGCAGTCGACGCGGGATGGCTGGATCGACCGGGGCGGCGCGCTGGTCGGCGGGGGCGCCGTCTATGAGCCCGAGCTCGACGGGGCAGGTCCGGTGGATTTGGCGGTCGCACTGGAGCTTCGCCCGGGTGGTCCGATGGTGCGCGCGGGGCGACCCGTCGCGCGTGTTTTGGTGCTTGGTGACGGTGATCTCATCACCAACGGCATGATCGGCGACGCGCCGGGGAACGCGGTCTTCGCTGTCCACGCGATGCACTGGCTGGCCGGCGATGACCGTCGCCTCGGCGTGGCCACCGGCGCGGTCGGGCGGGCCACCCGCTCCCGCCGGCTCGCGATCACCGCCGAGGACGCCTCGGTCATCCGGTGGACCTCGCTCGGGCTGATGCCCCTGCTGGTCGCCCTGGCCGGGCTCACCACCTGGCTCTCCCGTCGCGGCCGCTGAGCCGCAGGAGCCTCGATGAAGGCCTTTCGCGGAACCCTGATCGCTGCGGTGCTGCTGATCCTCGTCGGCGTCGCGCTGCTCGTGCTGCGGCCGGCGGTGTTCGCCCCCGCGCCCGAGGGGCCCAAGCGCCTGTTCACCTTTGAGAAACACGAGCTGGTCAAGGTCGACGTGCGGCGGCCCGACGGCACGCAGATTGCACTGGTCGAGAAGGACGGCGAGTGGCGCATCGACGGCACCGACTTTGTGGCCGGGCGCTCGATGGTCAACCGGGTCAAGCACCAGATCCACGACCTCACCGCCCGGGCCTCGGTGGTCGAAGGGGCCCAAGCGCCCGAGCTCTATGGTTTGGGTGCCAACGCAGTGCGGGTGACCCTTACCCTTCGCGACGGGCAGGAGCTGGCCTTTGAGGCAGGGGATCCGAACCCCAGCGCCGTCTCCTACTACATTCGCCCGGTGCCCGGCGACGCCATCTACACGGTGAAGAAGGCGGCGGTCGACTACTACAGCCTGACCCTCGATGAGTTCCGCGAGCGGCGCTTCGCATCATTCGACGGGGATGACGTCAGTGGCGTGTTTGTGAAGGCGGACGTGCCCGGCGCGCCCGCCCGGCTGGAGATCCGCCGCGCGGGCGAGACCCAGTGGGAGATGACCGCCCCAACGCAGATGGCCGCCAATGACGACCAGGTGCGGCGCCTGCTCGGGCGGATCAGCGCGCTGAAGGCCTCACGTTTCATCGAGGTGCAAGCGGCGCCCACGCCCGAGGCGCTGGCCAGCTGGGGCCTCGCGACCCCCCGGGTCGACCTGACCCTGCGCTTTGAGAGCCGCGGCCCCCTGCGGCTGTTGGTCGGCGCCGATGCCCCCGACGAGGGCACCAACGAAGAGCTGGCCTACATGATGTTGCTCGACGGCGAGGCGGCGGGCGACCCCTTTGCGCCGCCGTCCAAGCTCGACGACACCGTCTATGTCGCGCGGCGCGGCCTCCTCGACGAGCTCAAGCAGGACCCTTCGGCCATGCGCAACCGCCGGGTGGTGCGGATGGCCGCCGCCGACGTGGTCGCGGTGGACGCGACCTTGAAGGCCCGGGATGGTGAACCCCTCCAGGGCGCCCACGGCGTGCGCCTGCTCGCCGAGCAGTGGGTCTGGGCTGACGGCGTCCCTGTGCCCGGCAGCACCCCCGAGCGCGTGGCCCAGATGGTATCCGAGCTCGAAGTCGAGCAGTTCATTGACGCGCCAGAGGGTGATCTCGTCAAATACGGCTTGGGCGCGCCGGTCGCGACGGTGACCTTGAGCGACCGGGAGGGCGCCTCCCGTGTGGTCCAGCTCGGCGCGCTGGGCCCTGTGGACAAGGACCCTGAGGGGAACCCCCGTCCGCGGCGCTACGCGCGTGTCGAGGGTGATTCGGCTATCTACTTGATCGACGAGCGCGTCATCCGCGTGGTGGACGACCTCATCCGCGAGGGCAACCGCAAGGCCGAGCGCGACGCCGAGAAGGCCGAGCGCCTCGAGCGGATCCCCTCGGCGCCCGCGCCCGAGCCCCCGCCGGCACCCTGAACTCTGACGCCCCCCGAAGAGGCTCCATGCCCTCCCGCCGCTCCGCTCCGCGCTCCGCTGCCCTCTCCCACGCCTCGGCCCTCGCCGCCGCGCTCAGCCTGGGCTGCGCGGGGGAAGTGGCCCCGTCGACCGCCCCCGAGCCGACGCTGCGCGTGCTGTTTCAAGGCCGCGCCGAGGGGGAGATTGAGCCCTGTGGTTGACCGAAGAACCCCCAGGGCGGTCTGCCCCGGCGTTCGACGGTCATCGCACAGCAGCGCGCAGAGCCCGGCCCCGTGGCCGTGTTTGACGCAGGCGGATCCCTGTGGGCGGGCGCGCCGCCCGAGGGTGCCGCATTGGCTCAGGCCCGGCGCAAAGCCGAGCTGATCTTGTCCACCTGGGCCGCCGATGGCATCGACGCCGCGGGCCTCGGCGCCGACGATCTCGGCCTCGATCCGGCGTGGATCACGAAGACCGGCGCTGCTGCCGGCGTGCCTCTGGTCGTCACCAACCTTCAGTGCCCGGGGCTCTCGGCGGCCCCGAGCCTGCGCCTTGAGCGTGGCGGAAAGAGCGCCCTCATCCTCGGCTTGTGGTCCGAGGGGGCCTACGCCTCTGGCTGCACCGCCAGCCCGCCCGCGGCCGCCGCGGCCGCCGCCCTTGTCGCCGACCAAGCCGCCCACGGGGGCCAGGCCGCCGATCTGGTCATCGTGCTCAGCCAGCTCATCGAGGACGAGGTGCCCGCGGTGGCCCGCACGGTGCCCGCGCTCGACCTGTTCCTCGACGGCAAGGGCAGCCCGAGCACGCCCGAGCCGCGCCCGGTCTCGCCCTCGGCGCTGCGGCTGTCCAGCGGATCCCGAGGGAAGGTCCTGGGGATCGCGACGATCCGGTGGATGGAGGGCGCCGATGGCCTCGCCCCTCTCGACGCCGGTGAGGCCCTCGACAAGCGGAGGGAGCGCATCGCCCAGCGCATCACTTCGGCCGAGCGCCAAGCGGCCGGCGCGACCGAGCCCGCGGCCCGCGCCCGTGCTGAGGAGCGCCTCGCCTATTTGCGGGAGGAGCTTGAGCGCGCCTCGGCCCCCGTCGCAGGTGCAGGGGGCGCGCGCAGCGGGCTCTCCCTGCGGCTGGTGGGCCTGGGCGCAGACATCGCCGACGCCCCCCAGGCGGCAGCGGCCCTCTCCACCGCCAAGGCCGAGATCGAGGCCGCCGGCGCGGCCGCGACGCCCTCTGCTCCGCGGGTGGGCGGGCCCTTCGCCGGCGCAGCTGCGTGTGCGGGCTGTCACCCCGGACCTCACGCCCAATGGGCCACTACCTCCCATGCGGGCGCGTGGACCACCCTGGTCGACGCCCAGCGCTCGATGGATCTCGCCTGCTGGGGTTGCCATGCGACGGGCGCCCGCCAGCCGGGCGGGCCCGCCGCGCCGGCCGAGGTGGGCGCCTTGGGCGGCGTGCAGTGCGAGGCCTGCCACGGCCCCAGCGCAGCGCACGCGGCAAACCCGGCTTCAACCCGACCGTTGCGCGCGCCGGGCGTCGAGGTCTGCGTGCGTTGCCACGACGGCGCCCAGGACGGCGGGCGCTTCGATGCGGCGACCTACCTGCCGAAGGTGGGGCACGGGACGGCGGCCGCCCCCGCTGGCGGATAGGCCCGCCCGATGATTGTCCTGGGCATTGAGACCAGCTGTGATGAGACCGCCGTTGGGGTCGTGGGCCCCGAAGGCGTCCTCTCTGACGTCATTCACAGCCAAGACATGCACGCCGAGTACGGCGGTGTGGTGCCCGAGCTCGCGAGCCGCGCCCACGCCGAGAAGCTCGTGGTCAGCGTGCGGGCGGCGCTGGCCCAAGCGGGCGTGCAGCGGCCCGACGTGATCGCCGCGACCGCCGGGCCCGGTCTGGTGGGGGCGGTCTTGGTCGGCCTCTGCCACGGAAAGGCCCTCGCCGCGACCTGGGGCCTGCCATTCTTCGGGGTGAACCACCTCGAGGCCCACCTGCTCTCACCGCTGCTCGACCAGCCTGCGCCCCAGTTCCCCTTCTTGTCGCTGGTGGTGTCTGGTGGTCACACCGCGCTCTACCTGGCCCACGGCCTCGGTCGGTACGAGGTCGTGGCTCAGACCATCGACGACGCGGCGGGTGAGGCCTATGACAAGGTCGCTCGCATGCTCGACCTGGGCTACCCCGGGGGTCCGGTGGTCGACCGCCTCGCGGCGACCGGTGACCCGACGGCGGTGGCCCTGCCCCGGCCGCGGCCGCGCGCCGAGCTGCCCCAGACCCTGCGCCGGGGGCTGAGCCTCGCCCGCAGCGACCTCGACATGAGCTTCTCCGGCCTCAAGACCGCGGTCGGCGCCGCGCTGGCCGGGCCGCAGCCTCCTTCACCGGCGGACCTTTGCGCCTCCTTCCAAGAGGCCGTGGTCGACGTGCTCTGCGACCGGATCAGCCGCGCCGCCCAGCGCACCGGCGTGCGCCGGATCGCCATCGGCGGCGGGGTCGCCGCCAACGGCCGGCTGCGCGCGCGGGTGGCCGCGCTCGGGCTCGAGGCCTTCTTGCCGCCGCGGGCCCGTTGCACCGACAATGGCGCGATGATCGCCAATGTGGGGCGCTTGCGCGCGCTGTCGGGGCCGCCCGATCCGCTCAGCCTCACCGCGCGGGCGGGCTGGCCTCCGGGTGCGGAGCCCTCCGCATGAGCGACGAGCACGACCCGCAGTTCGAGCTCCCCGGGCCGGTCCACCCCTCGGTCCGGCTCAGGGCCATCGACGCCCACGCGCGGCGACGGTTCGGGCAGAACTTCCTCGCGTCCGAGGGGGTCATCGCGGGGATCGTCCGCGCGGCCGGCCTTCGACCCGGGCAGCGCGTGCTCGAGATCGGCCCGGGCCTCGGCGCGATGACCCGCGCTTTGCTCGCCGCTGACGTTGATCTCACCGTCGTGGAGCTGGACCGTGACCTCGCCGGCCACCTGCGTGACTGGCTCGGCGGCAGCCCCCGCTTGCGCATCGTCGAGGGCGACGCCGCGCGCCAGGACTGGGCGGCGCTGCTGGGCGGCGGGCGCGCCCAGCTCCCTGCCGACGAAAAGGTCGCGGTGGTCGCAAACCTGCCCTACAACGTGGGCACGACCATCCTCACGGGCCTGCTCGCCCAGCCCGGGCTGTTCTCGCACCTCGTGCTCATGCTCCAAAAAGAGGTGGCAGAGCGTGTGGTCGCGCCGCCCGGCGATCGGTCGCGCGGCAGCCTCAGCGCCTACTGCGAGGCGCGGGCGGCGCGGCGGGTGGCGCTCAAGGTGCCGCCTGGCGCTTTTGTCCCCGCGCCGAAGGTCCACTCGGCGGTGCTGCGGCTCGACCTCTACCCCGCGCCCTTGACCGAAGGCCTCGCGCCCGCGCTCGTGGAGCGCGTCACCCGCGTCGCTTTCGCGCAGCCCCGCAAGACCGTGCGGCGCTGCCTCGCCGACGCCCTCGAACCGGCCCTCGCGGACGCCGCCCTCGCCGCCGCCGCCGTGCCCCCCGCTGCCCGACCTGCTGACCTCGACCTTGGTCAGATCAACGCGCTGAGCCGCGCGCTCGAGGCGCTGGGCGCCGCCGAAGCGCTCGGCCTCGCCGCGGCCGCAGCGGCGCCCGCTGAGGGTTAGGCCGACCGTCACGCGAAGCGGGGCCCAAGCCCCACACCCGCGCTCCGCACCCCGCTCCTCCCCCTCCGTCCACCGCCGGCCTGCCCGGCTCCCCGCCGGTCCGCCGCCGGCGTCGAGGTCCCCATGCGCATCACCTCCTGCGGGATGACCGACGTCGGCGTCAAGCGGACCAACAATGAAGACAACTACCTGATCAACGACGAGATGCAGCTCTTCGTGGTCTGTGACGGCATGGGCGGCCACGTCGGCGGCGAATTCGCCAGCGCCATCGCCGTGAACACCGTGGAAGAGGTGCTCTCGGCGGTGGAGTTCCAGCCAGCCGAGCTGGGCTTGGGCGGCGACGAGGGCCCGGTCGAGGTGGCCCGCGAGAAGCTGCGCTACGCCGTGCGCCTCGCCGGCCGCCGCATCTTCGAGAAGGCTGCCGAAGAGCATGAATACAAGGGCATGGGCACCACCTGCGTGGCCATCCTCGTCGACGGCGGCAACGCCTACGTCGCGCATGTGGGTGATTCGCGCGGGTACATCGTGCGCGACGGCGCGATCGAGCAGATGACCGAAGATCACTCGCTGGTCAACGAGAAGATCAAGGCCGGCCTGCTGACCCCGGAAGAGGCGCGCCACCACAAGCTCAAAAACATCATCACGCGCTCCTTGGGCTACATGGAAGACGTCGATGTTGACCTGCAGGTCCGCGCGGTGCGCCGAAACGACCGCTTCGTCCTGTGCAGCGACGGCCTCAGCAACCTCATCGAGACGGCGGAGATCGGCGCGATGGTGCTTGACCACAGCCCCCAGGTGGCCGCCCGGCGCCTGATTGAGACCGCGTGCGCCCGCGGTGGTGATGACAACATCACCGTCGTCATCGCCCGCATCGACGAGGTGCCGTGAGCGAGGCGCGCCCCCAGCGCACGGCTGCGGTCTCGGCGCGCCGGGTGACCCTGATGTGGGTCCCCGAGGCCGCCCAGGGGCAGATCCTGCGCTGGACCGTCGAGCTCGGCCGGGTCCAGCGGCTCAGCGTGGCCCTGATCGGCGGGGCCCTCGCCTTGCTCGTCACGGTGGGCGCCGCGGGCGGTGGCCTGGGCCAGAGCGCCGCCGAGCGCGCCCTGGTTGAGGAGAATCTCGCGCTGAAGGGGCGCCTGCTCGCGCTTGAGGGGCGGCTCGACACGGTGGACGGCGAGCTGCTCCGCCTGCGGCTCTACGACCAGCAGATCGGCGGGCCCGAGATGGCCCCGCCGGCCGAAGGGCCGCTCGATCCCGAAGAGGCAGCCGCGGGCGCGCTCCAAGAGGAGCCCGGCCGCCTGCCGGCGCCCGGCGAGGCGGGCGACCCGATGGATGAGCTCGATCCCGGGGATTCGCTCGATCTGCGGCTTCGACGCGCTTCGGGCCGCTTGGACGAGGTGGTCGACGAGCTGCAGCGCCTCGACGCGCGGATGGGCGGCCTCGCCGAGCACGCCGAAGCTTGGCGCGGGGTCGCCCCGGGGGTGCCGACCGCGTGGCCCTTGTCGGGGGTGCTGACCAGCGGTTTTGGCTGGCGCCGCTCGCCCTTCACCCGCCAGTGGAAATTCCACATGGGCGTCGACATCGCCGCGCCACGCGGTACGGTCATCGTCTCGCCCGGGCCCGGCCTAGTCATTCGCAGCGAGTACGCCAGCGGCTACGGCCGCGTCGTCGAGATTGACCACGGTGAGGGCGTGGTCACCCGCTACGGGCACAACGCGAGGCTGCTCGTGGCCGATGGTCAGGCGGTCCGGGCTGGCCAGCCGATCGCGACGGTGGGCATGACCGGCCACACCACCGGCCCCCACCTCCACTACGAGGTCTACGTCAATGGGCAGGCGGTGGACCCCCTGGAGGTTCTGGAATAAGCCGCAGCCCGTTGCCCGACGACGGCGGGTGAGGCAGGGGGGGCGACCTCCGCCACACCTCCGGTCCAGCCGCCCAACACCTCTTGGCCGCCCTTCACCCTCCCTGAGGTGCGAGCGACCCGCAGAGCGTGGCCTGGGACGGTGGTCCTCCAACCTGCCGTCGCACCGCTGGGCCCCGCTTGACCTCAGCGCGGCGGCGCCGAGAAGCGAGGCGCGCCGGGCCTGCCCCCGCGCTCCTGCCGCGCCCGCTCGATTTTGTCGGAGACCTCATGTTCAGTGTGGATCGCTTCATCCAGAAAATGTTCGGCACGCGGTCGGACCGCTGGATCAAGAAGCAGCAGCCGCTGGTCGCCCGGGTCGCCGAGCTTGAGAAGGGGATGAAGGCGCGCAGCGACGATGAGCTGCGCGCGCTGACCGCGGTCTACAAGCAGCGCATCAGCAACGGCGCCACGGTCGACGATCTGCTCCCCGAGGCCTTTGCGACGGTGCGCGAGGTCGCTTGGCGCACGATGGGCATGCGTCACTTTGACGTGCAGGTGTTGGGCGGCTTGGTTCTCCACAATGGCATGGTCGCCGAGATGAAGACCGGCGAAGGCAAGACGCTGACCGCGACGATGCCGGTCTACCTCAACGCGCTGAGCGGGAAGGGCGTGCATGTCGTTACTGTCAACGACTACCTCGCGAGCCGCGACGCCGATTGGATGGGGCGCATCTACGGCTTCTTGGGCCTGACCGTGGGCAAGGTTCTGCAGCGGGACCGTGAAGCAGCCAGCAAGCAGGCCGCGTATGCCGCAGACATCACCTACGGCACCAACAACGAGTTTGGCTTCGACTACCTGCGGGACAACATGAAGTTCCGCATCACCGACTATGTGCAGCGTGGGCACCACTACGCCATTGTCGACGAGGTCGACTCCATCCTGATCGATGAGGCCCGCACCCCGCTCATCATCAGCGGCCCGGCCAACAGTGACATCGAGCAGTACGTGGTCATCGACGGCGTGGTGCCCTTGTTGCAGGCCGAGATTGACTACACGGTCGATGAGAAGGCGCGCTCGGTCACCCTCACCGACAAGGGCATCGACAAGGTCGAGGCGCGGCTCAGCGTGCCCAACCTCTTCGACCCCGCCTACATGGAGGTCCTGCACCACGTCAATCAGGCGCTCAAGGCCCACACCATCTTCCGGCGGGATCGCGACTACGTCGTCCAGGACGGCAAGGTCACCATCGTCGATGAGAACACAGGCCGCCTGATGCCGGGCCGGCGCTGGTCGGATGGTTTGCACCAAGCCATCGAGGCCAAAGAGAAGGTCCAGGTCCAGGCCGAGAGCCAAACCTACGCGACCATCACCTTCCAAAACTACTTCCGCATGTACAGCAAGCTCGCGGGCATGACCGGCACCGCTGAGACTGAGGCCGAAGAGTTCCAGAAGATCTACAACCTCGACGTCATGGTCGTGCCGACCAACCGGCCGGTGCTCCGCAACGACATGGACGACGTGGTCTACAAGACCCAGGGCGAGAAGTACCGGGCCATCCTCGATGAGATCGAGAAGGTGCACGAGAAAGGTCAGCCCATCCTCGTGGGCACGGTCTCGGTCGAGAAGTCCGAGATCGTGAGCCGGCTGCTCCGCCAACGTGGGATCCCCCACGAGGTGCTCAACGCTCGAAACCACGCTCGTGAGGCCGAGATCGTGTCGCAGGCGGGTCGTTTGGGCGCGATCACCATCTCGACCAACATGGCGGGCCGCGGCACCGACATCAAGCTGGGCGGCGACCCCGACGCCCTCGCCCTGGCCGACCTGCGCGCCCAGGTCGGCGCGACCGCCCACGAGCACACGCACCCCGACCTCTTCGCCGAGCTGCACGCCAAGTACGCGCCCGACTGCGACGACCAGAAGGCCAGGGTCAAGGCCGCGGGTGGCCTGCACATCATCGGCACCGAGCGCCACGAGAGCCGGCGCATCGACAACCAGCTGCGCGGCCGCTCGGGCCGGCAGGGTGACCCCGGCTCGAGCCGCTTCTACATGGCGCTTGAGGACGACCTGCTGCGCATCTTCTCTGGCGACAAGCTGGTCGGCTGGATGGAGCGCATGGGCCTCCAGGACGACGAGGCCATCGAGCACCGGTGGATCAACAGCTCGATTGAGGACGCCCAGCGCAAGGTCGAGGGCCACAACTTCAACATCCGCAAGAACCTGCTTGAGTATGACGACGTCATGAACCTGCAGCGGCGCAACATCTACGAGATGCGGCGCCGGGCCTTGATGGGCGAGAAGATCCGCGAGATGATCGTCGGCGCGATCGACGCGCTGGTCGATGACTACCTCAGCGAGTCGGCGCCTTCGAACATCCACCCCGAGCAGTGGAAGGTCGATAAGCTCAAGGTCCGCCTGCAGACGGTGTTCAACGTCAGCTGGACCGAGCCGGACGACCTCGTGCGCGACTGGTCGTGGGAGGAGCTGCGCGGCCGGATGCGGGCCGACGCGCTCGCGGTCTACGAGGCCCGTGAGGCCGAGGTCGGCGCTGACGCGCTGCGCAACGTCGAGCGCATGCTGCTGCTCGAGGTGACCGACCAGTTCTGGAAGGACCACCTCCTCGCCATGGACCGCCTGCGCGACGGCATCGGGCTCCGCGGCTACGGGCAGAAGAACCCGCTGCTCGAGTTCAAGCGCGAAGGCACCGCGATGTTCCGCTTGATGAACTCGATGCGCGACGAGGCGGTGATCACCCGCCTGCTGCGCATGAGCCCCAGCCAAGGCGCTGACATCGACGAAGATGACGCGCCTGACGGCGGTGAGGAGGAGGGGCTCGCGCGGGCGCTGGGCTCCCGGCCCGCCTCGAGCGCCGCGGCCGCCCCGGAGTGGTCGGCGCCGCAGTTCAACATCCAAGAGGTCCGCAGCCGCCTCGCCCAGATCTACGCGGCCCGCGCGGCGGCCTTGGCCTCGGCGCCCGAAGGTGAGGGCGGCGAGGAGCTCGACGAGGTCGACGACGTCACCGATGGTGAGGGTGACGGTGTGGACGAGGGCGGGTCGGAGGACGAGGCGGCCGCGCACGATGCCGCTGCGGGTGAGGCGCCCGAGGGCGAGCTCGGCGGCGGCGAGGCCGACCTCTTCGTGACCGAGGGCCCGACCCAGCTCATCTCGAGCGCGGGTCTGGGCGTCGCGCGGCCTCGGCAGCTCGGCGGCGGGTCGGCAGGTGAGGCGTCCAGCGCGCCTGTGGATGAGGCGGGCCCGCCCCCCGCTGCCGAGCTCGAAGAGGCGCCGCCGGCCGGGCCCCCGGGCCCCGGCGCCGAGGCGCGGGCCTGGGCCGAGCGCTACGGCGTCAAGCGCAACGATCCCTGCCCCTGCGGCAGCGGCCGCAAGTACAAGAAGTGCTGTGGCGCAGCAGGCGACGAGGAAGCCGTCGCGTAGGTTATTTTCGGGCAACCGGCTGGCTATCCGGCCTTGCCCACCCCGGGGGTGCATGCTAAGCGCGCCGGGTCTGGAAAGGGTCGGTTTTGACCGGCCCCCGCTGACCCGCGGTCGCTCCCGCGGTCCCTCCGAGCCGCTGCGCGTCTTGCGCAGCACCCCCACGCCGAGCGTGGCGAACGGTGAGCTGCGATTCCGCAGGTTCACCCGAGGGCATCGCCCTCATTCGCCCCGCTTGCCCACGGTCCCCCGAGAGGGGGCGGGCGAGCGGCTTCGGCGGTCGCACAACCAAATCGGCCCCTCCGGGCCTGGAGTCCTCAATGCCCAGCGTCTCTCTCCGCGATCTTCTCGAGTCCGGCGTTCACTTCGGTCACCAGACCCGCCTGTGGAACCCCCGCATGAAGCCGTACATCTACGGCGAGCGCAACGGCGTCCACATCATCAACCTCCAGAAGACCGCGCAGGGCCTGCTCAACGCCAGCCGCTTCATCAGCCAGTCCGTCTCCCAGGGCGGCTCGGTGCTCTTCGTCGGCACCAAGCGCGCCGCCCAAGAGGTCGTGCAGGAGCAGGCTGAGCGCTGCGGCCAGTACTACGTCAACAACCGCTGGCTGGGCGGC
Organism: Deltaproteobacteria bacterium; assembly: GCA_016792625.1. GTDB lineage: Bacteria > Myxococcota_A > UBA796 > UBA796 > UBA2385 > JAEUKK01. Next base: position 4,892 of record JAEUKK010000131.1, on the reverse strand, counting down.
ACGCTGACCAACTTCACCACGGTGAAGAAGTCGATCGAGCGCTTGGTCGCGCTCGAGAAGGCCCGCGACGAGGGCCGCTTCGAGCTCATCACCAAGAAAGAGGCCCTCGATCTCACCCGCAAGATCGAGAAGATGGACCGCAGCCTCGGCGGCATCAAGCACATGAAGGCCCTCCCGACCGTCATCTTCGTCATCGATCCCAAGCGTGAGCACATCGCCATCCGCGAGGCCACCAAGCTGGGCATCCCCGTCGTCGGCCTCTGTGACACCAACTGCGATCCCCAGGGGATCAAGCACGTCATCCCCGGCAACGACGACGCGATCAAGAGCATCCGCCTCTTCACGACCGCCATCGCCGACGCGGTGACCGAGGGCAACGACCTCGGCCGCAACGGCGGTGACCAGCCGATCGTCCGCGGGAACGACCTCGACGTCGAGATCGTGCGCCGCCGCGGCGCCGAGCCCGTCGAGGCGGACGACCGCGACGAGGCCTGATCCCGTCCCCTGGTTGACCCTGACCCATCGCGCCACCTCGCGCACCGGGAGGGGCGGCACCTCTTGTGCCGCTCTGGAAGGTGCCGGGGCGCTGCACCCTGGAGCTGCCAATGAGCGTCAATGACATCAAGGTCCTGCGTGAGCGCACCGGCGCCGGCATGAGCGACTGCAAGAAGGCCCTCGGCGAGAGCGACGGTGACATCGAGAAGGCCATCGACTGGCTGCGCGTGCGCGGCATCGCCAAGGCCGCCAAGAAGGCCACCCGGGCCGCCACCGAGGGCATCGTTGAGGCCTACATCCACAACAATGGCTCCATGGGCGTCCTGATCGAGGTCAACTGCGAGACCGACTTCGTCGCGATCAACGAAGACTTCAAGGCCCTGGTACGGCTGCTCACCAAGCAGATCGCCGCCGTCGAAGAGACCGCCTACGTCAACATCGAGGACATCCCCGCCGATGTGACCGAGCGCGAGCGCACCGTGCAGATCGAGCGCGTCATGGCCGAGGGCAAGCCCCGCCAAGTCGCCGAGAAGATCGTCGAAGGCCGCATGAAGAAGTGGCAATCGGAGGTCTGCTTGATGGAGCAGGAGTGGTTCGTCGACGACAAGCAGACGATCCGCCAGATCATCGACGCCGCTGTCGCCAAGTGCGGCGAGAACATCAAGGTCCGCCGCTTCGCCAAGTTCAAGCTTGGCGAGGGCCTCGAGAAGAAGTCCGATGACTTCGCCGCGGAAGTGGCGAAGATGACCAGCGGCCAGGCCTGAGCGACGCCGCGCGGGTGGGCGCTCCCCGCCCGCGCAGGCGCCTCTGCCCCGGTCGGGCGCTCCCCGACCGGTCTCCCACCAGTCCCCGGTGAGGCCATGAGCAGCCCCGTCTACCGCCGCGTCCTCCTCAAGATGTCTGGTGAGATGCTCGCCGGCGGGAGGGACGGGGGCATCGACCCCGAGACCATCGCCCGCTTCGCGGAGGAGATCGACGAGGTCCGCGCGCTTGGGGTCGAGATTGCCGTCGTCATCGGCGGCGGCAACATCTTTCGCGGGCTCGCCGGCAGCTCCAAGGGCATGGACCGGGCGCACGCCGACTACATGGGCATGCTCGCCACGGTGATCAACGCGCTCGCGCTGCAAGACGCGCTGGAGCGCCAGGGTGTCTACACCCGGGTCATGTCGGCCATCACCATGAACGAGGTGGCCGAGCCCTACATCCGCCGCCGGGCCATGCGGCACCTCGAGAAGGGCCGCGTGGTCATCTTCGGCGCCGGCACGGGCAACCCCTACTTCTCGACCGACACGGCGGCCGCGCTCCGGGCTGCCGAGATCCAGGCCGATGTCATCCTCAAGGCGACCAAGGTCGACGGGGTCTACGACAAAGACCCAAAGAAGCACGCCGACGCGCGCCGCTTTGAGAAGCTGAGCTACCTCGAGGTGCTCAACCGCGGGCTCGGCGTGATGGACGCGACCGCGATCAGCCTGTGCATGGACAACGCCATCCCCATCGTTGTTTTCGACCTGAGCAGCCCCGGCAATGTCCGCCGCGTGGTGTGCGGGGAGCCCATCGGCACGCACCTGCGGCACGAGGCCTGAGGCCAGCGACCACCCCGCGGAGGGACCCATGATCAACGAGTACCTGTCGTCGATGAACGAGGACTTTGACAAGGTGGTCGCCCAGCTCAAGCGTGAGCTCGGCACCATCCGCACGGGGCGGGCCACGCCGGCGATGCTCGATCATGTGCAGGTCGAGGTCCGCGCCTACGGGGCGAGCATGCCCATCAACCAGCTCGCCAGCGTCAGCGCCCCCGACGCCCGCCTCCTCGTGCTCAACCCCTGGGACAAGTCCACGATCCCCGACATCGAGAAGGGCATCCAGTCGGCGGGCATGGGCCTCAACCCCAGCAACGACGGGCAGGTCGTGCGCGTGCCCATCCCGGCCCTCACCATGGACCGTCGCCGCGACATGGTGAAGCAGCTCGGCAAGATGGCTGAAGAGGCCCGGGTGCGCGCCCGCGGCGTGCGCCGTGAGTACAACGAGCTGTTCAAAGAGGCCGAGGACAGCAAGGAGATCACCGAGGACGACCTCAAGCGCGCCTTGGTCAAGGTCCAAGAGGGCACCGACGCCTGCGTGAAGCTCCTCGACAGCCTCGCTCACGACAAGGAGAAAGAGGTCCTCGAGGGCTGATGGACGCCTCCGCCCCCCTCCGCGTGCCTCGGCACGTCGCCGTCATCATGGATGGGAACGGCCGCTGGGCCGAGTCCCGGGGGCTCCCGCGTGAGCGCGGCCATGAAGAGGGCGCCGAGAGCGTGCGCGAGATCGTGCGCGAGTGCCGCCGGGCGGGGGTCGAGGCCCTGACCCTCTACAGCTTCTCCACCGAGAACTGGAGCCGCCCCGCGACCGAGGTCGGCGCGCTCATGTCGCTCCTCCACCGCTACGTCTTGCACGAGCGGGCCGAGATCATGGAGCAGGGCATCCGGCTGCGGGCGATCGGGCAGATCGACCGGCTGCCCTTTTTTGTGCGCCAGCCGCTGCGGGCGCTGGTGTCCGAGTCCAGCGCGAACCGCGGGATGACCCTGAACCTCGCGCTCTCCTACGGCGCGCGGGCCGAGCTGGTCGACGCGGCCAAGGCCCTCGCCGCGAAGGTGGCCGCGGGCCGCCTGAAGGTCGAGGACATCGACGAGCAGAGCTTTGCCGCCGAGCTCAGCACCGCTGGCCAGCCCGACCCCGACCTGCTCATCCGCACCAGCGGCGAGCTGCGGGTGAGCAACTTCTTGCTCTGGCAGATCGCCTACGCGGAGATCTACGTCACCGAGCTGCCCTGGCCCGAGTTCCGCAAGGCCCAGCTCGAGGACGCCTTCCGCGTCTTCTCGCAGCGGCAGCGGCGCTTCGGCAAGACCGGCGCGCAGCTGCGGGCCGAGTCCCGCCGCGCCTGAGCGCGACCTGCGCCCGCGCGCGGCGCCGCGTGTGCGAGCCTTGGGCTGCGCAGCCCGCCCCCTTCGCGCCCTTGAGGCCGGTCTCCATGAAAGAGCGTCTCCTCGCCGCCGCTGTCGGCCTCATCCCTGTGCTTGGCGCCATCCTTTTTGGCGGTGTGCTCGGCGTCCAGATCATCGTGTTCATCGCGCTGCTCATCGGCCTCGACGAGTACGCGCGCATGGCGGTGCCGAGCCGCCCCCGCGAGACCTCGGCGGCGCTGTGCCTGACCGGGGGCGCCATCTACGCGCTGCTGCAGTGGGGTGACCCGCGGGTGGCGCTGGCGGTGCTCGCCCTGTCGGCGGCCGGGCTGATGACCGCGGCGATGATCCGCGTGCCCGACACCGACGAGGGCGCCAAGGTCGCGCTGCGCCTGGTCGCCGGCCTCGTCTATGTGCCGGTGCTGTTCTCCTTCCTTCCCGCCCTGCGCGAGCTCGACCCGGGCAGCGCGGGGGTGGCCTGGGTCTTCCTGGTGCTCGTGATCACCTGGTTTGGCGACACGGGCGCCTACTTCGCCGGGCGGTTCTTGGGCAAGCACAAGCTCTTTGAGCGGGTCAGCCCCAAAAAGACCTGGGAGGGCGCCGTCGGCGGCATGCTCGCCGCGGTGGGCGGCGCGATTTTGGTCACCCAGCTCGGGCTGCCCAAGGTGGGCCTGCACCACGCGGTCATCCTCGGCGTGGTCGTCGACGCCATCGGCATCGTCGGTGACCTGGTCGAGTCCATGCTCAAGCGCGCCTTTGGCGTGAAGGACTCCGGCTGGATCATGCCGGGCCACGGCGGCATCCTCGATCGGGTCGACGCCCTGCTGTTCACCGCCCCAGCGGTCTGGCTCTACGCCCACGTCTTCGACCTCGGCTAAGCCCTGGCGCCGCCCGACCGCCCGCTGCTGCTCGCCTGCGCGCTGGTCACCGTCGTCCGGCTCTGGGTCAGCGGGCGCGTCGAGCTGGGTGATGACGAGGCCTACTACTGGCTGTGGAGCCAGCGCCCCGCTTGGTCCTACTTTGACCACCCGCCGATGGTCGCCTGGCTGATCCGCGCCTCGGTCGAGCTGTTTGGCCACACGTCCCTCGCGGTGCGCGCCCCCTTCGCGCTGCTCGCCGGCCTGCTGCCGCTGCAGGTCGCCGCCCTGAGCCCGCCGCGGGCCGCCCGCCTCGCCGGCATGCTCACGCTGAGCGCGCCGATGTTCGGGCTGATGGCGGTCTTCGCGAGCCCCGACCTCCCCCTGATCTGCGCGACGCTCGCCGCGCTCCAGCTTGACCCACACGGTCGGGGGCCCGCTCCGCTGCGCAGCCTCGGCGTGGGGGCCCTGTGGGGCCTCGCTCTCCTGAGCAAGCTGCCCGCGGTCCTCCTCGGGCTCGCGCTGGTCCCCCGGGCCGCGCGCCGCGGGCGCATCGATCTGGCCGCGCTGCTGCTCGCTGCAGCGCTGGTTTGGTCGC